>NZ_RQFA01000093.1 GCF_004770155.1 Leptospira gomenensis | reverse complement strand
AGTGCGCGAACCCCTGGACTTACCTCATCCGCAGAATCGATAGTCGCCTGGTCATTGTTAGGTGGCGCATCCTTCTCTCCCTCCTCCTCCAGCCGCGCCTCAGAACCAAACGAAGTTCGACGGGCCGCGGCCGCCGCCACAGCAGACGCTGAAGCAGAGGTAGAAGGCTGATACAACGTCGTTCCCGCTTTCTTGCCCAAAC
>NZ_RQFA01000003.1 GCF_004770155.1 Leptospira gomenensis | reverse complement strand
GTCCAGGGGTTCGCGCACTTCGAACGGAGCGAAACGGATTGTCGGGGGAGCAGAATTGGAATTTGTCGGGAGAACGGGATTCGGCGGAAGATCAGAATTCGCTGGAAAACTTGGACCCGGCGGGAGAGCAGAATTTGTCGAGAAAACAGGATTCGTCGGAAGATCAGGACCCGGCGAAGGGGCAAGAGTCGATGTCGTCGTCGGAGCCCGGCG
>NZ_RQFA01000017.1 GCF_004770155.1 Leptospira gomenensis | reverse complement strand
CGAGGACGCTTCGCGCCCTGCGGCCCGCTCACGCAGGAAATGTAAGAGGGAGCGAGATGGACGTTTGTGCCAAACGGCCGCGCAACCGCAACCACGGGATCTTATACGAGAAGAGCGGTATGGTGTTGTCACACGGGTGAGCGCGGTGCAACGCAAAACAAAAAGAGCGCGAAGTATGCGCGCCGCGCAACGGGTTTGATGAGGTTCGTATTT
>NZ_RQFA01000009.1 GCF_004770155.1 Leptospira gomenensis | reverse complement strand
AACCGAACATTGATTCGTCTCATTGTTTTCTTTTCCGCAGATCGCTGCCCCGCAGCGCGAGTGCCAGAAGCGCCGCCGGACTCCGACGACGACATCGGCTCTTGCCCCTTCGACGAGTCCTGATCTTCCGACGAATCCTGTTCTCCCGACAAATTCCAATTCTGCTCCCCCGACAATCCGTTTCGCTCCGTTCGAAGTGCGCGAACCCCTGGAC
>NZ_RQFA01000012.1 GCF_004770155.1 Leptospira gomenensis | reverse complement strand
ATCTCAAACTTACCAATTGAAGATCGAAAATCACGAATTTCGAATCGGCAAAACCCAAGGGCCAACAGAGCCGACTAACATTCTAACATCCACTCAATCGTCTGACGCATTGCGGTTTACCCTGAAGCAAAACCAAACGAAACTTAGAAAAGGCCGATGCGATCTTTTGTAACAAGAGCGGAGTTTAACAGTAACAAAAGAACACGAGTTTAGAAGCAATGATCGA
>NZ_RQFA01000091.1 GCF_004770155.1 Leptospira gomenensis | reverse complement strand
TGATTTCTTGTTCTTAGAATACAATGTGAATTTGGAAAAAGTGTTTCAAAAAACGTCAGCCTGTTGTCGCAAAAAATTTGAGATTATAATCTGGAAGTATTTACGTTCCGTTTTTGGTGGTAGGGCTTTAGTTTGTTGCACAATTTGGTGCGGTGGAGTCACCTAATCATTGTTACTGTAACACTTGGTTGTTTCTGTTTATTCTCGAAAATATTTTGTTAGTCTTTTTTTGGCTTCTATCTCCTCAAAAAGTAGA
>NZ_RQFA01000083.1 GCF_004770155.1 Leptospira gomenensis | reverse complement strand
AAGTCTTCCCATTCCAGACTTTCTTACATTCCGGGCCTGGTCCATCATCCCCTTGCGTTTGTCCATCTCCTTCTTTGTTTTCAAAATCGGGTAGAATTGACTAAACTGCCAAACACCATACGCTCCTCCGGGAACTTCTCCCACTAACGTTCCGGAATTTGCTGCAAGCTCTATACAGTCTTTAGCCGACTTTGACGCGCAGGATACGTTCTGGCCGTCCTGCACACTGCTTACAAAACCGTCAAAACTCCCGATCAGATCTTCCGGA
>NZ_RQFA01000054.1 GCF_004770155.1 Leptospira gomenensis | reverse complement strand
TCCGCGCTCACCATCAAAGACGTCTGTCTCATGTATTGGTCCGAGTCCTCCGCATTCGCGGTCGTAGCTCCCGCCGCCGTTCGAAACACCGCATCCGCTCGGCTCGCATTCGTATCCTTCTCCGAACGGATATAGTTTCCGTACGAATCATGGATCGCCTTCTGACCGGCCATACGCAAACCGTCGCTCCCCGCAAGATCGTTAAACGACATCTCGTTCGTGTTGCTCGTCTTCCAAACCAAATCCTTCAAACTCGTGCTGCTCGCGGTCTTCTT
>NZ_RQFA01000011.1 GCF_004770155.1 Leptospira gomenensis | reverse complement strand
ATGTTCTCCCGACAAATTCCAATTCTGCTCCCCCCACAATCCGTTTCGCTCCGTTCGAAGTGCACGAAGCTCTGGACTTACCTCATCTGCAGAATCACCGACCGCCTGCTCATTGTTAGGTGGCGCATCCTTCGCTCCCTCCTCCGGCGCCTCAGAACCAAACGAAGTTCGACGGGCCGCGGCCGCCGCCACAGCAGACGCTAAAGCAGAAGGTTGATACAACGTCGTTCCCGCTTTCTTGCCCAAACGTTTGGTCGCGGTCAAAAACTTGGCGTAGGTT
>NZ_RQFA01000065.1 GCF_004770155.1 Leptospira gomenensis | reverse complement strand
CACGAATTTCAAATCGGCAAAACCCAAAGGCTACAGAGCCGGCGAACATTCTAACATCCACTCAATCGTCTGCCGCATTGCGGTTTACTCTGAAGCGAAACCAATCGAAACTTAGAAAAGGCGATGCGATCTTTTGTAACAAGAGCGGAGTTTACCAGCAACAAAAGAACACGAGTTTAGAAGCAATGATCGACGTTTGTTGCGAGCGCCGACAACACCAAACTTCCAGCGCTCGCATACAAAAGCGGACAATCCACAGAAATCAGATGCGGCTCCGTACGTAGTT
>NZ_RQFA01000087.1 GCF_004770155.1 Leptospira gomenensis | reverse complement strand
AGTGCGCGAACCCCTGGACTTACCTCATCCGCAGAATCGATAGTCGCCTGGTCATTGTTAGGTGGCGCATCCTTCGCTCCCTCCTCCGGCGTCTCAGAACCAAACGAAGTTCGACGGGCCGCGGCCGCCGCCACAGCAGACGCTAAAGCAGAGGCAGAGGGCTGATACAACGTCGTTCCCGCTTTCTTACCCAAACGTTTGGTCGCGGTCAAAAACTTGGCGTAGGTTCGCAACAACTCGGGAATTTTCTTCGGAAGACGACGCGCGGCAGCCTCCCCATATCGCTCTC
>NZ_RQFA01000096.1 GCF_004770155.1 Leptospira gomenensis | reverse complement strand
TACGCCAAGTTTTTGACCGCGACCAAACGTTTGGGCAAGAAAGCGGGAACGACGTTGTATCAACCTTCTGCCTCTACCTCTGCTTTAGCGTCTGCTGTGGCGGCGGCCGCAGCCCGTCGAACTTCGTTTGGTTCTGAGGCGCCGGAGGAGGGAGCGAAGGATGTGCCACCTAACAATGACCAGGCGACTGGCGATTCTGCGGATGGCGTCCGACCAGGGGTTCGTGCACTTCGAACGGAGCGAAACGGATTGTGGGGGGAGCAGAATTGGAATTTGTCGGGAGAACATGATTCGT
>NZ_RQFA01000043.1 GCF_004770155.1 Leptospira gomenensis | reverse complement strand
TGGGGAGCTTCCAGAATTCATTCAGAGCTTTTACTTTTAGGATTTGATATTTCCTTAAGTTCCGTGAAACGAATCATCAAAAGAATTCTAAAATCATACAAACCATTTCGAGGAAATTGGAGCGCGTGGCTGCGGTTGATCTCTCAAATCCAAGCACAGACAGTCGCAATGGATCTTTGTCGCATCAACACGGTTTGCGGATCTACGTTGTTTCTTCTTGCCTTCATTCATCTCGAATCCAGAAAAATAGTTCAGTTCAATATCACCTTCAATCCAACTCGAGATTGGATCTTGAGG
>NZ_RQFA01000089.1 GCF_004770155.1 Leptospira gomenensis | reverse complement strand
GTAACAAGAGCGGAGTTTAACAGTAACAAAAGAACACGAGTTTAGAAGCAATGATCGACGTTTGTTGCGAGCGCCGACAACACCAAACTTCCAGCGCGCGCATACAAAAGCGGACAATCCACAGAAATCAGATACGACTCCGTACGTAATTCGAAGCAAACCCGACGGAAAACGTAACGCAAAATAAAGTAACGAAACAAAAGACGAAACGCTCCGAAAATCGGCACGAATGAAGATTCAAAACAAAACCCGCGACCAAAACGGCACAAACAGAAGACAAAACGAAGAAACAAAAATGAAA
>NZ_RQFA01000090.1 GCF_004770155.1 Leptospira gomenensis | reverse complement strand
ATATGATCCGATCGGAAGAATGAAAAAGACGATTCTACCGACGGCAGTAGGAGAAACGACTCCTACAACGATCACGACGACCTACAACGATCCGTTTGAAACGACAGAAACTCACAGCTCCGGAACGAGCAAACGAATCGTTCGCGACGCGAGAGGACAGATATTGTATGTGGAAGACTTCGGGTCGGACGGAATCGCAGCGAAGATCGGATTTTGTTACGACATTTCTGGTCAGAGAACGAAGAAGTCAGACTTAAATGACGGAACTCCGTTTTCCTGTCCGATCGTCCTCGCAGGAGTTCCCGCA
>NZ_RQFA01000029.1 GCF_004770155.1 Leptospira gomenensis | reverse complement strand
ATATGATCCGATCGGAAGAATGAAAAAGACGATTCTACCGACGGCAGTAGGAGAAACGACTCCTACAACGATCACAACGACCTACAACGATCCGTTTGAAACGACAGAAACTCACAGCTCCGGAACGAGCAAACGAATCGTTCGTGACGCGAGAGGACAGATTTTGTATGTGGAAGACTTCGGGTCGGACGGAATCGCAGCGAAGATCGGATTTTGTTACGACATTTCTGGCCAGAGAACGAAGAAGTCAGACTTAAATGACGGAACTCCGTTGTCTTGTCCGGGCGTCCTCGCAGGAGTTCCCGCA
>NZ_RQFA01000092.1 GCF_004770155.1 Leptospira gomenensis | reverse complement strand
TTTCATTTTTGTTTCTTCGTTTTGTCTTCTGTTTGTGCCGTTTTGGTCGCGGGTTTTGTTTTGAATCTTCATTCGCGCCGATGTTCGGAGCGTTTCGTATTTTGTTTCGTTACGTTTTTTCGTCGCGGGTTTCGTATTCGTATTCGTATTTGTTTTAACAGCGTTTTCATTTTTGTTTCTTCGTTTTGTCTTCTGTTTTGTGCCGTTTCCCGTCGGGTTTTGTTTCGAACTACGTACGGAGTCGCATTTGATTTCTGTGGATTGTCCGCTTTTGTATGCGAGCGCTGGAAGTTTGGTGTAGTTGGCGCTCGCAACAAACGTCG
>NZ_RQFA01000076.1 GCF_004770155.1 Leptospira gomenensis | reverse complement strand
CGTTGGACCTGTTGAACTGAGACACGATGCGATCAAAGGTTACGGAGCTTCGTATACGATGAGTAGCGTATATACAGGAGGTGGAATCGGTATCGGAGCTGGAACGACCCTGAGCTATGACCAGAGGGGCGGTTTTAGCAACAGCGTAGGTTTTACGTTTACGAACAACCCACAGTTGATTTCTCAGATGGAGCAGGGAGCTCGTGACCGTGCGAATGCGATGTCGAATACGAATAACGGTATGATGTTGCGAGTGTTGGAAGGTTTGGGATACGCCGTGACTCGTAGACAGGATGAGAAGGGTAACTTTGCAGAAGAATCTCCTTTTTACAACGAGACGT
>NZ_RQFA01000067.1 GCF_004770155.1 Leptospira gomenensis | reverse complement strand
GTTAGCCTTTGGGTTTTGCCGATTTGAAATTCGTGATTTTCGATCTTCAATTGGTAAGTTTGAGATTTCGATTTGTTCAATGTTGCTTCGCTGGATTCGATTTAGCTCGACTTGACTTGACTCGACTCGACTCGACTTAGCTCGACTTGTGACTTGACTTGATTCGATCTGATCCGACCTGGCTTGACGCAGCTGGATTCGACTTGCTCGGCTCGAACCGAACCAGAATATTTTCTCTGATTACAGCTCAAATGTTCGCGAATTTTTTTCATCGGGAGCGTGACGTTCGTGCAAGCCGTGGAACCGAGTGTGGTATGGGATATTTACTGCTCAACAACGAAGAAGAAATTT
>NZ_RQFA01000050.1 GCF_004770155.1 Leptospira gomenensis | reverse complement strand
GCCGATTCGAAATTCGTGATTTTCGATCTTCAATTGGTAAGTTTGAGATTTCGATTTGTTCAATGTTGCTTCGCTTGACTCGACTTGACTTGACTTGACTTGATTCGATTCGACTTGATTCGATTCGACTTAGCTCGACTTGTGACTTGACTTGACTTGATTCGATCTGATTCGATTCGACTTGAGTTGACGTAGCTCAATCCGACCTGGCTTGACGCAGCTGACCCGACTCGGCTCGAACCGAACCAGAATATTTTCTCTGATTACAGCTCAAATGCCCGCGATTTTTTTCATCGGAAGCGTGACATTCGTGCAAGCCGTGGAACCGAGTGCGGTATGGGATATTTACTGCTCAACA
>NZ_RQFA01000077.1 GCF_004770155.1 Leptospira gomenensis | reverse complement strand
AAGTCTTCCCATTCCAGACTTTCTTACATTCCGGGCCTGGTCCATCATCCCCTTGCGTTTGTCCATCTCCTTCTTCGTTTTCAAAATCGGGTAGAATTGACTAAACTGCCAAACACCGTATTCTCCTCCGGGAACTTCTCCCACAAGCAAGCCGGAGTTCACCGCGGAAGTAGCGCAATCCTCAAGTGATTTGTTAAAACACGAAGCCGAATCTCCGCTCGTCACTCCCTGAACGAAGTCGTTAAACGCACCCACTGCGTCGTTCGGATCAAAGAGTCCGTTCTCCAATTCATAGTTGCGCATTGCGTCGTTGTCCAACGTCTTCTTGAAGTCGTTTAACATTTTGTTCTTTGCCAAACGAACCATCACACCGATGTCG
>NZ_RQFA01000070.1 GCF_004770155.1 Leptospira gomenensis | reverse complement strand
AATTGATTATACTCGGAAATTAGTTGATTCGATTGATAGGATTGCGGGAACTCCACTCAAATTTTATTTTCAAGGTTCCGCAATAGGGTATTATGGTTCGTACGATAATAATATTTCTGTTTTTACAGAAGATTCTGGAGTAGGTAAGGATTTTCTGGCTACCTTATGTGAAGAGTGGGAAAACATTTGCGAAAAAATCCGAATTTTAGGAACTCGTCTTTGTATTTTACGTACAGGAATTGTTTTAAGTTCTA
>NZ_RQFA01000027.1 GCF_004770155.1 Leptospira gomenensis | reverse complement strand
TTCCGACGAATCCTGTTTTCTCGACAAATTCTGTTCTCCTGCCGGGTCCAAGTTTTCCGACGAATTCTGATCTTCTAGCAAATCCCGTTCTTTCGACGAATCATGTTCTCCCGACAAATTCCAATTCTGCTCCCCCCACAATCCGTTTCGCTCCGTTCGAAGTGCACGAAGCTCTGGTCGGACGTCATCCGCAGAATCGCCAACCGCCTGGTCATTGTTAGGTGGCGCATCCTTCGCTCCCTCCTCCGGCGCCTCAGAACCAAACGAAGTTCGACGGCGGTCCACGGCCGCCGCCACAGCAGACACTGAAGCAGAGATAGAGGCAGAAGGCTGATACAACGTCGTTCCCGCTTTCTTGCCCAAACGTTTGGTCGCGGTCAAAAACTTGGCGTAGGTTCGCAACAAC
>NZ_RQFA01000055.1 GCF_004770155.1 Leptospira gomenensis | reverse complement strand
TTGTTTGTCAGCACGCTGTTTCAACTCCATTCCAAAAAGTTGCGTCACAACTCCGTTCTCGCCCATATAGTCGTGGATAACCTTTTGGTAAATGTCCGTTTCCACGTTACGCGCAACCTCGTCCGGAGCCCCCGTCGTGTTTGTGAGTTTTTGGAGCAGTCCCGCAAGAAACGCCTCTCTCTCCTGCAATACGATCTTCGATTCCACCTTCACGGCCAACTGGTCTTCCCCGCTCCCCGTAACCTTCACAAAGTTCTCTGCCTTGGAAAAATACGCGTCTCTCGCAGCCTCGTATTGGGTGTTCGCAAGAACGCCTAACGCGTCCAAAAATTCGTCCGCGCTCACCATCAAAGACGTCTGTCTCATGTATTGGTCCGAGTCCTCCGCATTCGCGGTCGTCGCTCCCGCC
>NZ_RQFA01000085.1 GCF_004770155.1 Leptospira gomenensis | reverse complement strand
ACTTGGCGTAGGTTCGCAACAACTCGGGAATTTTCTTCGGAAGACGACGCGCGGCAGCCTCCCCATATCGCTCTCTATACCGAAGCCAGGTTTCTTCCGGAACGAGCAAGGTCACCGTTTCCTTTCTGTCATTTTGTAAACGAGAGGAAATTTCTTCTTCGTTGTTGAGCAGTAAATATCCCATACCACACTCGGTTCCACGGCTTGCACGAACGTCACGCTTCGGATGAAAAAAATCGCGGGCACTTGCGTTGTAATCAGAGAAAATATTCTGGTTCGGTTCGAGCTGAGTCGGGTCAGCTCGGATTGAGCTGCGTCAACTCAAGTCGAATCAGATCGGGTCAGATCGAATCGAATCAAGTCACAAGTCAAGCTAAGTCGAATCAAATCGAGTCAAATCGAGTCAAATCGAGTCGAGCCAAGCCAAGCCAAGCCGAATCCAGCGGAGCGACATTGAACCAACCAAGATCTCAAACTTACCAATTGAAGATCGAAAATCACGAATTTCGAATCGGCAAAAC
>NZ_RQFA01000084.1 GCF_004770155.1 Leptospira gomenensis | reverse complement strand
TAGAATATTAAATAATTGTGTAGAATCGTTGATGTCAGTCAAATACTGAAGTTCCGCTACCTTCTCCTTCAGCTTCTCGCCTTCCGTCTTGATCGAACTCACTGCGTTCGTAACCTCACCGTTTAACATCCCCATCTTACCGACTTCCGCCGCATACGCCAAACTAAACGCGCACATCCCCATACAAATCGCGTCGATCGAAGTCAGAAACATCATCTGCACACCCATCACGGTCGCCGCTTGATTGTAATACGCCGCGTCAAACGTAGCCGCATCCGTAGAATTCGCCCGCGCCCAAGTCGTAGGAGGCGCCGCGCCGAACAAAACAAACTGAACCTGATTGTATGCCTGTTGCGAAAGAGAAGGACCCGCTCCGTTGATCTTGCCTCCCCACTTGTTCAAAAATCCGCCCACGTCATACTGAGGCATACCCGCACCCGCAGGAGGAAACTTCGACATCGCAGCGGAGTAATCGGACATATGCCCCATGATCACGTCCATCGCACCGATCTCGTTTTGGATCATCCCCTCCACCATACGCATACGGTCCCGGTTCCACTCCTCCGTCTTCAAATACTTCTCGCTGTC
>NZ_RQFA01000062.1 GCF_004770155.1 Leptospira gomenensis | reverse complement strand
GTTAAACGACATCTCGTTCGTGTTGCTCGTCTTCCAAACCAAATCCTTCAAACTCGTGCTGCTCGCGGTCTTCTTCTGGATCATCGCAACGTCCGCAGCGCTCAAACCATACTCCGGTGACTTTAGAATATTAAATAATTGTGTAGAATCGTTGATGTCCGTCAAATACTGAAGTTCCGCTACCTTCTCCTTCAGTTTAACGCCTTCGTCGATAACCTTAGCCGTGTTGACGTTCATCTCGTTGACGTAGTTGTTGTAGGTGTTGACTTCGCTCAAATAAACCATCGTCAAACCGCACATACCCATACAAACTAAGTCCACACTCGCGAGATAAAAAAGTTGAACTCCCATAATCGCCGCGCCGTCAAAGTTCACACGATTTGTAAAGTCCGTGGAATTTTGGTAAGCCGCTCTGGAGTTATTCAACGGAGGATAAACTCCCCAGAGAATTTTTCCCATCTGATCGTAGGTTGACTTAGCAAGAGAAGGACCTGCTCCGTTGATCTTGCCTCCCCACTTGTTCAAAAACGCACCCACGTCATACTGAGGCATATTCGCGCCCGCAGGAGGAGGATACGACATGTTTTGCGAATAATCCGGGTGATACCCCATGATCGCGTCCATCGCACCGATCTTGTTTTGGATCATCCCCTCCACCATACGCATACGGTCCCGGTTCCACTCCTCCGTCTTCAAATACTTCTCGCTGTC
>NZ_RQFA01000025.1 GCF_004770155.1 Leptospira gomenensis | reverse complement strand
TCGGCTCTGGTTGGCCCTTGGGTTTTGCCGATTCGAAATTCGTGATTTTCGATCTTCAATTGGTAAGTTTGAGATCTTGGTTGTTTCAATGTCGCTCCGCTGGATTCGACTTGACTCGATTTGATTTGATTCGACTTAAGTTGACGTAGCTCAATCCTACCTGGCTTGACGCAGCTGACCCGACTCAGCTCGAACCGAACCAGAATATTTTCTCTGATTACAACGCAAATGTTCGCGAATTTTTTTCATCGGAAGCGTGACATTCGTGCAAGCCGTGGAACCGAGTGCGGTATGGGATATTTACTGCTCAACAACGAAGAAGAAATTTCTTCTCGTTTACAAAATGACAGAAAGGAAACGGTGACCTTGCTCGTTCCGGAAGAAACCTGGCTTCGGTATAGAGAGCGATATGGGGAGGCTGCCGCGCGTCGTCTTCCGAAGAAAATTCCCGAGTTGTTGCGAACCTACGCCAAGTTTTTGACCGCGACCAAACGTTTGGGTAAGAAAGCGGGAACGACGTTGTATCAGCCTTCTGCCTCTACCTCTGCTTCAGTGTCTGCTGTGGCGGCGGCCGCGGCCCGTCGAACTTCGTTTGGTTCTGAGGCGCCGGAGGAGGGAACGCAGGATGCGCCACCTAACAATGAGCAGGCGGTTGGCGATTCTGCGGATGGCGTCCGACCAGAGCTTCGTGCACTTCGAACGGAGCGAAACGGATTGTGGGGGGAGCAGAATTGGAATTTGTCGGG
>NZ_RQFA01000023.1 GCF_004770155.1 Leptospira gomenensis | reverse complement strand
TTGTGCTCTGTATGCGGATCCGCAGAGCGATTTAACGAAATCGATTTATGCGACTCTTGAAAAAAAGGGGTGGGTAGACAAACGATTTGCGTTCATTGTTTTGCCGGACGGGCCGACTCGCTGTGAGGATCGTTTACGAAATAGAAAACTGGAAGAAAGGCTTGCGGCTTTGATGGAGACTCTTGGAGCCAAAAACTATGTGAAAGATTTTTCTGTCGATGAAGAGAAGGCCTTAAGTCCTGAGAGAACTCGTTGTCCGATGGCTTTATATAAAACGGGGAAAGTAGATTGTTTCGTCATGGTATATGTTATCGCAGGAGTGTATAAGGGGTATCTCTATTCGCTAAGGCCGGAAAATAGAATGTTCGTATATAACTTCGGGGTAACTGATCCTTCCTTACAAGCCACTTTACGCTTGGGGATGGAGGGTAAGGAGCCGATTGAGTTAAAGATTCATAAAGATGTACGTAATCTAAATATACGGTCTAAGTATTTGAATCAAATTATTGGAATGTCGGCTCTAACCGATTTAGAAACAATAAATGTCAGTGATTTAGATTTACAGAATATCCCAAGATTTGACTTTGATCGCCCGTATAAATTAGAAATTTTCAATAATTACATTAAAGATATACATGCGAGTGATTTTGATCCGAACGCGTTTTATGTTAACATCTCATGGAACCTACTGGAAGACGATGTTTGGTTTTGTGAAACAAGTACGATTCGGGAAATCAATGTTGTCCGTAACAAAC
>NZ_RQFA01000006.1 GCF_004770155.1 Leptospira gomenensis | reverse complement strand
TTGTGCTCTGTATGCGGATCCGCAGAGCGATTTAACGAAATCGATTTATGCGACTCTTGAAAAAAAGGGGTGGGTTGACAAACGATTTGCGTTCATTGTTTTGCCGGACGGGCCGAATCAATGTGAGGATCGATTACGAAATAGAAAACTGGAAGAAAGGCTTGCGACTTTGATGGAGAATCTTGGAGCAAAAAACTATGTGAAAGATTTTTCTGTCGATGAAGAGAAGACTCTAAACCCGGAGAGGAGATACTGTCCAACGGCTTTACTTAAAACAAGAAAAGTAGATTTTTTGGTTGTGGTTAATTTCTTAGCAGGGGTTTATAATGGCTTTCTTTATGGCCCAATACTCGGTAATCGTGAATTTAGATTTACATCAGGAAGCATTGATCCATCTCTCCAGGCCAATTTGCGTTTAGAAATAGAAGGGAAAGAAGCAGCCGAATTGAAGATTCATAAAGATGTTCGTAATTTAAAGATTTGGACAAAACTTCTGAAGCGAATTTCGGGAATGTCGTCCCTGACTGATTTAGTAGAATTGAGGGTAGATGAATTAGATTTACAGAATATCCCAAGATTTGACTTTGATCGCCCTTACCGATTAGGAATTTTTAATAATTATATTAAGGATATACATGCGAGTGATTTTGATCCGAACGCGTTCAGTGTAGATATATCTCGGAACCTACTGGAAGACGATGTTTGGTTTTGTGAAACAAGTACGATTCGGGAAATCAATGTTGTCCGTAACAAAC
>NZ_RQFA01000060.1 GCF_004770155.1 Leptospira gomenensis | reverse complement strand
CGATCCGGTTGCTGGAGAGATCGAGGTGGAGAATATAATTGTAGATCTTGTGGAAGGTAGGACCTCCATCATTCATCGTCTCCACAATAGAATCCCCGACCCCGACTTCCTCCAACCACAACAGATAATTGAACAAAAAACAACGCGAAACACCGTGAGCCTGCGCCAAAGCACCCAACAAAGCCCAACTCCCCGTATTCAACCGAACATTGATCCGAACCATATTCTCCCGACCAACGCTCGGCTGATACGACGTCTTCCCCGCCCGTTTACCAATGCGTTCCACCGACGTCAGATATTTTCCATACGTCCGCAGAAGTTCCGGAATCAACTTCGGCAAACGTTTCCTTTGATCTTCGCGATATCGCAGGAGCGTTTGTTTCGGAACGAGAAGCGTCACGACCTCCGCCCGACTTTCCCGCAATTCAGAATCGATCCTATGATCCGAACTTAAAAGTAAAACACCCATTCCCATACCGAGAACGGTTCCTCCAAATTTCTCCAAGAACAAACCGAATCTAAAAAAAAGTTCCATTCGCGGAAATTTTCAAAATTTTTTCCAATAAAAGGCTCCGCCAACGTAACAACAACGAGCGGATTTTTTCGGAATGACCGGAAAGAACTACGAATTTATGGCTTCGAAACAAGAAAGCGTATTGGAGGTCGATATGGTCCTCGAGCCAACCCGAAACCCAAAACGAAGTTTTACATCGGGACAACGATCAAAACTCGGAACCGTTTTTCCAATGAAGCACACAAGCTCCGCGAATCGGAAAAGACCGCAACTTGG
>NZ_RQFA01000053.1 GCF_004770155.1 Leptospira gomenensis | reverse complement strand
GGAACCTACTGGAAGACGATGTTTGGTTTTGTGAAACAAGTACGATTCGGGAAATCAATGTTGTCCGTAACAAACTGAGATCCGTGGATTGCCTTTTGTCGAACGACCACGTTGAAACGGTGGAGAGTTCGTTTAATTACATAACGAATATCTCATCTCGCAAGATAGGTAAGCGCTTGAAATCTTTTGATTTGTCGTATAACGGACTTCGTAGTTTTCCTTGGAAATTGTTTAACGAATCGTTTTTAAGGGATGTGGACCTTTCGAATAATCAATTGTATGATATTGCAGTGATTGATCTTTCGACGATTGAACGGATCAATGTATCGAAGAATCCGATTTTGAAAGTGGTAGTTGGCGCGAAATCCAGGAATTTAAGGGAACTGAGAATATCGCCTCAAACGGTGGTAGAGTTTAAGGCTCCGATTACTCGTTGCGAAGGTGTTGATTTGACTTCGAAAACCGCGTCCCCTGAGAAGAGATGTGTAAAGGTTGAATACGAGTGAACATTCCTCCTCTCCCACTCCCGCGAGCGATCAAGGCGTGGTCAAGTTATTGGCATTAGAGAAATGTAATGTTATTTCAGTTGAACACAATAACTTGACCGGAGCTGCGAGCGCGGTCCGGCGCAGGCTCGATGCGATGCCTATCTACGGATCGTCACCGCAGGACGCGGCCGGGGGAGCAGTGCAAGTAAACCTTAGCTACAGCTATGCCGGCGGTTTTGGAGCAGGGGTGAACGTAGGTGGTGGTGGTTTAGGCGCTGGGGTCAGCTACAACGAGAAGAGCGGCTTTGGAGTGAGCGCGGGTATCATGGGTAAC
>NZ_RQFA01000057.1 GCF_004770155.1 Leptospira gomenensis | reverse complement strand
TACGAAGTTCGCAGAATTCTACCCACGTTTATACGAAGTTCGCAGAATTTAACCCGCGTTTATACGAAGTTCGCAGAATTACACCCGCGTTTATACGAAGTTCGCAGAATTCCACACGCACCTTCCGCGCTGACACAACAAAAAAGGCCCGAGCTGGAAGCCCGGGCCTTTCCCTCGATTCGAGAGCTGATGTCGGTTTTACGACATCCGGTCCGATTCGTCTTAGCAGGAATATGTGGTGAGGAATTCGAACGGATGAGGTCTTCCTTCCCAAGGCCAAATTTCGGTTTCGAATTTATATGCCTTGTATGTCTGGAGAAAATCTTCCGTAAAGACGTCGCCTTTTTTGAGAAATTCCCGATCCGCCAACATATGCTCCACTGCTTCTCGCAACGTATGAGGCATCTGTTGAATTCCCTTCTCACGAATCTCGTCCAACGTAAGTTCGAAAAGATCTTCTTCCCGAGGCGGGCCCGGATCGATCTTCTTTTGAACCCCGTCGATACCCGCCATGAGCATCGCAGCGAAAGCGAGATACGGATTCGCGGAAGAATCGGGGAAACGGAATTCCACGCGTCTCGCCTTGTCACCGTTCACGAACGGAATACGGCAGGAAGCGGAACGGTTCTGAGCCGAATACGCCAAAATCGAAGGAGCTTCAAAACCGGGAAGAAGTCTTTTGTAAGAATTCGTGGACGCGTTCG
>NZ_RQFA01000044.1 GCF_004770155.1 Leptospira gomenensis | reverse complement strand
GCAGGATATATCGAAGGGATATCTGTTCAAGTGAATACGAACGGAATTCTACCGGGCTATTGTAACAAGGACATCGTAGAAAACATTTCCTACAACGAGTTTGGTCAGACGGCAAACCTCACGCTCGGGAACGGGATTACAACCAGTTACAGCTATGACGTCAAAGGGAGAATGGTTCGTCTGAATTCTTCCGGGGACGTGGGCGGAAACACGAAAGTTCTCCAAGACGCTGTCTATTCATTCAATCCGAACAACAACATTACGAATGTTGCAAACAACACGACTGACTTCCATACACAATCTGACTACGGATATGACGGCCTGGGTCGCCTAACGAGTGCTAACGGAAGCTACTTAGGGATTGCGGATGGGAATCTTTCGAGAAGGTTTCAGCAGTCTTTTGAATACGCAAAGAATGGGAATTTGATCGCAAAACGGTTTCATGATCCTGGGAGTGGTAACGTTCAAGAAGAGTGGAGTTACCAATACACAAACCACCAAGTTACGAACATTGATTCGAGTCGGACGGGTTCGGATGCTCTTACGATGTCGTATGACGCAAACGGGAACCTAACCAGACAAAGAGACAACACAAAAGATCTTACGAAACGGATTCAAGTAGATTCTCAAGACAGGATTACGCAGATCCAAGACGGAAACAACGCGATCCTCGGCAGCTACTGGTATGACGAAGGTGGATTTCGTGTTCGCAGATCGGCACTCGAACAAAAGAACAATCAGTTCACGAACGTAGAGATCTTGTATCCGAGCAAGTTTTACGGACTCGAATACATTGAAAGCGAAAACGTACTCACAAGCGTGAACAACGTCTACTTGAACGGTGTTCGTATTGCAGCGTTGAATGAAGCGGGTGCGCTTGC
>NZ_RQFA01000095.1 GCF_004770155.1 Leptospira gomenensis | reverse complement strand
CATATAACCCAAGTCAGCCTGATTTCCGTTCGCATGGTGATCAGGATTTGGCCCTGGATCGTATCCACCCGTTTTGTAACCCAAGTCGTTAATCGGGACTGGATCCGTAGGATTAGTCTTTTTCCACTCAGCGATTGTCTTCGCCAATGTATCGACTAATTCGAATTGACCGTATTTGTGCTCCCAAGCGTTACCTTGACTGGCTGTGTTGTAAAAGCCTTCACCGTCCAATCTAAATCTATACTTCAGCTTATCACCGTCCATATGACGATAATACTCATGTAAACCAAAACGATTGATCGATTCGGCAAGATCCTTTAACATCGAAGGTGATACGTTATATCCTAAATCCATCGCTTGTTTTATCGCCGCTACCTTAGCCAACGAAGTCATATCATCCGTTGACATATTATGATTTTCAAATTGCTTTTTCGAGTTCCGGTAAGCATTGCTTATCAAATCAGAATCCGTTCCCCAACCCGCTCCACTCAAGCCGTTATACAAATATTGTCCCATCTTTTGTAAAAAGTTGGCGTCCTTAAGACCAGGAACATTCGATAGGTCATAGTCCGATACATTCTTTGACCCGCTCACCAACCTTCCGTCAAAAGCAACAATTCCATTCGCATTTGCTAATAAAACATCATCCCCACCAAACACACCGTTCCACACGCTCTTCACACCACGACCAATACCACTCACCATAGCCCCTACACCGTTAAAGATGTAGTTCAACAAATTGTTCTGAGCGTCTTGTTGCGAAGGTTCACCTGGCGTAGAAGGTCGAGTGCCGTCGCCGAAGTTGTAACTCACTCCGCTCGACAAACCGCTGTGGTCGTTGTAGCTCAAACTGCCCATCACCTTCGAAAAGTTCTTCGTCCCAGGAACCAAAATCGATGC
>NZ_RQFA01000069.1 GCF_004770155.1 Leptospira gomenensis | reverse complement strand
AACCGAACATTGATTCGTCTCATTGTTTTCTTTTCCGCAGATCGCTGCCCCGCAGCCCGAGTGCCAGCAGCGCCGCCGGACTCCGACGACGATATCGACTCTTGCCCCTTTGCCGGGTCCTGATCTTCCGACGAATCCTGTTTTCTCGACAAATTCTGTTCTCCCGCCGAGTCCAAGTTTTCCAGCGAATTCTGATCTTCCGGCAAATCCTGTTCTTCCGGCAAATTCCAATTCTGCTCCCCCCACAATCCGTTTCGCTCCGTCCGAAGAAGTGCACGAAGCTCTGGACTGACGTCATCCGCAGAATCGATAGTCGCCTGGTCATTGTTAGGTGGCGCATCCTTCGCTCCCTCTTCCGGCGCCTCAGAACCAAACGAAGTTCGACGGGCCGCGGCCGCCGCCACAGCAGAGGCAGAAGGTTGATACAACGTCGTTCCCGCTTTCTTGCCCAAACGTTTGGTCGCGGTCAAAAACTTGGCGTAGGTTCGCAACAACTCGGGAATTTTCTTTGGAAGACGACGCGCGGCAGCCTCCCCATATCGCTCTCTATACCGAAGCCAGGTTTCTTCCGGAACGAGCAAGGTCACCGTTTCCTTTCTGTCATTTTGTAAACGAGAGGAAATTTCTTCTTCGTTGTTGAGCAGTAAATATCCCATACCACACTCGGTTCCACGGCTTGCACGAACGTCACGCTTCCGATGAAAAAAAATTCGCGAACATTTGAGTTGTAATCAGAGAAAATATTCTGGTTCGGTTCGAGCAAGTCGGGTCAGGTCGGATTGAGCTACGTCAAGTCGAGTCAAGCCAAGTCGAATCCAGCGAAGCGACATTGAACAAATCGAAATCTCAAACTTACCAATTGAAGATCGAAAATCACGAATTTCGAATCGGCAAAACCCAAGGGCCAAC
>NZ_RQFA01000051.1 GCF_004770155.1 Leptospira gomenensis | reverse complement strand
AACCGAACATTGATTCGTCTCATTGTTTTCTTTTCCGCAGATCGCTGCCCCGCAGCGCGAGTGCCAGAAGCGCCGCCGGACTCCGACGACGACATCGACTCTTGCCCCTTCGCCGGGTCCTGATCTTCCAGCGAATTCTGATCTCCCGACAAATTCCAATTCTGCTCCCCCCACAATCCGTTTCGCTCCGTCCGAAGTGCACGAACCCCTGGACTGACGTCATCCGCGGAATCGCCAACCGCCTGGTCATTGTTAGGTGGCGCATCCTTCGCTCCCTCTTCCGGCGCCTCAGAACCAAACGAAGTTCGACGACGGTCCGCGGCCGCCGCAGACGCTAAAGCAGAGATAGAGGTAGAAGGCTGATACAACGTCGTTCCCGCTTTCTTGCCCAAACGTTTGGTCGCGGTCAAAAACTTGGCGTAGGTTCGCAACAACTCAGGAATTTTCTTCGGAAGACGACGTGCGGCAGCCTCCCCATATCGCTCTCTATACCGAAGCCAGGTTTCTTCCGGAACGAGCAAGGTCACCGTTTCCTTTCTGTCATTTTGTAAACGAGAGGAAATTTCTTCTTCGTTGTTGAGCAGTAAATATCCCATACCACACTCGGTTGCACGGCTTGCACGAATGTCACGCTTCCGATGAAAAAAATTCGCGAACATTTGCGTTGTAATCAGAGAAAATATTCTGGTTCGGTTCGAGCTGAGTCGGGTCAGCTGCGTCAAGCCAGGTAGGATTGAGCTACGTCAACTTAAGTCGAATCAGATCGAATCAAGTCAAGTCACAAGTCGAGCTAAGTCGAATCAAATCAAATCGAATCAAATCAAATCGAGTCAAGTCGAATCCAGCGGAGCGACATTGAAACAACCAAGATCTCAAACTTACCAATTGAAGATCGAAAATCACGAATTTCGAATCGGCAAAACCCAAGGGCCAACCAGAGCCGA
>NZ_RQFA01000040.1 GCF_004770155.1 Leptospira gomenensis | reverse complement strand
AAATGATATTCCCGCTTAACACTTGTTAGCTGTGCGCCACAGTAATACTTAACAAACGACGGTTTTTGGACTAGGACAGAAGATGCACGCCAGCACACAAATTAAATTTGATCAAGTCGGTCATCAACTGAATATAATGTCCACTTTCTTTCATTCAAGTTGTAAGCAAATACAATAGAAAATATGCGACCTTTTTTCGCACTTCCATATATTGTAAATGCAATAAAGATTTTTGATACATTCGCCAATTTACCGAAAAGAATCGCGCTTTTAATTTTCTCCGTTGAAAATGATCTTTCAAATGCTTCGAATTTTTTTTTAATGTGACCGCCTTCCGAATCCGTAGAAAACATACTGTAGTCGTCTACATATGGCATAAGCTCTCTCAATGAAAAATTGTTTGCTCTTGCTTTTGTCTTCAAATTAGCAATTAGCTCATTCATTGATTTTCTCTGTATTTGAATAAATGCTTTATCGCTTTCTAAACTTTTTAAATAATCAAGTGATTCCTGAATTTTTTGCCTTTCACTTTTTACTTTATTCTCATTGCTACTTAATTGTCCCAGATTCGATTCTGACGAATTACATCTTAAGACAAAAATGCTAATCAATAAATGTAATATAATTGTTCCAAATTTAATCATACTTTCAGTGCTCCCATGCTCTTTTATTATCAAGCTGTAAATGTAAATGATTGCTATGAATTCCAGAGAAATTTGGATCATTTGACATTCTTATATTAGGTAATTTGTTATTTTGAAAATAACTATGAACAGCAGGATCATTAAATATTACAAACCCACTAACACCTACCGGCATATTTCGGGAAATCGTCTTAATAAGCTCAATGGTTTTGTTCACGTCGTAACCCGTTCCTGGCTGATCATAATTGCCACCGACATACATTCCACCTTTAGTCATATAACCCAAGTCAGCCTGATTTCCGTTCGCATGGTGATCAGGATTTGGCCCTGGATCGTATCCACCCGTTTT
>NZ_RQFA01000059.1 GCF_004770155.1 Leptospira gomenensis | reverse complement strand
TCAGAAGAACCAAGGGAATCTGTTCTTGAACATCATGGACGGTTTGGGTTACAACTTGGGGGGTAGAGAGGGAGAGCCTACGTTGTGGGACAATATCAAAGGTGCTTTTTCTGACGCTTGGAATACGGTGAAGGGAGCTGGGAATTGGATCGGGAACAAGGCTGCAGGTGCTTTTAATAGCGTAAGTAATTTCGTGAGCAACACATATAACAAACTGTTTGGACCGAAGGTATATCCGATGTTACTCGTAGGCGGCGATGCCGGCAGCGGCGGCGGATACGGAAGTTCGGAAGGTGTATTGTCTCGAGGCGGCCATGAGAATATTAATAATTTCGAATTTGATGAGACGAAATTTTATTACGAGGTTGTGGACGCAAATGGAAAGACCGTTCCTCTGGAAGAATATCGTGCCGGTTTGGAAAAGAAGGTCCGTGACAAACTGACGAGTGATCCGAACTACAAAGGGGATTTGGAAAAGGATACGAAACGGATTCTCCAAGAGGCGTCTCAGATCTTTATGAAAGGCCACGAGACCGAATGGAAAAATTATAATGATAAAACTGGAACTGAAGAATCCTTTATCCTCGGAGGTATCGTAACAGACTCAATAGAAGTAGATGCTTCTGGCAATGCACATTATGTAAAGCCCACGGATTATAATTCTGGTGGATTTTTGCCAGTTCCGTTAATTCGTCGTTCGAATAGCTTTTACTTCATGGATACACAAGCGGTGAAACCTGGAGGGAACGGATTGTTCCCATTGTATCAGATGAAATTTGATGGAACTCAGAATCAATGGTTAGGTAGATTGGTTGGAACGGTAGGGAATCAGATATTGTATCCCCAGGATGGCAGTCCAGTGGATCAAGTGATCTACCCATCGAAACCTGTTTGGGCTAACCCTGGAACAGATGGCTTTAACCATGCGGGTAATAACCCATGGGTTCCAATGAAACCACCTCAGGACAATCGACCATTTTAAGAAAAGGATGCATCCATGAAGAGACTTGTCGTATTCCTAATTTATCTGCTTGGATCTGCTACTTGTGCTCTGTATGCGGATCCGCAGAGCGATTTAACGAAATCGATTTATGCGACTCTTGAAAAAAAGGGGTGGGT
>NZ_RQFA01000019.1 GCF_004770155.1 Leptospira gomenensis | reverse complement strand
CCGTTCCCAACCGAACATTGATTCGTCTCATTGTTTTCTTTTCCGCAGATCGCTGCCCCGCAGCGCGAGTGCCAGCAGCGCCACCGGACTCCGACGACGACATCGGCTCTTGCTTCTTCGCCGAATTCTGATCTCCCGACAAATTCTGTTCTCCCGACAATCCGTTTCGCTCCGTTCGAAGTGCACGAACCCCTGGTCGGACGCCATCCGCAGAATCGCCAACCGCCTGGTCATTGTTAGGTGGTGCATCCTTCGCTCCCTCCTCCTCCGGCGCCTCAGAATCAAAGGAAGTTCGACGACGGTCCACGGCCGCCGCCACAGCAGACACTGAAGCAGAGGCAGGGGCAGAGGCAGAAGGTTGATACAACGTCGTTCCCGCTTTCTTGCCCAAACGTTTGGTCGCGGTCAAAAACTTGGCGTAGGTTCGCAACAACTCGGGAATTTTCTTCGGAAGACGACGTGCGGCAGCCTCCCCATATCGCTCTCCATACCGAAGCCAGGTTTCTTCCGGAACGAGCAAGGTCACCGTTTCCTTTCTGTCATTTTGTAAACGAGAGGAAATTTCTTCTTCGTTGTTGAGCAGTAAATATCCCATACCACACTCGGTTCCACGGCTTGCACGAATGTCACGCTCCCGATGAAAAAAATTCGCGAACATTTGAGTTGTAATCAGAGAAAATATTCTGGTTCGGTTCGAGCAAGTCGGGTCAGCTCGGATTGAGCTGCGTCAACTCAAGTCGAATCGAATCGAATCAGATCGAATCAAGTCACAACTCGAGCTAAATCAAATCAAATCAAATCAAGTCAAGCCAAGCCAAGCCAAGTCGAATCCAGCGAAGCGACATTGAACCAACCAAGATCTCAAACTTACCAATTGAAGATCGAAAATCACGAATTTCGAATCGGCAAAACACAAGGGCCAACAGAGCCGACTAACATTCTAACATCCACTCAATCGTCTGACGCATTGTAATTTACTCCGCAAAACCAATCGAAACTTAGAAAAGGCGATGCGATCTTTTGTAACAAGAGCGGAGTTTAACAGCAACGAAAGAACACGAGTTTAGAAGCAAAGCCGCGACGGAAAACGAAATTACAAACAAAGTTTAGAATCAAAACCCGATT
>NZ_RQFA01000001.1 GCF_004770155.1 Leptospira gomenensis | reverse complement strand
GTGATCGTTGTAGGAGTCGTTTCTCCTACTGCCGTCGGTAGAATCGTCTTTTTCATTCTTCCGATCGGATCATATTCGAACAACGTAGGATTTCTTTCTTCGAGATGGAGAACGAACCTGTCCATTTCTCCGGACGTCGCCCAATTCGATTGGCTTTGGCGGATTACTTTCCCGGTTCCGTCATACACAAGTCTTCCCGTAAGCGTAAAATTTCCGTTAGACGCAGTTTTCACCGTGTAGATGTTACGACCCAGACCGTCTGCGTAGGTCTTGGAAGCAAAGGCAGGATCTCCCGTTCCTGTCGGGAATGTTGTCTTTGCACTTAAGGGAAAACTTGCATTGTAGCTGTAAGTGGCGGTTGTGAGAGTTCCCACATCCGTGTCGGAACTCGTTCGGATCAGTCTTCCAAAACCGTCGTATTCAAAAGACGTTTTGTTTCCGTTCGGATCGCTTTCTTCCGTCGGAGAACCGAACGCGGAGGAATAATCGATCTTGTATCGGGTCGGAAGATCAATTGAACCTCCGAAGGAAGTCTTCTGAGTGACAAACTGATGCAGTTCATCGTCGAACGTGTAAGAGTTCCCACGCGCAGGACTTCCACTTGTATCCTTTTCAACCGTTTTGTTTCCAAAATTGTCATATTCAAATTCGGTTGTATGAGTTCCCACAGGTGAAAGTCCACTTCCCGTGTAGGAACTCACACGTTTTGTTAGATTTCCCTGGGAGTCGTAACTAAACACAGAAGTAACTTCGTGGGAACTCCCCGCAAAACTCGTATTTCTCGCGACCCTTCTCTGATTCGTAGTATCGTCCGTTTCGAAATCAGTGATTTCCGTCGTGGTCGTAACTCCGTGCGCAATATCGCTGAAGTGATCCATCGTAGAAGAACTCTTCCGAAGGATCTTGGACCCGTCAAAAATCGTATTCAGATTTTGGGTCGTAGTTCTCGACCCCCCCAGGAATTTTTCGATCTTTGCGGCTTGAGACAGATATCCGACCACACCAGAACCATACTGAATTTCTAGGATCTCATACGAAGTTCGGATCACTCCGTAGTCCAAGTTGTCGCTTCCGACGATGCGGCTTTCCTTCTCCGCACCCCCCAGC
The DNA here is from genome assembly GCF_004770155.1 of Leptospira gomenensis. GTDB lineage: Bacteria > Spirochaetota > Leptospiria > Leptospirales > Leptospiraceae > Leptospira > Leptospira gomenensis. The sequence continues at coordinate 114 of NZ_RQFA01000001.1, read as the reverse complement.
GCCCGGTTGCGCAGAAAGTCGGAGTAAGGGTTCGAATAGTAAGAATAATACGTCTTACCTCCGTAAACGTCATTCACGACGAAATCGCTAAAGCCGAAAAAATCCGTTTCTTTT
>NZ_RQFA01000002.1 GCF_004770155.1 Leptospira gomenensis | reverse complement strand
TACCTCCAAGATTATCAAACGACAAGTTCTTGGGAGGTTGCATCATGTTTACTTCCATTCCGAGGTCAAAAATGATATTCCCGCTTAACACTTGTTAGCTGTGCGCCACAGTAATACTTAACAAACGACGGTTTTTGGACTAGGCATTTGCATAGAATCTGCACCGCACGACACAGCTAGTGTCGCTCACCTTGCGAGATGATAGAGATTTTCCAGATCCTATCCTCTTCATTAAATATAAAATTTATGCGATATTCCAAATGGCGAATCTCCATTTCGCTTTCGTTCTCTTCGTCTAATAATTTCTTTTTCCCTAAAATTAATATTTTAAGAATGTCTTTATAAGTAACCATCTTTTCTAATTTTTCAAAATCACGTTGGATATTGCCTTCAAAATTATTTTCATAAAAATATCCAGATTCATCACTCAAATCTTTCAGTGGGGCCAAACTTTTCTTTTTTTGAATATCTCTAATAACTCGTTTCAACATTATATTAAATAGCTTTTCACTTGGACTTAACTTAGTTAAATCGTAGAAAAGCCATTTTCCTTGTTCTTCTTTAAATAAAAAACTTAATTGATACCCAAAATCATCTTTTGCAAGACGATACTGCACCGAGCTTCCTTGGACAGGAATAATCTTAAGTCCAAACTTGATCAAATGCAGAACTTCTTTATAGGATATATATTTTCTTAATTCAACAGGATTCATACTTAAGGCCTTAGCACGATATTGATCAAATTCTAATCCACTATTTTCAAAGCTAATCTCTACAAAGGGAGATAAATCCTTGGTCTTTTGAAACTTGCTAGTAAGATCAAAAAGCATTGCATCGAATAAACGAATTTTTTCCTGCTTCGAAAATTGCTTAACATTGTTGTCAAGCTGGCCAGTTTCAATTTTATTACTTACCTTGTCTCCTTCTTGCTCTTTTGAAGTTAACTTCTCCGGATTACTCAGACAGAAAACAGAAAAAAACAAAATAAAACATGTGACAATTGCCTTAATTATTTTCATATTTAACGCTCCATTATAAAAATATAATTAATATTTCCAAGCAGGTTTGTCTAAAGTTAATTGCAAATGTAAATGGTCATCATGCTTTACCTGTTGCGAAGGTTGATCCCATTTTATTTCTAGATTTGGCAATTTGTTACTTTGAAAATAATCTCTTACAGCCGGATCATTAAATTTAATAAAACCATTTACCCCAACAGGCATGTTCTTTGATATCGTCTTGATAAAATCGATAGTTTTATTTACATCGTAGTTCGGATTATTTTGATAATTGCCACCATATTTTCCTCCGTTCACCATATAACCCAAGTCAGCCTGATTTCCGTTCGCATGGTGATCAGGATTTGGCCCTGGATCGTATCCACCCGTTTT
>NZ_RQFA01000047.1 GCF_004770155.1 Leptospira gomenensis | reverse complement strand
GTTACCCATGATACCCGCGCTCACTCCAAAGCCGCTCTTCTCGTTGTAGCTGACCCCAGCGCCTAAACCACCACCGCCTACGTTCACTCCTGCTCCAAAGCCGCCGGCATAGCTGTAGCTAAGGTTTACTTGCACTGCTCCCCCGGTAACCTGGTTCAGTCCGTAGTTGATACCGGCGCTCGCCACTCCCGCCAAAGCACCAGCCGCCCCGCCTTCATACGCACCTCTAAAGCTCTTCCAACCCGCCATTCCAAGTGCGGATATTCCAGCCAAGGTCAAACCAAGAGGAGCAAATGGAGTAAACGACAACACTGTTCCGATGATTCCTGTGACAGCTAACGTCGTACTCACTACCTTGTCCAACATCGCGTCGTTCGCATACATCTCCGCGCCCGTACGCATTCCCAATTGGTTCAGGTGTTCTTGGCTTTTATTACGATTCTTTAATTTGTCTAACTCGTAGTTGCCTTCCGCAAATACTCCGTCCATCGGTCTCTCGGCCGCGTCCTGCGGTGACGATCCGTAGAGAGGCATCGCATCGAGCCTGCGCCGGACCGCGCTCGCAGCTCCGGTCAAGTTATTGCATTCTACTTAGATAATATTAAATTTCTCTAATGCCAATAACTTGACCACGCTTTGATCGCTCGCGGGGTCGGGAGAGAAATGTCGCGTTCATTTTTGTTTAGGTCGAAATAAATTCACTCATAAGATGCGCTCGGAGCAAACATCAAGATGTACACAAAGAGAATTAATATTGGCAAAAACAGAAATGCAAAGTATAATGTAAATGGTTCGCCATTTAATTTCTTTAGTTCAAATAATTCAATTAGCGCTTTAGCTCTCGCTTCCGTGAAAATCATCGCAATGATCCCAAAATAAAGAATCGTAAAGTAAATAACTACAAATTGAATTCTTAAAATTGGAGAAAAATATGTTTCATAAAAATCGTGAAAAAAGTAATCTACTAATTCCAGAAGCAAAACTGTATGAAACAAAACTGCTGGATAAAATGAAACAACAGTTATCAATCGAGCCTTATTAACATTCCTTGTCTTATAATACTCGACTTCATTTTTCCAATGCTTAAGAAATAAAGATGTAAATGCCTTTATATACATCAATTTTCCTTCCTGTCAAATAGCATCTCCGAATGAGTTTTCCCTTTGGAGTTATTATATTTGTAAATTAAACTTGCTCCGGCATACGCCAATCCAAAGACCGAATACATCCCGGCTGTAAGAGAGGTCAGAAATAATATTCCCGCTTAACACTTGTTAGCTGTGCACCACAGCAATACTTAACAAACGACGGTTTTTGGACTAGGACACACTTCTTTCAAATACGAAACGTTCTGGATCCAATCCTGTTTCAGGTCGTAAAATTCTTTTTCTTTCAAATCCCACTGCTGCGCTTGTTTGTCAGCACGCTGTTTCAACTCCATTCCAAAAAGTTGC
>NZ_RQFA01000058.1 GCF_004770155.1 Leptospira gomenensis | reverse complement strand
CGTACTCACAAGCGTGAACAACGTCTACTTGAACGGTGTTCGTATTGCAGCGTTGAATGAAGCGGGTGCGCTTGCGTATTTTCTCACCGATCAAGTGGATTCCGTTTCACATGTGTTAGACGACGAGGGGAATACGTTGTCTCTGATGCACTACCTTCCTTACGGAGAGACGTTTGTGCACAAAGGTGACACGAACTTTTCTCCGAAATACAATTCTCAAGAGTTGGATCGGGAGTCCGGTTTTTACTTTTACAATGCGAGGTATTACGACCCGGGGATTGCGAGATTTACCAGTGCGGATACGATCATTGACGGTGAATTTGATACGCAGGGTTGGAACCGATTCTCGTATGTGAAGGGGAATCCGATTGGGGCGAAGGATCCGACGGGGCATTGCACAAGTCCTATGTCAACTGTCCCTTGCAAAAGGCCGTTGGAAACAGGCCCACCCGCAGGTGCGGTTGGGGCAGGAAGATCCTCTTCAAATTCGAATGGTGGATATTCTGGGGGACTTGGAGCTGCGGCTACGGGGCTTTTAGCTAATTTATTAGGTTCAAATAAAGATAATCCGAGTCTTCCTGACAAACCGCGAAGCACATCTGTGACCCCTGATGATGCGAAACAGATGGGGAAAGCTGGCCTTGATCCGCTTAATAAATCTGATATTAAGAATTTTCTTGGAAAAGGTAGCAAAAGTGGAGCGACACATGGAGGGAATTCTGGGATAAAAAATAATGTAACTAAAGCAATTCAACCATTTTACCCATCAAACAATGGTGCCATCGGAAAAGTGGAGAATCAATTTTTATACAAAGGAAGTATGATTGATAGATATGGCGGAAGCGATTATTCTCGATTTTTCTCACCGGTAGGAACGCCAAAAGGAGCAAGATCTTTACCGCCGGGAGTCGATTCACAAGCATTGAGAACATTTGAAGTAATAAAACCATTTGAAGTTAAAAAAAGTACAGTTGCTCCAGCTTTTGGACAAACTGGTTATGGTACACAATATCAAGCTCCGATTCCTTTAAAAACATTACTTGAGAAAGGCATCATTCGCGAGGTAAAAAAATGAATAGTGGTGATATTTCTAATTGGGAATTTAAAATTACTGAGATTTCAAATGGTGTATACCAAGTCATAGCCGCCGATCAACAAGGACATAAAATTGAATTAGAAGGGATTGAACCTGAAATACTTTTAACTAATTGTAAAAAATATGCATTAGAAATCAATAAGCAGGCTTAAGCTCGCAAAAACTAAAATCGCAGACAACACTCATTGAAAAGGATTTTCTTTTACTAAGAGAAATCTGAAAGAAGAAAAGAAATATTTTGCTTCCTTACACCGCGGATAAACTCAAGCGCCACTGCTCTCTATAAATCACCGCGGCAGGGATCGCAGCGGAAATACTGCAATGCAACATGCGCTTAAGAGGATCATAATATTTACGATATTACTCC
>NZ_RQFA01000071.1 GCF_004770155.1 Leptospira gomenensis | reverse complement strand
TGGGATACGCCGTGACTCGTAGACAGGATGAGAAGGGCAACTTTGCAGAAGAATCTCCTTTTTACAACGAGACGTTTGGTAGCAAGGGTATTTGGAATGGTATGCAGAGCGCTTGGAACAGCGTGTTTGGATCTAATACAAAAAATCCTCCAGATCAAATTGAATCAGTCTTGAAACGAAGGTTCGATGGTTCCTTTGAAGATGGCGACGGCAATATCTATGTTCAGAACAAACAAGGTAATCTTGTTTTGGCCGGAAGCGAACCAGATTTGATTCTAACGGGTGGAACGAAAGAGAAGGGTCGATATGGCGGAGCGTTTGTAGCTGCGGACGGTTCGATTTACTATTCGAAGGCCGGTTTAGGTAAAGATTCTGATGTAATCTTGATGATGCCTGGCAAAGGAAAGGTATTGGGTAATGACTGGGATACGGAAAAATCTAGGATGCATTATCCAAATGAAAGTAAACAGATAGGTCAAGCTGACTTGATAGCAAAAGACGGAACTGCGTTGTCAGCCTTTGCTCCAAGTGGTGAATTTCGAGTTGTCGGATTTGAAAATAACGAAACTTCTGGAAATGCGATTTCAATTGAATTTGAAGATGCAAATGGAGTTACTCGTGGAATAAAGTTTAGTCATTTGGGCGACAGATTTCCATCGTATATTTTGGAACATTTCAAATCTAATAACAGAAACACGCCCCCGTTGGTTTTAAAATCTGGCACAGTATTCGGCTTTGTAGGAACCACAGGTAACCATTATGTTGGATCCTTGCAAAATGGAGTGAAAGGCCCAACTCCGCATGTGCACGTAACTTTCTATGAAATTCCTAAGCAGAATGGAGAGAGTGCAGTTAAATGGAATTCATATCAAGCTCCTCAGTGGGGTTTGGATGCGCTTGGTTTTAAGGGACATTTAAGGGATTATAACGATATATTTTAAGGAGAAAAGAATGAGAAAAGTAATATCGATCGTCTTTCTATTGCTTGTTTTAACTCAGGTAGGCTGTGAGGAACCAAAATATTATGAGCCGCCTTCGGAAATAGAGGCCAAAAAAAAGAAACAGCAAGAGGAACAAGCAAGGAAAGTATTTACTCCTGAGGAGGAAGAAGCGGAAGCATATTTTAGAAGTTTAAACCCATTGTATTATAAGCGAATGGATCCAAAAGTCATAACTAATATGAATTATGACGATTCTAAGATTTCAGATGAAGGTTTGAAGCATTTAAAATATTATACTACCCTATTCGAGCTCAATTTAAAGAGAACTCAAATAACTGATAAAGGGGTCGAATATTTGACTGCCGTTGAATCTCTTAGCTCTTTAGATTTAGAAGGGACTAAAATTACAAATGAGGGTGTTAAACATATTGCTAAATTAAAAAATCTATGGGGTTTAGATATTTCTGAAAATCCTAATATCACTGATAATTGTGTTCAGTATTTATTGGAGATCAAAAAATTAAGCGAATTAAATATATATCATACATCAATCACTGAAAAAGGAAGAGCTCAGCTGATGGAGCGATTTCCGAACCTCGAATTGATTTATGAGGTTGTCCACTAAAATGTATTCCTCCTCCACGACCCCGCGAGCGATCAAGGCGTGGTCAAGTTATTGGCTTTAGGGAAATGTAATGTTTCAAAAGTAGAACACAATAACTTGACCGGAGCTGCGAGCGCGGTCCGCAGGACGCGGCCGAAGTAGCGTTGATGGCGGGAAGCGCTGCTCTGAATGCGATCGGTAGCGGTGTTGGAGTGAGCGTGAACGTAGGCTACACGTATGCTGATGGA
>NZ_RQFA01000086.1 GCF_004770155.1 Leptospira gomenensis | reverse complement strand
CGTACTCACAAGCGTGAACAACGTCTACTTGAACGGTGTTCGTATTGCAGCGTTGAATGAAGCGGGAGCGCTTGCTTATTTTCTCACCGATCAAGTGGATTCCGTTTCACACGTGTTAGACGACGAGGGGAATACTCTTTCCAGAATACAATATCTTCCTTACGGAGAGACGTTTGTGCACAAAGGCGACACGAACTTTTCTCCGAAATACAATTCGCAGGAGCTGGATCGGGAGTCCGGTTTTTACTTTTACAACGCGAGGTATTACGATCCGGGGATTGCGAGATTTACCAGTGCGGATACGATCATCGACGGTGAGTTTGATACGCAGGGTTGGAACCGATTCTCGTATGTGAAGGGGAATCCGATTGGGGCGAAGGATCCGACGGGGCATGATGCTGTTGTAGATACTTTAGCTGGTGTAAACCACGTATTAAATAAGCTCGGAGATTCCTCTTACAAAGCTGGAACAGCTTCGAAAGACGGGTCTTTTTCCGGCAATTCTATCGGGTTACTTCATGATTCTGCTGGATTGATTTACAAAACTGCAGCAGCATTGGTACCCAAAAACCGGAAAGAATTAGAAGAGGCGGCAGTTACAGGGTATGGATCTCAACTTGCGAAAGCGACAGCAAAGGGGCTTGCGAAAGTTGGGATAGAAGGGACCGAAAAAGTAATAAAAAGCGGAAAAGCAATTGTAATTGGTGAAGGAATGAGCGCAGTAAAAACTGCCGCTAAAAATTTACAAAATCAAGGTGTTGATGCGAAATGGTACCAGGCTTGGAGTAAAAATTTCCCTAAAGGAAGAGAGATGACACCAAAGGAAATGAGTAATGCTCTTGAACGTAATGAGAAGTGGTTGAACTCTAAGATGAAAGAAGGATACAAAATTTATGATATTGGGCCTGATCTTAACAGACTTAAGTCGAGTCCGTTTTACGGACGCGAAAAAAGTTTAATTCAGGAAAAAAATTATCCAATAACACAAATACCTAGGCCAAAATGAAAAAACCAAGTTTTGATATTTTGATTAGAAAGTGTTTTAAGTTTCTTGAATTAGACTACCAATTTCGCTTTGTCAAATCTAAAAAAGAAAACTGGGGTTATGAGATTTTATATCTGAACGAGACAACGGGAGTCAAAATTATTTACGAATATAGAGAGTCATACATTTTTATAATTTTGTATAGACTTATTGATGGAGAGCTAATAGAAAATCCTGGGGAAATTTTTCAAAATACTAAATTAAATTGTTTTGGCTTAGATGATATAATAAACTTAAGAAACCCTTCAGCTTTACTTAGTCCCACTTACGAATATCCGGAAAATTCACATTATTTTAATAAAAAAAATGGATGGGAACAATATGTTTCTGATTTCGCAGAAAATCTAAAAACTTATGCAAGCGACGTCTTGAGTGGAAATTTCGAAATTTTTCAAACAATCGACCCAATAGTTAAGGAACGTGCAAACCGTAGGTTTCAATAGAGGAGTTGAACCTACCATCCCACTAACTCTCTTTCCCCGTGGCAGGGATCGAAGCGTGGTCAATAAATTGGTATTTGGAAGTATTGTTTTATTATTTTTCCTTTCTTTCAATTTATTGACCGGAGCTGAGAGCGCGTTCCTGCGGGAGCAGGAGCCACCCGAAACCAAATACGATTTGCTCGGCCGCGTCAGCCGTATCGATTATCCGGAACATCCGATTTCACACGGAAGGATGCGTGCTTGTTACGAATACGGAAGTGCAGGATATATCGAAGGGATATCTGTTCAAGTGAATACGAACGGAATTCTACCGGGCTATTGTAACAAGGACATC
>NZ_RQFA01000082.1 GCF_004770155.1 Leptospira gomenensis | reverse complement strand
CGTATTTCCACGACCGCCCATATGAATCAGATCATTCGCAAACTCAAATTGAAAAAGAGTCTGATCCAATTGACCTGTCATCGACAACGTAAAACCTTCCACGATCTGTTTGATGTTTTTGTTCTCTTCCGCATATTCCTTCGCATCATACAAATCTTTCTTCGCTCCGCTAAAATCTCCAGTCGCAGATTTCAACACCGCCTTGCCGATCATGCTCCCCATTTGGCTCAGGTCTTTTAAGGAAAGATTTTTTGCTCCCTTAAGAATATTCTCCGTTCCGGTCGCCATTGCCGTATATGGGCTGTACATTCTCGCAATGCCGGTCTTTCTCCGGTTGCGAGACGCGTCCATCTGCGCCTTCCGTTTGTCCATCTCCCGCTTACCTTTGAGAATGGTATAAAATTGACCAAACTGAACAAAACCGAAATCTCCGTCCGGAACATCTCCCACTAAAAAGCCAGAACCCACCGCAGACTTAGCGCACTGCTCCGCTGTTTTACCAACGCAAGCCGTATTCTGACCAGACATCGTTCCTTCCACAAACTCGTCAAACGCATCCATCAAATCGGTGCCGTCCGTAAACCCGACTGCAAGACCAAGCTCCGCCTCGTAGTTTCTCGTCTTCTCCGTATTTAACGTCTTCTTGAAGTCGTTTAACATTTTGTTGCGGGCCAAACGAACCATCACCGTAACGTCGCTCGGACTCGGAGCATTGCTCTTCCCGTCTAACAACGATTCGGTTTTTGAGAGGTCCCATTCGTTGCCGTTTCCATCCTTCACAAGAGGAAACTCAGTAGGAGGGGTATATACAAAGTCGTTGTAAACCGGTAAAACCTGCTGTTCCGTGCCACCCGCAGCGTTCTTGATCACGCGCAAATACATCGCTCCCATTCTCGCAAAACCGCCAAACGCCATCGTTGAGTCCAAACTCTTCTGCGTGGCTTCGTTTTGTTTTTTCACAGCAAGAACAAAACTCTCCGGCATATTCCGCAAACTCTCCAAAGCCTGCAAGATCACCATGTTCTGACTCAGAACGTTCGTCTTCTCCATCAAACTCTTGAACTGATCCTTCACTCCCTTGTCGTTGAAGTTGTATTTCTTCACCTCGTTTAAAAAGAAGTTGGTATCGATGCTCGAAGCTCGGTCCATCAAACTCGCAGACAAACTTCCCGGTTTCTTCGCAAGCACGCTTGCAAGAATATCGTTCACATTGATGCTCAAGCTCACTCCCTGCGGTAAGTTCTCTTGCATGCTCTGCACAACTCCCGCAATCGAATCATACATCTCTCGCAAACTCTGTTCTTCCGCGTTGTTCTGGCTTTGTAAAAGAAAGTTCTGCGTCCACGTTTCTTTGTTTTGCACCGCTTGTTCGATCTTGTTCAAAAACAACGCCTGGTTCGCTTCGTGTTCCGCCTTGAAGTCCGCTCTCCAGTCCTTCCACTTCGCGCCAAACTCCTGCGCCATATTCTCCCAGCGTTTCGTTCCCACTTCTTTCAAATACGAAACGTTCTGGATCCAATCCTGTTTCAGGTCATAGAATTCTTTTTCTTTCAAATCCCACTGCTGCGATTGTTTGTCAGCACGCTGTTTCAACTCCATTCCAAAAAGTTGGGTCACAACTCCGTTCTCGCCCATATAGTCGTGGATAACCTTTTGGTAAATGTCCGTTTCCACGTTACGCGCAACCTCGTTCGGCGCCCCGTCGTGTTTGTGATTTTTTTCGGCCGCGTCCTGCGGTGACGATCCGTAGAGAGGCATCGCATCGAACCTGCGCCGGACCGCGCTCGCAGCTCCGGTCAAGTTATTGTATTCTGCTTTTGAAACATTACATTTCTCTAATGCCAATAAC
>NZ_RQFA01000036.1 GCF_004770155.1 Leptospira gomenensis | reverse complement strand
GAATCTCCTTTTTACAACGAGACGTTTGGTAGCAAGGGTATTTGGAATGGTATGCAGAGCGCTTGGAACAGCGTGAGTAACTTTGTGAGTGAGAGTTACGGGAAGTTGTTTGGGGGTAAGCCGGTTGCTTTAATGCCTGTGATGAGTTCGAATGGAGATTATTCTCATAGAGACGGAGTTCCAATTGATCCAACGAATACAGACCCAAAACGTTTAGAATTGTCTAATATGAATATAAAAGATGATGCCGAATTAAAAGCATTAGCGAAACAGTATGGAATTCCTTATGAATCCCTTAATAAATTATACGGAACTTCTTTTCATATAGCATTGAAAAAAGATGCGAACGGAAATTTTGTAGTGAGTTATGAAAATGACGGTGATCGTTTTAGGAACGATGGAATAGGATATGCGAAAACGCCATACGATCATGAAATATATGAGTTTGCGGGTTCGAAAATACATATGAAAGCTAAGGATTTAAACGGAAATGATGTATCAGTTCAGAATGGCAGATTTTACGTAAATATCGGAAGTAATGACACGAATTGGTTGGATGTGACAGATATGAAAATTTCGGCAAAAGACGGAACGTCCACAACGATTGGCGAAATGTTTAGTAATCCTGCATATGAATTGAATTTTGATCCCTCTGAACCAGCAAAAGGAAGGCAAGGTTCTGCGAGAACGGATGCATTTGATAATGTCTTAAAACCTTGGAATCCGATCGCGAATAATATTAGATATTCAGAATTTCAAAATTTTCGTTTGAATGATATTCAATCCAATATGTATGGAGAAAATAGAGTTAATCCGAATACGGGATACAATTATATTACGTATGATGCATCAGGAATGCATAACTCAAGAGTAATTGGTTCAAGCTATGGTAGTCGCGGAGTTTGGAATACTACAAATTCACAATATCATAGAGTCGATTATATCTTTGATGTAATGGTAGAGCAAAATAAGAATGTAAAACCGATAAATCCAAATTATGGGCCGGGGTTGTAAGGAGTTTAGATGCGTTCGATTGTTCAGTTTATTGTATTATCGACAACATTATTAACAAATATATATGCCAATTTCCATCCTTGTACAGATGTTGAGTGTCTAGAACATGATTATCAATCATTGTATGAGCATTACGAAAAAAGAAATCACACTGTATATGCAAATGGATCGCTGGATATGTTGGATTTTTTTAAAGAGTCACAATTGAATAGAAATCATAAAAATATGATTTCAGGAATTTGTGAAAAAATTATAGAAAAAAGTCCTAAATATGTTGCGGAAGTTGAAAGAAATATGCGGTGTAATATTTTAACAGGAGATTTTAATGCAGCTGTTCAAGGCTATGAAAGGCATAAGAACAAATTGGCTGAACAAAAAATTTACGATGATGGTGATTTGATTATTAAAATCCTGTATGCAAGATCGCTTTGGATGACAGGTGAAAAAAAAACAGCAAATGATATTGAAATAGAATTTATTTCTACATATCTTAATGGCAATAGAAAATTAGAGGCTACGAAACGAATATTATATTATTACGTAGTTACGAATCAGAGATTTAAACTATCAAAATTTTTAATAGATAGAGTAAATGCTGAGGACTACGAGAAAGGAAAAATTTGGTCTTGCAAATCTCATTTCGACCTTTTTATTAACAATATTCTATTTCAAGAACGATATCCAAGTGGCTGGAGCGATGAGATAATAAAAAAATACTCGGAATTATATGCTGAGAACAAGGAGTTTCGGTGTAAACCACTCCCCAAAAGATTTCCTAGGCCAGGAGAAACATGAAATCCCTCTCCTCCACGACCCCGCGAGCGATCAAGGCGTGGTCAAGTTATTGGCTTTAGGGAAATGTAATGTTTCAAAAGTAGAACACAATAACTTGACCGGAGCTGCGAGCGCGGTCCGCAGGACGCGGCCGAAGTAGCGTTGATGGCAGGAAGCGCTGCTCTGAATGCGATCGGTAGCGGTGTTGGAGTGAGCGTGAACGTAGGGTACACGTATGCTGATGGA
>NZ_RQFA01000031.1 GCF_004770155.1 Leptospira gomenensis | reverse complement strand
GAAGCCTATCCAGTTTTGGTTCGAGTGTGGGTAACTTTGTGAGTGAGACTTACGGGAAGTTGTTTGGGGGTAAGCAAGTCGCATTGATGTTGGCGATGGATTCTAATGGAGGTTATTCTTATAGAGACGGAGTTCCAATTGATCCAACAAATACGGATCCGAAATTGTTAGAGTTATCTAATATGAATATAAAAAATGATGCCGAACTAAAAGCATTAGCGGAACAGTATGGAATTCCTTATGAATCCCTTAATAAATTATACGGAACTTCTTTTCATATAGCATTGAAAAAAGATACGAACGGAAATTTTGTAGTGAGCTATGAAAATGACGGTGATCGATTTAGGAATGATGGAATTGGATATTCAAAAACGCCATACGATCATGAAATATACGAGTTTGCGGGTTCGAAAATACATATGAAAGCTAAGGATTTAAACGGAAATGATGTATCAGTTCAGAATGGCAGATTTTACGTAAATATCGGAAGTGCTGACACGAATTGGTTGGATGTGACAGACATGAAAATTTCGGCAAAAGACGGAACGTCCACAACCATTGGCGAAATGTTTAGTAATCCAGCATATGAATTGAATTTTGCGGCTTCTCAAAAAGTAGCAGGCCGACAAGGGTCAAATAATACCGATGAATTAACAAAAATCTTAAAGCCTTGGAGTCCAATCGCTAATCTCGAAACATTTTTGCAGTTTCAAAATTTTCGTTTGAATGATATTCAATCCAATATGTACGGAGAAAATAGAGTTAATCCGAATACAGGATACAATTATATAACGTATGATGCATCAGGAATGCATAACTCAAGAGTAATTGGTTCAAGCTATGGTAGTCGCGGAGTTTGGAATACTACAAATTCACAATATCATAGGATCGATTATATCTTTGATGCAATGGTAGAACAAAATAAAAATGTAAAACCAATAAATACAAACTATGGGCCAGGGTTATAAAAATGAAAAAGTTTAAACTTGTTTTGAGATGTATAATGTTGGTTATCTTATTGCGAGGAGTGCAGCTTTCAGCAAATTTCAATGCTTGCACTACGAGAGAATGCCTTATTGAATCTGCGGAAACCATTCAAGATTATTACAAAAGAGATTCCCATTTCTTATACGGGTCTCCTATTCTTGAAGAATTTGATTTGCTTAAAGAGTCTCGGGAAATCATAAATATTAAAAAGATAGTGGATCATGTTTGCAAGAAGTCTGTAGACGAGAACGTTGAATATGTAGCACAACTTGCAATAAATATGCGGTGTTATTTTCTTCAGGGTAATTATCCAATGCTTATAGATCAGTATATAAAGCACAAATCAAAGTTATCCGAACAAGAAATATATCATAATGATGATTTAGTAATAAAAATTTTATACGCAAGAGTCTTGTGGATTTTAGGAGATAGAGATAACGCTAACGAAATCGAAAAAGAATTTATCTCTACATATTTCAAACAAAAACAAAAAATTTATCCAAATAAAAAAATTATCTATTATTACTTTGTGACGAATCAAAAAGAAAAATTGGTAATATATTTATTAGGACTAGCAGTACAGAGTAATTATTCGGCAAACAGCATCTGGTCCTGTAAGACTGATTTTGAGAGATTTATAAACAATATTCTATTTCAAGAACGATATCCAAGTGGCTGGAGCGATGAGATAATAAAAAAATACTCAGAATTATATGCTGAGAACAAGGAGTTTCGGTGTAAGCCACTCCCCAAAAGATTTCCTAGGCCAGGAGAAAAATGAAATCCCTCTCCCAACCCCGCGAGCGATCAAGGCGTGGTCAAGTTATTGGCATTATGGAAATGTAATGTTTTAAAAGCAGAATACAATAACTTGACCGGAGCTGCGAGCGCGGTCCGGCGCAGGCTCGATGCGATGCCTCTCTACGGATGGTCACCGCAGGACGCGGCCGAAGTAGCGTTGATGGCGGGAAGCGCTGCTCTGAATGCGATCGGTAGCGGTGTTGGAGTGAGCGTGAACGTAGGGTACACGTATGCTGATGGATATTCTGCGAATGCAGGCGTAGCGCAAGGGGGACTTGTAGGCCGAGTGAGCTGGAGT
>NZ_RQFA01000013.1 GCF_004770155.1 Leptospira gomenensis | reverse complement strand
GTTATTGGCATTAGAGAAATGTAATGTTTCAAAAGCAGAATACAATAACTTGACCGGAGCTGCGAGCGCGGTCCGGCGCAACTCAGCGCGATGCCTCTCTACGGATCGTCACCGCAGGACGCGGCCGAAGAAGATCACCAACACAACGGGGGCTCCGGACGAGGTTGCGCGTAACGTGGAAACGGACATTTACCAAAAGGTTATCCAGGACTATATGGGCGAGAACGGAGTTGTGACGCAACTTTTTGGAATGGAGTTGAAACAGCGTGCTGACAAACAATCGCAGCAGTGGGATTTGAAAGAAAAAGAATTCTCTGACCTGAAACAGGATTGGATCCAGAATGTTTCGTACTTGAAAGAAGTGGGAACGAAACGCTGGGAGAACATGGCGCAGGAGTTTGGTGCGAAGTGGAAGGACTGGAGAGCGGACTTCAAGGCGGAACACGAAGCGAACCAGGCGTTGTTTTTGAACAAGATCGAACAAGCGGTGCAAAACAAAGAGACGTGGACGCAGAACTTTTTGCAGGCAAGTCAGAACAACGCGGAAGAACTGTCCTAGTCCAAAAACCGTCGTTTGTTAAGTATTTCTGTGGTGCACAGCTAACAAGTGTTAAGCGGGAATGTCATTTTTGACCTCGGAATGGAAGTAAACATGATGCAACCCCCCAAGAACTTGTCGTTTGATAATCTTGGAGGTAGGAGAAGGGAAGGTAACGACTCTCCCACAGGGTGAATCTTTGTTAAGAGCGAGATGTGGCCTCCAGAAGTTGTAGTAGTTAACGTATTCTCCTACCGTGTATTGAGCGTGATTGAGTGAAAGAATGGGGATATGATGTAAACATTCCCTCCTCAAGGAACCGAACCATCGTTCCATGATACCATTGCACCAGGGAGAAGCGGGTGGAGTGAAAAGAGAATCGATCCCTAACTCCTCTAATCCTTGAAGGATTTTCCTCCCTGAAAACAGAACGTCGTTGTCTCGCAGAAGGACTGCGAACTGGGGACAAAGCGATTTGGCTTCTTGAATTTGCCTCAAGATCCAATCTCGAGTTGGATTGAAGGTGATATTGAAATGAACTATTTTTCTGGATTCGAGATGAATGAAGGCAAGAAGAAACGACGTAGATCCGTAAACCGTGTTGATGCGACAAAGATCCATTGCGACTGTATATCCTTGGATTTGAGAGATCAACCGCAGCCAGGCACTCCAATTTCCTCGAAATGGTTTGTATGATTTTAGAATTCTTTTGATGATCCGTTTCACGGAACTTAAGGAAATATCAAATCCTAAAAGTAAAAGCTCTGAATGAATTCTGGAAGCTCCCCAGGAAGCTCCGTTTTTCAACATGTCTTTGACTTGATAGTAGATGTCCCAATATATACGGAGCTTGGATCTTCCGCTTGATCTTTTCTTGAACCCGAAGATTTGTCTGTATTTTAGAAGTAGAAACCTGTAGCCCTTTGCGACTGTTTGCGGAGGAAATTTCCAAAGAAGGACTAACAAAATATTTTCGAGAATAAACAGAAACAACCAAGTGCTACAGTAACAATGATTAGGTGACTCCACCGCACCAAATTGTGCAACAAACCTACCCTCACCACCAAAAACGGAACGTAAATACTTTCAGATTATAATTATGAGGTTTTTGCGACAACAGGCTGAAGTTTTTTGAAATCTTTTTCCCAACTCACATTGTATTCTAAGCGAAATAAATCAGATTACAGAACCTGAATGGACTTTGGAATTCATTGGAACGAAGAGTTGTTGATTCGAATCACACGAGCAGAGAAAAAACCGCGTTTTAGGGGACAAAATGTCTGATTTTTGGTCCCGAAAACAGTTAGAAATAAGATAAATTGGAAGAAAAAGCGTTTGAAGTTGACAATTTTTATTCGATATTGTAGAATAGTCATAGAGAATCGTTGTATGGAGCACGAAAAACCCTTGATATCGTTTGAAATTGAAACTGATAGTTTTGTTTCAAGAAAGGTCCTGGGATCGTGCACCATTGGTTCGCAAAGAGAGATTTCCTTCTACGACCCCGCGAGCGATCAAGGCGTGGTCAAGTTATTGGCATTAGAGAAATGTAATGTTTCAAAAGCAGAATACAATAACT
>NZ_RQFA01000030.1 GCF_004770155.1 Leptospira gomenensis | reverse complement strand
GGCGGGAGCTACGACCGCGAATGCGGAGGACTCGGACCAATACATGAGACAGACGTCTTTGATGGTGAGCGCGGATGAATTTTTGGACGCGTTAGGCGTTCTTGCGAACACCCAATACGAGGCTGCGAGAGACGCGTATTTTTCCAAGGCTGAGAACTTTGTGAAGGTTACGGGCTCAGGAGACGACCAACTTGCTGTGAAGGTGGAATCGAAGATCGTTTTGCAGGAACGGGAAGCGTTTTTGGCGGGACTTTTGAAAAAGATCACCAACACGACGGGGGCTCCGGACGAGGTTGCGCGTAACGTGGAAACGGACATTTACCAAAAGGTTATCCACGACTATATGGGCGAGAACGGAGTTGTGACACAACTTTTTGGAATGGAGTTGAAACAGAGAGCGGACAAACAAGCGCAGCAGTGGGATTTGAAAGCGCGGGAATTTTATGATCTGAAACAGGATTGGATCCAGAACGTAAGTTATTTGAAAGAAGTGGGAACGAAACGCTGGGAGAATATGGCGCAGGAGTTTGGCGCGAAGTGGAAGGACTGGAGAGCGGACTTCAAGGCGGAACACGAAGCGAACCAGGCGTTGTTTTTGAACAAGATCGAACAAGCGGTGCAAAACAAAGAGACGTGGACGCAGAACTTTTTGCAGGCAAGTCAGAATAAAGCGGATGAGATGACTTTGAAAGAGATGTATGATTCGATTGCGGGTATGGTTCAGAGTATGCAGGAGAACTTACCGCAGGGCGTGAGCTTGAGCGTTAATGTGAACGACATTTTGTCGAGCGTGCTTGCTAAGAAACCGGGAAGTTTGTCGGCGTCACTGATGGACCGAGCTTCGAGCATCGATACCAACTTCTTTTTAAACGAAGTGAAGAAATACAACTTCAACGACAAGGGCGTGAAAGAGCAGTTCAAAAGTTTGATGGAGAAGACGAATGTTCTGAGTCAGAACATGGTGATCTTGCAGGCTTTGGAGAGTTTGCGGAATATGCCTGAGACGTTTGTTCAATTGATCGAGAAAGAAAACACGTCCGCTATGAAAAGTCTGGATTTGACGATGGGTTACGGCGGGTTTGCGAGAATGGGGGATATGTATGTCCGGACGATCAAAAACGCGGCGGGAGGGACGGAGATTCAGACACTTCCCACCTATCAATTTTTTGCATATACTCCTCCGACGAGTTTTCCTCTTGTGAAAGATTCGAACGGAAACGAATGGGACCTCTCGAAAACCGAATCGTTGTTAGACGGAAAGGCGGGCGCGCCGAGTTCGAGCGACGTGACCGTTATGGTTCGTTTGGCTCGAAACAAAATGTTAAACGACTTTAAGAAGACGTTAAATACGGAGAAGACGAGAAACTACGAGGCGGAGCTTGGTCTTGCAGTCGGGTTTACGGACGGAACGGATTTGATGGATGCGTTTGACGAGTTTGTGGAAGGAACGATGTCGGGACAGAACACGGCTTGTGTGGGAAAAACTCCCGAGCAGTGTGCTAAGGCTGCGGTGGGTTCCGGCTTTTTAGTGGGGGATGTTCCGGACGGAGATTTCGGTTTTGTTCAGTTTGGTCAATTTTATACCATTCTCAAAGGGAAGCGTGAGATGGACAAACGGAAGGCGCAGATGGACCAGGCGCGCAACCGGAGAAAGACCGGGATTGCGAGAATGTACAGCCCATATACGGCAATGGCGACTGGAACGGAGAATATTCTTAAGGGAGCGAAAAATCTTTCCTTAAAAGACCTGAGCCAAATGGGGAGCATGATCGGCAAGGGTTTGTTGAAAGCCTCGACTGGAGATTTTAGCGGAGCGAAGAAAGATTTGTATGATGCGAAAGAATATGCGGAAGAGAACAAGAACATCAAACAGATCGTGGAAGGCTTTACGTTATCAATGACCGGTCAATTGGATCAGACTCTTTTTCAATTTGAGTTTGCGAATGATCTGATTCATATGGGCGGTCGTGGAAATACGATCGATCAGAAGATATCGGAAGCGAACTTCGAGATGGAGCGGCTGAAAGATCAACAAGGCAAGACGAACCGATTGTATGACAAGAATCAAGAGAACGTAGTGAAACAGGATCGACTGATCGACAACGTAGTGACGACGTCCTTGGGAGTTTTGAGTATGATTCCTCCGGCAGCTCCGTTTGCAACGCTCGCCTTAGTGGGCTGGAAAGCGACACGAGCTGCGTATGAAGGTGGTCCTGGAGCGGTAGCGTTGATGGCAGGAAGCGCTGCTCTGAATGCGATCGGTAGCGGTGTTGGAGTGAGCGTGAACGTAGGCTAC
>NZ_RQFA01000064.1 GCF_004770155.1 Leptospira gomenensis | reverse complement strand
TTTGATACGCAGGGTTGGAACCGATTCTCGTATGTGAAGGGGAATCCGATTGGGGCGAAGGATCCGACGGGGCATTTGGCTCAGCTAATTCCAATTGCTGTAAGAGTTGGACAAGGTATAGCAGCAGCCGGAATGGCTCTTTGTTCTTCCGGAACAATTAACTGTGGAGATATGATTCCAAGTAAGGCTGACAAGCCTAGAGACACTTCCGTTTCTCCAAATGATGCGAAACAGATGGAGAAGGCCGGTCTTGATCCGTTAAATACAAAAAAAGGATCTCAAAAAAGTATTGGTGATGGCGGCAATGCGGGTGTTAGTAATAAAGGGAATAATACTGGGAATGGTTCCGGTAAATCCGCCAGCCAAAATAGTATTAAGACTGATAAACGCTTTAGTAAAGAAAAACAAGCTTTAGTGGAAATGGCAAAAAAAGATAAAGAAAAAGGAATTACTAAAGACGACATGAAAGCCTATAAAGATTTAAATAAAGAATTGTCTGATCCTTTCCCAACCAATAAAGTTCGTGGACCAGAAAAACATGAAGGTCGAAATTATAAGGGTCTTCACGGACATGTAGGACCTGTTGACCATATACCTGTAAAAGATCATTAAAGAGTATTTCATTGTACACGAAATTACAAAAAATTTGGAAAGATGCTGCTGAAAATTTGAATCTTGAAGTTGAAATTCCATTTTCGATTATTCTAACAGATAATTCAAAAATAAACGCATCAATTCTTTTAAAAAATTTTGGTGCCAAAAATGGAATGTTAATTATAACGAATTATGAAGATGTTGAACAATACTTAGAAAAAATTTATGAAGCTGGTTATGGATTTTCAACATTAAGCGAACCTTCTGAAAATGAGCAGTATTCAAGAAAGGATTTTATTGAATTATTATCTGATTGGGGTTGGACTGGGGATCTCAATTTAAAACCGAAATGGCTTTAAAAGGAAAAGATATTTCCGGAGGAGTAAGATCTCCTGCTTATAGTGAAACCCCAAAAAATCCGATGTTTCAAAAAATGAAACAAG
Source organism: Leptospira gomenensis (assembly GCF_004770155.1). Taxonomy (GTDB): domain Bacteria; phylum Spirochaetota; class Leptospiria; order Leptospirales; family Leptospiraceae; genus Leptospira; species Leptospira gomenensis. The sequence continues at coordinate 1,600 of NZ_RQFA01000064.1, read as the reverse complement.
AAGATATATTCGACTGGCTCATTCAATGGTATTCCGATCAATGCGATGGAGAATGGGAGTTGGAAAACCAAATCAATATATATACCGTTAGTAATCCCGGTTGGACGTTTAAAGTCGGTTTAAAATCCACAAAATTAGGAAACTATGAAATAGACTCTGGTTTAATTGAAACGGAAGAAACGGATTGGTATCTCTATTATATCAAAGACTCAGTTTACGATGCAGGTGGAGATACCTCTAAACTTCCTACTTTAGTAGAAATATTTCGATCCATTTGGGAAGGCAAAGAATTCATATATAACCCTGAATCAGAGACTATGTTTTCCTGGCTAATACAATGGCGCGAATCACAATGTGATGGAGATTGGGAACATGAAAACGGAGTAGATATTAATAGTAAACAGAACCAGGGTTGGCAGGTAAAGATCGAGGCTAATTTCACTGAATTAGACGGTGTTGAAGTAGCTCATACTTTAAATCAGAAAGGTGAATACGACTGGTATTCTTTTTCACTAAAAGACGGAAAATTTTTAGCGGAAGGAGATCCAAAGAAGTTACCAATTATCCTGGAGAAATTTAAGGAAATTTGGATGACATATGCTGAGCCCCGCAAAGATTAAAATGCGCTCAAACCACAGAGGCGCACTATTTCACGAGCGGCAGGGATCGCAGCGGAAATACTGCAATGCAACATGCGCTTAAGAGGATCATAATATTTACGATATTACTCCATGTTGCTTTGCAGATTGAAGCGGAGAGCCCGGTTTCGGAGAAACAAAACGACACAAACAATGTACAATACAACGAAACCCTAAACTACGAAACGAGATTTCTCCGAAAGCCGCCCTACATACAAATTCCTAACCACTCGCCGCTTGAATTGTATGTGGAAGACTTCGGGTCGGACGGAATCGCAGCGAAGATCGGATTTTGTTACGACATTTCTGGAAACCGTAGGAAGAAGTCAGACTTAAATGACGGAACTCCGTTTTCCTGTCCGATGGTCCTCGCAGGAGTTCCCGCAAAGGACGTTTCTGGAAGGAACCAAACGTATTGGAGTTACGACGCATTTGGGAAACTTCGTGGAGAAAGCGACCCGGATCTGGGTGTGAGTTCCTACACCTACAACTCGTTTGGCGATCTTACCTCGAACACGAACGCGAAAGGAGTAACGACCACTTTTTCGTATGACGCAGTCGGAAGACTTCTCAGGAAGAATATCGCCGAAGGGAATATTGTATATACGTATGATTCTTTTTCTGGAAGCGAGAACGCACTCGGTAAACTCGTACGAGTGGAAGACGGGGTTCAAAACAAAACTTTTAGTTACGACAAATTAGGAAGGGTCAAAAAAGAAATTCGCACGATCCTGGCCACGTCGGTCGGCAATCCTCTTCCAAGTGAAACTGGGGGACCGTATATTACGGAAACCAAATACGATTTGCTGGGTCGTGTGACTCGAATCGATTATCCGGAACATCCGATTTCACACGGAAGGATGAGAGCTTGCTACGAATACGGAAGCGCAGGATATATCGAAGGGATATCTGTTCAAGTGAATACGAACGGAATCCTACCGGGCTATTGTAACAAGGACATC
>NZ_RQFA01000094.1 GCF_004770155.1 Leptospira gomenensis | reverse complement strand
CCCACCCACCCATCCAACCAGCAAGCAAGCAACTTACGTACGGACCAACCTGCAACCTGACAACTCGCCAACCAACGGACACAACACCTCTCAGATTGGTAGGACAAACCGGCGATCAAACGAATTCATTCACAAACTTGCACCCAAGCTCAGCCTATCCTCTACCGGCAATCCCTGGAGTCTCCCTTTCCATACTTTACCAGATCTTCCCGAATCAACGACACAGTTTCCCCTTAGGCTGTAAGCTGACGGGGAACCGGGCGCATAACGCACCCGACGGGTTCAAAACACAATCACAAGAACACTGGAACACGAAACACCTTCCAAACACACCATCCCAAGGCCGTCCCCATCTTTCATCGATTTCCTTTCCCGATTTTAGAACGAATCGACTTTATCATAGATTGCTCCATCAGAAATACGGCAATTTCCTGAGAGATCTCAACGTAAATTCATAAAGGTTAGAAAATGAACCGAGAATACGTTCTTTGTTCGAAAAGTTCATAACTAAATTTGAATATTCAATTAGTGAAAAAATCCGGCGATTTTGATTTCAACTTTAATCATTGTTTTCGATCCAAAGACAAGAAAACAAGAAACGGTTCGCGCGACGGACGAACAAACTAAAAAAACAGTCGAATCCCTTAAAAACGACGAGTCCCGGCTTCCGCGTTTTACAACACCGAAACCGGGACTCGTCGTTTCGAAAAAACTAAATCAGACAAACGCCTAAATTTTCGATTCGCAAAAAGCCGAAAAGCCCTACTCTCGAAAAACGGAAAATCTCGCCTAACGGGAACCGCTTACGACAAGTCCGTCTCCAATAGAGCCGAAAAGAAAAAACACCGAAAAGACGAGCGCACGACACGCATACGCTCGCATTTTCTGATTACGCGTTAGCCGGAACCGGAAACAAACCTTCGATCGAAAGATATCTTTCTCCCGTATCATAGGAAAAGGTAAGAACTTTGGATCCTTCCGGAATCTCGGACAATTTTTTTGCAACAGCCGCCAAAGACGCTCCCGAAGAAACACCGATAAAAAGGCCTTCTTCCTTTGCGGCCCTTTGTGCGTATTGAAACGCTTCTTCTTTGCTTACTTGGATCACACCGTCCAATAAATTGGTATGAAGGTTCTTAGGAATAAAACCGGCTCCGATTCCTTGGATCGGGTGCGGCCCCGGCTTACCTCCGGAAATTACGGGAGAAGCCTCGGGTTCCACCGCAAACACTTTCAACTTCGGAAACTTCTCCTTTAAGACTTGCGCGACTCCGGTGATATGTCCTCCGGTTCCCACACCCGTGATTAGAAAATCCAATCCTTCCGGAAAATCCTTTGCGATCTCCTGGGCGGTTGTTTCCACGTGGACTTTAATATTTGCTTCGTTTTCGAATTGTTGCGGCATCCAGGCTTTCGGGTTTTCAGAAACGATTTGTTTCGCTTTTTCGATCGCACCGGGCATTCCTTTTTCTCTCGGAGTCAGCTCGAATTCCGCACCGTAAGCAGCCATAATTCTTCTTCTTTCAATACTCATCGATTCGGGCATCACCAAAAGAAGTTTATATCCCTTAACGGCTGCGACCAAGGCCAAACCGATTCCCGTATTTCCGGAAGTCGGTTCCACGATAATACTGTCTTTGGTGAGTTTACCGGATTTTTCCGCGTCTTCGATCATCGAAAGTGCGATACGATCCTTAATGGATCCGCCAGGATTGGTTCTTTCGAGTTTGGCATAAACCTCACTCTTTGTATTGAACAAGCGGTTGATTCTAACATGAGGCGTATTTCCGATCGTTTCTAAAATACTCTTAGCTTTCATTTCTGTTTTCCTACCTTTTCCGAGGGTTCTTCAAGATTAGATGTTGTTATATTAGACAATAATTTCAATATAACAAATAGATTCAAGTAAAAAAACGCTTTTCAGGAGATTCTTTTAACAAAATTCCGGAGAATTTAACTCAAATTTCCTGTAAAACGATACTTTGTAGAAAAGATTCCGCGACCGGTCCGAATTCGATTCCCAAACCGCGAAACACCGCATAAATCGTGGAAATCTGTACGTTCGAATCCCCGGGAGTTGCAGCGTATCCCCTCACCTCTCGTTCCAAAACTTCGAGTGAGGCAAGCGGGAGAACTGCGTGCGAAAAAATTCTTCCGTACAAACCCCGATCCCGTCCGGAGGAAAAAATGGAATTCGTAGAGATCAAATTCGTGGTGGAAAGATACGGATCGTTTTGAATCCGACGAAGTAGGGTTTCCCGTTTGAGATTTTTCTTCAACCGAAATCGAAACCGCACCAGGTGCATGTATGGAGAATTGATCGTTACCGACGAGGAAGTGATCGGGATACGAATTCCGATCTGCGAATAGAGTTCGTTTAACAATCGGCTGTGATGTGTCCCCCACTCCGCTTCCGGTTTTACGAGCAGAGGTCCGGTCACGTGCGGATCGTCTTTGGCCATATCCGCGTCCCGGCGGATCACGAGGAAATCGGCCTCCTCCAATACGGACTGCAACTCCTTGACGGATTCATCGGTGAGAATCCGAAGCGTCCCGGCGAGAGTATGCGTATTACATGTGGATACGTGTAAAAAACGAGGAAGGCCTTCTTCCAATAAAGTTCTCGCGTCTGGATACAAAAACTGGGCGCCGAATTTGTGTTCGCTTCCCTGTGCGATAAACATTCGTATATTAGAATATTCTTTCGAACTATATTCCTCGATTCGGGAATCCGCCACACCCGGAGGGGAACAATCGCACAATACGATCGAACGATCCAAGGCCTCGTTTTTGGTCGAGTATTCCGGGAAAAATTCCGATACGGAATTGTCGCCGGTATCGACGACGATCCCGCCTTTTTCCACCAGAGAAAGGACCGCCGGGATGGCCGAAGGATCCAGACGATACGGTTCTACATAGACCTCGAACGTCCTCAGTTTCTCCTTGAGAATCAACAACAAGGACGTCAAAGGCCATCCGATCACCCCTGTGCCACGTATATAAATTCCCGGAAGCGTTTGTGTCATGGAAAACTCCTTCTTACAATGGATCGGTTTGCGGGAGATACGACAAAACGGCTCGCAGAAATTCGCGATTGACAAAGCGCCGTTTTACGCGCGCTCCTGAACTCGGATAAAAAATGAGACGCTCGTACGCCGAACGTTGTCGTTGTTCCGACGATCCTTCCGTAGACGAGGGGCGCCCCGCCCGGGTTTTGGGTGGGGGGAGAGGCG
>NZ_RQFA01000038.1 GCF_004770155.1 Leptospira gomenensis | reverse complement strand
AAAACGGGTGGATACGATCCAGGGCCAAATCCTGATCACCATGCGAACGGAAATCAGGCTGACTTGGGTTATATGACTAAAGGTGGAATGTATGTCGGTGGCAATTATGATCAGCCAGGAACGGGTTACGACGTGAACAAAACCATTGAGTTTATTAAGACGATTTCCCGAAATATGCCGGTAGGTGTTAGTGGGTTTGTGAAATTTAATGATCCTGCTGTAAGAACGTATTTCGACCAGCCTCAGAATAAGTTACCAAACTTATATATAGATTTTGATCGCAATCAAAATGATATCAAGCACAGTAATCATTTACATTTACAGTTACGTATAGATAGGCCGGCTTGGGGTTATTAATAAGGAGGTAATATGAATATTAAGAAATTGATATTTCTTTTCTTTTTGTTTGTAAGTTTTGTATTGAGTTCATGCAAAACGAAGCCGGTTGAGAAAAAGGATCAAGTGAAAATGCAACCGAAGGAGAATGAAATGGTAAATCAGGAAAATACACGCCAATATTCTCGAAAAGAGAAGCTACAAAAGTTTGATTTGATGCTTTCCGATCTCTTAAGTAAGATTCAAAAAGAAAAAAACTTATCTCCTCTATTACAAGTCAGTGATGAATATAGCCGCATTAATTTAGAAGAATACTGGGAATTCGCACTAAAGTCTGATTATTCTGAACTAACTAGGCATATTACACATGAAGAAGTCATTTATCTAATTAAAAATGGAGAGAGGCGTATCGATAAAGATGGTTCGTTTATCGATTACGGAATGAAAAGGCATAAGTATGAGTATGGAATTAGTTTTACGTTCCATCGACAGCCCGGTCATTGGATTCTTTATGATCTTGTTAAACGTCACCCAGAAGAATGAAGATGGAAATAGTTGTGTTAGATTTGATATTACAAATGAAATCCCTCTCCTCCACCCCCGCGAGCGATCAAGGCGTGGTCAAGTTATTGGCTTTAGAGAAATGTAATGTTTTAAAAGCAGAATACAATAACTTGACCGGAGCTGCGAGCGCGGTCCGCAGGACGCGGCACTGGTAGCAGGAGCGATCAACACGGTAACGCAGAAGGGGGGAGTGACGGTGAACTTGGGCTACAGCTATGCGAACGGTTACAGCGCCGGAGTGAGCGTAGGGATGGGGCCGAACGGAACGGGAGCGCAGATCGGCGTGGACTGGTCGGACCGAAACGGCTTTGGAGTGAGTGCAGGTTGGGGGTTTGACAATGGATTTGGGTTTGAAGTCGGAGTATCTCAACGCGGTGGAACTACGTTGTCGGGTAGTTTGAGTGGTAAGGGTGCACCTGTAAGTTTGAACTATTCTTTGAACATCAACGGTGGAGAACTTACGAATACGTTTGGAGCATCGATTTTGGTTCCTGGGACGAAGAACTTTTCGAAGGTGATGGGGAGTTTGAGCTACAACGACCACAGCGGTTTGTCGAGCGGAGTGAGTTACAACTTCGGCGACGGCACTCGACCTTCTACGCCAGGTGAACCTTCGCAACAAGACGCTCAGAACAATTTGTTGAACTACATCTTTAACGGTGTAGGGGCCATGGTGAGTGGTATTGGTCGTGGTGTGAAGAGCGTGTGGAACGGTGTGTTTGGTGGTGGTGATGTTTTATTAGCAAATGCGAATGGAATTGTTGCTTTTGACGGAAGGTTGGTGAGCGGGTCAAAGACCCTTCCGGAACTTGGAGAACCTTCCGGCTTTTGGTCAAGCCTAGGTCAAAAGATCAGTAACCTCTTTGGACATGGAGAGTTTGCCACAGATATGCAGGTTTACAAAAAAGAACAGGATACACATGGAATTGCAGAAGCAATTCGCTTAAAACAAGAGAAAGGTTATGCCCTTAGCCAAGATGAAAAAAGCATATTGAACGGCTTGGAGAAGGCGCAAAATCGAATAGAGCAATTGAATACGCAGGCTAAAGGACGTCCGTTAACTTTGAAGGAAACGGAAGAACTTCGTTTGCTTAGGAGATTACCAATGGACATTGAATATCAAGCGAGTAAGAATCTCTACGATCAGTGGAAAGCAAGTGGAGCGGTGGAGCGGCCATTGACACCGTATGAGAAGTTGTTCTTGAAAGATCAATTTCCAGATCTAAACTTAGATACGATCAAGCTGAATAACGACAAGAACGGCTTTCTCAATAAAATCCTGATGAAATTCAACGGTTCGGGCGCAATGGCTGGGATGGATACGATTTATCGTTTATCCGGAAACAATAATATTTCCAATGCTTATGTAAATCCTGGTGGTTTTAACCCATTTGATGGTGATGCCAAAGTTAATCAGCAGAACTTATCCCTTCTCGCACACGAAGTTACTCACATCGCTCAACACAGAAGCGGGGCAATTCCGTATCTTGGATTTATTGCGAGATATGCTACAGAATATTTTGGACTTGGCAAAGAGCGAAACTATGGAACCGCTCCGTTCAATGACGTGACAGTATCTCAAGTCGGGCAAGAGAACGGAATGTTTTATCAAGGAAACTATACAACGTATGACAATCGAGCAGATATGAACCAATTGATTTCTTGGCAAAAATACAACTACTTGTATGGCTTGAACACTCCTTACAACGATGGATACTGAAATGAAATTAAGAACAACTTTAACCGCATTTTGGATGACTTTATTTCTCTTTGTTTCTTGTGATATTCGAGATCCAAATTACAAACCGTTTGGACTTGAGGTAACGCGTGATCCAGATGGAGAAATCGTTTTCATTGTTCCCAAGAAAGGTAAAATCATGCTTAGTAGGATTGTTGTATCGGATTTAGAAGATTACAAACATCCTGAAATTATGTGGGACGTATCGAATAGTTCTCGGGAATGGAAAACTCGGTTTCGCTATGGAGAGAAAAATATATCTAAAGATGTTGGAATTGGAACGCCTCCGAAAAAGTTAATCAAGGGACATCGGTATTATTTTTATGCCTCGGGTAATTTTATCAGAGGTGATGAGGAGGAGATAGAGTTTGTGTATTGAGTTTTTGCCTTACTTTAGAAAATTCGAGGAGAGTATGTAAAAGAGTAACAATGAAATCCTCCCCCACGACCCCGCGAGCGATCAAGGCGTGGTCAAGTTATTGGCATTAGAGAAATTTAATGTATCAAAAGCAGATGCCCTAGTCCAAAAACCGTCGTTTGTTAAGTATTACTGTGGTGCACAGCTAACAAGTGTTAAGCGGGAATGTCATATTTGACCTCGGAATGGAAATAAACAGGATGCAAGCCCCCAAGAACTTGTCGTTTGATAATCTTGGAGGTAGGAGAAGGGAAGGTAACGACTCTCCCACAGGGTGAATCT
>NZ_RQFA01000078.1 GCF_004770155.1 Leptospira gomenensis | reverse complement strand
ACCGCTGTGGTCGTTGTAGCTCAAACTGCCCATCACCTTCGAAAAGTTCTTCGTCCCAGGAACTAAAATCGATGCTCCAAACGTATTCGTAAGTTCTCCACCGTTGATGTTCAAAGAATAGTTCAAACTTACAGGTGCACCCTTACCACTCAAACTACCCGACAACGTAGTTCCACCTCTCTGGCTCACACCGACTTCAAACCCAAATCCATTGTCAAACCCCCAACCTGCACTCACTCCAAAACCGTTTCGGTCCGACCAGTCCACGCCGATCTGCGCTCCCGTGCCGTTCGGCCCCATCCCTACGCTCACTCCCGCGTTGTAACCGTTCGCATAGCTGTAGCCCAAGTTCACCGTCACTCCGCCCTTCTGCGTTACCGTGTTGATCGCTCCTGCTACGGCTCCCGCTGCTGCTCCGCCAGCCCCGCCTTCATACGCTCCTCGCATCGCTTTGTATGCAATCAACGTGGGAACCGTTACCGATGCAGCACCGGGAATAAAGCTGGCAACTACCAGTGCCGCGTCCTGCGGACCGCGCTCGCAGCTCCGGTCAAGTTATTGTATTCTGCTGAGATAATATTAAATTTCTCTAATGCCAATAACTTGACCACGCTTTGATCGCTCGCGGGGTCGTGGAGGAGGATTTCATTGGATCAGTTGAGTCTCATTACATTTCATTCTATATATCACCTTTTCCTTTGCTTCAATATTGTATTGCGGGTTTGTAGAATTAATCAAATTAATCTCTAAATAATCATAAAGGCTAACAAGCCCTAGACTACCACTCCGGGCCGAACGACTGATTCTTGCATTCACAAGCCCTTCTTTCCCAAAATACACAGTTTCTTCATGAACAAAGTTTTCCTTTTTTTGGGATACGATCTCACCCTTCAAAACCCAATCGAATCCATCTGCAATGTAATTACTTTGTGTAAAATGAAGGGGCATATAATATACGGGATTTCGATTAGCTACAGGCGGTTTCCTTAAATGTACTTCTTCCGGTGTTTTGTTCAAATCCTTGTTCAAATTTCGAACGCAACTACACTGGTTACTCACACAATTCAATATCCCCACCTTCGTATCCGTTGAGTCAAAAGCGTAATACACTCCGTTCTCAGTATCACAGGTATAATTGAAGTCGATGATGCGTTTGCACTTCGTATTTTCCTTTGTCACAGGACTTTCAGAAACACTTGGCACATTGCATGCAATCAGTCCAAGACTGATAAAACAAACAAAGTATTTGATATTCTTGCTCTTCATTAAAAACCTCTTAGCATCCAAGGATTCGGATTTGTTACGGGAATTTGTGACGGACGGATCACAGGATTTAAACTCCCATTAAAATCCAATATATGGAAGCCTCGATTATTTTCCATATTCGGAATAACCCTCGACCCCCAATCCAATACCTGACCTCTGTTTAAGTTCGGCATAATGTCCGTATACAAGTTCGCTGGAACCGATCCACTGGCTGTATTGTATTGATCCGGGAACAAACCTGGGTCGCTACTGTGCGAAACATATTCGTTATTAAAGATTGTACCCTTAATATTTCCCGTAGCAAAATCATACACTTCAAAGTGCGTTCGTCGATATTCGGCAACAGCACCGCTATCATTTGTAAGCGCACCATACCAAGCCACTTTCACTTCAGCCTTCGGAGCAGGTGTATTTGCGTTTCCTTCTCCGGAATATGCTACGCTACCCTTCATTGTATAACTTCCGTCAGAATTCTTAAAATAACCTACCGTCTTACTCAAATAACGTGCAGTCTCACCATTAGGACGAACACTCCAATATTCGTATTTGTGCTCCCCAGACGCTTCCACTTCTACATATTCGATTATCTTTCTTACCTCACCAGTTGCACTGTCCTTTACACTCGTTATCCGTGAATACTTGTTATTACTACCTTCAAAAAGGGTAAATCCTTCATCAGTTAAATGACCTGGAGATTGTGGGAGGCCGTTTCGACCTGCTTGTTTCGCCTTATCTTCACTCGAATAATAAGGAATTCCAGGATTTAAACTTTCTGGACCAGTAGCAAGCGCTTGTCTCGAAGATACATTCTTTGACCCGCTCACCAACCTTCCGTCAAAAGCAACAATTCCATTCGCATTTGCTAATAAAACATCACCACCACCAAACACACCGTTCCACACGCTCTTCACACCACGACCAATACCACTCACCATGGCCCCTACACCGTTAAAGATGTAGTTCAACAAATTGTTTTGAGCGTCTTGTTGCGAAGGTTCACCTGGCGTAGAAGGTCGAGTGCCGTCGCCGAAGTTGTAACTCACTCCGCTCGACAAACCGCTGTGGTCGTTGTAGCTCAAACTCCCCATCACCTTCGAAAAGTTCTTCGTCCCAGGAACCAAAATCGATGCTCCAAACGTATTCGTAAGTTCTCCACCGTTGATGTTCAAAGAATAGTTCAAACTTACAGGTGCACCCTTACCGCTCAAACTACCCGACAACGTAGTTCCACCTCTCTGGCTCACACCGACTTCAAACCCAAATCCATTGTCAAACCCCCAACCTGCACTCACTCCAAAGCCGTTGCGGTCCGACCAGTCCACGCCGATCTGCGCTCCCGTTCCGTTCGGCCCCATCCCTACGCTCACTCCGGCGCTGTAACCGTTCGCATAGCTGTAGCCCAAGTTCACCGTCACTCCGCCCTTCTGCGTTACTGTGTTGATCGCTCCTGCTACGGCTCCCGCTGCTGCTCCGCCAGCCCCGCCTTCATACGCTCCCCGCATCGCTTTGTATGCAATCAACGTCGGAACCGTTACCGATGCAGCACCGGGAATAAAGCTGGCAACAACCAAGCCAGACGTGATCAGAAAGTCTACGATCTCGTCGTTCTCCTGCATCTCTTGTCCCATTCGAGTCCCCAACTTGTTTAGATTTTCTTGATATTGATTCCCGTTTCTAAACTTCTGAAGTTCGTAATTCCCTTCGTTGTATTTACCGGTTAAACCGGTATTCTGGTTGTTCATTGTTCCCAACGTAAACAACGCAAGTCCCGCATCCGTCGCTATCTCAACTCCCAACATCACTACGTCAACGAGACCGCTGATCGCGTAGATCAATCCTTGAACCGATTTCTCAAGCGCTTGGGACATCTGCTTCTCGCTCTTCGCCGCTTCCTTGTCCGCCTTCTTGTAAGCAGACTTACCGTATTTCTCAGCTCCTTTGTAATCGTGAACCATCAGGCTCGCATGTGCCTTGAGCCCGTCTTCGCCCGCAGACTTGACCATGTTGATGATCCCTTGAACTCCCGCTCCGATGAACTCCCCGATTCCGTTGAGCGTCGCTCCGATTCCTTCTCCGATCGCTCCCAACTGTCCGTAAAGTCTTCCCATTCCAGACTTTCTTACATTCCGGGCCTGGTCCATCATCCCCTTGCGTTTGTCCATCTCCTTCTT
>NZ_RQFA01000075.1 GCF_004770155.1 Leptospira gomenensis | reverse complement strand
CAAAACAACCGCACGATTATCCGTGCCTAAAAGGCTTTGTGGGAATAACGAGAAAATGAACTTATTAACGTTACCTCGAAGTATGGGTAAATCTTGTGTTAAATGCAATAAAGGATCTCTTTCGCCCGAGAGAATCCGAGTTAAAGCCCCTCAATGGTCTGCGAGCCTTAGCTATAATCTTCGTAGTTTTAAATCACTATGTTATCGGCATAATCGATAAGGTTGCGTTACCTGAATCACTAAAGACAATCTATCTAAATCTTTGGTCAGGCGTAGATCTATTCTTTGTATTAAGTGGTTTTCTTATTTCAAAAGGTCTTTGGGAGAATTGGAGAAAGGAATTAAAGATCAATTTCGGAAGCTTTTATATCAAGCGGACTTTAAGGATTTTCCCAGCTTATTACTTCTTTCTTATCGTTACTTATTTAGTGGGAAAAACAATGCTAACGGTATTGGAAAAGAAAGGAACGTATGGTGAAATTGAAAGTTTAAAACAAATCTTAACGAATTCTTGGGGTGACTTTCTTTTCTTAGGAAATTATATCCAAGGAATCAATACCCATACATGGTCCCTTTCCAGTGAAGAACAGTTCTATTTAATTTTCCCGATTCTTTGTTCCGTTCTCTTTTTTAGGTTGGGGTTTAAACTTAGGCAACTTATTCTTTGGATTGTTTATATAGTTCCACTTGCTTGTAGGATTGTTACGCTTTATGCGATTGAAGGATATTCAACGCCTCCATACTTCAAAGAGATTTATTATCCATTTCAGACAAGATTTGATTCTTTAATCATAGGAGTCATTGTTATGGACTTCTACATGAATCGACCAAGCCTTGGTAAGTTCATTGAAAAATATCGTATAGCTTATATTTCATCAATCGCTTTGTTTTTCTCGTTCGTTATCATCTGCCATTTAATCTCACAAGATACCGGACTATTCTTTGCTCATACTTTTAAGTACAATTTTCTAAACATTGGTTATGCTGGAATTCTATATTTATCGATAATCAAACTAGAATCGCCGTTGAGTAAGTTTCTTAGTTCAAAGATTTTAACGCCGATTGCTCGGTTAAGTTATACGATCTATCTTTGGCATTTCATCCTTATGGGGACCGCAGTGATGTTGTTAAAGATCAAGCCAGACATGTCTTTGACTATGTTTCATTTAAAGTTTTTCGGTATGGTGATTATTTTAATTGTGCTGTCTTTGCCTTTATACTTAACGATTGAGGTTCCGTTTCAAAAATTAAGAAATAGATTACGCCTGAATGGGTCTAAGTAATCCTACTAATTAAGTGAGGATTTTAAAATGTTAACAAAAGAAATGTTCACCAAAGAAGCTATTTTAGAAAGGCATAAACAATTATTAGATCATGCAATTGATAAATCTACCGAAGCTAGAGTTATAGAATTTCTAAAGGAGAAAACATTCATCATTTCCGGGCTTGCATTTCCTTCTCCAGGAGAGAAGGTTAAATTAACTTTAGAAATACAATTTTCAAATTCCGAGGAATACGTTTTTGAATCTGAAAAAATAAGCAGTATTTTAATAGATGCCCATGGGGGAATTAGTTAAGTAGATCAATATTTTTTTGATCCGAAGGGATAACTTCAAGAATGTCAATTACGTTGAATTTTGTGAGATTTCCTTGTATCAATAAGTCTAATTCAAAATTAAGACGCTGGTCAATAGTCCCAACATTTTCAAGTGATATAAATTTTCCTACTACGATATCATTTGAGTTTATCCGCAATGTTAGAATTTCTGCATCTACTGATCTTCGAAAACGAATTTGACTAATTATATTGTTGATATGCTCATTATGCTCAGTTGCGTTCATTTTTCAAAAATGACATACAATTTAAAGAAACGTCAATCGTTTTATTCCAATAGACTCCTCTCCAATAAGTCATAAAATATGTCCTTGTTCTTTCTATTGTTAAATCTAAAAGTAAACTCATCAATATAGGCTTGTAAATATTTTCCGGAAATATGGTGATAGGAGCCAACTATACCTCTTTTAAAAATCGACCAAAAACCTTCGACCGTATTCACGTTTATACCATTAAACGAATATTGATACTTGCTATGGTTTATCTTTTGATGGTCATAACCTCGACGATCTAAAATGTTATAACCTCTGAATTCATCAGTCATAATTATAGAGTCCTTGGTCGCCACTCTCTTTAAAATTGTTAGGATTTGTTTTCCAGTAAGCTTCTGACCAATTTTATTAGGATGAGCTACGGTAGTATATATTCGATCTTTTTCTCGATTGTAAACACCGACGATCGGAGTTTTAAATGTTCCTCGTCCGCGCTTCGATTTAATCTTAATCTTTGGCCCCGCTTGAACGTATGTTTCATCGATTTCAAAAATTGCTTTAACAGCGTTCTTAGTAGTTACTTGACCCATAGCCTTACGAATTTGATGGACCATCCGCCATGAGGTTTTATAAGAGCCTCTGATTTCTCGATGGACTTGACATGCTGAAATTCCTTTCTTGGCGTTAATCACAAGGTGAGTTACATAAAGCCATTTTCTAAGGTTAACCTTAGAGTTTTTAAAGATAGAGGACTTAAAAAGAGAAAAGGAATTATTGCAGGCATTACATTGGAATTTTCGAGGAGTCTCTTTCCGATGCACAACCCTTTTAGAATCGCAATGGGGACATCTAACTCCTTTCGGATACTTAATATTTAGAAAATAGTCGATTACGTCCATTTCGGTTGGGAACCTTTCCATTAGTTCCAGAAAAGAAATTCCGATTGCCCTAACTATTGTGGTTTGACTACCTTTACCCATAAGTAATAGTATTGTATGGATAGGGTGGACAAAAAATGGGAGAAGTAGCAAAAAAACTTACAAAAACTCAGGAAAAAAAGATCCAAAAAATATCAGAAAAGCTCAGAAGTGATCCCGAGCTAATTCTATGGGTCGAGTTAGCAATCTCTCAATATGACAAAGCACTCCTCGAAAAAAAGGGGTAGTTTATTTCAGACTATCGATTAGCTGAGTGTTTAAATAACTGAAATTAAAACTATCGATTTCAACATAATTATCAAACATCTTTAGTAACTGCAACGCTGCAAGTTCCCAACCTGGTTCATTTTTTCGAATTCCATTTCGTAAGCCAGATAAAACAATTTTGCCGTTAAAGACCTTGAAATAAATTTCTGGTCCATTTGCTAAATACTCACCCGATTCCCTCATTTTATAGTGGAGTTCAAATTCACCTTCTTGATTTGAAATTTGTTTCAAATAAAAAGTATCTTTCTCTAAAGAAACGCCGCTATTCGGATTTTTACTTAAACTCAAGCGAAAGAGATCCTTTAAATAGTATCCAGTATCTTTCCCATTCATATAGATTATACTGTGTTCAGAATATTTATAATATTCGTTAAAGGTCTTCTTTAGTAGTAGAGCAGCCTTTTCCTGAAGTAAATTATTGAGCATATCATAATATCTACGCTTATCTTCCATCCGATCTGCTTTATCGATAATTTGAATGAGATGGCTTACTCCGTGTTTCTTTATATCTGTATATATTGCTGATCTAATTTACTTATCTTCTTGAACTGCTTTTATTTTATTCCAAAAGGATATACTTTTTACCTCGGGACATACTTTAAAATACACAAATCTAAAGTAGTCAAGTTTGTTCATTGAATCAATATTATAAGCATTGGTAACATATTCCTTTTCGATGATGTGACTTGTATCTATAGCGACATACTCCGGAGGATTATTGATATAATGTGATTTATCATAAAATAAAGGGGAATCCACTTCAGATTGTTTAATAAGCGAGTTTTTTACATGAGGGTCATAGTTGGTTAAGATATCATAGATTGTATAAATATGCACGGCCGTTCCTTTATATATTAAGGTTTCTGTTGACAATGACAATGTTCCAAAATTAGGACATGAGAAGGAAACGGGCTTTTCCTTTATGGAGTTTGCTGTAGTAAAACAGGAAATTGCTGGGAAGAATGTAAGAAAAATTGGAATACATATCCTATAGCTTAAAGAATACAATTGAATACTCCTGATGCACGGTTTTCCGTGTCATGTGATGAA
>NZ_RQFA01000049.1 GCF_004770155.1 Leptospira gomenensis | reverse complement strand
ACCGCTGTGGTCGTTGTAGCTCAAACTGCCCATCACCTTCGAAAAGTTCTTCGTCCCAGGAACCAAAATCGATGCCCCAAACGTATTCGTAAGTTCTCCACCGTTGATGTTCAAAGAATAGTTCAAACTCACCGGTGCACCCTTACCACTCAAACTACCCGACAACGTAGTTCCACCTCTCTGGCTCACTCCGACTTCAAACCCAAATCCATTGTCAAACCCCCAACCAGCACTCACTCCAAAGCCGTTTCGGTCCGACCAGTCCACGCCGATCTGCGCTCCCGTTCCGTTCGGCCCCATCCCTACGCTCACTCCGGCGCTGTAACCGTTTGCATAGCTGTAGCCCAAGTTCACCGTCACTCCGCCCTTCTGCGTTACTGTGTTGATCGCTCCTGCTACCAGTGCCGCGTCCTCCGGACCGCGCTCGCAGCTCCGGTCAAGTTATTGTGTTCTGCTTTTGAAATATTACATTTCTCTAAAGCCAATAACTTGACCACGCCTTGATCGCTCGCGGGGGTGGGGGAGGAAGTAATTATCCGTTGTTTTCCACATTGGATAAACCCCGCAGATCGATCTCTTTCCACATCTATAAAATAATTTTGTATATGTATTATTAAAAATTAAAGTTCCATTTTCAGATTTAGAATTTATATTCTTATGAAGCCTATAAAATTTTGCCTTAATAGCACGACCGTTATATTCATATTCACCGCTTATGGCATATAACTTGGAAGACTCCCAATCATTGCATTCCAGTTGATTGTTTTCTATAAAACAATCTTTAGAAGTCATTTCATATGCTTTATTTTTAGATGGATCAAAACAATACTCTTCTATTAAGTCTGTATTATTAGAAATGAAAGCCCAACAACCTGCAACAAATTCTGCAGGGAATGCAATATAATTTTCTAACCAAGCTATATTTTCGCTTTCAACCCAATAATTATTGCCTTTAAGATTAATCTCAATCCATTGATTAAAATTTTGTTTTCCTTCTATCCATGGTCCGAAAGAACAAATTCGTATACCACTCCCACGCTTCAGAGGAGAGAGGTTTTTAACCGTTTGGCTTTTATCTGGACTATTATAAACTTTCACTTCCTGCACAGCCACGGCATTAATCTCCAAGCAACTTTTGGAAAACAATCCTTGAAGTGGAAAAATTAGGAAAAGTAATAGAAAGAGATATTTTTGATACATTGTTTAATACCAAACTCCATAATGTGCGTGATGAGAATGAAGTATTTCATTTGGCTCAACGTTTCTTGGGCGCAACTGATTAGGAATCAAATTACTTGAATTCTGAAAGTCGTAATTTAGACCAAATATTGAAAAAAATTGAGACTTTTTTGCATCCAGCGAGTTGTTGTACAAATTATTTATAAAATTTTGAACAGACTGAGGAGCTTTTAAATTAGGTTGATTACTATGAAGTGGAGTGTTTGAGGAATCACCGTTAAACTTCACGGAAATGAAGTCTATCTCATTTGCGTGCCTCCGATCATCGGGTCTTCCTAAACCTGAGATGACTACTTCATCGACATTACTTTGATAAGCTGAATATAAAAGATTTCCTAAAACTTTTTCAGAATGCTGATCGACAACCTCTTTCGGAGTTTTACCTTTTTCACCCCATTTCTCAGCAAAATCTTCCGTAAATTCAATATTAATTTGTTTGCCATTAATTACAACATGAGTTGAATAGTTACCGCTGTCTGCATTATATGTGAAATTCTTTTTAAACATATAACCGCTCAATTTTTTTGCATCGCTCGCGTTCAGCTCATAACCCAATTCACTGATTTTCGCGATTCTACCAATTTCTCCTCCGAATTCACCTGCCTTCTGAATAACTCCTGCATCTGTTCTAAATCCATTTCCGCTAAATAAATTACCGAATCGTTGAATAATTTCTTGAAGAAACCCAGGATTCGAAAACGTATCGGCTGCGTTAAAAGGATTTGTATTTTGATTCGATTGTTTTGACCCGCTCACCAACCTTCCGTCAAAAGCAACAATTCCATTCGCATTTGCTAATAAAACATCATCCCCACCAAACACACCGTTCCACACGCCCTTCACACCACGACCAATACCACTCACCATAGCCCCTACACCGTTAAAGATGTAGTTCAACAAATTGTTCTGAGCGTCTTGTTGCGAAGGTTCACCTGGCGTAGAAGGTCGAGTGCCGTCTCCGAAGTTGTAACTCACTCCGCTCGACAAACCGCTGTGGTCGTTGTAGCTCAAACTCCCCATCACCTTCGAAAAGTTCTTCGTTCCAGGAACCAAAATCGATGCTCCAAACGTATTCGTAAGTTCTCCACCGTTGATGTTCAAAGAATAGTTCAAACTTACCGGTGCACCCTTACCACTCAAACTACCGGACAACGTAGTTCCACCGCGTTGAGATACTCCGACTTCAAACCCAAATCCATTGTCAAACCCCCAACCTGCACTCACTCCAAAACCGTTGCGGTCCGACCAGTCCACGCCGATCTGCGCTCCAGTTCCGTTCGGCCCCATCCCTACGCTCACTCCGGCGCTGTAACCGTTCGCATAGCTGTAACCCAAGTTCACCGTCACTCCGCCCTTCTGCGTTACCGTGTTGATCGCTCCGGCTACCTTTCGGCCGCGTCCTGCGGACCGCGCTCGCAGCTCCGGTCAAGTTATTGTATTCTGCTTTTGAAACATTACATTTCTCTAAAGCCAATAACTTGACCACGCCTTGATCGCTCGCGGGGGGAGAGGACAGGGATTTCATTGTTAATTTATGAAAACCTCACTTGGACGGCTCACCATACACAAAATTGCCCTCAAACGAATATTGTGCTGAATTAGCAAATATTATGAAATAGTATTTGTGACCCTTGATCAAAGGCTTAGCCGGAACAAGCACCTTTCCCCCCAGATCCTCCCCATAGCGGATAACTTCTTTCATTGGAACATCAGAACTCAGGAACACAACGGACCAAACTAGACCGTCACTTGAAAGTTTTCCTTTTTGATTGGCAATTTCTAAATCAACTACACTGATCTCCCCCATTGTTTGGCCATGAGTATCAGAAACGAGTAAGTAATGTTCATCCTTACCTTTGGATTCAAATCGTACAGGCACACTCTTTCCGTCACAGGATAAAAAGAAACACCAAGATAACAATATCGTTATCAATAGATAAGTTTTTCTGAACACACTCTCTCTCCTTAAAAACCGTTGTAGATTCTACTTATTCTTTCTTTCATAATGTCCCTATTCATATCCGCATAGTTGTCGTATCCTGTATAATTTCCGTTGTAGAAATAGTTATTCTCCATGCCAATGACAGAATTTGGAACAGCTCCTGTAAATGGAGTCGTCGTATATGTTCTATTAATGGACAATCCAAAGAAGCCCAATGTCTTTTGGATTACGGAAGAATTACCAATCATATCCTTAATCTGCTCTGGAACATAACGCAAAGCGAATCCTATTTTACCAAGAAAACTGTTATTCTGTTGTCCTGTATGAGTGATTTCATGCGCTAAGTGACTAAGCGTATTCATCGCTTTTAAATGTGTATTATCAACTTGATTGTATCCAGCAGGATCAGACGATGCGCCGTTGGACAAATTGTAAACCGTGTTCCCAATTGTAACAGAAGATGCTTGTCCAAACGTCAATATCTTTAACAAAGCCTTCTGAATTTCACCAGGCTTCGTTAGTCGGATCGCATCCAAATCCACTCCTGGCAATTGCGCGGTTAACAACGATTTCGCATAGGGAGTCAGTGGTATGTCTTTCAAACCCTCGCTCTTCCAATTGCTCAACACTCCTTGACTGTGGATTCTTTCTGCATCCAAATACAGTTTTGCACTCTTCAGATATTCTGCCTTCGCTTGTGGCGATAACGAATCAAAGTCCACATTCTCATTCAACATCAACTGATCATAGTGGTTCATCGTCTCTTTAGCCGATATCAGCTTATATAGTTTATCCTTCTCTATACTCGTTAAGAGTCCCAATTCCCCTTTCGCTATTAATTCGCCGATGATACCTTCTTTAGAACCACGATCCTTGATGATTAAATCTTGAAGTATTTTCTCTTCCGAATCGATCGGTTTCCCATTCGGTCCAAACGTACCCGAAGATTCTCTGTATTGCACTGGGTTGTTTAAAGAAGGAGCGCCATATCCATCGCCAGCCATTGCCCCACCACCAAACACACCGTTCCACACGCTCTTCACACCACGACCAATACCACTCACCATAGCCCCTACACCGTTAAAGATGTAGTTCAACAAATTGTTCTGAGCGTCTTGTTGCGAAGGTTCACCTGGCGTAGAAGGTCGAGTGCCGTCGCCGAAGTTGTAACTCACTCCGCTCGACAAACCGCTGTGGTCGTTGTAGCTCAAACT
>NZ_RQFA01000052.1 GCF_004770155.1 Leptospira gomenensis | reverse complement strand
GTTATTGGCATTAGAGAAATGTAATGTTTCAAAAGCAGAACACAATAACTTGACCGGAGCTGCGAGCGCGGTCCGCAGGACGCGGCCGAAAAAGATCACAAACACGACGGGGGCCCCGGACGAGGTGGCGCGTAACGTGGAAACGGATATTTATCAAAAGGTGATCCACGACTATTTGGGCGAGAACGGAGTTGTGACGCAACTTTTTGGAATGGAGTTGAAACAGCGTGCTGACAAACAAGCGCAGCAGTGGGATTTGAAAGAAAAAGAATTCTACGACCTCAAAGCTGATTGGATCCAGAATGTTTCGTATTTGAAAGAAGTGGGAACGAAACGCTGGGAGAATATGGCGCAGGAGTTTGGCGCGAAGTGGAAGGACTGGAGAGCGGACTTCAAGGCGGAACACGAAGCGAACCAGGCGTTGTTTTTGAACAAGATCGAACAAGCGGTGCAGAAGAAGGAAACGTGGACACAGAACTTTCTTTTACAAAGCCAGAACAACGCGGAAGAACAGAGTTTGCGAGAGATGTATGATTCGATTGCGGGAGTTGTGCAGAGTATGCAGGAGAACTTACCGCAGGGAGTTTCACTTAGCATCAACGTGAACGATATTCTTGCAAGCGTTCTTGCGAAGAAGCCTGGAAGTTTGTCTGCGAGTTTGATGGACCGAGCTTCGAGCATCGATACCAACTTCTTTTTAAACGAGGTGAAGAAATACAACTTCAACGACAAGGGAGTGAAGGATCAGTTCAAGAGTTTGATGGAGAAGACGAATGTTCTGAGTCAGAACATGGTGATCTTGCAGGCTTTGGAGAGTTTGCGGAATATGCCGGAGAGTTTTGTTCTTGCTGTGAAAAAACAAAACGAAGCCACGCAGAAGAGTTTGGACTCAACGATGGCGTTTGGCGGTTTTGCGAGGATGGGTGCGATGTATTTGCGCGTGATCAAGAACGCTGCGGGTGGCACGGAACAGCAGGTATTACCGGTTTACAACGACTTTGTATATACCCCTCCTACTGAGTTTCCTCTTGTGAAAGACTCCAACGGCAACGAATGGGACCTGAGTAAAACCGAATCGTTGTTAGACGGGAAGAGCAATGCTCCGAGTCCGAGCGACATCGGTGTGATGGTTCGTTTGGCAAAGAACAAAATGTTAAACGACTTCAAGAAGACGTTGGACAACGACGCTCCTCACAACTACGAATTGGAATCGGGTTTGATCGATCCTGAGGAAGCGATCGGAGCGTTTAACGATTTTACCGGCTCGGTGATGGAAGGTGACAGCGTAGCTTGTATGAACAAATCGTATGAGGAATGTTCGCAAGCTGCACTGGGATCGATGACGTTAGTGGGCGAAGTTCCCGGAGGAGCGTATGGTCTTTGGCAGTTTGGTCAATTCTACCCGATTTTGAAAACGAAGAAGGAGATGGACAAACGCAAAGCGATGATGGACGCATCTCGCAGCCGTAGAAAGACTGGGATGGGAAGACTTTACGGACAGTTGGGAGCGTTCGGAACCGGCATTGGTCAGATGCTCGAATCGGGAAGCAAAGCCGCCCTTAAATTTTACACAGCTAACATGCGTTTGCTGTCAGGGGACGTAAACGGAGCGAAAAAAGACGCGAAGGATATGAGCAAAGAAGGCGAGAAAGTGTTGCAAGGGGCTTTGTATGCGGTGAGCGGATTTGTTGACTTTCTCGGGACGGTAGTTGAGATCATGACGGACGTGGTGTTAAACGGGTTGAGCTTTAACCTTTTGAACAACGACAATACTGGCTTGGAAGGGAAGTATGCGGAGTTCAACTACGAGTTAGAGAAATACCGCGGCAGCAACGCGTATCAACGTGATTTGAATCGTAAGGGTAAGATGAATCAATCGTTTCTTCAGGAGAACGAGAAGAATATCTCGACTGCGATGACTCTTGGCGGCGAAGGCGGTCTTTATGACGGACTGAAAGGAGCGTATGAAGGTGGAGGTCGTGGTTTGCTTGCCAAGGGAGCGGAAGCTGGAGCGAATTCGTTTTTAGCGCAAGCGAGCGGTGGCACGGTATCGATCAACTTGGGCTACAACTACAACACGGGATATTCAGCGGGTATTAACGTAGGCCCGAAGATGGGAGAGATCGGAGTAGCTGTGACAGTGGGTTACACAGAGAAGACAGGAATGAACGTAGGAGCGGGGATCCGCGGTCCTGGGGGCTTTAACGTGATGTATATGGAAGGACATACGTTAGACTCTCATGGTAGGGTGATTGAGACGCACGGTTGGAATGTGGGTTTTGGTGGAGTGAACATCAACCACGACAGTTACTCCGGATATGGAATGAGTATTACTGCTTCTGGCAGTTTTGCCGAGGGTGGTTTTGCGGGCGCGTTGTCGCTGACGTTCGGCTACAACGAACGGAACGGTTTTTCAACGAGTGCGGACGTGGACTTGGAGATGATCCAAGGAACGAGGACTTGGAACCAAAGTAAATACGACGAGATCCGTAACAGACAGAGTTCTTCTTCTCCTTTTGGTAACAGTCCTTGGGACGTTGTGAACAATCACTTTCAGAATGTGTTCAACGGCTTTGCCGAAGCGTGGAAAGGCAACAAGTTTACGAATCCGTTGAGTGGTTTGTTTGGTGGTAACAAGAACTCTAACAATGCTATACCGGAAAACGACTTGGATGCCGAATATGCTGATATGGAAGAGCAGATGTTTAGCATGATGGACGGAGCGACGATTGCAGATGCAAATGGAATGCCGTCTTCGCCTCCAAGTAAAGCAACATTGGCGAAAATCGCAAGATTTAAAGAAGAACTGGATGCTTACGATGTATTCAAATCCGGTAATATGTCCAAATCTGAATTTGAAGCAAAACTTTATGAGGCACGCAAGAAGTATTACATCCAGACGCAAGGTGAGAGAAGTAAGATAACTGTTGGAAAAAATGGTCAGAACGAAAGTTATACTGATATTTCGTCTGAAAACTTAGAAGAATTGCTTCGTTATGAAGCAAGAGAAAAGGCTGTTGGGCGCTTAATTTTAAGTCCTGATGGAAAAACAGTTTATTTTAGAACTGCATACAGTGGTTTGAACTCAGAATCAGTTTCCATGAACCCAGTGAAAATTTCTGAAAAACCTTGGACAAAGGTCGATCCGCATACAAATCCGAAATATCCTGGCTGGGTTGATTTACACGCTCCAATTGATAGCGGCACATCTATTTTTAAAGCAGACGACAATAAATTTCAGATTACAGGATTAACGGTTGGAAGTGAGGGTGGAAATATGTTACAATTTAAATATACTTTAAATGGTAATGTAGTTGAAGGCTATTTTGGGCATTTGCAGAATAAATTTCCAAGTTATGTGATAGATGAATTGAAAAAAGGTAATAAACCAGTTTTCGATACTGGCACAGTTGTAGGCTGGGTTGGAGCGACTGGGCAGCGTGGCGTTGCTAACTTAGATACGAATGTAGGGGTGATGCGCTGGTATAACCCGGCACAACATACGCACGTTGGATTTTCGAAACCGAACAAAACGGATTGGAGAGATTGGGGACTACCTGGATTGGGATATTGAAAGGAGGATTTAAATGAAGAAAATATATGTTTCACTTTTTATGTTCTTATTTTTCTTTGGATGCGATTTTGGAACAACTTCTCAGCCAAAAGACTCAATTGATGAAGCGTTGGAATATTTTAGATCATTAAGAGACAATGATTCTTGGAGGAATCTATTTGTTCGAGATCAAATTGATAAACTTGAAGTTTTGGGATTCGAAGGAACTAAAATATCAAATGATAAACTTCATCATTTATTAATTTTTCCAAAATTAAATCATCTGATACTGAGCGAAACCAAGATTACTGAAGAGGGATTGGAATCCCTTAAAACAAGTAATATTAATCACCTGCAAATAGATTTAACGCCTAACTCAAACGTAGTAATTAAAACTCTTATGAAATGGAAGCAGTTGGATGATTTGAACATCGCCTATACAAAGGTAGATGACCGAGCCATTGATGATATTCTCAAAATTAAAACTCTTCGAGATATAACGGTTCCAGGAACTAATATCACTGAAAAAGGAAAGGAGCGTCTTCGGAAGCATGGCATTTATATTGAAGAAGAGCGATATGGGTTAAACAATGAACAAAAACTTTTATTACGTAGCTATGGTTATATCTGTTTTAAAGACGATTTCGATTGTTGGCCTCCTGAAAAAATTACACCGGCAATATTAAAGCGTGATAAAGTCATGGAGGACAGCGATTTTAAAGATTAGTTTTCGCTCTGAAACAAAAAAATGAATACCTTTGAACTGCAGGATTATTCCGCGAGCGATCAAGGCGTGGTCAAGTTATTGGCATTAGAGAAATGTAATGTTTCAAAAGCAGAATACAATAACTTGACCGGAGCTGCGAGCGCGGTCCGGCGCAACTCAGTGCGATGCCTCTCTACGGATCGTCACCGCAGGACGCGGCCGGCCAAGAAGGCGAGAAAGTGTTGCAAGGGGCTTTGTATGCGGTGAGCGGATTTGTTGACTTTCTCGGGACGGTAGTTGAGATCATGACGGACGTGGTGTTAAACGGGTTGAGCTTTAACCTTTTGAACAACGACAATACTGGCTTGGAAGGGAAGTATGCGGAGTTCAACTACGAGTTAGAGAAATACCGCGGCAGCAACGCGTATCAACGTGATTTGAATCGTAAGGGTAAGATGAATCAATCGTTTCTTCAGGAGAACGAGAAGAATATCTCGACAGCGATGACGTTTTTTAATCAAGGAGCGACGTATGAACACCTGAAAGGTACGTATGAAGGTGGAGGTCGTGGTTTGCTTGCGGAGACAGCAGAAGCCGGGATCAACATGTTCTTGCAGAAGGCGAGCGGTGGCACGGTATCGATCAACTTGGGCTACAACTACAACACGGGATATTCAGCTGGTATTAACGTAGGCCCGAAGATGGGAGAGATCGGAGTAGCAGCTACAGTCGGTTACACAGAGAAGACAGGAATGAACGTAGGAGTAGGGATCCGTGGTCCTGGAATGAGTTTGATGTATATGGAAGGACATACGTTAGACTCTCATGGTAGGGTGATTGAGACACACGGTTGGAACGCGAATGTTGGCGGAGTAGGTATTTCGTATGACAGTTACTCCGGATATGGAGTGAGCGTAACAGCTTCTCAAGGTTTTGCGTTGGGTGGTTTTGCGGGTGCGTTGTCGATGACATTAGGTTACAACGAACGGAACGGTTTTTCAACGAGCATGGACGTGGACTTGGAGATGATGCAGGGGACGAATACTTGGAACCAAGGTAAATACGACGAGATCCGTAACAGACAGAGTTCTTCTTCTCCTTTTGGTAACAGTCCTTGGGACGTTGTGAACAATCACTTTCAGAATGTGTTTCAGGGTTTTGGGACAGCGGTGCGGAACGGTTCCTTTACGAATCCATTTGCGGAGATTGTGAATGGAGTTGGTAATCTGTTTGGCGGTGGGGATGCGAATTCTCAAATTTTAAACTTAAAATCAGAATATAATAAAATTCTTGGAGAGATAGAATTAGCGGATGCGAGCGGTTCCGGTTCTTCCGGTAATGCGAAGTTGAAAGCACTCTCGGATCAGATTGCGAAATTAGAAGCGCTTAAAAATGGAACGTATTTTGGCGCGAGTGGAGTGTTGCCTAAGGGCTGGGATCCTCAAAATGGGAAATTAGGTTGGGAGAACGCAAGCCAAGGAGATTTGGAAATATATCTTCAAAAGATAGGTAATACAGAGAATCGAATAGAAGTTCAGAATACAAAAGATGGTAAGGGTTGGTATGTGAATGGCACTCGTGTTAATGTCCTAGTCCAAAAACCGTCGTTTGTTAAGTATTTCTGTGGTGCACAGCTAACAAGTGTTAAGCGGGAATGTCATTTTTGACCTCGGAATGGAAGTAAACATGATGCAAGCCCCCAAGAACTTGTCGTTTGATAATCTTGGAGGTAGGAGAAGGGAAGGTAACGACTCTCCCACAGGGTGAATCT
>NZ_RQFA01000068.1 GCF_004770155.1 Leptospira gomenensis | reverse complement strand
CCTTTCTTGAAACAAAACTATCAGTTTCAATTTCAAACGATATCAAGGGTTTTTCGTGCTCCATACAACGATTCTCTATATCCATTCTACAATATCGAATCACAATTGTCAATTTTAAACGCTTTTTCTTCCGATTTATTACGATTTCTATCGCTTTTGGAGCCAAAAATCAGACATTTTGTCCCCTAAAAACGGGGTTTTCTTCTTTTATTCATAACCTAAATTCGACAACTCTTCATTTAAATGAATTCCCGATTCTATTAAAGTTTTGTAATCTGATTTCTTGTTTTTAGAATACAATGTGAATTTGGAAAAAGTGTTTCAAAAAACGTCAGCCTGTTGTCGCAAAAACTTCATGATTATAATCTGGAAGTATTTACGTTCCGTTTTTGGTGGGAGGGCTTTAGTTTGTTTCGTAGTTTGCCTTCGTTCACTCGCCAAACGCCTGTTATTCTGATACGTGGGAGAGTCGTTACCTTCCCTTCTCCTACCTCCAAGATTATCAAACGACAAGTTCTTGGGAGGTTGCATCATGTTTACTTCCATTCCGAGGTCAAATATGACATTCCCGCTTAACACTTGTTAGCTGCGCACCACAGAAATACTTAACAAACGACGGTTTTTGGACTAGGGCACGCTCAGCTCAGGATACTAGGACATCGGTTCAAGTCGGATGTGGCGAACAAATTCTTTAATCTCCTCAAGGGACTCGTTGTTAAAAAATAAGAAAACGACAGACCATTTATTATACAAAATGTATTCAACAGCCCAGTTTGCATTTTTGCCAGGTTCTTTTTGGATTAGAATTATTGATTTATTTGGATTAATAAAAAGATGCTTTAATGCAGTTTCAGACAATCGATGCATGGAGGCCGCTTTGATATATGCCGCTTTTTCTAACGTAGTTTCATAACCATCCCACAAGGAAAGATTGGATAAATTCAATGAATATGCTTTCTTGTAGAATTCCTCACAATTTTCCTTTCTAGCAACCCTACCATAGTAATAAAAAATATCGACATCGTCCGGACAAATCCAAGAATTATATCGAGCCGAAATTGCGAAATCCTTAAATCGTCCTAGTTCACATTTCGATGCTATAACTGATTCTTTACGCTTAAGAAATTTTTTACAGGGAACCTCTGAAATTTTCAAACCTTCCGGATTGCCGTATATTACTGTTGCTTTCGTTTTTTCTTCGCGTAAATTTAAAACCTCCGTTGTAAAATCAAAATTATCTCTATCCATAACAAATTCTTTAGTCTGCTCTATTAAACGATACTGAACATATTTGCAAGAAGCAAGAGTCGAAATCCCTAGGCCGAAAACTGATATAATTGTCCAGCGCAGTAACTTTTTTTTTAACACATTAGCATCCTCTAACATTAGTAATATCTAAACCGCTGGGGAGTAGCATTTTCAATAGTAATTGTAGTATTGGCTCCCTCTAAATACTCCCAGCTTCCTGAAAGAACCATACCGCCAAAGTTTATCGCCTTTGCTCGATACGGCAAAATGCTGTGCCCCATTATCTCATTCAAATCTCGTCCAGAAAAGTTACTCCATTGTTTAGCTAGATCATTCCAGTCCATACGATTCAGTTTTTGAATTGTTTCAGGTCGTAAATTGGAAAATATTTCCATACTTTCTGCATTTTTCGAACTCTCTATACCCACTTTTACTACACTCTCTAATAAATTACTTTGTCCAGTCTTCAACTCTAAAAACTCGTTCAAATTCCCAAGCATATATTTGTCGCCCGATTCAATGGCATCCGCAAGTAGTGCCGCTACTTTCGCGCTCGCTGCTATCTTCCTTGTATCTGCTGAAATAGCCGCCGCTTTCTCTACATCTTCTGTACCTAATCCTGTTGGATTGTCTAAAACGGCTCTTTTCGCTTTACCAAAAGCCGCCGCTATGGGTTTGATAGGATCGATCCAACCCAAAATTCTATTCATCAAGCTCTTGTACCAAGGGACATTATTTGGGTGAATGTTATCAAGCGTTCCATAAGAATTTCCATCCGTTAAAACTAAATTGTGTTCCATCCACTCTGGAACAAGATTACCGGTCTTCGAATCCCGAACTAAAACATTACCTTCCATATCTAAATACGTTCCTGGACGTGGGCCTGGTTTTATTGTGGGAGCCACTCCATCATCTCCACCAAATATTCCGTTCACTAACTCTTCGTAAAAAAGCTCGTCACGGCCCTTGTTGTTTACCGCCAGACCCATACCCGTTAAGATAGAAAACAACAACCCGTTGTTACCAAGCGTATCCATTCCGTTCTTTTGGCTCAAGCGATTGTAAATGTTCGCATACTCTCCGGGATTCGAACCCTCTAACGCGTTTAAGTCTATCCCTAAACTGTTCGTCAAACCCCCACGCTCCGTATAAGAAAAAGTAGTACTCATCGCTCCGGCCAAACCATAACCAGCAAAGCCCTGAGAATAAGTCAAACTCACTCCGTATCCTTGGTAGCTGTCGTAGTTTAAGTTGATACCACCCGCACCTACACTCCAACCGTGGCTACGAATCTTTCTACCTTGTTCGTCTAAACCGTAACCTTCCGTATAATAAGCGCTAACTCCGCCCGCTCGAACTCCCAAACCCCCGCTAAAACCGTTGTGCTCGTTGTAATTCAACATCGCACTCGGACCAATCGCTCGACCAGTCGCCGTTTTCATAACAGGCAACGTCGCGTTCATCCCTACTGTATAACCGTTACCATAGCTGTAGCCCAAGTTTACGGACAAAGAGCCGGCAGTCGCCATCTGAAGTTCATAGTTGATATAACCTTCAGCAGCGCCAGCAACCATTCCGCCCGCTCCACCTTCATAAGCCCCCCGCGCTGCTTTGTAGGCGGCATACGAGCCAGCTAAAGCCGCCTCTTGAGCAGGGAGCGCAGCCAAACTCGCTCCCGCAGTCTCAGGCGCTGCAATCACAGCGATCACTGCCATCGCGATTCCAGTAACTACGAAACCCGCCGTGATTACGTTGTCCGTTAATTTGTCGTTACGATACATCTCCTGACCGGTTCGATTACCCAACGTTGTATTACGTTCTTGATATTGATTGCTTTGACGATACCGAGATAACTCGAAATAGCCTTCATCTAAGGATTGGTCCAAACCCTTACCTATCTCGCCCAATCCTTGTCCTATCTTCGCCACTTGCGGAAGAGTTCCTCTTCCTAACTGGGTCACTTTGTCACCAGCAAACTGGAGTATGCCCGAGACAAGGTCCCCGATAAACA
The DNA here is from genome assembly GCF_004770155.1 of Leptospira gomenensis. Classification (GTDB taxonomy): domain Bacteria; phylum Spirochaetota; class Leptospiria; order Leptospirales; family Leptospiraceae; genus Leptospira; species Leptospira gomenensis. The sequence goes on along the minus strand of NZ_RQFA01000068.1, from coordinate 4,511 downwards.
TTACAAAGTCTACAATGCCGGTAACGGCATACATTAAACCTTGAAGACAACTCTCAAATTGTTTACCTGCATCTTTAAAATTTCCTTGGCTTACACTTTTGACTGTCTTGAGCGCCCCTTTGACAAATTCGGAACCGCCTTCAAAAATAGTACCCAACTGATTGTAAAATCTACCGATTCCTCCCTTAAAGCGCTCGCGAGATGCGTCCATCATCGCTTTGCGTTTGTCCATCTCCTTCTTCGTTTTCAAAATCGGGTAGAATTGACCAAACTGCCAAAGACCATACGCTCCTCCGGGAACTTCTCCCACTAACGTTCCGGAATTTGCTGCAAGCTCTATACAATCTTTAGCCGACTTGGACGCGCAGGATACGTTCTGGCCGTCCTGCACACTGCTTACAAAACCGTCAAAACTCCCGATCAGATCTTCCGGATCAAAGAGATTTTGTTCTAATTCGTAATTATGATAATTTTCAACGTCCAACGTCTTCTTGAAGTCGTTTAACATTTTGTTCTTTGCCAAACGAACCATCACACCGATGTCGCTCGGACTCGGAGCATTGCTCTTCCCGTCTAACAACGATTCGGTTTTACTCAGGTCCCATTCGTTGCCGTTGGAGTCCTTCACAAGAGGAAACTCAGTAGGAGGGGTATATACAAAGTCGTTGTAAACCGGTAAAACCTGCTGTTCTGTGCCACCCGCAGCGTTCTTGATCACGCGCAAATACATCGCTCCCATTCTCGCAAAACCGCCAAACGCCATCGTTGAGTCCAAACTCTTCTGCGTGGCTTCGTTTTGTTTTTTCACAGCAAGAACAAAACTCTCAGGCATATTCCGCAAACTCTCCAAAGCCTGCAAGATCACCATGTTCTGACTCAGAACATTCGTCTTCTCCATCAAACTCTTGAACTGATCCTTCACTCCCTTGTCGTTGAAGTTGTATTTCTTCACTTCGTTTAAAAAGAAGTTGGTATCGATGCTCGAAGCTCGGTCCATCAAACTCGCAGACAAACTTCCCGGCTTCTTCGCAAGCACGCTTGCAAGAATATCGTTCACATTGATGCTAAGTGAAACTCCCTGCGGTAAGTTCTCTTGCATGCTCTGAACCATACCCGCAATCGAATCATACATCTCTCGCAAACTCTGTTCTTCCGCGTTGTTCTGACTTGCCTGCAAAAAGTTCTGCGTCCACGTCTCTTTGTTTTGCACCGCTTGTTCGATCTTGTTCAAAAACAACGCCTGGTTCGCTTCGTGTTCCGCCTTGAAGTCCGCTCTCCAGTCCTTCCACTTCGCACCAAACTCCTGCGCCATGTTCTCCCAGCGTTTCGTTCCCACTTCTTTCAAGTACGAAACGTTCTGGATCCAATCCTGTTTCAGGTCGTAGAATTCTTTTTCTTTCAAATCCCACTGCTGCGATTGTTTGTCCGCGCGTTGTTTCAACTCCATTCCAAAAAGTTGTGTCACAACTCCGTTCTCGCCCATATAGTCGTGGATAACCTTTTGATAAATGTCCGTTTCCACGTTACGCGCAACCTCGTCCGGCGCCCCCGTCGTGTTGGTGATCTTTTTCGGCCGCGTCCTGCGGACCGCGCTCGCAGCTCCGGTCAAGTTATTGTATTCTGCTTTTGAAACATTACATTTCTCTAATGCCAATAACTTGACCACGCCTTGATCGCTCGCGGGGTCGTGGAAGGAAATCTCTCTTTGCGAACCAATGGTGCACGATTCCAAGGCCTTTCTTGAAACAAAACTATCAGTTTCAATTTCAAACGATATCAAGGGTTTTTCGTGCTCCATACAACGATTCTCTATATCCATTCTACAATATCGAATCACAATTGTCAATTTTAAACGCTTTTTCTTCCGATTTATCACAATTTCTAGCGCTTTTGGACCCAAAAATCAGACATTTTGTCCCCTAAAAACGGGGTTTTCTTCTTTTATTCATAACCCAAATTCGACAACTCTTCATTTAAATGAATTCCCGATTCTATTAAAGTTTTGTAATCTGATTTCTTGTTCTTAGAATACAATGTGAATTTGGAAAAAGTGTTTCAAAAAACGTCAGCCTGTTGTCGCAAAAACTTCATGATTATAATCTGAAAGTATTTACGTTCCGTTTTTGGTGGTAGGGCTTTAGTTTGTTGCGTAGTTTGCCTTCGTGCACTCGCCAAACGCCTGTTATTCTGATATGTGGGAGAGTCGTTACCTTCCCTTCTCCTACCTCCAAGATTATCAAACGACAAGTTCTTGGGAGGTTGCATCATGTTTACTTCCATTCCGAGGTCAAAAATGATATTCCCGCTTAACACTTGTTAGCTGTGCGCCACAGTAATACTTAACAAACGACGGTTTTTGGACTAGGACACAACACAATTTTCGAATTGTCTTTTAATTAAAATCTATAAAATTGGTTAATGCCTCTAACAAATAGAAAATTGATATATACACTTTTACTTTCTGCGAATTTTAACAACTGTATAATTTCAATTGTGTCAAAATATAAAACTGAGCATATTGCAACAGCGATAGCCTACTTTATCATAGGTGCATTGGTAATACTAATTTACGACTGGCGATTAATGAAATACATACTATACTTTTCTATACTATTTTTGATTTTTTAATTACGAAAGAATCAAGAGTGTACTCAAAACATAAAAAATTCGGAATAATAAATAGTGGTAATATTAAAAGTGAGATGAATCTTAAAGAGAAATACATAAAGAAAGACATTATTCGAAAATCAAACACCCCCCCCGCCGCTTGAAACATTGTTAATATCGATACCGCTGCCATCGATAAAAAAAATATAAATACTGAATAAAATAGAACGGAAAACAAAAAAATAAAGATTATTAATATCAAGCGCTGCTGTAGCAGCTCAATATATAAAGCAATCAAGTTTCTTTTCTGATCTATTTCAAGTGTCAGAAACAAGAAATATATCTCCCCAACAATTATTAATAAAAAGATAAATTGAATGAACTGACTCCTCCCAAAAGAAAAGAAGAAAGAAAAGAAAATTATTAATAAAAGCAACAGTTTCTGTCGCATAAAATAATTCTTTCGAAAATAACCAACTGCTTCTTTAAGTGAGACCCAACTGCTGCCCTTTGTTCTTTGTAAATTGAAAATCGAAAGTCCAAAAGAAAGTATACCTAATAATACTAAAGAATTAAGTACTGAACCAACTTCGTCATAAAATAAATGCCAATGAATAAATTCATTTTTTTGCAAAATCACCCAGTGCTTATTATGCTCAAGCGCGTAATAAGCACTGGATAAAAAGAAAAATGGAAACAAAGCGATGATTTCCATAAAAATAATATTTTGCCAATGTCTTCGACAATAGGTGACCCAACTTTTAGTTATATAAATATATTCTTTCATAACTTATTTAAATGCTTCACTTAGAAAGGAAATACTTTAAAATCTTCCATTTCGTAGGAGTCATGTCGAATGGAAGCGGGTTAACATCACCAGAAAGATCCAATGCACTTGGTATTAAATTTGTTAATTTTAGAACCTCAGTCCATACACCTGTTGATAAACCAGATTTTCCAGCATCGCTCAATTTCGAGACCTTCGATTCTAATTCAATTTCTTTTGCTTGCAGCTCTTCAATTTGTTTATATGTTGCATCACCGTCGAACATGATTTTCAACTTTTCGTGAATAATTTTAGCTTTCATTTTGCCTAGCGCTACTCCTTGTTCATATTCTGCCATTTTTTGAGAATCATTACGGTATTTATAAGAAGGATCTTTATCTTTAAGCTCTTCAGGCATCATTGCTAAAAATTTAGAAACTTCACTGCGTGGATCGTAATTATGTACTAAAACTCCAGAATCGCCTACGAAATAAGTATGATTTTCTTCTACACCTAAATTATAAACTTTTGTTTGTTCAACAGAACTATTCCGAATGTCAGTGATTTTTACTTCAGATCCATTTGATAAAAAAACAAGATCATTTATCTCTAAATCTTTTACCTCAATCCATGAACTCTTATTCGTAACCCAGAAAGGGTGATTCCACGTAGTTCGAAGGATTAACTCTTTATTTATTTCCACTTCATATATTAAATTACTGTTTTTAATATACAAATTAGTAACTTTTTTATAGCTTATCTCTTTCGTTACTTCATTCCAAGAGAGAACAAAATCCCCTTCAATAATGTCATTGATTTCCTTTAAACCATTCTCAGTATGAATCAAAGTGCCTGCCACAAAACATACTAACTCTAAGCTATTCTCATTTAATTGGCGTTTTATCATTCCATCATGATCTATGATATATTGATGACCTTCATTATCTGCCAATGAACCATCTGGCTGCCTATAGATAATACCTTTTCTTTGATTTAATCCATCTGCAGTTGTTACATCCTTACCCCCAAACAACTTTCCGTAACTCTCACTCACAAAGTTACTCACGCTGTTCCAAGCGCTCTGCATACCATTCCAAATACCCTTGCTACCAAACGTCTCGTTGTAAAAAGGAGATTC
>NZ_RQFA01000035.1 GCF_004770155.1 Leptospira gomenensis | reverse complement strand
GTTTTGGATCATCCCCTCCACCATACGCATACGGTCCCGGTTCCACTCCTCCGTCTTCAAATACTTCTCGCTGTCAAAGTCAAGAGCACCGCCCAAGTCCTCATACATCCCAGCGTCCGTTTTGCCCAAAGGCAAAGGCCAGATCTTGTCCAGCTCCGTATCCAAAACCCTTTGTTGATTGGCAACCTGCACTTTCAGGTTCGAAATCTTTTGACGCAGAAGTTGTTCCGCGTTGTTGTATTTCACGGACAACTGCGCCCACTTCTCCGCTTCTTCTCTTTCGTTCTTCACATATGCTTGCAGATCCGCCAAACTCACCTGGCTGTCCATCTTCTTCTTCAAAGCCTCGACTTCCTTTTTCTTGGCTTCAAAGGCGGCAATCGCCGCGTCGGCTCTTTCTTTCGCCAACTTCTTCGGAGTGTCGATATATCCCGCGGGAAGTTCTCCGTTTGCGACCGACTCACCGTTCTGATACAAGTTCGAATGTTTTGAATATTCCAAAAGCGTTGCATAGTCATAGAGGGCGGCCTTCTGATTGAAAATATCCTGGGCGCCTAACATCGATTTGTAGGCGTTGCTCACGTTCCCCTCCGCCGTCAAATACGCGTTCTGCAACACATTCACGTTCTCTAAAGCGTCTTCATACTGCTTTTTCAAACCCGTACCGGGAACCACACCCTCGATCTTCTTGTTCGCGTTGTCAAAGGCGGTCTTCGCGTTGATCAATTCCTGTTTGATCTGAGCCGGAGTCAAACCCTCGTTAAACTTCTCCAAAAGCATGACATAACTTTGGCCGGCCATCGAAATCGTGTTCTTCAAAGTCGAAATCGCCGAATTCTGTTTTCCCACCTCCGTCGCAAACTTGTCGTAGTCAACGCTCCCCGGACTCACCACGTTCAAACTCTGATCCAACCGCGACTTCAAATTCCCCAAAGCGCCCTCGAACACAAACTTCCCGCTCGCGTCCTTCGCCGAAACACCGTCGCTCAAAGAATACACATCCGAAAAAAACTTCGCCGTCTTCTTCAAACCAGGATTCAAATCCGAAACCGTCTGGATCGGATCGTCCGGCAACGCATCCTCCAAAGCGGTGTTGTCGAAAACGAAACTCTTCTGAGTCTCCAAAAGATGAAACAGAGCGCCTAACTTCGATTCTGCGCCCTCCTCAAGCTCGCGTAACGTCCCCGATATCGCAAGAGCCTCGTTCGTAAGAGCGTCGCTCGCAACCTGACCCGCGGGAACACCCAAATACGACTGATAACTGCTGAACTTGACGAGACCCTTTTTGTAATCGTTCAAATAACGAGCCTTTCTCACGTCCCCGTTCGCCGCCGCGACTTCCTTCTGCATCCGCAGAGATTCGTTCTTCAAACCCTCCTGCAAATCCTGAAAGTCTTCCGCATAGGTAAAGTTTTTTGAATATACTTCTTTTGTAATGAGGCTCGAAGGATCATACTGCCAAAGACCCCAAGCGTCCGCAACACCACCGCTCAAAAGACGAAACCGGTCCTTCTCCGCAACCGTCAAAGCGCCGACCCCCAAGGAACTAAACACGCCGTCCATCTGGCTGAAATAACCCTTGCCACCCGCGCCGTAAAACTTCGCAAGCTCCGGATTTTTAGCCAAGTCCTCCGCCTTCAAATCCTCCGTGTCCTCTCCGAAAAAATTCGAAACCAAAAAGTCCATCCTAGCCGCGTCCAAAATCGCCGCCTCCGTCGCCGGATCAAACTTCGCTTCCACGATCCAGTCCTTGAGAGCGTCCAAGTCCTTGTAACTCAACTCCTCCTTCAAATCGCTCGCCGGAATCGAAGAGTCGTTCTTTCTCGCAACCCGCAACTCCTTCTCTTTGAAAAACGCTTCCCTGCCCTCGAAGTCCTTCAAAATCTGAGAACTCAAATAGCCGGAAGGATTTTTAGAGCCGTAGTTGTTCAAATAATCGTTCGTAAGAGATTCGATCTCTCCTTGACGAGTCGTATCTAACACCAGTTTGCCGTCCGCACCCTTCTTGTGAACCGGACCCAACTTCAAAAGAAACTCCGACATCGCCGCCCTTCTCGAATCCGCATCCGAAGCGGTAAACTTCTTCACATACGACTTCACCGCGCTCGCACCCTCGCCCGTGATCACTTCCTTCGTCGTGTTGTTTAAATAATATTCAAAAGAACTAATGAGCGCGAAGTCCTTCAACTCCTCCGGAAGATCCCGGTCGCTAAACACTCCCCCTTGCGCGATCCCCGACTTCAACTCCGCATACGAACTCACAAGAGCCACGTCCCGCAACTCGCCCAAAAACGCAGGATCCTGATCCTTCAAAAAATCGTCCAAGTCTCCGATGATCCCCTGTCTCGTAATCATCGCCTTCGCATCCGGAAGTTTCAAATACGAGCCGATCTCCTGGATCTGCGCCTCCGACAAAGCCGCCCCCAAAAACTTGGAGTTGATCTCCACCACTCCCTGATTAGGAACAAGAACGTTAAACTTACCCGCACGCAGTTCGTTCAAAAATTCGGGTAAGATAGGATTGCCGACGCGGTTCGTCAAATACGCGTTCGCCAAATTGCGTTTGTACACTTCCCAGGAATTGTTTTTCAAATCGTTCAACTTCTCTTGAGTCGAAGCCTCGAACAGATACTCCGCCGAATTCAATCTGTCCTTGTAGTCGTTCCAAGCCCCGAGCCAATACGCGTCGCCTAACGACGATTTGAATTTCGCCTCGAACGCGGAACTGTCCTTCACTCGTTTTTTCAATTCCTCGTATTTCGAAAAAACCGATTCCACCTTCGACAAATCGGTGTAAAGCGGAGCGCCCGAAGAAGTTTTAGAAGCCAAAAGACCGGCAAGATCGTTCGTCAAACTCGCCATCTCCTGAAGCGTAGTCTTCGCCTCTTCCGCAGCCGCCAAACGCGCCTTAGACTCTTCTTTCGAAATCGACTGATTGGCTTGAAGATGTTTGATATTCTCGATCTGATCCGTATATACACCCGCCGCTTCCACGATCTGACCGAGCACCGGATTAAACTCCTGACCCAGAAATTGTTTTTCTAAAAGAAAATTCCGGAGGTTCGAAACGATCCCCGTAAGTTCCGATTGACCGATCTGGTTCGGAGCGCTCCCCGCTTTGTAATACACAACACGATCGTTCAGAGAACTCAACTTGTCTGCGAGAGTGTTCAAAGGAACGTCCCTTCCCTCGCGGGAAGCAACCCAAGCCGACACGTTACCCGAAATCGTAGTCGATGCGGAGTTCAAAACCCCGTTCACCTGATTCAAATTCCCGAAAAAGAAATACACTCCGTTCTGCGCAAACGAGGAATACTGACCCGATTCCTTAAAACCCCCAAACTCGAACTCCGCAAGGCTCTTTACGATGTTCGAAGCGCTTGGCAACACCTTCGAAAAACCGCCCGGATTCGTGACAAGGATCTGTTCCTTGAGCGCTTTTTCGTTCGCGATCGAATCCGACAACTCGCTCGGATCTCCCGCCTTCACAAACTTCTCCGGAACCAAAACCTTGTCCACCGACAGACCCAACTTCTGTTTAGCAAGACGCGTAACGTATTCCTGTTCGCTTTTGAGTTCCTCGAACTTCAAATTCACGTTCGTAAAATAGTTTAACGTTTCCGAATGCGCCGTCGTCAAAGCAAGCGCTTCCGTTTTCAGCGCCGTGATCAGTTCCAAGTATTTACCCGATTCCGCATCGGCATAGTCGGTGGGGTGAGCCGCGACAAAGTCCGTCACAGCTTGCAACTTCACGCGATACGAAGCCAGTTTACCCGCAACCTTCGTCTTCTCACCGTCCCACTTCGCAAGTTCCGTCTCGAACGAATTCTTCTTCGAAGTCAAAACGCTCAAGTCCAAATCCGACAACGTCTTGTTGTAACCCGTAACGTTCAAATGAGCCGAATCGTATCCCGTTTCCCAAGGCAACTTTCCGTTCACGTCCTTGAACGTAGGAGTCCACACCGCCGAGTCCGGAGGATTCCCGTCCTGATCCGGAGCGCTTTCATATATCGGGCTGTTCGAATCTTCCTGAAGAAGAAGCGAATTCCAAGGACTCAAAAGCCCGCCCGCATACGCGCCCATCTGCGTCTTGGAAGGAGTATTAAAGAAATTTAATAGATCATCGAACTTCGAAGAAAACGTCTGCAAAGGCCCGAGCATCGTCGCATCCAAATTCGCGAACAAACTCTTAGCCTGGGCGATCTCCGCTTGCCAAGAAAGAAGATCCTTTTTCACGTTCGCACCCGACAAGGTCCCGAAAATATTTCCGAGTTGCGAAGAAGCGCCGAGGAGCGCGTTTAATTTGTCCTCCGGTTTGGTCAAACTCGCGACCAAAGCCGCAAGTTGCGCCTTCTTCTCCGCGATCTTCACCGTATCCAGCTCGTCCACACCCGGAGCGCTTCGTACCGAATCGTTGTAAAAATCGATCGCCTTGTAACTACCGATTCCCGCAGCGGAAACGAGCTCCTGAAACAAACCGCCAGCGCTCTCTTCCTGTTCGGAAAAATAATCGTCCTGCAAACCCGAAAGGATCGCACCCGATTTCACGTTCTCCGAAAAACTACGCATACTACCCGCAAGACCGAGTAACGTGGAACTCGCCTGCAACGTCGCATTCCCGAAAACGAACGTGCTGCCAAAACTGAAATACTCAGAAACCTTTCGTCTCTCTTCCGGATCATCCGACATTCGAAACGCAATCCGGTCCGCTTCCGACAAAAATCCGTGATCGTTCACATACCAATCCCGAGTCGCCTGCGTTCTTTGGGTAGTTTTGTTCAGATCCTCTTTGAGTTTTGCATATTCACCGTCGTTTGAAAACGAACTCTGCAAACTACTTGCGTTATTCTTAATGTATGAAAGTGCGATCTGGTATGCTTTCAGTTCCAGAATTTCGTCCGCCGTGCCCTTAAAACCCGAATACAACTGACCGAGTTCCTCCGTCATCGAAAGATACAAAGGTTCGAACTTTCTCTTCGATTTGTCCGGATCCAAATTTCCCAGCTTGGATTTCAAAATCTGAGCCACGCGGTCGTCCAGTTTCGCCGCCTCGATCTTAGCCGTAATCTCTACGCTGTTCACGGTCTCTTGAAGACTTTCGATATCACCGTCCTCATCGAGTAAAAAACCTAGTTGCGCCTTCTGCGCCGTAACGCTCGCTCTTTGTCCTTCCACAAGTTGCGAAAGAATACCCGTCAAACCGCCTAGAGCCGCCGACTTCTCTTCCACCGCTTGTCTGTAACCGGAATAACGGGTAGCATAATCACCGAACGCGTTTGCGCTCTGACTAAAAGAAGTTCCGCCTAACGTCAAAAACGCGCTTACGTCGTCCGGAATGTCCTTACCCGTCGCGTCCTTTTTCGTAAAACTCGTGTTAAACGAACCGATCTGATTCTTTAACGAACTCCGGGTCCCCGTGTCCAGTGTGGACATATCCACCAAGGTCTTCGCCCTTTGCAAACGATCCAGAGATTCGAAACGAAGATGTTGTGTGCGGGTCGAAAGATCGTCCCAATACGTTTCCAGTTCGGAAGTTTTGTCCTGGAATTTACCGAACGCAACGGTCAGTTTTTGAATCTCTCCCTGAAATTCTACGCCGTCCTGCTGCTGCGCATCCGGATGCGCAGCAACGTATGTTTTGTAGGCCGCAAGAGCCGTCGCGAACTCCGCCTTAGCGGTGTTAAACGAAGAAGAAGACTCGTCCCATTTCGAAAGAGCCGTCGCAAGCCCTTCCTTCCAGGTTTTGAAATTGGTAAGTTCCAAATATCCTGCGTTCAAATTGTAGGTCGTCGCAAAACCAGACAAAAACGTATCGATGTTGCCGATACGGGTCGAATATTCCGAAAGAAGCGTTTTGTTCGAAGTCTGAAAGTTCGAAGAAAGAGCATCCGCCTTCGTCAAAAGAGGATCCAGACTCGCGCCGAATTTCTCCACGCTCCAGGAAAGTTTTGTCTTCTCGGGACCCGGAGGTGCACTCGCCGGTTTTTCCGGATCTTGAATCGTTTTTTGCAAAACGTCCTTCAGACTCTGAAGTTGAGATTTGATCTGGGTCGCGCCCGCGTTTCCAAGAACGCTCACAAGTACCGTATTCTCCGGTTTGAGTAGTTCGTTCACCTTGTCAAGAACCGTCCATTCCGGATGGCTCGAACTGAATAAAGCATTTTCTAATATGCTCAACTTCTCTTTGGATGTCTCGAAACTCTGAACCCGGTTCCAGATGTCTCCGAAAAACAGTTCGCTTCGTTTCGCGTTCGTCTGGTTGTAGTTCTTCGAGAAAAATACCTTCTCGTTGTCCTTCAACTTTACTTTCGCTTGGGCGATCTGTTGATCCGCTTGATAGATTTCGTATTTGATTCCCTTGTTCGGATTGTTCGGATCATACGTCCCGTCCAAACTCACGTTGCCCGGATCTCCCAAAAATTCGAGACTTGCGTTGTTTAGCAAAATCTGAAGTTGTTTCGCTTCGTCGAAACGTTTGCGCGCTTGTTCCAGTTCGTTCTGCGCAAGCTCCAGTTCTTTCTGTTTGTCTTGAGCCGCTTTTTTAGCCGCTTCCAACTGCGAAAGTTGGGTGCTCGCGGGAGGAGGAGCGCTCGGAGTACTCGTGTTGCTTCCCGAGTTGCCGTCCATTCCCGTCGTCCCCGTCACGGGAGGTGTGTTTCCGTTCAACGCTTGGAGCATCGTCAGATATGTCTGTTGTTGCGCCTCATACGCCGCTTTCGCAGCCGCAAGTTCGGCGGCCAAGGAAGTAGTATTCACCGTCGAAACGTTTTGTTCCGCCAGATTCAAAACCGCCTGCGCGCGGTTTTTCTTCTTCTCCAGTTCGTCTAACTCCGCTTTGGCGAGTCTGTATTCGAACTCAGAACTCGAATACAAATACGGATCCGCGGGGTTTCCGTTGTCGTCCAAGATCCCCCCTCCTCCGTTGTTGCCCAGGATATCCTCGTCGTGGATCTTGTTTTGGATATTCGCGACGCTCTTTCTAAACTGAGTTTCGAGAGCCTTCCATTTGTTTCTCTCCGCGGTATATGTCGCGATGAGGGCCGTGTCCTTGGTCGTCGTTTTCGAATTTTCCTTGTTGATCATCTCCTGATACCAGTTGATGTTGGAGACGATATCCTTCACCGTATCCGCGCTTCCCAGGATCATACCCTGCAAACCCGTAACGTGAGCCATGTATTGCTCCTGGCTCGTCGTCAAATACGTATTCAATTCTTGTAATGCTTTCTCTTTGTTGATCTTGAGTTTGGCTTCGGAGTCGTCCCATTTTTTCAGACCGTCTTCGATCTGTTTGTTCACGTCCTTCGTCCATTTGGATTGCGCGTCCAAAAGGGCGTAATACGCCTTCGACCATTGTTCTTCGTTGCGGATCCGTTTGTCTTCGGCTTGGCGGTCGTATTGCAGTTTTTTCACGATCAGTTGTTCGATCGCTTCGTCCCAAAGTTTCTGGCCGTTCTGAAGAGCTTGTAACACCTTCTCTTGAGTCGTCGCACCCGATATGTCGTCGAAACTCGTGGGAGTGTTGCCGATCTGATCCAGTTGGTTCAAAAGCGCGCCCGTAGAAGGATCCAGTTGTTGTTTGGTCTTTTCGATCAAAAGTTCGGTGAGTTTCGTCGGATCCGTTTCCTGCGCGATCGCGATGTCCGATTCCGTATTCAGGCTCTTTACAAGACCCTGTCTTGCGGGAAGTTTGATTCCGTTTTCCTCGAGGGAAAAGTAATTTTTGTAATACGATTCGATTTCGCCTAACGTCTTTTCGAACTCGGTCTTCTCCGAACCAGTCAAGGCGGCCGCCGTTCCGAGGATGCTCGATTTGATCGATGCGATATGCTCTTCCCAAAGGGCGCGAACACCACCCGGACCCAAAAGTCCCGTTTGGATCGTGTTGTCCCAAGCCGACAATTTCGCGCTCGCGTCCGCGTCAACCGACACCGCGTTCTTCGCGTCGTTGGCAGCCTTCACCAAATTCTCGAGCGCCGTTCGGATCTCCTTCTTTTTCTCCGTCGTGAAATACGATTCGAAATCCTGTTTTCTTTTGTTCGCTTTCCAAGCGCCTCTTTTCTCCAAGATCTCTTGCGAAAGTTGAGCTTCCCATTTGTCAGAAGCGATCGTCTTCTGGGCTTGGAGCGCAAGTCGAGCTTCCTGTTTCGCCGCCGACGTGCCCGAGAAATTTTTTAATTCCTTTTCGATCTCTACGTTTGCGTTCGATTCCCATTCCGCGCCGAGAATCCGTTTACCGCTTTCGATCACCGTTTGCCACTGCGCTTCGTCCGTCGCCTTCTCCGCCGCGTTAAAATACGATTCCAAACGACCCTTCGATTTGTTCCGCTCCTCAAACGAAGCGTCGAACGGATCCGCGAACAACCCATCCGTTTCCCAAACCGGCAAAAACACGAAGTCGAACAAAAAAACGAAAATCATCGGAAGCGCCACCGAACGCGTCCACCAAGCATTCGTTAGGTGGGGGAAGCCTCCCCCTGGCAAAAGCCGACTAACGCGTCTTTTGCCACCCCCTCTCCGGGGTAATTCTTCCGTTTCCAAAACCCCGGACCCGAATTCCATACTCGGAGATTTTTCCAATCCTTTTTCAGGCGAATACCTTTCGTCGGAATTACTACTCGTATTCGAAACGCTTCCGGTCGCGCCTGTGGTCGGAACTCCGGTGCTCGTCAACGTCGCAACTCGGATCCGACCGAAAAAAAGATCCAAGCCGTTCAAAAGTGTAAGCCCGCTCCAGATCGATTCCCGTTCCCCTAAAAAATTCGTCCGCACATTCCGCGTGTGGGAACTCTTACGTTTCCATTCCGAATCTTGTCCCTGCAGCCTGTGGGAACTCTCACAAGAAAACGACTCTTCCTTCCTACTCGCATCGGAAATGCGGGAACTCTCACCAAAACCAACCCTACCCCTACCCAAAAAACCCGAAGGTAAAAAACGAACACCACGCGACCACCAAGTCGTACGTAGCAATTCCGACGAAACCGAAGAAGGCCGGGAAAACCTCAGTCCGGAAAGGAAGGAACCAATTCCAAAAGAAGAAGAACCAGTTTCAGTAGTTATTTGAGAGAAGTTTGTTTCTAAAGACATATTCCATTCCGAGAAATTAGGGTTGTTATTTTCAAAAAGAAAAGGGGCGTTTCCGGCAAAAGAAACATCCGAATTGGTAGGATCTACCACTCCGCTTACCGAAGGGAAAAGGCCGGAACTTACCATTTGGTCGATTTCGTTCCAATCCTTCCGGTCCATTCCGGAAACCGAATCCAACGAACGAATTTGCGGGAACTCACACTGAAAAAACGTTTCCGATTCTTTTTGTGGGAACTCACACCCAAAAAGATCGGAGGTCTTTGTAATCGAATCAGGCTGACTGGGAAATCTGCGGGAAAAAAAGGAAAGAAAATCAAGTAGCATCGTCATACGGGTCCTAAATTGAAATGAGGAGGAAAATGAAACAACAAAGCAAAATATCGCGAAAGTTTACCGGGAATTAAGGCTC
>NZ_RQFA01000081.1 GCF_004770155.1 Leptospira gomenensis | reverse complement strand
CGGGGTTTCTCGTTGTTATTTGTTTAATTATCTGTTGTATTTGGAAGAGGTCGGGGTTGGAGATTCTATTGAAGACACGATGAACGCGGGAGTTCCCACATTTCACAAGCACTACAGCTATATCCTCCACCTCGATCTCACCTTCAACAGAGCCACCCGACGACTACAATGTTTCCCCGAGTCCTCCTTTTACGCCTTTGAATACCGAGAATGGCACAAAGAGCCGGATGAATCGAATTCGAACGAACCGACAAACTAAAACCGGCTTCCGCTAAGGGACCCGGCCTCATAAAACAGAATGAAAAACGAAAAACTTTCTCGGGAAAACAACAAACTTTCCCGTACAAAAAATTCGGACGAACCGAATCATCGCCAAACTCAATGAATGAAACTGAAATAAAGGGAGGACAAAGTACAAAAACGGATTCGTTCAGAAAACAAAAGAAACAAACTCTGTCTGGGGAAAGAAAGAACAAAGATTCAAAAAAGAAAAACAGACAAAAGTCTCCGTTCCCCAAGGGACAGGGGACCAGTCACGAAACCAGCCGGATCAACTCCGTCACCGATCAATACACCAAAACGAACCAGCCCAGCCAGCCCCAAAAACCCGCTCTACAAAATCAAATCGTCAACGAACAAAATGACGAACAGAGCAAGCCAACAAGCGGAATGGATGAAATCAAAAATCCATCTTCAAACCGTTGATCGGATATTTCATATAAACCGTAGTCGTACGAGCACCCGAAGTGATCGTAAGTAGATCCAAAGGATTCAAGCCGATACTGTAAAATCCTTCGTCGATCATCGCGATCCCAAATCCTGCGCTTTCTTTTTCATTTAAAAATTCGGGCCGAAAAAAATCGGCAGAATTTCCCTGATCAAATAATTCCTTATGTTTGAGTCTAGACTCTTGGATTCTCTCAAAGTCGAGGTGATGGATCGGAGAATCGTTTCTAATTCTAAAACTCAATTCTTCGTTCGTAATCCGTATTTTAAGCGAAATATTCATATTGTATTTTTGGATTTTACCGCGGACATCCTCAAGAAACGACTTTTCACTCTCGCTCAAAACCTTTTTCTTCGTCCTGATTTTATCCTCCAAAGAAAGAACCGTCTGCACCTGTTTTTTCACTTTCTCAGGAACGATATAACGATGCATCGCGTCACGCAACACCGAGGTCTCCATGATAATTTCCAGTAGCTCTTCCGCTTCTTGACGACTGGATTCGCCTTGTTCCAATTTTTTTAAGAGTTCTTCCCGGAAGATGATGTGACGAATGTTCGCTTTGATTGCGTTTAACAACGCTTCCATCAAACCGCTAAAGAGATGAAAGCCGGCTAACGGATTCGCTCCAATCTCTTCTAAAATTCCGTTTACCAATTCGGATAAGATATCCCTCGTAGGTTTTGTCAGACCTTTTAGCTCAAGGTGAAAGAATTTTCTTTTTTTAAGATCCTCGATATTTTTCAGGATCTCACCACCTTTCAACGCCGTTTTCTGGTTTGCCATATATCCCCACCGAGTTTTTTAGGTATCATTGATGCACAAAGTCTTTTGCGCAAGTTTGTTTTAATCATGGAATCAAAATCCGGCATTTTTGAATTAATCACACCGGACCTCGGAGATACCGACAAAATCGAACTCGTTCACTGGAATTCGAAGTTGGGAGACTCCGTACAACCCGGACAAGAAGTATTGGAACTCGTAACCGATAAGGCCTGCTTTCCTATGGAATCTCCGGTACATGGTAGACTAACGCAAATTATAAAAGAGAAGGGTTCTATCGTCCGCAAAGGGGATGTGTTGGGAATTTTGGAGCTTCTGATAACGGAATGAAAATCCTTCATTTATCCGATCTGCATTTTCCTACACGAATTCCTATCTTTCAGTTACGAGGAAAGAGGATCGTCGGATATCTGAATTATACGTTGCGAAGAAGAAAAAAATACCCTCTTAAAATATGGCAGGCAATCCTATCCTTCGTCGAAGAATTCAATCTGGATTCCATCGTAATCTCGGGAGATATCACGAACGTTTCGCACGAAACGGAATTCAAAGAAGCATGGAAATTGTTAAACGAACTCCCGAGGAAAAAAGTTTTCTACATACCGGGAAACCACGATCGTTATACGCGAGACGCGGTCGGCAAACACGCGTACTACGAAAAATATTTTTCGGAACTTTCGGGCGACTCGATCCTTTCAGCGAACGAGGAATACATTCGTATAAGAAAAATCGAAGATCTACACTTGGTGGGATGGGATTCGAGTTTACCACTTCCTATTTTGGGGGCTTACGGAAACGTTTCTCCCGAGATCGTCGAGAAAACGTTGTCGATCCTGGAGGAAAAAAAAATCCGGGATTATATACTCGTATGTCACCATCCCATTTGGAATCCTTCTCATAGACAAGAAACGTCCCATCATAAACTGATCAACCGCGAAGAAGTCGCGTCGCTGCTGAAACAAAGACCTCCGCTTGCGTTTTTACACGGTCACGTTCACACCAATTGGGTCAAACTACCCGGCGAGGAACTTCCGTATCACGTAGTCAACTCCGCTTCTAGTACAAGAACCTCGGACGCAAAACACGATTGCGGGTTCCACGTTCTCGAAGTGACCGGATTGAATTTAAAAATCAAACGTTATATGTATCAATCAGAACAGTCTAAATTCACGGAAGCTCCCCTGGTTTCCTATTCGGAAAAGGAATAATATGGCAACGATCGAAGCAGTTAAGATTCAAAGAGAACTTACCAAAATCAAACATCCCGAACTCAAAAAGGATATCGTATCCTTGGGAATGGTGGGGGCCTTGGATATACAGGAAGGCGAAACCAATATCCTTCTAAAAACCCCGAATCAGGATAGAAGGATTCAAATCGGTCTCGAAGCGCAGATTCGTCAGACACTTACGAAACTGGAAGGAATCGGTAAGGTAAAAATCAAATTCGAAGTGGACCCGAAATTGGTTCTCGACGATTCGAACAAAATACCCGGAGTAAAAAACGTGATCGCAATCGGCTCCGGAAAAGGCGGCGTCGGAAAATCCACCGTAACCGTAAATTTAGCGGCGATGGCGGCTTCGCTCGGGTACAAGGTGGGGGTTTTGGACGCGGATATCTACGGACCATCCGTGGGAAAGATGTTCGGAGTGAACGGTCGAGTCGCTCTCAAAGCCGAAGAAGATAAAATTTATCCCTTGGAAAAAGACGGAATCAAACTGATTTCCTTCTCCTTTCTCATCGACGAAAAACAACCCGTGGTCTGGCGCGGACCTATGCTCGGAAAAGCCGTCGAACAGTTCTTATACGATATCGTCTGGGACGAACTCGATTATCTTTTCATCGATCTTCCTCCCGGAACCGGGGACGTACAACTTTCTTTGGCGCAACTCATCGACTTAGGCGGAGCCGTAATCGTCACCACACCGCAGACCGTCGCATTACTTGATGCGACAAGAGCGTCCGCGATGTTTTCCCAAGTAAAGGTGCCTATCCTCGGAGTCGTAGAAAACATGAGCGAATTCATTTGTCCTCAATGCGGACACGCTTCTGCCATATTTAGCAAAGGTGGAGGTCAAAAGTTGGCGGAATCTTCCGAAGCACGTTTCTTAGGAGGAATTCCTCTGACTATGGATGTGATGAACGCGGGAGAAGACGGTAAGCCGTTCGTATTAAAGGAAAAAAACACTCCGGTGTATCAGGCATACAAAACCATCTTCGATCGTCTCAACGAAGAAATAAAAAAGTGGGAATAATACGAGCTTTCGAGTCTGTTGTTATAAGTGACGGGAGGTGAACCTTGAAGTTTGAAAAGGGATCCGAAAAAAACCCTACGGGCAATCTGATCGTATATTGCAACGTCTTTGGGGAAAACCCTCTCAGCCCCGGAGGGAAAATCATCGCGTCTAACGTGGTGGTCAGCTTTTTGAAAATCGGCGAAAATTTTCCCGTTGTCACGTTTCCTCCGGTTTCTCTGGAGAGTTATGATGAACTCAAAAAAGTGATTTCGGAAAACATAGATAAGTACGACGTCATCAAAATCAAAGACTTTGAAATGCCTTCTTCCAAGGACGCTTCCAACGATTACATCCAAGAAAGAATGGATCAGTTCAACAGCGTAGTAATCAAATACGTGGAAATATGTAAGAACCGCGAGGTTGGTGGGGGACAGGTGCATTTTCCTGAGGAAGAAAGCGGTGTTCGTGAATATCTGGACGCACTCGCAAATCTTTCCTTAAAAATCCGCAGATCCACGGGGATCGCAAGGGAAGCGTCGCTTATCAAAATGGATCAATTGGTGGAAAACTTTTCCACAAAACATCCAGAATTCGATCTCGAGAATTTCAAACGCGCCCTGTTTTTACCCGGTCAAACCGGAGAAGAACTGATCGGTCTGTATCTGCAGAAGTTCAACGCGATTTCCAAGGAAAACTACGAAGACGCGTCCACTCTGAAAAAACGAATTCACGATATCGAATATTCGGCGTAATTTCCCGTAGGGCTTCGGGCGTCGAGTACGGCCCCTTCGCCCTACGTTCCCGCCCGCCCCAAATACATCAAGATTTTCGAATATTCAAAAATCCCCCTAAACGATTCCGTCCTACTCGTCGTATGTCTTAGGAGTCCATCTCGGATACAAATCCAATTCGACACCCAAAAGACGAAAGATACGTTCGCTGACGAAATCGCCGAGATCCTCCAATCCGCCCGGCATCTGATAAAACCCCGGGGATGCGGGAAGAATCGTAGCACCCGCGTCGTGTAATTCGAGCATGTTTTTGAGATGGATTCGGTTGTACGGAGTTTCTCTCGGAACCAATATCAAGGGCCTTCTTTCCTTCAGCGTTACGTCCGCCGCTCTATCGATCAGACTTTCCGTCAATCCTGCGTTGATCGAGGCGACGGTTTTCATCGAACAAGGAACTACGACCATCGCCTTCCAAGTGTTGGAACCGGAAGCGATATCCGCTCCAATATCCGCAAAATTCCGGATTTCGAAACGATGGGTCGCGGAATTCAATCCGTATTTGGTATGAATAAAGTCCAAAAGTTCGGCGGGAGAAGAAACCGAACAACACATTTCCTCACGAAACACACGCAACGCGGCAGGGCTACAAACGAAAAAGGTCGTGCCCTCGATCGTGGATAAGGCTTTGATAAAACGTTCCGCATAAATCGAACCGCTGGCACCCGCAATACCCAAAACCAATCTCATCGTTTTTTTTTCCACGAGTTATCCATGAAATGAAGTTCCCCTTCGAATTCGTTTAACGTTTCCCAAAACAAAATCACGTTCCTAAGATCACCAAAAACAAAATACGATCGGCTAAAAGCCCGGAAAACAACAAAAGCGAAATCATGGAATGAATCCGATAAAACCGGGGAGGAAATAAATTTTCTCCCGCTCCACGGGCGATCTTATGTTCCTGAAAAAGGAAATACGCGGTGATTCCCGCAAAGACGAGAAACACCGGTCCCAAAGAGGAAACGATCCCCGCCGCAAATAAAAATACCACACAAAAGATATGAGTGACCGCGGCGATTTTCAAAGAATTCCCGCGACCGAATCTCGCGGGAATCGAATGTAACCCCGACTTAGAATCGAATTCCCGATCCTGCAACGCATACAGAATATCGAAACCTGCCAGATTGAACGCGAGGCCGATCGTCCACAACACCGGCTCCCAAACGATCTCTTCCCGAATCGCAACCCAAGTCGCGAGCGGAGCCAAACCGATGGAAATCCCCAAAATATAATGACAAAACCAGGTGAAACGTTTGGCCAAAGAATATCCGAGCAAAACGAACAGAGTGGGAAAGGAGAGCGCAAAGGCCATCGGATGAATCCACCAACTGACCGTACAAAAACCGATCGAAGATAAAACGACAAACCAAGACGCGGCTTTCAAAGAAATTTTTCCTGCGGGAATTTCCCGATCTTTTGTTCTTTCGTTTTTGGAATCGATGTCCCGATCCACGATCCGATTAAATCCCATTGCGGCCGATCTTGCAAACACCATGGAAAACAGAATCAGAAACGACAACCATATCCATTCCGCCATCGACTTCCCCGGAGTTTTGAGAAAGGCGAGAACATAGGCGATGCCCGCGAAAGGTAGGGCGAATAAGGTATGGGAAAATTTGATCAAACTTCCGTATTGTTTGAGTAAGGAGAGGGCGGTATTCATAAACCGGTTTCACTTCCCGTTCTAAAATTCGTTTCCTACATAAATTGAAATTCGAAGTCTAAAAAGCGATGATTTTTTCCGCGCGTCTCCAAGGATACGTTTATGACTCTCGTTTCCACAAAACCGTCCACTTCTAAAAATTCCATCCGCGCGTTTTTGCAAACGATCGTAACAGATCCGGTTCTTCATTCCCGTTGGCTCAACACGATTTCCTTTTTGGAACACATGGGCTCTCGAAAAATTCTCGCGACACAAAGCGGTTTCGGAACCGACGAGATGATTTTACGTCACGCATCGGAAGAGGCGAGACACGCTCATTTTTTTAAACGGATGAGCGAACGAGTTTCTCCTGGAAGTTGCCCGGATTATAAACCGGAACATCTTCATTGCGGTTTTCCTGCATTCCTGTATTTTCAGAGACTGGACGGAATGGTCCATAAAAACCTAAAAGAGGACGTTCAGACGGGAGCCAAACGATCGTATCTTTCCTATTTGTACGTAACTCATCTGATCGAGGAACGCGCCGATTTTCTCTACGCGGAATACGATCGCGTCCTCGAAACGAACGGAATTCCCGTACGTCTACAATCGATTCTCAAAGAGGAAGAATCCCATCTTTCCGAAATGAAAAACGCTCTCTCCGCGGAAGATCCTAAATACGAAACACGTTATGCGATCTTTCAGGAAAAAGAAGAAATCAATTACGGAAAGTTCGAATCCTCCCTTTTAAAATCGGTAGGACTCGCTTAAACCAGAATGTTTCGGAAGAAGTTCAAACCGGCGTTTCTACTTATTTCCATTTTTTGCATATTCAATGATTGGAATGTATTTCCGGAAACTGGCGGATTGCGGGACCGTCCCGTCAGCGTCGTATTCGTCTGCGAACCTTCCGCAAAAGCGGACAAACCCCGGTATTACAAATCGACGTCCCTATTTTTTAAACGTCTGAAAAACAAACGTCTTCAGGAAAACGGGACCGCGTTTTTCGTGGGTTACGGAGCGTTCGCCTCCGAAACTCCGGAAGAACAACTCCGTCTCGCCGGTCAAAACGGATACGACTTGTATATTTTTCCGCAAACCGCGTCGCAGAATCCTCCGACTTCCGCTTCCACAAACGCCGTTCCTTGGATTTCCTTCGTCGTGGAAAAAAAGGAAAACATACAACCGCAAATTCGAACAAAACCGGATCCGAAAAGGATTTCCCCGAAGCAAAAAAGAAAAAACAAGAACTCAAAGCCGAAACCCGATGCAAAAAAATCCACAGGGAAACCTTTGGAGTCGGTTCCCGGCGAATTCGATCTGACCCTCGGCGTGGGGCAAACTTCCGGAACGAACAACGCTCCGACTCAGATACAATCTACATCCGCCGTTTCGAAAACGAAAAAAGGGAAAAACGAAACTTCTCAAAAACGAAAGGTTTCGAAAACGAAATCGGTTCCAAATTCCACCTCCAAAAAATCGAAAAAAAATCGGAAATCCGATGCACGGACAAAACCGGATTCCTTCGTGGAAACTTCTTCCTCGACGATTACGGCGGAGCGGAGTAAAACGATCGCGACTTCGATCGGAAACTCCTCTTTCGAATTGAGTTTCGATTCTCTGAAATTCTGGTTTTCTACGTTCGCAAATCCGAACGAACTTTCTTGGACGCAGGACAGAATTCTTTTCTTAGCCGGAGATAAAACAGCGGAGGAATGGAATCAAATTCTTTCCGGAAAACCGGACGACACGACCGCGATCCGCCTTTTAAACTCCGCGCAAGATCTGCGATTCAACGAAGGAATTTATTATACCGGCTGCGCTTCTTCGCGAATTCCGAACGGAATCTCCGTTTTGAATTTCTTCTTTCGAGGAGATCGATTGATTCGACTGAAGCAGGAAAGTTTTTCCCTCAACAGCGACGGTTCGGGGAAATCCTGGGAACTCGAATGACGATTTTACTTTTCGTGCAGACCTTCCCCCGAAAACCTGGACTGCATGAGTCTGAATTGCGGCATCGTCGGCCTTCCCAACGTAGGTAAATCCACTATTTTCAACGCCCTTACCAAAGCGGGCGCGCAGATGGAAAACTATCCTTTCTGCACCATCGAACCGAACAAAGGAATTGTGGAAGTTCCGGATGCAAGACTGGATCGTCTCGCGGAAATTGCAAAACCGCAAAAAATCGTTCCCGCGATCATCGAATTCGTGGATATCGCCGGTCTCGTCAAAGGCGCAAGTCAAGGAGAAGGCCTTGGAAATAAATTCCTTTCCCACATTCGGGAAGTGGATGCAATCTGTCACGTTGTGCGCGCTTTCGAAGACGAAAACGTAACCCACGTTCACGGTAAGGTAAATCCGGTGGACGACGCCGCGGTCGTAAACATGGAGCTGATCTTTGCTGACCTGGAAAGCGCCGATAAACAATACCAAAGAGTCGCCAAAAATGCGAAGAACGGCAACAAAGAAGCGCAGGAAATCGCGGTGGTCCTCGAAAAAATTCTGGAGCTTCTAAAAGCCGGAAAACCCGCGAGACTTGCCGATCTCAAAGACGAAGAAAAGAAAATCGCAAAGTCCTTTCAGCTTATCACCTATAAACCCGTCATGTATGTCGCAAACATCGCGGACAAAGACGCAGCCAAAAAAGATACGCCGCTCCTGCAACAGATTCGCCAGATGGCCAAAGACGAAAACGCCGAACTCGTGATACTCTGCGGTAGGTTCGAGGAGGAAATTTCCGGTTTGGATCGTAACGAACAACTCGATTTTCTTGCGGAAATCGGAGAATCGGAAAGCGGACTCGATCGCATGATAAAAACTGCATATAAACTTTTAGGACTCATCACTTTCTTTACGGCCGGAGAAGTGGAAGTGCGCGCTTGGACGACTCCGGTGGGTAGCACGGGACCGAAAGCGGCGGCGGTGATCCACTCGGATTTCGAAAAGGGGTTTATCCGCGCCGAAGTCATGAGCTACGAAGATTTGGACCGTGCGGGATCGCAGAACAAAGTAAAAGAAGAGGGTAAACTGAGAATCGAAGGAAAGGAATATATCGTACAAGACGGGGACGTGGTTTACTTTCGGATCAACGCATAAGTGTAGCATTTTCTATGAGCGGGAAATCGAGACCACGCACCGCACGGGATTCATTCGTGCCGACTTAATAAAAGTTTAATAGATAAGGATCCACCAAGAATCGAACCCTTATCTTAAAAGCGCTGAATCGGTCCGAGCATACGAACGCCTCGGATCCGAAAATAAAACGGAAGAACTCCGGAAATCGTTTATGATAAAACGCGAAAACGTCATAGGTCGCACAAGTACAGATTCGATCTTCTTGCAGATGTACGATTCTTCCGATCATCCTACATCGTATGCAGTTCGACACGAACAAAAAGAACAAAAAAATTTACGAAGGTCGCATCAAGAGCCAACACTATATAAACGATCGCATTCCCTTCGAAATGAAAAAATTCATTCCTCCCGCCTGCGTCCATCGCCGCCTTCATCCACCGAGGAACATCGGCGAACTTTGGCAGAAAAATATAAATTAGACAGACAATCAAAGAAAACATTCTATTTATAGAATATTCAAAAAACCTCCAAACAACCGAGGCCGCTTAAAACGCAACGCTCCGCCCGAAGATCTTCTGAACAGCTCGTAAAACGTGAGAAATCCCACAATTCAAAACTTTCAAGATTTGTTATTGTATGAGTTCCTACGTTTTGAAGTTTTGGAACTCGAAAGCAATTTCATATCCTTTCAAAATCGGACCGAGAATTTTTCTTTTTTCTATAATCCGATCGAATTTCCTTTTTCGCATAAAATGAAGAGGTTTGGGATTCAATTTCATTTTTTGAAAATCCGTTTTTCTTTTCTTTTCTGAAAAACGCGTATAAATTCTAACATTTTTTCTAAAAATGGTTTGACCGTCTGGGTGACGTAATTAATTTGGATCATGCGCCGCAGAGGACGCCCTG
>NZ_RQFA01000045.1 GCF_004770155.1 Leptospira gomenensis | reverse complement strand
GTCATTTTGTAAACGAGAGGAAATTTCTTCTTCGTTGTTGAGCAGTAAATATCCCATACCACACTCGGTTCCACGACTTGCACGAACGTCACGCTTCCGATGAAAAAAATTGCGGGCACTGGCGTTGTAATCAAAGAAAATATTCTGGTTCGGTTCGAGCCGAGCAAGTCGAATCCAGCTGCGTCAAGCCAGGTCGGATTGAGCTACGTCAACTCAACTCAAGTCGAATCAGATCAAGTCAAGTCACAAGTCGAGCTAAGTCGAATCAAATCGAATCCAGCGAAGCGACATTGAATAAATTGAAATCTCAAACTTACCAATTGAAGATCGAAAATCACGAATTCCGAATCGGAAAAACCCAAGGGCCAACAGAGCCGACTAACATTCTAACATCCACTCAATCGTCTGCCGCATTGTAGTTTACTCTGCAAAACCAAACGAAACTTAGAAAAGGCGATGCGATCTTTTGTAACAAGAGCGGAGTTTAGCAGCAACAAAAGAACACGAGTTTAGAAGCAATGATCGACGTTCGTTGCGAGCGCCGACAACACCAAACTTCCAGCGCTCGCATACAAAAGCGGACAATCCACAGAAATCAGATGCGGCTCCGTACGTAGTTCGAAACAAAACCCGCGACGGAAAAACGCAACGAACATCGGCACGAATGAAGATTCAAAACAAAACCCGCGACGGGAAACGGCACAAAACAGAAGACAAAACGAAGAAACAAAAATGAAAACGCTGTTAAAACAAATACAAATACGAAACAAACCTCATCAAACCCGTTGCGCGGCGCGCATACCTTCGCGCTCTTTTTGTTTTGCGTTGCACCGCGCTCGCCCGTGACAACACCATATCGCTCTTCTCGTATAAGATCCCGTGGTTGCGGCTGGGCGGCCGTTTGGCACAAACGTTCATCTCGCTTCCTCTTACATTTCCTGCGTGAGCGGGCCGCAGGGCGCGAAGCGTCCTCGAAGAGGACGAGCGGGAATCCGCGAGCCCGGAGTCACGCGACTCGGAGCCGCCGGAATATTCTAAAAAATGAATGTAGTTTGGCCGACCAACGGCGGCTCCGAGACACGCCCCGAACCCCCTAAATGCGATCCGACAGATTACGCAGCATGAAATATTATCCGAGCTCGAAAGAGCGAACGAATTCCCGAATAGTATTGATATGATCTATTTCCGGAGAAGGGTTTTCCTTACTAGGTTCGTATAAGTGTTCGTCAAACACGTGATAGTCGAAGATTTTCAAAGAGAAGTCGGGGAACGTGATAATTATGTTTTCTGAATGTATATCGAAAATCAGCTTTTCTTCCGCTGCGAGATGTTTCGTCACTTCGATCACGCGATGAAAATCCAACGCGATTTTTTTGAGTTTCGAACGGCTGATCACTCCGAACTTATGCGTGTCGAAGTTCAACTTCCACTTAGGAAAAAAGGCGTCTTGAAGCGGATTTTGTCGGATCTTCTCGTTCAAACGTATGAATTCCTTGAGGTGTTTTCCCGGCAAAAGATTTTGATTATCGCAAGGAGTAAGAGTCAACAAAGGAATCCCGAACGGAGTCCTACGAACCCTCATACCCATAAAAAATCTCGTCGGCAGAACGAGGTCGGGAATCAAGGACTTTAACTTCCAATAATGAAGGCGTTCCAAACCCAAGCGTGAAAACTTGAATTGCAGATCGTCTTTGGTCGAACGGGACCTGGTTTTGGATTTCAGAAATTCCATAAGATGAATCTCTTCCGGTTTCAGATAACGTTCTAAGTTTTTGGTAACGTGTTTATACAAGGAGCCGAAGATAGGATCGGAAGGAAGTTTAGACTTCCCTATTTTAACCACCTGGTTCCAGGGAAGTGCATACACGAATTTATACGAACCTCGCCCGATGTATTTCTCCGCCGACAATGGCATGAAATTATCCAGATATTCACGCTCATATCGATACGTTATGCGAAACAGATGTGAAACAGGAAACAAACGTTCGTATGTTTTCCGCACAAACCCGGATTCCCGCAGACGATAATCCACGGGAAGATCCTCGATCGGAATCTCAGGCCTCGTCTTTTCCGGATCATAGAATAATTCCTTATCGAGCCCTTTCTCCAAAAGCTCGATGAAGTTCGGAATCTTAGGCGAACTGAGAAAATCGCGGATGACTCCTCCCAATTCGCCCAATCGATTCCTTTTGTTCATAAACCCGCCTTATTGATAGAAAACTTTTGACGGTAACGCGGGAAGTTTTTCCTTCTTCAAAATCGCGTCGTCGAGCCGGGAGGACTGGGAAGGATCCAACCACCAAAGGGACGCCGCTTCCTTTTCCGATCCGTATTTACCGAGAGGATTTTTTGGAGATTGAAAACGATTCCAATACATCACTCTCGTCGCGCTCGTATTCCAAAGCAGAACGTAAGGAACTTCCCGAGTTAAAACCCGATCGATCTTTTTCAGAATTTCGTTACGTTTCGGAACGGAGAACTCAGTCCTTTGTTCTTCCACGAGTTTGTCAACTTCAGCGTTCTTAAATCCGGAAAGATTGGGCTGTCCTTTTTCATCGGCGTATTTGGAATACCACATCGCTTCCGGGTCCTTAAATATTCCGCCTCCCCAAGCTGCCCAAGTCATATCGAAATCGTATTTGTCCACTCTCGAACTCCACTCTGCTAAATCCGTCGATTCCAAATTAATGACGATTCCCGCTTCCTTAGCGCGTTCTTGGATCAGCGTAAGGTATTTTTCGGATTTCTTATCGCGTTCCAAAATGTTAAACCGAAATTCCTTACCATCCTTCTCGAGAATTCCCTTCGAATTCGTTTTCCAACCCGCTTGTGCCAAAAGATCGCGCGCTTTTTTCGTGTCGAAATCGATGGGCGGATTGGGAGAAGAACCCGCCGGCCATAAATCCTGATAGAATGCGTTCGTAAGTTCGTATTCGTTGAACGCCAATTTTTCGACGAGCAGTTTACGATCCACGAGATGGGCGAACGCTTTACGAACACGCACGTCGTTGAACGGCTCCCTTCTCATATTAAACACTAGACCTTGAAAGCCGATCGGTTTGGAATTGTAGATCTTCTGTTTGACGATATAGTTTTCGTCGAACTTATCTCCGACCGCGTCCTTCACCCAAAAGGATGCCGTATACGTCGGGTAAATATCTATATCACCTTTTTTGAATGCTTGAAACGCGATCGGTTCCTCGTTATAAACTTTAAAGAGAATCGTATCGAAGTTGTCCACACCCTTATAAAACGGATAAGCCCGCATCCAATAATCGCCGCGCCGTCTCATCTTTACGTAACGTCCTTTTTTGGCGGACAACATGGAATACGGACCGGAAACGACCGGAAAATCGAAATTCTCCTTATCGAAATTTCTTCCCTGGAAATAATGCGAGGGAAGAACGTAAAGGGAACTGGCGATCGTATTAAAATTGGACCAATGGATTTCTTTCTGAGTGAAGGCGATCTCCCGTTCTCCGATCACGACGGGCGTTTCGAAACGGGAAAGATCGATCCGAAATACCGCCGTGTTGTTGTTCTTATCCATCAGAGTTTCGTATGTGAACAAAACGTCCTTTGCGGTCACGGGTTTTCCGTCGGACCAGGTCGCGTTCGAGTCGATGGTGAACGTGAACGTTTTTTTATCCGGAGAAATTTTCCAGGAAGAAGCGAGATGTGGAATCGGCTCGAGCGTAATCGGATGATAATCCAGAAGAGGTTCGAACATCAGACCGAAAATATGAGCCGTCGTCGAAAACTGATCCAGATAATAATTCAATGATTTTGGGAACTGATGACTGTAAATACGGAATGTCCCTCCTTTTTTGGCATCCGGAGAAACGATCGGATTACGCCCTCTCAACGCGGGAGGAACCGAGTCCGGATTCCCGTCCCAAGGCAGATCCTGAACGACGACCCCGGATTCCGACTCTTCCTTTTCGCCGCAACCGAAGAAGGGAGCGGACAAAAAAAGTAGAAATGCAAAACATGCTAAAATTCGAATATTCTTTTTCAAGAAAGTACCTCTCGTTAATTTTTAATTCTATGAGCTTGAAAGACGTCTGGAATCTGTTTGAGATTGCTAAGAATCTCCTTCAACTGATCCAGATGTTCCACTTCCACTTCGAAACTCGCCACAAGATTCCCTCTTTGGTCCGTGGATGCCTTCGACTCTCTGATATTGGTCTGCGTATTGGAGATGGATTTGACGATCTCCATAAAAATCCCTTGTCGATCCTTGGACTTCACTTCCACCATAACGGGAATCGATTCGTTTTGACCGTAGTCCCATTCCACGGTGATGACGCGCATGGATTCTTCCTCTTCCTGTTGTTTGGCGGTAACACAACCTTTCTTATGGATACTGACCCCCCTTCCCCGCGTGACGAAACCGATGATCTCGTCGCCCGGTAAAGGAGAACAACAACCGGACAAACGGACCGGAATTCCGCGAAGCCCGGCAACGACGACTTTGCCCGCCGCCAAATCGATTTGTTTGTTCGGTTTAGAGGAAGGTTTTTTCTTCAGCTCCTCCAAAACCTCCGCGTTCAAAGTGAATTCGGCCGCGACCTCCGCCTCTTGTGAAAGATCCTTTTTGGTTTCCTCTCTTAACCTACGAAAGTAAGCCCTGAGTTTTTGTCTGGCAGAGGGAGTACGGACGATACGCAGCCAAATCGGGGAAGGTTTTGTACGTTTGTCCGTGATGATTTCGATCTGATCGCCGGAACGGATTTCGGTTCGAAGAGGAAGCATACGACCGTTGATCCGACCTCCTTTCGCTTTTAAACCGACATCGGTATGAATTCGAAAAGCGAAATCAAGGATCGTAGCTCCTTTGGGCAATTGCAGAATTTCGCCTTTCGGAGTAAACACGAACACTTCGTCTTCGTGAAGGTCGTATTTTAATTCCTCGACGAATTCTTTCGGATCCAGAGCGGAATCCTGCCAGGAACTCAAAAGCTCGAGCCACTTGACCTTGACACTTTTCGCTCCGGCGGGAGAAGGTTTTCCTTCCTTGTACATCCAATGCGCCGCGATTCCGTATTCTGCGATATCGTTCATATCCCGGGTACGAATCTGTACTTCCAGGGGTTTACCGTCGGGACCGATGACCGTAGTGTGGAGCGACTGATACATGTTCGTTTTAGGAGTAGCTATGTAATCTTTGAACCGACCCGGAACCGGGTTCCAAAGAGTATGCACGATTCCTAATACTCCATAACAGTCCTTGACCTCGTTGGTGATGATGCGGATCGCCCGAAGGTCGAAGATTTCGTTGAATGTCTTCTCTTTGAGTTTCATTTTTCGGTAGATGGAGTAGAAGTGTTTTGCCCTACCGTCCACGTCCGCTTCTATCTGAATTTCGGCGAGTCTTTGCAGAAGGATGATCTTAAGTGTTTCGATAAAACCTTCGCGTTCCGACTTTTTGGAATTGATGTTCTTTTTGACTTCCTGATACTCTTCCGGATTGAGGATCTGGAACGCCAAATCTTCGAGTTCGGATTTAATTTTATAAATTCCTAATCTACCTGCGATCGGGGCGTACAAAGAAATCGTTTCTTGCGCGATCCTTCTTTGTTTATCGGGGGGTTGAAACGAAAGCGTACGCATGTTGTGCGTTTTATCCGCCAGCTTGATCAGAATTACTCGAATATCTTTGATCGTTGCGACGATGATTTTTCGGATATTTTCGGCCGCCTCGGTCTCTTTGGATTGGCTTTTGATTTTGGATATTTTCGTAACACCTTCGACGAGATCGGTGATATCCTCTCCGAAATCGCGGATCATGTCTTCGCGGGAATATTCTGTGTCCTCTATGACGTCGTGAAGAAGACCGGCGCAGATCACCTTTTCGTCGAGACCCAATTCGAAAAGAATGAATCCGACTTGTAACGGATGAACGATATACGGTTCTCCGGAAAGACGGAACTGACCCTGGTGCGCCGATTCGGAAACGTCATACGCTCTTTGAACTGCGTCATAGGCCGCGTCTCCGAGATTTTCCCGAACTCCTTCGAGAAGCATTTCTTTCGTAGCAGGCGCTTTTACGAATCCCATCAGTGTTCTATGTCCAAACCCAAATCCAAAAAACGGGTCGTATGAGTCAGATATCCCATGCTGACTCCGGCGCCCGAAAATTCGGAAAGCGCGCCCAACTTCTCCGGCGTAATCGATCCCGAAAATTCCACAAGAATTCCGGGAGCGATTCGTTTCAGAATCTCGAACGCCTCTTTCGAATCCGGGAGCGAAAAGTTATCCAGAAGAATCACGTCCGCACCGGAAAACGCGGCGTCTTCCAGCTGAGACAGGGAATCGATTTCGACTTCCACAAGTTTTCCCGGAAAACGGGCTTTGATTTTTCCGACAGGTTCCTTAGCGGAAGAATACAAGGCCAAATGATTGTCTTTGATCATTGCCATTTCGGAAAGATTGAGTCTGTGATTGCTTCCGCCTCCGCAAAAGACCGCGTATTTGGCGAGTTTCCGATATCCGGGAAGGGTTTTCCTCGTATCCAAAATCATCAGACCTTTTTGTCCGTATTGGGAAACGACTTCGCTCGTTCTCGTAGAAATTCCGGAGAGGTATTGGATGAAATTCAAAAGAATTCTTTCGATGCGAAGAATCGCGACGAGACTTCCTTGGATCGAAAGAAGCGTCTCCCCCGTTTGAAACGGATCTCCGTCTTTTTTGAAATATTCCGTTTGGATCGTGTCGCCGGCCAACTCATTCAAAACCTCTACTACACCGACTCCGCAGAGGACGCCGGGCTCCCGGGCGTTCAACCTTGCGCTTGCCGGCAAATCCGGAGGGAATAGGGAAATCGATGTGATGTCTTCGTCGGGACAATCTTCGGCCCAAGCGAGTTTTGCGAGAATTTCGTAGTCCTGATACGATACGGAGGAGATCGGTCGGGTGTAAGCGCGTTTCATTTCTATCCAAAAGAAAGTTTTACAGCGGGAAAGCGGTAATCAAGTGAATTTCTCGTAAGAGCGGAAAAGAGGTCGGAACTCCACGGACAAAAAAAAACCCGGTGGATTAGACCAGGCCTTTTTGTGTCGGTGGAGCACGAACTTACTGAAGATTTTCCGGATTTTCCTCTTCCGGATTTTCTTCCTCCGGTGCGGTTTCGTTTCCGGAAGAATCGGTAGAGTCTTCTTCGGGAGAAGGCTCTTTTACCTCATTCTTCTTTTTGGATTCGGAATCTCCTCCCGATTCGGATTCTTCCGAGTCGGCGGGCTTTTGATTTTGTTCAATTGCTTCTACCGCATCGGAACTTGGCTTTTTCTTAGCCGGAGCCCCGTTTTTTGGAAACTGGGTCGATCCCTTTGCAGGAGGAATCAGCAAAATTTGTTTTGGAAAAATCAGGTTCGGATTTTTGATCTTACCACGATTGGCCTCATAAATCCGTTTCCACAGTTTGGAAGTTCCATAGTGGCGTTTGTCCTTCGCGATTCTCCAGAGGCAATCTGCCGGAACTTTTTTGCGAACCACATAACGTTTCCAACCTTCGGGCAATCCGTCCTCTCCCCATTTTGACGAAGAGTTTTTGCCTTCGGAAGTATTGCTATTGGAATTGGAGTTATTCTTTCCCTCGGTTCCCGTTTTGGAATCGCGGTTTGCATATTTGTCTCCGCCTTTCCGATCCAAACGTTCCGCCAATTCCGTAGCTTGATCGACAACGATTCTGGAAAGACGGATCGCCTCTTCCGAACGAGCAATCGAATCCTCGTATTTTTCGGAAGAATATAAATCCTCCGCGGAAACACGAGACTCTTCCGCAGCTTTCAGATTTTCTTCCGCCCTTTGATACGATACCTGAGAATCCCGAGATGCGTTGATTTTATTTTTATCAAAAGAAGCTAATTTCGTCGTAGCGGCAACAACGCTTTGTTTCGCGAGTTCCTTTTGTTTTTCGGCGAAAGTTTTGATGTTCTTTGCGACCAGCTCGGCCGATTTTTTGCGAATATCATCCACTTCCGCGTAACCGTCGCGGATTTTTCCCTCTTCGATCTTATACTTTGCGCCGTCCAAACGAACTTTCGTTTCGTTTACTTCCGGATCTTTTCCTTCCGCATACCGGTCCGCGTCGTTCAGATTTTTTTCGATATCCGCGAGGGAATCGATGAGTTGTTGTTTTTGGGAAAGTGCTAAGGCTTTGGATTCGTCTGCGGCCTTCTTGGAATCCGCATATTTTTGACGGGAAGATTCGTATTGATCAAAGGCTGCCAATCTCGTCCGAAGTTTTGCGTCGTCACCCGATTCTTTCGGATAGGCCTCAAGGGTGCGATCGGCGGTTTCCCGGAGAGCATCTCCTTCTTTGCGAAGTTGAACCGCGGAATTGTATTGCTCGGAGGCGAGCTGAGAGGCATACGCCTCCTCGGCCGAATCGATCGAGGTTGTAGAATCTTTGCGCGCTTCGTCCACGGTGGATGGAAACGATTTTTCGGAAGCGTCTAACGCCTTCGCCTTTGCGTATTCGGCGGATTTTTTAGCCTCGGCCAAATCCTCGTCGGATGCTTTTTGGTGCGCGTTGAGCAGGCTCTTACGAGCTTCTTCCAATTCGCCGGCTGCATATTTTTCCGCGCCCGCCGACTTGGCCCTCGTAATGGAGTTTTTTGCGTCGCTGAGTTCCTGGATCGGAAGTTCAGACCCGCAGGCAATGAAAAAACCTGCGAGTAAAATTATAAAAAACGAAAGTAGTTTTCTTAGGGTTGATTTCATTGCTGCACCAGTAATTTAGAAAAAAGGAAGATAATCTAAAGTCCGATTTTACTTAAACGCAGAGACTGCGTCCGCTTCGTTATCAAAGATCTCAAAAAAGGAAGTTAATTTTGTGAGTTCGAATACTTTTCTCACCGATCCGGAAACATTGATAATCTTAAGTCCGCCTTGGTATTTTTTCAAGTTGGAAAGGCTGGAAATCAGTGCGCCGATACCGGATGAGTCAATGTAGGAAACTTTTTCCAGATTGATAATAGTATAATATTTCTGTTCCTCGATGAGTTTAGCGATTACATCTTTAATTTCTGGGGCATTGTAGAGATCGATCTCTCCGTTTATGTCCAGAATCACAATGTTCCCGCTTTCTCTTCTGGTTATTTCCATAAATAATCAGCAACTCCTTTCTGTCTCTTTCCGGCCAGCTCTACTAAAGGAAAGGCGATTCTGTAAATAGTCAACCGGAAAATTCAGGCTTTTCATACAAATTTTTCCACTTGGCATACGTTTTCATAAATTCTCCGCTTTGAATCGACTTTCGTATCTCGGAGAGAAAACTTTTCATAAAAAATAGATTGTGAAATGTGGAGAGCGAAAAAGCCGTGATCTCTCCGACGTGATGTAGGTGCCGGATGTATCCGATACTATAACGTTCGCAGACTCTACATCCACAATTCGGGTCCATCGGTTCGTCGGAGTTCTTCCATTTTTCGTTTCTGAGATTTATTTTTCCTTTGGAAGTGAAAACTTGTCCGTTTCTTGCGTTGCGAGTCGGAAGTACACAATCGAACATATCGACTCCATTCCGCACTCCATCCAATATGTCCGGAACAGTTCCTACACCCATGAGATAAAGAGGGCGATTTCGATCCGTGTGAGGACCGATTCCTTCCAAAATTCGGATAAAATCCCTGCGAGGTTCTCCGACAGAGAGTCCTCCGATCGCAATTCCGTCAAACGGGAGTGAGGTGATCGCATTAAGACTTTCCATTCGAGCTTCCAAGTCGATTCCTCCTTGAAAAATTCCGAAGAGATGTTGCGAATTTTTATTTTTTTGCCAGTGGTCCACCGACATTTCCGCCCAACGGTGAGTTCTCTCTAACGATTGACGCAGACGCTCCGGACTCGAATCGAAGGGAGCGCAGTCGTCGAGAACCATCATGATGTCCGATCCGATACTTCTTTGAATGTCAATGACGGAACCCGGAGTAAAATAATGACGGCTTCCGTCTATATGGGACTGGAATTTCACTCCATCTTGCTCGTATTTGAAAAGGGAATTGAGACTGAAGACCTGGTATCCTCCGCTGTCGGTGAGAAGCGCCTTTTTCCAAGTCATGAATTTTTTTAGCCCTCCGAACCGATCCAAAACCGAAGTTCCCGGACGAAGGTAGAGATGATAGGTATTCCCTAATATTAAAGAATACTCAAGTTCTTCGAGGTCTTCCGACCTCAAAGTTTTTACGACGCCTCTGGTTCCCACAGGCATAAAAACAGGGGTCTCTAATTTCGTCCCGTTTAGTTCGAGAATGCCGGTGCGAGCGAGGGTGTTCGGATCTTCGAAAGTCGTCTGAAAGATCATCTACCGGAGGAATGGTCGCTGCAAGTGCCGTAAATATTCAGACTGTGACCGGTGATTTTGAAGCCGTTGTCTTTGGCGGCTTGTTCCTGAAGTTGTTCGATTCGTTCGTCCACGAATTCCACGATTTTACCGCAGACCGTACAAATGATATGATCGTGATGTTTGTGACCGATGATATGCTCGTAATATTTGTAATCCTTTCCGAAATTATGCTCCTGCAATAGTCCGGCGGAAACCATAATCGATAGAATTCTATAAATGGTAGCTTTGGAAATTTGATCCCTCTGGTCTTTGAACTCCTCCAAAAGTCCTTCCGCGGTGAAATGATTGTGAAGGGAAAAAATTCTTTCCGCCACCAGCATTCTTTGATTCGTAATTTTGAGTCCCTCTTTTTGAAGATACTCGGAGAAGGTCTGCATTTCCATACGGATCGCAGGTTCGGTTTTGTTGAGAATGGCTTCTTGTTTTTCTCTATTCATGGGAGATTACTCAAGGGGCGAATCAAGATTATCAAGGATCGATCTTTCCGGCAATAGAAAAATACCAAGCTCTTTCGATCTCCTCCGAGATTCGAATCGCCATGATCCGTAGAAGTCTCGCCTGCGCTTGACTTTCGCTTTCTCGGAATCCAACCTGATCGGAATAGATAATTCGAACCGGAATCTCTTCCCTTTCCAGGAGAATTTTTTGTCCACCGGCTTTCTGCAATTCTAAACGGACGACGATCAACATTTCCCTCGAAATGGATTGTCCTCCTTGGTCCAAAAGATTTCCGACGAGTTGGTAGTGGACGACTTCACCGTAAAGCCGATAAGCGGCGAGGGATTTTTCTCTTGTCTGAAGAAATCTACCGCGGGAATCCACTTCGGAACGGACGAGCTCCGTAAGAAGAGTTTGCACTCCCATTCCGTAGGAATTGTTGCGAAAATTTTGAACGTAAAGACGGCGTTGTTCATCGGGAATCGGAACTCCGTCGATCTTCGGAGGATTTCTCGGTTCGCGGGTAAAATAAGTGCAGGATAATCCCGAAACAATTAGAATCACCAGAGCCACTCGAGCCAAGTACATGCTTGGGAGAATCTTTTAGGTCGTACCTCCGGGCAAGGAGATTTTTTCGCGGGCTTTTCGGCTTTACAAATTTTGATTTCCCATGCGATCTAAGGGAGAATGAGACTTTCTTTTGCCGTTTTACTATTTCCGATCACGATGTGGATCTTTCCCGGAACAGATTTGAGTGCGGAGGACCGACCTGAACTTCGACTTTATCCGGAACTTCAGGGAAGGATACTTTTCCCGATGGAATTTCAAACACCTGTGTCCGGTTCTTTTGCCGAATATCGCGTTCATCACCTGCATATGGGCGCCGACTTTAAGACGTTTCACCTAAACGGCTTTCCGGCCATCGCGCCGTTTGACGGCTTTGTAGAATCTCTATCGGAATCACCGAATGGATACGGACTCAATCTCGTTCTTCGATCTTCATCCGGTTTGAAAGCTAAGTTCGCGCATCTTTTCAGCGTGGAAGGCGTGCGAAAAGAATTGGAAAATTTGCGGCAAGCGCTCCATCTATTGAGCGACGGAACTTTTTCCGTCAAATTTTCAGATCATAAGTTCTCTATCCAACAGGGGCAGGCTATCGCGAGGATCGGAGAATCCGGAACCGGAGTTCCTCACCTTCATTTTGAACTTCATGGGAATGGGGACACATTCAATCCGCTTGCTTATCTAAAGATGACGGACAAGGACGGAACTCCTCCCGAATTGTTGGTTCTTTATATAGATGCTTCGGACGGGAAACGTTTTCGACTCCCTCTACGAAAAAAAAAGGAAGGAGTTTATGAAGTTCAAGAGGAAGAACCTCTCAAAGTCGGTGGGGAGGTACGACTTAAATTAGGGGCCTTTGATCGGATGAACTCAAGGAATAAGAATAATCTTTTCTTTGCGCGACTTCTCTCCGAACAAAACGTTTTGTATGAAAGAAAGTTTGAGAAAATGAGTTATGCCGAAGCAAGGGATCATCAAGCAATTTATGATTCGAATCGTTCATCTTTAAATCCGCCCGTTTACGTTTATAACTTGTTTCCCAATCAAAAACCTAGTTTGGATTTAAGAACTTTTCCGGAAGGAAAAGAAGTGTCTTTAGAAATTATCGGAGGAGACAAGGCGGGGAATATTTCTTCCTTGAAACTGAAGTTACTCAACGCCGGTTTCAAGACCACGCAAGAAAAAGATCTCTCGACCGAATATTATTCCACCGACAAACGAATTCTTATCAAAACTCCCAAAGGGAATACCTTTGGAAAAGGAAATCTTCTCATTGAAAAGGTTGCAACGCTACCGGAGAATTCTCTTCCGGAAGGTTTGATTCTGAAAAGTGAACCGATCGAAATAGAATCGACCGGTGTTCATTGGTCCGGGGAGGCTCGGTTACTTTGGAAAGGGATGCAATTAAAGAAAGGCGAGAATCTATACCTTTTTGAAGTCGGAACCAAACGTTGGACTGTTCTCAAAACGGTTTCCGGTGCCGAAGGTACGACATCCATTTTAAACAAGATCGGCATTCTTGCGGTTTTGGATGATCGCTCTAAACCGAAGATCGAACATCCCTTCTTGATCTCCCGTCATCGATTCACCGAGGAGGTCCGACCACCTTCTGTGATAGAAAGAATGTATTCGATTTCCGATATCGGTTCGGGTTACGCAGGAGGAGCCGAAATTTTACTGGATGGAGAGTCCTTTCCCTATGAATTCGAGTCCGATCGCAAAATGATTTTAGTTAAGATCCCCAAAACTTTTAGAAAATTTAAAAAGAAACTTTTGTTACAGGCAAGAATCAGGGACCGAGCAGGAAACGTATCGGATTGGCTAACTGATTTAATCGTTTTGGAGGAAGAGGAAGAAAAAGGGTGAGGTATTTTTACCACACCCTTTTTATTATGTAAGTCCACCTTTGAGGAGGTCGGAAGACCGCTATCTCCTCAAAAAAATCACTTCTTATTCGGATCCGAATAAACGCCTCCCGCCGGCGCCTTGTAATTGATCTCAAAAATATCGTAATCGGACTTTCTCCAACCGGTTGCGAACGCAACAGAAACGCCGATAAAATATTTAGAATTAAATTTCATAGTGTTCCAGACAAAATTCGCAACTTCTTCGTTGGTAATAGAAAAGGGATGTACCTTTCCACGAACCTCATCCAAATAAAGACCTTCATAAGTTCCTACCATCGTGCCCTGATATTCCAACTGAAGGATTCTCCCGGAAACGGAAAAATTCCGTTTTGAACCGGTTTTTGGGACGATAATTTTGTCGGTAACTTCTTTAGGAATTCCCGGAACTTGTCTTTGAGCGCCAACGACTTCGAAATCGGTCGAAAGTGCAATCGGTTCGATTCGATGAATTCTATATTGAATTAGAACTTCTTGATTGAGATTATTGCTTAAGAAATTCACGATTTCACCGTTTTCTGGACGAACACTGAATTCTACTTTTTCCCGCATCGGAGCAAAACATTCATCTTTCAAAGGATCACATTTTTCTGCGTTGTCGTAGGAAATAAATTCCATAACCCCTTCGTGCGAATCAAAGATAATTCCGCGACTTTCAAATTGGGTCAGTCGGACCACCGCCCATCCTTCCGAATAGGTTCCTAACGCAAAGAGAGAAGAAGAAAACAACAGGGAACCGAAAGAGAAAAGTATTACGAATATTCTCTTAAAATTTTTCAACATTATACACTCCAAATTCTCTTAAAATCTAAGATTCGATCACTCTAAAGGTAGAATCTTCATTTTCAAGAAAATAATTGCCGAATTTGGAAAATTAAGACCCGGAACTTGTAGGAAAGATTTCCGTATCGAACTCGCCGGTCTTATTTTATTCAAATAAAACCGGCAAATTTCAGATTCAGATTACGAAATAGAAACGGAAATACGAATTAAGCTCCCCTTTTATCAAAAGGAAACTCGGAAAATTCGTCTTCCATCTCCGAAGGTAAAGAATTAGCGGCGTGCTCTATTCGCGGATACAGTTCACTTTCTAACATGGTCGCGAACATCTTGCACATCGATACACCGTGATACATCGATATCTTCCGAAGTTCGCTCCAATCTCCTGCAAAGGGTCGAAATGGAAATCTCTTACTTTTCAGATGACGTTCCTGATAACTGATCTTTGAAGGAAGAGAATGGAGCAGAATCCTCGAATGGGATCGATTTTTTTCGAGACAATTATGGAGAACGACTCGAATTGAGCCAATTCGCGAAATCATCTCATCCAACTGTTCGATTAAATCCTCGGGCACATACAAATCGCATGAGGGTCCGAGATGGCGTCGATCCAGCTTTGGTTCGGGAGTGAAAAAATCCCCCAGGGGAAACTGCTTCCCCTGGGAACGATTCGGTTTCAAAAGTCGTAATTGGTTTTTGTTTTTTGCCTTCATACTCGTTTACGGTTCCTTTAAAATTCAATTAAAGCTATTTTTCGTAAAAAAATTCACTTCTCGCGATTTTTTTTACAAAGGAAAATTCAATCGATTTATTCTTGATTCCATAAAACTCGCTTTTGAATTTCGATTCTCGTTACAATTCGTAACGGGAATCGAATCGTTCAACTTTGAGGTCGGAAGTACACGCCTATCCGTGAATCAAGTCATTCGAACTAAAATTGGGATATTATATTTTTCCCGGC
The DNA here is from genome assembly GCF_004770155.1 of Leptospira gomenensis. Taxonomy (GTDB): domain Bacteria; phylum Spirochaetota; class Leptospiria; order Leptospirales; family Leptospiraceae; genus Leptospira; species Leptospira gomenensis. Next base: position 1,286 of record NZ_RQFA01000045.1, on the reverse strand, counting down.
CTCCTCCTCTTCCTGTTTATCAAACTGGAATTTAAAAAAATAGAAAATGAGATACGATTCCTATCTTGAAATATTTTCTGGACCAAGACGATCCCAAACTTTTCTCTTTTATAAGAAAACTGATCCTTGTGTTCTTCTTTCTTTTCGTTCAGAAGAGAAAGAAGCATAACAAAAAAACGGCAAATCGACACTCCGTAATAACGTGCGGCTAAACGCAACTCAGCCCAATCCGCAGAATCCGGTCGAAAAGAAAAGCGCATCAAATCCAAACCTTTACTTTGGTATAAAGTCTTTTCATATTTTGAGAGCCGAAAGAGAGAATGAAGCCTATTTCGTTTTTCTTCCAAAAGCACGTGCAACACCTTTTTCAAAGACCCATATTTTGAAATTTTCGACTGCAACAAAGGAGCGAGTTCGACTGGAATCCAGAAATCGGAAGGAGACGAATGAATTCGTCTTTGCTTAAATCGGCTTGTTTTAAAATTGTGATCAACATTAGACTCATAAATTGTTTCCTTCGGAAACCACCTTAAATGCTTCGATACTTTTTGATTTCTTGAATTGCTCATACCGATGTTCGGTTCTCCGAGCGAACGCCATGAGCAAATATTAATAAAAAAAATATTTTTTTTATTTTTCTTTAATTCATCTCGAATAAAACCAATAAAAAATGATAAAATAAATAAACTTTTTAAAATAGAATAACTTATGTTTATAATAATATATTAATAATCCATTTAATTAATTTTATAATAAAATTAGATATATATAATTTAAATCAAAGCGAATCGTATTGATCCTTAGGCTTGAAAAGGAAATTTATTCAAATTTTCCAACAAGGAACAACACGCTATTCATTAGAATATCGAGTATGTGTGAGGAGTTCCGACTCAAACATTTGATTTGTTTTCTTAATCAAATGTTTTATAGATCCTTTCGAGTGGCACACAAATGAAATATAGATTCGAGTCGTAAATAAATCTTGAAAGTAAAGCGATCTTGACTTGCCCTAACAAAGAAATAAACTCCATCTAACATCAAAGATTCAAGATATATCGACTCCTCTCCAGAAGAATCCCCACATACGTGGGGTTGAACCGATCGGAACATTGAAGAAGAGTGAAAAAAAGGACTATTCCCCACATGCGTGAGGTTGAACCGCGAACGAATCCGGAGACACAAGCACAGTGAGACCTATTCCCCACATGCGTGGGTTGCACCTTTCCTTGAAGGATCGTTCGAATGGAAGTTAAGAGCGCCTTTTCCTCCTCGAAGTTCCGGATCCG
>NZ_RQFA01000021.1 GCF_004770155.1 Leptospira gomenensis | reverse complement strand
AAATTTCTTCTTCGTTGTTGAGCAGTAAATATCCCATACCACACTCGGTTCCACGGCTTGCACGAACGTCACGCTTCCGATGAAAAAAATCGCGGGCACTTGCGTTGTAATCAGAGAAAATATTCTGGTTCGGTTCGAGCCGAGCAAGTCGAATCCAGCTGCGTCAACTTAAGTCGAATCAGATCGAATCAAGTCAAGTCACAAGTCAAGTCACAAGTCAAGTCACAAGTCAAGTCACAAGTCAAGTCACAAGTCAAGTCACAAGTCGAGCTAAGTCGAATCAAATCAAATCAAATCAAATCAAATCAAGCCAAGCCAAGCCAAGCCAAGCCAAGCCAAGCCAAGTCAAGTCGAGCCAAGCCAAGTCGAATCCAGCGAAGCGACATTGAACAAATCGAAATCTCAAACTTACCAATTGAAGATCGAAAATCACGAATTTCGAATCGGCAAAACCCAAGGGCCAACCAGAGCCGACTAACATTCTAACATCCACTCAATCGTCTGCCGCATTGCGGTTTACTCTGAAGCGAAACCAATCGAAACTTAGAAAAGGCCGATGCGATTTTTTGTAACAAGAGCGGAGTTTAACAGTAACAAAAGAACACAAGTTTAGAAGCAAAGCCGCGACGTTTGTTGCGAGCGCCAACAACACCAAACTTCCAGCGCTCACATACAAAAGCGGAAAATCCACAGAAATCAGATACGGCTCCGTACGTAATTCGAAACAAACCCTGCGACGGAAAACGTAACGCAAAATAAAGTAACGAAACAAAATACGAAACGCTCCGAACATCGGCGCGAATGAAGATTCGAAACAAATTCATAATCACTACGGGACCTCTTCTTCGATCAGACTATTCGTATACATCCGATATCCGTTCCAGAGTCGATCCAACGGATGAGATTCCTTAATGGCATCTAACGTTTCCTGGAACCGGATATACAGAGGAACCCTGGTCGTACTCCGTTTCGAAAATCGTTTCACGAATTCAACATGCACAGTGTCACTTTGTTCGCCAATAAAAACGATTCCGGGACCGACAAATCCCTTTCCGATCCGATAAAAAACATCCCGATAGTTTTCGATATCGTATCGATTCTCTTCAAGATAGGAAGACGTATAAATCCAGTTACCTTTTTTTACTTCGGACCTATAATCGAAAACGGACTTGCCCGCCAAGGTCAAACTCACCTGATTTACGATCTCTAAAGGATCCTGTAAAACATATAACTTACTTCTCGCATCGGATCCGATTCGCCCCGAACCTGCTTCGAATTTTTCCAGCTCCTTTAGGGTTTTTTGCCAACCACTCGCCGACTTCGTTTCGGAAAGAAATTGGATTTGATACTCCGGATAAAACTCCTCTTTGGAAGCGAAGAAAGGATTCGAAAGCAAGGCTGCAGGATCCGTCACGATATAAAACCGATCTTCCGTACGCGGTACGATAGGAACTCTGAAATGATAGGAACTCAGGTAAAGATACGTTAGACGATTCTTGGAAAGTCGAATATTTTTCCTGTATTCGTTCTCCAACTCCTCTCGTAAAAGCACTTCGTATCCCCCCCTCGAAGTTTCTTCCAGATACTGATACAAGGCCGCGCGGAATTTACGATTGTCTTTGATTGCCAGATCCCCCTTCGACTTCCCTTTCGTAAAACGGATGTAATACGATTCCGTTCCGAGATCCATAACCGCAAGAAACTCCTGATCTTTGGGAAGTTTCTCCTTAAGACGTTCAGATACTGACTCGAATTCGGGAAGATCTTTAAAATCCGGAGTTCGGTTTAATAAAATAGGACGGACTGTAGAAAGCAGATCCTTGGCGAACGCAAGATCGAAAAAAGTTTCGGAATTATTCTTTCGAAAGGACAAACTCTGCAAATACGAAATAAAATCGAACAACTCAGCTCTTTCTGTAGAACTAAATTGAATTCCCCGTTTCGATCGGACCGTATCGTTCAGTAGTTCGACGAATTCAGAAGGCGATTTTGAGCGCGCCTTTTCGTAATAGGAAACCCACGATCCGAGCGGCACAAAAGACGATCCAAGAACCTTCCCTTCCGAAAAAGCGATCTTTTGCATTAGTATATTATAATCTTTAAATACTTCTTCGTAATCCGGACCTATCGCGTATTTGGACGGCATTTTCCCCAACCAGATCTTGCATTTATCCGTTTCCCCGCGCGTAAAGAGCGCCTGGGCGTATTCCAAGACCATACGGAGAACTCTGTTTTTGGCGCCGGAGGCCCATTCGAAATCAACCAAGGCCTCCGCCAGCAGATCCGACTCTTCCCCCGATTGAAACGGAACCGAATACAAGATCAGATGAAAAAGTAAAGAGCGTTCTTCCGGATCCAAGGATTCGAAAAGTTTCGGGGAATTTCCATATACTTCGGAGTAAAGAGAATAAGGCGAAAACCATGCGCCCGTAATCTCTCTTTTCCAATTCTGAAACATACGCTCCCGAAAACGTCCAGTGTCTTCCTCCTCTTCTCTTTTTCTCAATACTTCCAACGCTTCCTTCCAATTACCGGAAAGAACTAGATACAACTCGTCTTTTCTTTTGATTTGATTTTTATTAAGCGAAGTCCCTTCCAGAAAATATCTTTGTGCGTATAAACCCTGAAGAATCTCCTCCACCGCTTTCACTTCTTCGGAATCCTTAGCTTCTCGCAGGGCTTTTTTTGCCGCGAATTCTCCGATTTCAGGTTCGTATAAATCTCTTGCAATTTTTAGAATATTCTTATAATATAAATAAGGGTCGTAGTATGGATCCACCCGGGAATCGGCCGTTTCGAACTCGGAAGGACGAGGTGAAAATCCGGTTCGAAATTTTTTCAAGGTTCCGATCCGGTCCTTTTTTTTCGGATCGGTAATTTCCCGTTCCGAAACGTTCTCACAATCCTCCGGTTTTTTTTCCAGATAACAGGTTAGAAGAGCCGATACGAGCAGATCTTCTTTTTCGGAATCGGATTTCGCATCCGACAACGCCTTCCCGTAGATTTCCTTCAAGGAAGCGGAAGAACTCAACTTCCATTTGAGTCTAAGCAATTCAGTTTCTCCGGAGCGAATCGGATCGGTGAAGGACTGCGCGGAGCGCAACGTATATGCGGAAGAATACGCGTTGCGGATTCGTTCCTTTCTTTCCTCGTTTCTAGGTTCGGTATCGAACCGGGGAATACTTCGACTCCGATCCCGTATACGTAAAACGGCCGAACCCAAAAGTAAACCTTCTGAAATTTCGTTTTCGAATAAAGACTCGGGGGAACGTTTGGAACATTCCGAGCTCGATACACATAACACTGCTTTGCCGATGCCGGCGGCATTCAACAATTCGTAAAGATCGGAAACGGTTTCCGCGTCAGGAAAAACATCCGAATAAAAGACTGCCGCCGAAAATTCATTCCGTTGATGAAGCAGCTCCTTGAGCGCGACGTCCCGTTGCGAAAAGGATTCTCCGAACGGATTGTCTCCCTTTACATCAGGCAGAGGGGAAATCAAAAGATCGGTGTCTAGGACCCGGGATAGGATTTCATTCGGCGCGATCCTCCGTACCTTGATCGTAGAACCGTTGTTAGGTGAACCTTCGACTAAGGCGGACGATTGAAGGACGCGCAGATCCTTCCTTTGCGGCTGTTTTAGATGGGAAACCCTGGAAACGAAGGATCTGCGCGTCGGAAGAACCGAATTAATCTTCTTCAAATCGATCCCTTCTCCGATCTGAACGAACCATGATTTTACGGAAGAATAAGGAGCCTTAACGGTTTCCGCGTTTTTTTTCAAGAATTCCTGTACCGGAAGAGCCTCCTCCACAAACTCCTCTTTCGAATCGGTCGTCCGATACATCCTCGTTTTGAAACCGGACGATTCCAACCTTAGATAACCTTCGCCCTGTTTCAAAAAAGCGGCTGGAGGCGGTTCGTCCGAATAAATTCCTAGATAACCTTCCAAATCCGGGTTTTTGGATTTCATATCCGCAAGATGTTTTTCGAAATCCCTTACGAAACTCTGATAGTCCCGAAGCGGAACTTCGAACTTTTGTCTATTTTCGAGTGCCGCCTGAATCGATACATACGCGGACTTTTGCTTTTTTAGAATATTCTGAAGTTTTAATGTATCATCGGAAAAACCGCCTTCCTCCGATTCGTGGGATATTCTTGCAAATTGACGAAACAATCGTATCTTACGGAGTTTATCGAGATTTCGAAACCCTTCCGAACGTTTGCCTGTTTCGAAAGCCGATTCCGCCCCTATTTTATAAAGTTTACGTATTACGAAACTTTTAAGTTCTCCGATCAGATGCGGGTGCGAAAGAAGTAAAGAGGATGCCTTTTCGACCTTTTCCCTTGCCTTTGAAAAATTCCCGTCCTTAAGAAAAATTTCAGCGTATAAAACCAGCGCCTCTATCAATTCCTGGATGTAGTAAAATTCGTTCGTGGATTCCGCCAAACCATCTAAGACGAGTTTTGCGCGTTCATCATCTCCGAGCAAAACGTATAAGGAAGCTCTTCCGATCGAATGAAAAATCCTCTCTTTTCGAGAGTACGGATCACCGGAAAGTCCGACGAGTTCCCTGGGAACCGAAGAAGGGTTCTCCAAAAGCCCCGCCGCCAAACCGAAGAATTCAAAAGCGGAAAAACGGTCTCCGGAACGCATATATTGCCGTCCCAAGTAATAATACACCAATGACAAAAGAGGATCGTGATCCGGAAATAGGTTATAAAATCGTAAATTACATCTTTTGAATTCGGAATGAATCTCCTCTTCGGGAATTTTCTCGCCGGAACAGGAGGAAATAAAGTCGTTCTTGTGATCGTTCAAACGCTCCAGGGTTTCGTTTAACGTTTTTATTTCTTTTGCCGGTTCCTCCTTTGTATGCTCCAAATACGCGAAATAAGAATATAACCCACGTTTGAACGAACTTCGCGCCTTGGAAACGAACCCTTTGTCCTTTTCCAATTTTTGTGCGTCCTCGTAAAATCCGACGGCAGATCGGAAGTCCTCCCGTTTAAAATTAATATATCCTAGATCGTTGTAGGAATTGGATTGAATCAAAGAACCCGCCAAAGTGGAGGACAAACCCTTTGCATCCACATACGTTAGACGCTCTTCAATCTGACGTAAAGCCCCTTCCGTCTCCAAGGATTGGATCATGTTGTTGACGCGGATTCCCGTTGTCATAAGCGGTTGGAATTTGGGAGAGATCGCTTCGGGAAAACGCCCCTCCCCGGAAATCCGAACCCCGTCCGGAACCGCCACGTCCCAGACGAAGTCCCAAAAATAATCCCAGAACGTGAGTTTGACCCCTTTGGGAATCCAGTTTACGCCGCCTCTTCCGGAGTAGATACGTTCCGCTTCGACGAGATGCGATTCCGATAATTTATACTTTCCTAATTTTTGATAACACAATGCAAGTCCGTTGTGAAGATTAACGGGATCGATCCATCCGTTTTCACCGTTTAGAGAAAGCGCGTCCTTATAATAGAGGATCGCGTTTTGGAACTCGCCCGACTCCATATGAGAAAGACCGGTTAACGTGAAAATCAGGGCTAGTTTCAGTTTATACTGTTGCAGTTTTTCCGCACTGTCTCTGCCTACAACGGTGCGTTTGGCTTCGTTTTCGAAATAAAGACGAGCGGCCGATTTCAGCTTAACGACCGCGGATTTATAATCGGCCACGTAAATAGAAGACCTCGCCGAATTAAAAAGAAACATCGCTTTTTGTCTGTAGTTTTCGAACTGCGTTTTCGAAATGATAAAGTCGGAAAGCGAATCAACTTTGGAATATTGTTCGTTCGCTCTCGGATAATTTTTCAAAAGAAAATAATTATTCCCCAAATTCAAACGAAGGTCGGACAACGCCTTTTTGTTTTCGAAGGATTCCCCGAGCAACTCCAATACCTGACTGTAAAGTTCTATGTTTTCTTCGAAGTTTTTCTCGGGAAAATATTTCTTATAAACTCCGGAATATTTCTCTTCGTCGCTGGGCTGATCCTCTCCTGACTTTCTGCTTTTTAGAATGTCGATATACTGATACATCCAACCTAAAAGCTGATAGGCTTCGTAATATCTCGGATCGGCGAAGATGATCCAACGAAGTTCGTATTCTGCCTGTTTAAAATCGCGAAGTATCTCCTCTTTGCGCGCAGCGGTCATCGAATCTGCGGCATTGTAATAGGACTCGCGTATTACGCTCCGATTTACGAGATAATACGAATAGCCATAAAGCGTAGCGAGATCGAGCACCGGTCGCGAACGGGGAACGGCGATCTTATAATACTGATTGATGTAAGTCAGCCCCTCTTCTGCTAAAGGATCCACGTTACGAAGATCGATGATGTCTATCTTACCTAAAAGCGCCTTCCGTTTTTCTTCGCTCAAAAAGCCCGAAAGTTTAAACACGGAATCCACCATCATTCTTTGGTAATATACCGCGTATTCCTTATATAAAGTTTCCAAAAACAAATTCCTACTTTTAACGAGGAACATGTTCTCCGTGTTGAAAAAATAATGGAATGCCGCGTCCTGAAGGTTGCCCCTTCGATCGTGATCCCTTGCCTTATTTTCGAAATAAATGAAAGAACGTTCGATGTCCTTCTCTTCCAAATCGACTCCCAAAAGGGGATCGTATTTTTCCAGGTAAATCCTCAGTTCATCAAAGGATTTCTGAACTTCTCCCAGACCTTTGAAATTGTTCGACTTAAGAAGATGGGACTTCAAAAACAAAGGATCGCTCTCGGGGACCGCCGATAAAAACGAATCGATTAGAGAATTACTTTCTTCGAATCCGCCCTTACCGTTCAGTCCGAGGGCCTTAACGAAGAGAAAATAACGCAACAAACGAGGGGAACGAGTCGCCAACGCGTTAGACGAAATTGAAATTTCGGCGGCATCGATCCTTTCGGAAAACGCCTTTCCGTCTACGATTTCACGATCGATCCTTTCGTACAAAAGACGCAGATCTTCTTTGCCCGCCTGAGGATCCTCCGCGATACGAACGAAGGTTTCGGGGACGGAATACGAATTGGATCGGGCGTCCTTATACTGCAAATCGCCCGACTTCCTATATATGTCTCTGATCTTATAAAACTTAGGAAATTGATTTAAAATTTCCTCATATAGTTTCAACGCTTGTTTTCTGTCCCCCGAAGTCCGCGCCAGAAGGTCGGCTTCTTCTTCGAGCAAAGAAGCCAAAAGATCCGCGTCCACCCCGCTCACGGAACGCATTTGTTGTGAATATTTGCGAAGTTCGCCGACGGCGGAGACGGGGGAATTTTTCCTTTCCTCTACGAGAAACAGTCCGTAACCGAGACCGAAAGCCGGATGAAACTTGCCGGCGAAAATTTCCTTTTTAGCCGCTTCGGCCACCCCGTTCCGCCCGGAGTTTTTCGCTTCCTTATATTTCAGGATAAGCGCCTTCGACTTAATCAGAGGATAGATCGGATCTTCCGCGAAGTAGAATTCGATCGCGTCCAATGCGAGTAGAAAGTCTTCGAAACTTTGTTTGTCCCTGTATTTCAGAGCGAGTTCGTACTGCGAGATGATGTCCTTTTCCTTCGACACCGATCCGGACGCCGGAATGAAATAGATATTTAGAGTATTATAATATGCTGCAGTAAAAAGTACGGAACCTCCGTTAAAGGCGGAAAAGCGGGAATCGAACAACGAATCGTTCCCGGAAGTCAACAATCGAACCGTTCCCGTCTTCAAGTCTTTTCGAACGATTAGACTATTGTCCCTTTCGTCGAGACGCCCGTTCGAATTACTATCGCCCCGAATAGAAGTATAATAGAGGTAACGATTGTCCGCGGACAAGGAAGGTGAAAAATTCAGATAAGAGTCTGAGGTGAGACGATCCTCTTTGCCGGACGCGAGATCCAAAAGATAAACGTCCCCGGTCGAACCGTCCCGATACGAAATATAAACTATACTTTTGCCGTCCGCCGACCAAACCGGAGACGCCCCTCCTTTTTTCGTAAGAAGTTTAGGCGCGTCTTTCCCTTCCGTATCCAGAATCACCAGATTTTGAATGCCGGGACTCAACCGATCCGAAGAAAAAACGAGCCTTCTGCCGTCCGGAGCAAAAAAAGGGTCCGTATCCGTATAACCGTCCTTTTTCCCCGAATCTTCAAAATTAGGATTCGTTAATATTATAAAATCGGAATTTAGAAACCGTTTCCCTTCGAGGATTTTTTCGGACCAGAGTTTCGGATCCATGTCCAAAAGGACGAGATCGCCCGCCGAATCGTATTGTTCCGATACGAACACGAGTTTTTTTCCGTCGGGACTGATTGCCGGCTTAAATTCCGCCGCGGGATGTTCCGTAACCGGAACCGTAATCGAACTCTGAAGGTCTCGGAACCAAATATCGTAATTTCCCTTTTGACCGGTCGTATAAAAAAGATAACGTCCGTCCGCGGTGGTGGAGTTGTAGAGGTTATTCCCTCTCTGAACCGTAAGAGGAAACGGCTTGTCGTTTTCCGGAGTGAAATAATTGACCGCAATCGAGGAATAGTTGAATTCCAGAGGTTTGATTTTTGCGGCGGAACGGAATAGAGAACAGTGAACGGAAAAAAGGACGCAGAGAAAAAACGGTGTAGCTCGAAAGAACATGACCTACTCCTTACGGGCCCATTTTCCGGGAGACTTTTCGTAAAACTCCCCCTTCTCAACGAGACGATACCAGGTTCGTTCGAGATGAAGACGAAGAGTTTCGGCTTCTTCTTTGGAAGAGGATTTGGAAGAAACGTTTACGAGCCGGGACGCGATCGCCTTGGTTCTGTGTTCGTTGGCGATGGAGATCAGATTTTCTAAGCGGGATCGAGTCTCTTTTTTGGAAAGTTCTTCCCGGATACCCGCCTCCGCCGAAACGGGATTAATCTTGAGTTTACCGTCCAATCCTTCCGCCAAAAATCCTTCTCCTTTCCAATTTTTGATTTCGGGAGCGAGATACGCGAGGGTTCTTAAGGACATTAGAATATTCTTATCTTCTTCCGAGTTGGAATCGCCGGAAAAATCCTTTTTCCAAACCTCGGAACCCGCGGACGAGGTTTTGATCGAAGAGATCAGCCAGCCGTCCTTCTCCAGAATCCTATCCTCTCCGATCATCTGCTTTTCAGAAGAAGTCTGGGTTTGTGTAAACGTGATCAAAGGCGATTTGATGATACAATCCGCGAAAAGCGGCCAAAAAATAAAAACGGAAAAAACGCGTTTGAAAACCATCTTTTTCACGGTTGATTTCTCCTATTGATACGTGTCGATTTCCGATCTCGCCCGTTTCAAAAAATTCGCCAATGGCATTCTTTGTTGCGAGATCTGGCTGTTTTCCAGATTGATGATCGTATTCAGGATCGATCGTTTAAATTGAATGACCGCGTATACGAGTCCCTTGGAAAGTTCCACTTCGATCTTATCCACCGCGTAACTGTTGTAGATAAAATCCGTAAATACGTTGGAAGGCGTGAAAATGTTCACGGCGCTTTTGGCGAAATCCTGACCGATCTGAAACACGCTGAAGAACAGATTGACGTTGGGAATCGGATCGGCCAGATTTCTTCCGGAGACGTTGAGATCCGCCTTGATCTTTCCGTCGTCGATCTTGGATCTGCTTTTTAAAGGAAGAAGTTGTTTGAGGTCTATGTCTTTGATCTGGATGACCGCCGCGAATTCCATCGCCTCCGGCTTTCCCCCTCCGACGTTGACGAGAATGTTTTTACCGGATATCAGACCGTCCAAACTGAACGCTTTCAAATATTCTAATTTTAGAAAATTCTCCGAGTAATCCACGCGCGCGGACAACCCGGGTTGTCCGTTTTTCGATTTTACGTAATCGAAGGGAACACCTTTCAAAGACGGATGGGTTCCTACGATCTGATTGATCGTAAAGTTCGGCTCGGGGATACGACCGTATGTTTTGATGAATTTTTCCTTATTTCCGTCGATGAGATTCTGCGTCGTCTTAACGGAAAGGTCGTGTGTAAACGGAAACTCCGCGTTCCAACCTTCGATCCTGTATAACTTACAATCTTCGCCGGGACAAAGGCCGTTCGCATAACCGAAGTTAGAGTTTTTAGAAATTAAGGATCCGCTCGCGAGCGAATTTTTAAGACGAAAACCGATCGAAAAAAAACCGTCGAACGAAATACCTTGAAAGAGATACGCAGGTTTCGGAGACTTTAAAACCGCCGATCCCTTTAAGTCCGGAATCAAATCCCCGAAAACCCCATCCTCCGTCTTCGAGGCCTTTTTCAGAATACCGTCCGCTTCCAATCTGAATTTGGATTGAAACGCATCCAGAACGAATTTGGAAATCGTAATCGAGGAATCTTTTGCGATCCCCGCCTCCAAATCCGCGCGTAAACCTTCTACCTGAATTCCCGGCAGATCGACCTTGAGTTTACCGGAGACGTCCTGTTTTTTATCGATCAGGGAATAACGAAAATTTCCGTTGATCAAAATTTTATTTCCTAAGTTGTTCCGAACCGGAATCAGGCTTTCGCGTAACGAAAGGGGAAGCGAGGGGGTCAGTCGGTCCAATTCGACCCGAAAGAAGACGGAATCGAAATCCGCCCGGAAGCCTTCGCCGAGAAACATCGTTCCGTGCGAGGAGAATGAGAGCGATTCCTTACCTTCCGATCCTTTCGTTTCCAAAACGAGCGAATCGATCGACACGGACGAAGGGACGAAAGGTTTATCGAATCGGATCCCCGATTTCAGGGAAAGCGCCGCCGGAATCGGGGCGGATCTGCCTCTTCCCATGGGAAAACGGAAACCAGCGAGCTGAACGTTTCCATCCACATGCAAGGAATTGAATGTTCCTCCGGCCTTCACCTTCGCGGCCAACACTCCGCCGAGCGAGGGGACGTAATCCACTATATTCAAATTTTTTAATGTTACTTCGAGGTCGAGCGCCGAACCGTTCCTGATACCGCCCGAGGCCGCGATTCCGATTCCGTTATAGGTCGCGGAGAATTCCCTGAGTTCCAGATTTTCCAACATCGGAACCGGTTTGGAGGAAGTCGCGGATTCTTCCGAGAAAGGATCGAAGACACAGTCAGCGTTCAACCGTAGATTCGGGATACGGTGTGTTTTTCCTCCGATAGAAATCGAAAGATCTTTCGCGGACAAATCGGCGCCCAACTTCAGACGCGTATCCTTTCCTGAAATCGAGATCGGAGCCAGACGTAATTCGCCGTCCAACTGGAGTCTCGGAATTCCGGGAACCGTCGCCAAAAAGTCGGAAAGAGGTCGAAGTCGAATCGAAGAATTCGTGATCGAAAAAGATACGTTACGCGTCTTTGAGGAAACTCCCGCGATCTCCCCGCTTCCACGGAGCCAAACGTCCTTGTCAACCTTCAGCTCCAAATCCTCCAGCCGCAACTTGTCTTCTTTTTCGGAATAACCGAGAGCGTAACGGAACCCGAATCCGAACGGGGCCAACAGTCGATTTTGTACGCGGATCGGAATCGAATCCGAACCGACGTCCGCTCTGGAAACGAGAATACCTCCCGGAACGGTATCGTCCCGAATCAATTCAAACGTTAGACGAAACGGCTGATCGATCGACTTGGAACCGTCCTCGAAACGGATTCGTACGGTTTTTTCGGGGTTCATTCGGAATCGGACCGAATCGATCAAACCTAGAATTCCGACGTCGAGCGGGATCTTTCGAAATCGAACCGTATCCAATTCCAGATCGAGATGAAATCCTTCCACACCCGCCTGATACGAAGACTCGCCCGATTCCGAAACGACCCGTACGAACAAATCCTTCAGCTCCAGTTTGAGATAGGCGCTTACGGGAAGATACGTGGAAATTTCTCCCAAAGGAGAATCCGATTTTTGTTCGGGAGAAGGAGGTTCGGACGAAGGAGGAAACAACGCGGCCGCGTTCCACACGCCTTTTTTTTGCAGTAGATCCAATCGTAAACCGACGAAAGCGATCCTCGAAAGTTTCAAACGGCCGAAAAACAACAGAGGCAGATTGTAGGAAATATCCGCCTCTTTCGCCGACAGAACCGGACTTCCGCCGAATTGAGCGTCCGATCGCAGAACCAGATTTTCCAACGTGAGTCCGTACCAGAGCGAGAATTTTTTGACTTCGAACTCGGCGCTACCTCGGAGAAAACCGGAAAAAGTTTTCGAAACGATCCACTGTCCCGTGAACCGATTGAAAACCGATTTGTAAATGATGAATAGACTGAGGAGGAAAAAATAAAATCGTTTATGACGCAGTAAATGAAGTTTGAATGCTTCCACGATTTCTGAAAGAATCAGTATTCGAAAGATTCGAGAGCCTCTTCCAGGGTTTTATAAATCTCGAAGATGCTCGCGAGTTTGGTTATCTCCATCAGGTTCTCTATATCGGAATTGAGATTGGTAAAAACCATTCTTCCTTTTAAACCGTCGATGTGTTTGTATATATTCAAAAACATACCTAGACCGGCGGAGTTGATAAAGGGAACTTTTTTCAAATCGATGATAAATTTCGGAACGTCACCTTTGGAAATATATTCTTCTATCTTTTGTCCGAGCTCGAACTCATTTCCTGCTTTGATCGGCCCTTCAATCTTGATGATGTGGACGTCGTTTTTCGTGGTGACTTTGATTTTCATAACCCTGACTTGGATATTGGATGCAAGTATAATTTAATTTCCTGGCAATTTGTAAAGAGAATTTTTAAGCAGAGCACTAAAAATCAGGGCAAAAACGGGATTCTCTCGATTCTACGTCGAACAAAACCTCCGCGTCACGAACTTCGACCGAACATCGGCAAGGGGGAATAATTCTGGACAAAAAGCCCGCACCTACGATCCTAACGGGTATATCTTATGGCCGAAAGACCTCCTCTCCTTTCCGTAGTCATTCCCATCTATAACGAAGAAAAAACCATCCCGGAACTTACGAGAAGGCTCGGCGTTTTACGAGAGCGGATGTCGCGGGATCATTCCTTTCAAAAGAACGATCTCGAAATTCTTTTCGTAAACGACGGTTCCAGAGACGGAAGTTTTTCCGTGTTACAGCGGTTCTGTTCGCAAAACCGCGGATACAAACTCGTCAACCTTTCCAGAAACTGCGGACATCAGACGGCGATCACAGCAGGAATCGACTTCGCAAAAGGACAAACCGTCGCCGTGATGGACGGGGATCTCCAGGATCCGCCGGAATTCGTGAGCGATCTCTACTCGAAACTTCTCGACGGATACGACGTGGTCTACGCGCAGAGAAAAAAAAGACCGGGAGAATCCTGGTTCAAACTTCTCACCGCGCACGTATTTTACAGAATTCTAAAGAAGATCACCCGCTTTGACATACCGATCGATACGGGCGATTTCAGAATCATGAGCCGCCGTGTAACGGACGTTCTCTGCTCCATGAGGGAACAACACAGATACATCCGCGGATTGATCTCCTGGATCGGGTTCCGTCAAATCGGATTGGAATACGAACGCGAGGAACGTTTCGAAGGAACCACGAAATTCTCCGTGGGCAAAATGCTCAAATTCGCGTTAGACGGAATCACTTCCTTTTCCTCGGCGCCGTTGAAACTTTCCTCGTATCTCGGTTTTTTTACCGCGTTCTGCGGCGCGTTATACGCCCTTTACGTGATTTATCTGAGGATATTCACGTCCGAGACGATCACAGGTTGGAGTTCCATGATGATCGTAGTGCTTATATTAGGCGGAACTCAGTTGTTGGCCTTGGGAATGATCGGAGAATATCTGAGTAGGGTGAACGACGAATCCAAGAACAGACCTCTCTACGTGATCGAAAACGTGTACGAGTCGGTTTCCAAAACTTCGAAACAGTCCAAGAGGAAAGGGTAATCCCTTTTTTCTGGAATAACTTTTTCCACCGGAGGCGATTGTGAAAAAGCTCGGTTTGATCCTACCCGGAATTCTACTTTGTATCTTATCTCTCGCGCTCGCGATCTATACGGGAATCCGCAACTGGGACGTTTTTCTCAGGACTTGCGAACTGAAGGATTTATTGACCTGGGACGAAAACATACGCCTCAACGTAGTGCTCGATCAGTATCAGGATTTTCGGGATTGGAAATTGTGGAGGGCGTTTTTTCCGTTTCTGGAGTCGCCCACTTGGCCTCCGTTTCGCTCCTTCTTATCCCTCCTCTTGTTGATCGTTCCTCCGGATCTTCCGATCACTTGGAAGGATTCGTTTCTGGGATTGGCGTTTTACGTACTTTGTTTTCCCACCGTCCTCTACATCGTTTATAAAATCACGGGATCGTTTTGGAAGGCGGGATTGACATCGATCGTAACGCTCGCATTGACGTTACACAGCACGGAGACGCCGTCTTATAGCCTTTCGTCGATGTTGGAAACCCAGGGAATGTTCTTTCTACTCTGGACGTATTACACGCTTTACAAACTCTATCGACAAACGAACGAAGATCCGTTCCGTAAGAAATTCGATCCGTCCGAAAAGATGGAAACGTCCGTCCTATTGTCCCTGTTCGGACTTTTTTTTACGAAATATCCGTACGGCCTTCTGCTTTTTATAGCGATATTCCTCTACGAGATCGTCTCCAAACCGAAAGAATATTCTGAAATTCTAAAGTTCTCCTTTAGGGAACGTTATCGCGGGTTCCGCAGAATTTTTCTCGTCTTAGTCGTGGTGCTCGTAGTTTCCCTGCCCGTGTTGCGCGTCGTTACGAACATAAATCTGGATCAAAGACAATTCAAACTCGTGATCTATTATCTCACGGTATTGTTGTTTTTGGATTTCAATCTTTTCTTATATCAAAAAAGGGACGAATGGAAAAAGATCGCCCCGGCGTCCATTCGCGTCCTTTATCTCTACGCGATCGCACCTTCCCTTGTCTGGATTTTCGCCAATCCGGATCGGGTGATGAGTTTGATCAACGCGCAGATGATCGTGAACGAATACGTGAAAAGTTTCATATTCGCGTTGTTTGCTTCCCCCACGAACACGAGTCCGATCAGCCACGTATTCCAAGAACCTTGGATCTTTAGGGTTTTCTTTTTCGGAACCTTAGGTCTGATCCTTCTATTCTTTACGCAACGTCGCGGTTCTTCGAAATCGTTTCGGGAATCTTTTTTCTCCGCCATCAAAGACCCTCTGACCGCGGCGACCTGTATTCTGTTTTTACAATATGTAGTCATCGACGCAACGACCGGCAACAAACAACTTCGTCACGTTTTTCCGCCTCTGCCCGCGTTGTTTACGTTCTTTTCGTTATGGATCTTCCGGTTTATGGAGGAAGGATCGGCGTTGAACAAACGGATCGCTTCCGCGTTCGGAATCGTGATCGTGTTATGGAGCTCCAGTTTATTCGTAAGGGAAGGCGGGCTTTTGCGAGACGATTACGAGAAGAAGCAGTATTTTTGTCTAAAGGGATTCCGCACCGATCTGTTTCAACCCGCGCGTGATCTCACTTCGAAAATTTCCGCGGAAGGGAAATACATCCTCTTCAACGGATTCCATGAGGAATTCAACTTCGACAAAAAAGGAAGACTGATCGCGTCGGAGATCGACCTTTTGATGCGTATGAAAACTTTAAAAGACGGAAAAGTGCGCAACGACTCGAGACACAAATGGAAGTCTTGGAACGAATTCGATTCGGCGCTTGTCATAACTCCGGTTTGCGGCCAAAAAGAAATGACGGATAAGTTTTCGATACGCGTCGCGGCCGTCGGCAAAAACGCGATCTTAAAGAAGGAATACAAACATCCTTCCGGGAATTATTGTATGAGGGAATATTCCTTAAGATAGATGTAAATGGATTGCGCGAAAAATTAGGCCGTGATTACTCTGGCTTAACTTTCGCGGAACCGTATGCTATCTTCTTGGATCATTCCTTCCATCCTCTTCGCATTAACGGCATCCATAATACTCAACCTTGTCTATTTATTTCTATATTTGACGGAGCGACACAGATTCCTTTTTTTCTGGCTGCTTTCGTGGTTTTTTCAGATGTTCTTTCTCTCCGGAGAACTTATACGCTCGTTTTTCGAATCGATCGAATTTGTGGAAGTCGCCGTTCATTGCGCCGACTTGTTGCGGGGATATTTTCTTTTGGCGGGTTGTTTTCTTTTTTCCAAAAAAGAAATGCCTAAACTAGTTTATCCTGTGTTCGGAGCCGGCATCGTCTGGGTATTTTTGGAAGAAATTTATTTCCCAGGATCTTATATCGCGTCTTTGCCGATCTATACGATCGTGGGAGGAGCACACGTATATTCGGGAATCCTATTCCTCCGCGTGCCGTCCCTACGTTATAAGGGGAATCTGATCGCCGGTTGGAATTTTATCCTCTGGGGAATCCACATCTTGGATTATCCGGTGTTGCGTCCTATTCCGGAATTCGCGATCGCCGGTTTTTTATTGAGCGGTTTTTTCCGCATCAGCTCCGCGATTTCAATACTCCTCATCTATTTCGAATGGTCCCGCGAGACCGAATTCAAACTCGATTCACTTTACAAAAAGATAATAGACACTTCCCAGGAAGGTATATGGATCATAGACAAATTCGGGAACACGACGTTCGCCAATAATAAAATCGGCGAGTTGTACGGAATGAGGCCGGAAGAAATGCTCGGAAAAAACCTTCTGGATCTTGTGGAGGAGGACCGTAGGGATTCGGTCCGAAAACGTCTCGAAGACAGAAAACGCGGTCTTACGGAAATTTCAGAATACGACTTCGTCAATAAAAAAGGGGAAAAAAAATTCGCCATCGCATCCGCCAATCCACTCTACGACGACGTGGGAAATTACGACGGCTCGCTTGCGATGATCGTCGATGTCACCTCCTTCAAACTCATCCAAGAAAAGTTAAAGGAAAGCGAAAGACAGATATCGACGATCATCAGCAACATTTCCGGGATCGTATATAGGTGCAAAAACGATCCTCCGCGATGGACGATGGAATACATCAGCGAAGGTTGCCTTCAACTCACCGGTTATTCCCCGGCGGAATTCGTAGAGGATAAAATATTAGATTTCGGTGATATAATTCTTCCGGAGGACCGGGCGGAGGTGGAATCTGGCGTTTCCAGCGGAGTGGAAAAGCAGGTTCCGTATCAAATCACGTATCGGATACGTAAAAAGGACGGAACGATCCAATGGTGTTTCGAACAGGGAGTGGGGATTTTCGATTCCGACGGAGCGCTATTGGGGCTGGAGGGAGTGATCATAGACTACTCTCTTCCCAAGAAAGCCGAGGAGCTGATCAGCAATTCCCTTCGCGAAAAGGAGCTGCTGCTCCGCGAAATTCATCACCGCGTAAAAAATTACATGCAGGTCCTATCCAGTTTGATCGGCCTTCAATCGGAATACGCGACCGACCAGAACGCAAGAAAAGTTTTGGAGGATAGTCAGAATAGGATCGCTTCGATGGCGATGATTCACGAAACGTTATATTCGAAAAGTGTGGAAAGCAGAACGTTCCTTCCCGATTACATCCGCAAATTGATAGCCAATCTTATTAGATTTTTCGAATCTGACGAAAAGAATTTTTTGATCGAAATCGAATGCGATTCCATCATGCTCAATCAGTCGATTTTAATTCCCCTCGGTCTTATATTGAACGAATTGATCACCAATTCCATGAAACACGCGTTTCCCAAAATCGAAAATCCGAAAAAACTCCGGGTAGAATTCGGTCTTGATCGGGAAGGATTTGCCCGACTTCGAGTGACCGACAACGGCCCCGGAAGAACGGCCGATTCCCAACCCAAAAAGGATTCGCTCGGAACGGAACTGATCCAGCTTCTTACACATCAGCTCAAAGGCAAGACATCCGAAACGAACGGACCGGAAGGATATTCGGTTACGATCCGATTTCCGTTGGTGCAGAAATGAAATTCGAATCGTAGAATAGTTTTATACCGCGGCCGCGTCTTTGGAAGTGATTTCGGCCGCGGTGACTTCTCCTATCTCCTCGTAAGAGGACGATCTCGAGGAAATTTCTTCGAATGTCTGTTTGTATTTTTCGTGATTGGTTCCCATAACCTTATCCCAAAAATTGAAATAAAGGGAATAGTTGCAGTTGAAGAATCTATGATGTAAATTGTGGTGTGTGGTAGTGTTGTGCCAGTTCGTAAATGGGCTTTTCAAAAACCAGGAAGGGAACAATTCATACGAGAGATGCCCCAATACGTTCAACGAAGTCATATAAAGGAAAAAAACGAACATCGCAGTCTGGTGTAGGGGAAAAATCACCGAAGCAAGAGGAATGATTCCCGCCTCGACGATCGCTTCCAGAGGATGAAAAGAAAAGGCCGCCCACGGAGACGGGTTCGTTGACCTATGATGTACAAGATGAAAATGTTTAAAAAGGGATTTATGGTGCATCATACGATGCGTCCAATAAAAATAAGTATCGTGAAGAAGGATGAGCATTACCACGCTCAAAAGTAGATAAGGAACGCCGTAATCCGAAACTCGATCGTAGACCAGATTGTATCCGTTCACCTGAGACCAAGCCACGAAAATTCCGGATAACGCAAAAACGAAGAACGTAAGCAGAGAGTAACGTATTTCGTGTAGGATTTTTTTCTTGTCCGGTTTTTTTCCCTGGATCAGCTTATGGGATAATTTTTTACCGAGCAGGATCCATACGATCCAAAACGTAAGACCCGCAAAGAGCACATAACGTAGCAGAAGCGCACCCCATACGATCCCGAAAAAACCGCCGTAACCGACTTTCGAAAGCAACTCAGACATCGTTCTCCTCCCGCCCCTCGTTTATCAGACGACCGCGCTGTATCCGATACTAACCGCGACAGCTCATTTAATCTTATTCATTTCAAAATCGTTCGGGTTAATTTTGCGATCCGTTCTATTTTTTCGGTATTCCGTAGGCGTTACCGAGGTAAGTTCCTTAAAGGCGCGATTGAACGGACCGAGGGATTGATATCCCAAATCCATAGCGATTCGGATCACCGGAATTTCGTCCTTAGAGGGATCGAGCAGAATTTCACAGGCTTCCTGGATACGGTATCGGTTCAGAAAATCGTTGAAATTGCGAAAACCCAGATTACCGTTGATCAGTCTTCTCAGTTTATATTCGTGCACTTGAAGTTCTTCGGCGAGAATCCGGATCGTCAATCCTTCGGACCGATACAACTTTCCCTTTTCAAACGCATCGATGAGTTTTTTTTGCAGTTGAGGATCGACGGGAGGCGGTTTTTCCTCTTCCGTCGCCCCCGCCTTTTCCGCGATGAGACCGTCTTTCAGATCGAACATAAGATACTGAAAGGCGAGAATCAAACCCCAAGTAAGGATTCCGTTGAGAAGGTCCAGAAATTCTGAAACTTCCTTTCCGCGAAGAAAAAGATGCGTAAAAATATTAAGCGAAATCACGATTCCGCTGATCAGAATATGGATTTGGCGCAACGTCCTTCTTGATTCGATCAGGTCGTCCTTGCGACCCATATACGTCTGAAACACCGCAACAAGAATAAAACCCAGCGAGAAAATGGAAGGGATCAGGATTCGAGAAAGGGCCTTCTCCGATTCGACCGGACCTCGGAGAGAGATTTGTCCCAGCTCCGGATACGTCACTAGAGCGGACAGCGCCAACTTTCCGAGCAACAGAAACCAATACCACTTTTTGATTTCGAAATGATCGTCGAACGCCGCTAAGCTGATCAGCCAATAAAAAAAAGGCAACGCAAGAAGACAAAGAAAAAGAAGATTACGTAGAGTAGGATGAATTTGAACGTACACGTCCAGATTCAGAATCAGATACGCCAAGGTGGAAAGGATGAAACATACCGCGATTTTCCCCCGAATATCGTAGCGGTAGCGGAGGAAAAAAAAAAGAAGAAGCGATACCAATCCGCCAACGGAAAAAAAGTTTAGAATGTTCGTTATTTCAGTGATCACCGATTCCTTCCAGATTTTCCAACTCTCTCCAAAAGTCTTTTGTTTGTAAATCAGGAAGCAAATTCCGAATCAGGGAGCTATCGATAAAACAATCCTCTTTGGCCGATTCCTCCGGTTCGCTTTTCGGGATTTTTCCGTTCTCCTCCAAAACCGAAAATATTTCTTTCCAAGTATGCCATTGATTGTCGGAAAGATTCAAAACATTCGGAACGGTTTCAAATCCTTCCTCGAAAATTTTAAAGGTCAAAAGAGAAAGCGCGAACGCTACGTCTTCGCCGTGAATCAGATTGAGTTGTCTCGAATTTTTTCGGACCAAACCTTTTCGGATCCAATCCGCCGGATTACGGCCGGGTCCGTAAATTCCGGACAAACGGAGAAGTTTGCCTTTGCGCCGCAACCATTCCGTTTCCGTAATAAAGCGTTCGTGATCGGACGACGTTTCCGTGGTTTCGAAGATCTCCGATTCGCGACGATAAGCACTGGTGGTTCCGAGTAGAATCCCACTTTTACACTTCGAAAAAAACACTTCGAAAAAAGCGGATGGATCCTTTAATTTTTGAACCGGGAACGTTACGATTCCCAGATCGAAATTTTCGTTCGTAATTCCTTTCCGAAAACGAAGTAGATCGGAAGGATCCGAGAAGTCGAACCGTTCCGTCCCTTCCACGCTGGTCCGGGAAGAAAACGTCGAAAGACGAAATTCCCCATCGGCACGCTGTTGTCGGAGAATACGGAAACGATCGTGGATTCGGACTCCGATATATCCGAGTCCGAAAACCGCGAGATTCAAGATTCTAAACCGAGGCGTTTGTAGATCAGTCCTACTTTTTCCAAATACGGTTCGATTTTAAAGATCTCGTCCAGGTCTTTTTTTGTAAGAACTCGACTCACGCGATCGTCCTTTTCCAATCTGGATTTTAATGTTTCCGAAGGATTCCCCCAAACTTCCATCGCATGTTCCTGAACGATCAGATACGCATCTTCGCGGACGATTTTTCCTTTTTCGATAAGGGCCAACAAGACCTTCTGCGAGAATATAAGTCCCCGAGTGACGCCTAACGTTCTTTCTATCGCTTCCGGATATACGTGAAGATTTCTGATTACGAACAACATCTTGTCGAGTATGTATTCTAAACCGATCGTGGAATCGGGAAGTACGACCCGTTCCGCAGAAGAATGCGATATATCACGCTCGTGCCAAAGTGCCACGTCCTGAAGCCCGACGTTTACGTTGGCGCGGATAACCCGGGATAACCCGGAGATACGTTCGCAAATCACAGGGTTTCTTTTGTGAGGCATGGCCGAAGATCCCTTTTGCCCGGGAGAAAACGGCTCTTCGATTTCTCGTCCTTCCGTTTTTTGGAGAAGGCGAATTTCGGTGGCCATCCGATCGAGAGAAGCGGCGGTCACACCTAAGACGGAAAGATAAAAAGCGTGTCGGTCTCGGGATACCACCTGGGTTGCGATGGGATCGACGCGAAGTCCCATTTTTTCACAAACATACGCTTCTATTTCCGGATCTATATTGGAGTATGTACCGACGGCTCCGGAAAGTTTTCCTACGGCGATTTCGTCTCGGGCTTCGGTCATACGTTTTTTATTTCGGTTTAATTCTTCAAAAAATAATGCGAACTTAAGCCCGAGAGTCATCGGTTCGGCGTGAATTCCGTGAGAGCGTCCGATACAGGGAAGGTCGCGGTATTGAATCGCTTTCTCCCGGACGGCCGCGATCAATTCGTCCGTTTTTTTGAGAATGAGGTTCATTGCCTGAACCATCTGCACACAAAGGGCCGTATCTCCTATGTCCGAAGACGTCAGTCCGTAATGAACATGTCTTCCCGCAGGCCCAATATAAGAATTCAGATTGGTCAAAAACGCGATGACGTCGTGATGGACTTTTTTTTCGATTTCTAAGATTTCTTCGACTTTGAATTTAGCTTTCGCTCTAATTTCTTGAAAGTCTTCGGAAGGAACTTCTCCGCGTTTCATGCGGATCTCACAGGCGAGGATCTCGATTTCTTTCCAGATCTCGAATTTGTTTTCTAATTCCCATATTTTTGAGATTTCAGGATTGGAATAACGGTCGATCATTTCTTTTCGTTTCCCTTTTGAGTATGAATCAGTCCAGTTTCTTAAGGAAGGGCTTTCTGTAAAAAGAAAAAAGGCGTTGAAGCGCGTACGGGAATTTCTCGAATCTACCTACGGTTTGGCGCATTTGGTATATGCGTACGTCGTCGGTTCGGGCGGGAATTGGATTTTGGACAATGTTGATTTGCGGCTTGGTTTGGTTTTTCCGTGTGCTTGGTTTGGTTTTTCCGTGTGCTTGGTTTGGTTTTTCCGTGTGCTTGGTTTGGTTCGTCCGTCTGCTTGGTTTGGTTCGTCCGTCTGCTCGGTTGTTTGTTCCTCCTTCCGTTTTGTTCGTCCGTTCGTTCGCTCATCCTTCCGTTTGTCCATCTGCTTGTTTGTTTTTTCTCGCATGTGAGAATGTCGATGCAGGTCCGTCCTCCCTTCGGCTTTCGCGTTGCGCGCAGAAAGGGTGAAGGCGGAGCAGTGGAACAATGGGAGAGTGGAGCGGTCCCCGAAGCTGTAGTCAATCGCTCCGTTTTTGGATTGAGAACGGCATGTTGCCTTTGTTGTGCGTGGTCGGCACGAAGTTGTGCGCGGTCAGCGCGGACTTGCAGAGATGTTGTGCAGGGATGCGTGGGAGATCTGTATACGTGTATATGCGCTGCATTGCGCGGCGCATACGATGGGCCGCTGGGTGATCTGGGTGCGGTGCGTTTTGCGTGCGAGGCGCTCTTGAGTCCACCTGGAAAGCCGGGCAAGGCCTTGAGCGGAAGCCGGTTTTAGTTTGTCGGTTCGTTCGAATCCGATTCATCCGGCTCTTTGTGCCATTCTCGGTATTCAAAGGCGTAAAAGGAGGACTCGGGGAAACATTGTAGTCGTCGGGTGGCTCTGTTGAAGGTGAGATCGAGGTGGAGGATATAGCTGTAGTGCTTGTGAAA
>NZ_RQFA01000041.1 GCF_004770155.1 Leptospira gomenensis | reverse complement strand
GATCCTTTTCACGGAACTTAAGGAAATATCAAATCCTAAAAGTAAAAGCTCTGAATGAATTCTGGAAGCTCCCCAACAAGCTCCGTTTTTCAACATGTCTTTGACTTGATAGTAGATGTCCCAATATATACGGAGCTTGGATCTTCCGCTTGATCTTTTCTTGAACCCGAAGATTTGTTTGGATTTTAGAAGTAGAAACCTGAACGCACTTTCTACTTTTTGAGGAGATAGAAGCCAAAAAAAGACTAACAAAATATTTTCGAGAATAAACAGAAACAACCAAGTGTTACAGTAACAATGATTAGGTGACTCCACCGCACCAAATTGTGCAACAAACTAAAGCCCTCACCACCAAAAACGGAACGTAAATACTTTCAGATTATAATCTCAAATTTTTTGCGACAACAGGCTGACGTTTTTTGAAATTTTTATTGCCCAATCCCTCACGGAATGCCACTGACTGCCGATTCTGGGCATTCTACGTAATCCACAGAAACTCTCTCAATCTCAATTTCTTTCTCCTTCAAACTTAATCCACTTGCGTTTTTCCTAAAAGCAAACATCCTTGCTTTCAAGAAAAGGTCCCTAACTTGAAACAAAGACAAAAAGTTCCTCAAGACATCACGACTGAGATTGCAGAAGTATTGAAGTCGATTCAAACGAATACATACAAAGGAGGGAACAAATTCTTTTTAGAAGGTTATTTAAAAATCGGCTCCTTACTTAGTGAAGAGTTTAACACGGATGTGACGAGTGAAAAATCGAAACAAAAGATGAAAAACATCATAGAACGTCTTTCGGTGGAATCGCAAAAGATTGAAGTTGGTTTTTCCAGAAGATCACTTTACTACGCTCTCAAGTTTTATTACGCCTATCACAACAAGACTTTAAACTACGGTTTGAGTTGGGGTCATTACCGAATTCTTGCTTCCGTGTCCAACGCAAACGCAAGAAGGAAATTGGAAAAAGACGCGATCGAGAACGGTTGGAACCGTTTCGTTTTAGAGAGAAAAGCTCGTGAAAGCGGCTACTACGGCGGGGGGCGGTCTTTGAAATGGAATCGTCCGAGCGGTGAGATCTTCCATTACAAAATCGTAAACAAAGACTCAAACAACAAAGACAATCTCTGGATCGATTTAGGATTTAACTGTTTTCATTCTTTGGATTCTAAAAATTTTAAATCGAATGCTATCCTACGCTTAAAGAAGGAAAAGAAAAATTGGCAAATTGAAAATGCTGATCCGAAATCTTTCCTGTATCATTACTTTTGCACTTTGGAAAGAGTGGTAGATGGAGATACTTTACTTGTGCAGATATCCTTAGGTTTCGATCTGATCTCTCGTCAGAAGATCCGTTTACTTGGAGTGAATGCTCCCGAGCTTGGAAGCGCGGACGGGGAAAAAGCGTTTGAATTGTTGAAGAAGAAATTAAAACCGGGAATGAATCTTTTACTCCGCACTCATTTTCAGGACAAATATGGTCGTTATCTTGGGGACATTTTGTATTCTAAGAACAAGAAATCAGATTACAAAACTTTAATAGAATCGGGAATTCATTTAAATGAAGAGTTGTCGAATTTGGGTTATGAATAAAAGAGAAAAACCCGTTTTTAGGGGACAAACTCGATCGGTTTGCGGGAAAGTATCGATGAGACGCAGACTTCGATCAAGATTCATTTACGTCTTGTCGGCAATCGAATGAATCACGGATCCTGATTCGCTCCTCTTTGATTTTTCAGTTCTTGATAAACCGAAGCGACCTCTTCCTCGTACTTTGCGAATGTTCGAGCGAAATGAATTTTGGCGCCTTCTTGTGTGATAGGGTTGTCTCCGAAAAAAAGTTTCTGAATGCTCCGACTCTCCTTCGCAAGGATCGGAATCGCATCAACGAGAGTCGCAGGAAATTCCTTATCGGAATCGCGGGAAACGAATGCCGCGTAAATTCCTAGGAATTCGATTTTTTGCAAAGGTTTTTTGAAGCTAAGGATTTCGGGATTCTTAATCGGTAACTTTGAGACTAAGTGGAAAGCCGCCGAATGGCCTCCCGGGTTTACCATCGTATTCGTTTTTTCATAACCGGTTTCGAAGAGTTGGAAATGATCGTTTTCTTTCAAATCGCCGATCAAAAAATAAACGGGAATGTTCGGTTGATCCTGATTGGAGATCGTGATTCGGGGAGAATACGCATATTCCGTTTTATTTTTTTGATGAATTATAATTCCCGAATAAGGTCGAAATGGAATTTTTTTGCAATTGCCAGTCTCGTCCTTTTGGTTGAGGTCGCAGAGTGTCGTCCTAAACGGATCTGCGGGCGAAATTTGAGTTCTCGAAAAACCGAGTACTTTTTGATCCTCAACGATCACAAGGCCGAACGCGACTATTTTTTGAGGCTCTTTCTCGTATGTCTCTCGTAGAATGTATTTTTTTTGGGTGCAAGAAATAAAGAAAATACCTGAGATCATCAATGCGACTAACTGATTCATGATTAGCAGGTATATTACGCGGATTGATTCGATGACAACTATCTTTTGCATCGATATCCATTAAATTTCAACGCTTATCGATTCGGAATCATTCGCATTTTGTCTAGAATTGATATTACGAAGAGTTCGATAAATCATTATGGTTGGTACATGCCTCGTCCAAAAAACCGTCGTTTGTCGAGTATTTCTGCGGTGCACAGCTAACAAGTGTTAAGCGGGAATATCATTTCTGACCTCGGAATGAAAGTAGCATGATACCCCCAAAAAAAGAACTTTTCGTTTGATAATCTTGGAGGTAGGAGAAGGAAAGGTAACGATTCTACCACATATCAGAAGAACAGGCGTTTGGCGAGTGCACGAAGGCAAACTACGAAACAAACTCAACCCTCACCACCAAAAACGGAACGTAAATACTTTCAGATTATAATCGTGAATTTTTTGCGACAAGAGGCTGAAGTTTTTTGAAACACTTTTTCTCGAAAACCTACACAGAAGGGCACGAATCGCCGAATCCGGACACTTTACGAAAAACCTCATATTAAAAATCGAAATCCGAAACTCATTCTGAAAGGATGCCTATTTTTAGAGTTCGTTCTGGAGGCGAAACGTTTTACGATTATTGAATGAAGTAAGGAGGCTGAAGATTTATCTTAATTTGTTCCATAGAATGTTTGCTACAATTCTCAAGAGTTATTTCTTCTTTCCCGCAAAACTGTTCATTCAAATCGGGATCATTGATCTTACGAATGACTTCGATGCCGTCCTCTATGTATGCCACTCTATCGACGATCCGCGACCTCGAGAACCAATTCATTTCGACCCGTACGGCATATAGGCCGGCGAATTGAATCGCTTCGTTAGAGGTGACCTGTATCGGAAATTTTTCGGAATTTTGGACGTGATAGTATGTATTTGGATCCATGTAATATTCTTTATTTCCGGATGAAAAACCGACATCCGTAATGTATAACTTAGAGGAAAGATCCGCCTCCACTAATTTAAAAATAGAGTTATCCACCTTTAGAAAGAAATTAGCCTTTTTCCAAATTGAAATCCGATCCGTTCCGTATGTTTTTGAATATTCTTCTTTTCTAATTAACTCTCCTCTCGGAAAAAATGTTTCCACTTTGCAGATGTTTTCTTTTTTCAAGTCTTCCGGAGAACAGTCACGCGTAAAGTACGATAGCTCCGGACGCGGGAACGTGATCGAATATTTTTTCCCGAATAGGGGAATATCATATTCTTCATACGTGAATATTGCCATTGCGAGAATTTTCTTGTTCGTGTCTTCGGTTTTAGGTTTCAGTATGAATTTATACTCGATCGAGTTACAGGAAAATATCGATAGAGCAAATGCTCCGATCAGGATGTATTTAAATTTCGTTAGCCACATAACGTCAATTTTGCGTATTTTCGGAAAAAACCAAGCTGAAAATGAATTTCAAAAAACAATAATCGAACACATTCCGCTTTGATTCGATACGGCCAAGTTTCAACGCTTATGGAGAAATTCCAGGAGGAAGGGTTTGTATTCTTGGAACAAAAAGTCGTATTATTAAACTTTAATATACCTAGGGATTCATTTGAATGAAAAGTCGTCGATTTGAGTTCACGAGTAATAAGTCCCGTTTTCAGAAGACAAAATGTTCGATTCTAAATTCCGAAAAATAATAAAAAAAGAATAAAATTCGATAAAATGATTAAAATCGGCGAAATTCGTATAGTATCCTAAATTAAGTATAAACAACCATTGCTTATCGTCTAAAATCTTGGTATCCTATGAAATTTAAATTGAAAGTTCGATCTTTGTGAAGGTGCGCGAGATTGCGCACCGATTCGTATCGTTTTAAGTAGGACGGGCTTTGGGGATGTTCCGTATTGCAGGCAATCTTCTAAAAATCGTTTCCTATAAATAGAGTTTCAAATCTGGGTAGATGTAAGGTTGATTTAAAATTTCATTTATAAGAAACTTTTACAATTTATTAAATGATAAATACCCTATTTTCGGATTTTAATTCGTTATTAAGTAGGGACGATTTAAGTTTGAATTGATTTGTTGTAACGAATATCGGTAACAATTATCCTTAGTGACTTCATTCGTTCCGCAATAGCTTTTCGTTAGTTTTTGATCGTTTATTTTTTTCATTGTTTCGATTCCGTCTTCGATGTATGCATCTAAAGTGATAAGATTCGTATTAAATCTCTATTGTCGCGAATCCGAATCGAATAAATTCCCGCGAACTGTACGTTTTCGTTCGAAGAAATCTGGAGTGGAAAGGATTCAAAATTTTTAATATTCCAAAAAAATATAGGATCTTATTTCTAGTTCTTCCGTTTTCGGTTTGGGTCGCACTGCCGCAAAGTTTGGATTTTTGTACAGTGAAATTAAGTCTGGATCATAGGCTCTAGGGAAACTTCTCCACGGAGTAAAACCTATGTGTGCAAGATAGTATTTAGTAGCCTGGTCTGTTTCGTTTACTTTCAAGGCGGTTTAACGTGAGTTTTGTTGGTCGGTTTGAAGTCGTAAAAATCTCCCGTCTCCGTTTTGACTTTACGAAATAAAGTATAAAGAACCGCTCTCCGCTCCGCGTATTCAAACATCCGCATTTTAATCCGCAAAACCTGCTTCGTTTTTCCCGAATTTGACTCCGACTGCGCAGGCCGTGCAAAGCCCCCTTTTAAAGGAAAATTCCTTTCTCTCATAACCCCGCGAGCGATCAAGGCGTGGTCAAGTTATTGGCTTTAGAAAAATGTAATGTTTTCAAAGCGGAATACAATAACTTGACCGGAGCTGCGAGCGCGGTCCGGCGCAGGTTCGATGCGGCGTTTCTCTACGGATAGACACCGCAGGACGCGGCCAAGATGACTTCGGAAAAAACTCGCCACACGACTACGAGTCGGAAACCGACAAACATAAAACGTCGGTGGACGCGTCCGCAACTTTAGAAATGCGGGATCGAAAGGTTTTACCGTTGAATCGGGAATGATCGGAGTAAGATTTGAACGAAGCTCCGAAGCTCGGGCGTTTCGCTTTTTGTTCGTTCGGAAAGTCGGCGGTCTCCGTTTTTCACCCAGCAAAATCGATAATTTATTGCACTTCGCTTTAAAAATGTATGGCATTTTTTTAATTTTATGAAAGTCTTATGATCTAACTTTCCGTTTCCAAGCGAAACCGTATTTCAGCCATGATACACGACGTCGTTCACAGCAAGGAGGAAACCCTCCGTCGTTTTAACCGGGAATTGATGTCCTTGGCTAAAAATCCAGTCATCGACAGCGGACTGCGGGACGAGGCTTTGAACGTGCTTACCGAGTCGATTGCTCGCGCACTCGGTTGCGAACGATGCAGCATCTGGTTCTACAGCGAGACCAAAATCTCCATCCAGTGTTTGGACCTTTTCATTCTCTCAGAAAACACGCATAACTCCGGGATGGAACTTTTCAAAAAGGATTTTCCTCATTATTTCGAAGTGCTTCAGGAGCAAAGACTGATCGTCGCGGACGACGCGGTGATAGACGACGCAACTAAGGAATTCGCTCAGAATTATCTTCTTCCTTTGAACATCGTTTCTATGTTGGACGCTCCGATCCTTATGGACGGAAAACTCGTCGGAATCATCTGCAACGAACAGGTCGGCAAACCGCGTTCCTGGAGTCTCGAAGAACAAACGTTCGTCGGTTCGATCGCGGATATGATTCCCCGTATTTTCCAAGCGGTTGAACGGAAAAAGGCTCAGGACGAATTAAAAAAAGCGAATGAACGTCTAGAGCAAACTGTACGTGCGAGGACCAGAATTATTCTCAGTCAAAAAGAGGAATTGGAACAACAGATTCGTATGGCCCAAAAAATACAAGGGGCTCTTCTTCCTTCGGCGCTTCCCAGATTCGAATCGTTCGATCTTCAGTTTCTCTACGCTCCCATGATGGATTTAGGAGGCGATTTCGTTGACTTTCTCTACGACGAGGAGACTTCTTCGCTTGGGTTTTTTATCTGCGACGTTTCCGGTCATGGCGTTTCCGCGGCGCTTCTTGCTTCCATGGTCAAGATGTCCTATTTTAATTGGAGATCATTTATTCAAGATCCTGAATATGGAATTTCTCAAATATACCGTTCTCTTAACGGAAAGTTCGCGGGTCATTTTATCACCGCGGTTTTGGGCGTTCTCGACGTCAAAACCGGAGAAGGAAAGATGACTAACGTGGGACATTGTCCTCCGGTCCTTCTTCACAAAGGATCCGATCCGATTTCGTTTCAAAAAACGGGTGCGCTTTTGACGGATCTGGTCCCCCTCCGTATGGAAACCGTTCCTTTCTCTTTGGAACCAGGGGACCGTTTGGTGCTTTATACGGACGGAATCGTGGAAGCGTTTAACGCGGAGAGAGAATTGTTTTCCGAAGAGCGACTTCTCTCCGTTTTAGGTTCGGGTGAAAACGAAACCCTGGCAGGGCTTTGTCAAAAAGTTTTTTCCGAAGTTGCCCGTTTTATGGGGAATTCGCACGAAGGTTTTACGGACGATTTGACGATTTTGGCTTTGGAGCGTAAGAAGTTTCCGTATTTATAATATACCGATCTGCTTGTGCGTTTTTAACGAGGGGCGTCGATCGGTTTCGTAAAAATCTTTTACGGGAAATTTCCCGTTTTTTTTCGTTAAAATATTGTCAAAAATCCGGAATCGGAAAAAGATCAACGCCATTTCCCGATCGGAGAAGAACGAATCATGAAAGTCGCACCGAATTATTCGATCTTACTGGCAGAAGACGACGAAAGCAGCGCGGAGCTTCTTATCCGTCATTTGGAACGTTACAATTTCGACGTGGATCACGTTGTGGACGGAATCGCGGCGGAAATCAAACTCCGAAAAATGCGTTACGATCTCATTGTCACCGACAACCGTATGCCGAAACAAAGCGGTCTCAATCTTTTGGAAAGGATTCCGGAAACCAACCGTACGACACCGATCATTTTTTTGACCGTCAGCAACGAAAAGGAAACGATCATCCAAGCGGCGCATAACAAACGTTTGGTGGCTTATCTTTTAAAGCCGATCGATACGCGGGTTTTGATCGAAAAAATCTGCCAGGGTTTGGGAATCAAAACCGAAAGCCTGGTGGATAAAAAGGATTTTCCGTTCGAAATCCTACCGTTTCAAAACACGGATACGGGGATCGGCGTTGGGATCGAACTAAAAGGTTGTCCTTACGGCAAAAGCATCGAAAAGCTCGTTCAGGAAATTTCTTTTTTCCTAAAGGAATTACCGTCCCTTAGAAGTATTCTTATCAAGGTGAACCCGGAATTTTTCTACTCTAAAAACGGCGGACAACTTTTGTCCTCTCTTCGGGATCGTCTTGCGATCAAATACGAAATCAAAAAAGAGGACGTAGTCGTTCAAACGGAAAGTTGAAACGCGCGCTGCGTCCTACGAGTTTCTACGTTCTCGCTTCGCGTTGTTTGAACGAAATTCCGCGCAGCGTATATACAGGTTTATTCGTTTTTATTTTTCTTCCGATGTTTCTGTTTTTGAATCAGATTTTCCCGCATTCTACCCAAGATTCGGAAAAGATCGGATCTATCTTTCGTAGTCGTACCCGAAAAAAGCCAGAGGTGAATCCTACGGGAAAGACGTAGGATTTCCTTTCTTGCGATCACTCCCGATTCGGTCAGATTTACCAGAGTTATCCGCCGGTCTTTTTCCGATTCGGTCCTAACGATGAGTTTTCGATTTTCGAGACTTTGTACGATCGGAGTTATCGAAGATTGGTTGCGTAGAATTTTCGCGGAAACGTCCCGCATACTCTGCTTCTTTTTCGACAAGGCGCACAATACCGCTCCCTGAGCCGGTAGAAGTTTGTAAATCAGGGATTTGTTATATTCAATTTCGATCTCATTGAGTATGGAATCGCGGAGTCCAGTAATCAAATAAAGTATCGACGAAGAATCTGAATCTGCCGGCATTTTTTACCCCCTAAAAAAGTTGACGTTTCGAACGAGTTTAGTCCGAGTGTGGAAGGAAGGCAAGATATTCCTTTGGCCCCAAAGTATTTAGAAAGGTGGCTAATATGGAAACCGATTTTATTTTTTTAGGGAATTTGACTTCCGCACAAAGAAGTCTTTTTTTGATCGGAGGTTTTGTTCTCGCTTGGTCTTTGGAACTCGTATTCGGACGTTCTAAAAACCCGAAAGACAAACTCGTCCACTCGGGAATCAATCTGATTTTTTGGCTGAGCACTCTCGTGATAAACCTCGTTTTCGCCGGATCGATCGTAACGATCGGATTTTTTTCGATGGAAAGGGGTTTCGGAATTCTACAGATTTTCGAATTACAAGGTTGGATTGCGGTTTTAGTTTCGATCCTGTTTTTGGATTTTTTCGCGGTTTATTTTACGCATTTTCTGGAGCACAAGATTCCCTTTTTATGGCGCTTTCATGTCGTCCATCATTCCGACGTTTCGGTTGACGTGAGTACGGCGCTTCGACATCATCCCGGCGAGGCGCTTTTGCGGGCGTTTACGACCGCCTTGGGCGCGGGGATTTTAGGCGCGCCGATCGAAATTCTGATTTTTTACCAAACCCTTTCCGGTTTGTTCGCGCAAATCACTCATATCGACGTACGTCTACCGGATCGTTTGGAAAGAATTCTTTCTCTGGTGTTGATCACACCCGGAGCTCATAAAATACATCATCATTTTAAGAGACCTTATACGGATCGAAACTACGGAAATATATTCTCTTTTTGGGATCGATTGTTCGGAACTTTTTCGATCACGGAACTTCCCCGGGTCGTTTACGGAATCGACGTTTTGAAAAACCCGTTCACTCGGGAAAGAAACATCGCCCGTCTCATGATATTACCGTTTTCTTATGAAAACGAACTAGAAAACGAAAGTTCTCGCTTCGAAAAAAATGGAACCTGATTTTCGCTTCACGGTCAGAGGATTAGAAAATCGGAGGAATTCAATGAAAGGATTTTTGAAAGTTTCGGGTCTGATTCTGATAGCGGCCGCCTTGTTTGCGGTAGGATGCAGACACTATTCGCCGGAAAAAAGGGCGGAATGGGTGGTCAAAAAGATCACGTCCGAACTGGATCTGAACGATTCGCAAAAGAAGGAACTTTACCGGATCAAGGACGAGGTTCTCGCGAAACGCAAGGACTTAAAACTGCACGGGCCTAGAATTCCGGCGGAAGTTCTCGCTGAGTTTCGTCAACCCGCGCTCGACGAAAAAAAGATAAACAAACAGTTCGAAACCGAGATGAATAAGATGACCGAAATGAGGACGTTTATGACCAAAAAGGCGATCGAGTTTCATACGATTCTTACTCCGGAACAAAGAAATAAATTGGTGGATCTGATCACAGAGTTTCAACAGAAACATCGTCATCATGATGACTGAAATCGAATTCACGGAAATCGTTCGTTCCACTCGGGACGTTGTCCTCTCTGCGATTGAAAAAAATCTCGCGGAGAGGTTTTCTTACGCGATCGACGACGTGGCTCAGGAAACTTATTTCCGCGCGTACAAGGCCCTTCAAAAGGATCAGTTTAGAAAGGAATCGAAACTGAGCACCTGGCTTTATGCGATCGCCAGAAACGAATCCCTTCGTATGAACGACAAGCTGAAGCGGGAAGAGGATCGCGCAGAACGTTTGGCCAAATCCAGAAAAGAGGAAGACTTTATCTCTGGACACTCCAACCTCGGCGGAAATTCGGGAAACGCCGAAACCGATTCCCAGGAAACGTTCGGTATTCTTCGATCCTTGTTGGTTCAAATTCCGGAAAAATACAGAAGAGTTCTCGAGTTTTACCTCGCCGGTTATTCCGAAAAACAGATCGCGGATACGATGGGTGTAAAACCCGGTACGGTTAAGTCGAGAACCGCGAGAGGCAAAGAAATGATGAAACGAGTCGGTAGACAGGAGAAATTTTATGAAAAGTAAAAATCCTTCTCCTATGAAGGGAGAAATTCTTAAAAGAAAACGGGACGAAGATTGGATCCGAGATATTTCGTCTAACGTGATCCGCAGAGATAAACGGGAAACTAGAAACAAACGGATCGTCGGAACTTCTCTGGTTCTCTTTTTGGGTTTGAGCGCTTACGTAGGTTTTTGGTTTCAGGATTCGTTGATCGATTTCAGGGATCCGGATCTTTTGAGCGCTGGAGTTTTCGAGGAATTGGAGGAGGCGCTCGACAAATGATCGTGCGTGCGTGCGGGTTATAGTATGGACTCGTCTTTACCAAACGTCGATTTTGCGTAAAAGCGCCTAACGCACTTTTACGCCTTCGCCGATTCCTTCCCCGGGATAAAGTATCACTTCTTCGTTTTCTTTCAGACCGTCCCGGATCAGCGCGTTTTCTCCGCTTCGATCCTCCAGTACAACTTTTGTTTTACGGGCTTTGTTTTTCACCACTCTGAACACATACCAATCTTCCCCGTCCCGAAACAAAGCCGCGGTCGGCGCGATGAGAGCGTTTTCGCGGATCATCGTAGTGATTTTACAACGTACACGAAAACCTTCTCCCATTTCGGCCGGGGGATCGAAATCGACGATGGCCCGGATTCTTTGTTCTTCCACTCCTAAAGAGGAGATTTTGGTGAACGCCGAGGGCTCCACGATTCTGACCTTTCCGTTTAAGGTTCCGCCGCCCCATCCTTCGATTTCCACCGGGTTTGCGACGTGGATTCGAACCGCTTCCTGGGTGAGAATTTCGGCGGAGATTTCCAGTTGTTCGGTGTCGCCGACTTCCAAAAGGGGAGTTCCCATTTCCACCGGGCCTTCGCTTTCACGAAGAATTTTGAGCACCTTACCGTTGCTAGGCGATACGACGGCTTTGTCGAAGTCCCATCGAACGACTGCGATCGTTTCCCCTTTTTTGACCTCGGCCCCCGCGTGTTTGTGAATCCGTTTTAGAATTCCGCTTACCGGAGAATACACGGTGAACTTTTCCTTTACACGGGTGATTCCCTCTTCTTCCACGATTTGTTTGTAGGTTCCTTTGGTTATTTTTCCGATTTCGGAAATCACCGGTTTGGGTCGGAATAAAAACCACAACAAAAGAAGCGCGGCCGCCGCGCCGAAACCGATCCTTATTTTTTTGTCCGATACGATTCGATCGAACATCTCCTTCAAGTTCATTCTCATTCCCTTACCTTTAAGATGGAAAGTAGATCCATGGTTTTTATTTTCGAATACAATACTACGTAACTCAATACGGAAGTTCCCAAAGTACAAAGAACGGCGATCGCATACGTTCTGTAAGAAATGATCAACGGAACCTTAAATCCTTCGGTTTCGACGGTCGTCATCAGAAAATACGCGAACGTATAACCCAACACACAACCCACCGGAAGCGAAGCTACGATTTCGAATCCCAATTCCCCCGCTAGAATCCGAAACACCTCTTCTTTAGTAAAACCTAATATACGCAGGCTTCCCAGTTCGAAAGCGCGTTCGGATAGGGAAATCATGGCGGTGTTATAAACGACCCCGATTGATATTACGGACGCGAATATGAAAAGAATCATGGTGGTCGCTAATACGCTTCGCTGCATTATATCGGTAAAAACCTTTAGATCGCCCGTCCTCGTGGAAATTCCGGATATTTTCGGAACAGTTTTTAAAGTGGAGAGGAATTCGGCTTCCAGTTTGGAATCGGTCCGTATCGCGACTAGGTTCACGCTTTCCGTCTCGTTTAACAGACGATTGGCGGCTCCTAATTCCATATACGCGCCCTGACCCAGAAGTTCCTCGACCAACCCTTCGACGCGGACGTCTATCTTTTTGCGATTCCCTTCCAGAAGTTCCAAACGGATCACCGCTCCGGTTTCGATTCCCAGTTTTTCCGCTACATTAGAATTTAAGAATATTCCAGAATACGGCGGCGATAATACGTTTCTTTTTTTCCCCACGAGTCTTCGTAATGCCGCGTACTCCGGTATTCCCTGGAGGACGAGTTCCTTGGTCTTATGACGAACCCGGATTCGAACGGGAATCATCCGATACCCTTCCGCCTCCAAAACTGCGGGATGATTTTTGAGTTCGTCCACCGAGGCGACGTTCACAGGTCCTAAAAAAGAGACCGTAACCGATTCCCGCTGCAAAAGATCGAACTGCATTTCGATCATTGCGGCGACCGCGTCCTGAGAAAACATCCCCAATACCATGATCATCACGGAGGTGGAAACTCCCAATATCGCGATGAGGGTTCGGGCCGGTCTTCTGGTTATGTTGCGGAAGATCATCCTCGTTTGAGAGGATAAGGTTCCGATCCAAATTTCGATCCTAGACTTTTGAAAACTCAAAGGGATCGGCGGACGCATCGCTTGGGCCGGATCTAGTTGCAAGATTTTGAATACGGAATACGAGGCTCCCAATATTCCGGAGAAAATTCCGATCAAAATTCCCTGTAGACCGAGGAGTAGGGAGAATCGGTATTTTAATTCCGGGAAACGGTAAAACTCCCCGTAGAGGTCCGTCATCGCGTCTCCCAACCAAACGCCGAGCGCGA
Source organism: Leptospira gomenensis (assembly GCF_004770155.1). GTDB lineage: Bacteria > Spirochaetota > Leptospiria > Leptospirales > Leptospiraceae > Leptospira > Leptospira gomenensis. The sequence goes on along the minus strand of NZ_RQFA01000041.1, from coordinate 17,158 downwards.
CTCCCAGAAGGGAACCTGTTCCGCCGATCAATGACATTAGTTTTATGTAATGAACTCCGATCGTTCGATCCGAATATCCGAGGGCTTTGAGTGTGGCGATCTGTTCCCTTTCTTTGGAGATGATTCTCGTGGAAACGATGTGAAGGAGAAACGCAGCAACTCCCAAAAAGATCATCGGAAGTAGATAGGCCATCGTTCTGAGTTGTTTGAACTCGTCGCGAAGAAAGGAATGCGAAGGAAGTTTATCCCGATCGTAGGATCCTAATCCTCCGTACGGTTCGAGGAGTTCGTCGATCTTTCCTAAGACGGAACGTCTGTCCGCGTTCGGGGCGAAGTTGAAGATCAAATCGTTGAAGACTCCGTTCATGCCGAAGGCGTCTTCCATTCCTCGGCGGTCCATCCAGAGGATTCCGAAATGTTTATCGTCCGGAAGCGGATTTCCGGAGCGGAAGATATAAACGTATTCCGGAGAAAGAGCGATTCCGCTTACGAGAAAGGTTCTTTTTTGGCCTTCTAAAATTCCAACTACGGTACTGCCCGCCGTCAATTTGTTGGAGAGGGCGAAGGCTTCGCTTAACAAAACCTCCGAATCTCCTTTGGGATATCTTCCGGAACGGAGATAGGGAAGATTGAGTTTGTCTGTGAGAGATACGAATCTTCCCGCGGTGGGTAGGGTTTCGCCGGGTATGTCCAAAACCGCCTCGTGTACGATCCGAGTCCGTAGGCTTCCGATTCCTGGAAGATTGGTCAACGATTCGGCCAAGGAGGAAGGAGCTTTTTTTAAAGATCCGAATCCTTGTGCGAACGAGGAACCGACGTAGAACTTCTCGCGGGCGGAATATAAGGAATCGTAAGCGCTTCTTGAGGCGATGAAAATTCCCACGCCGGCGGCCACTACGAAAGCGATCGTGATTCCCTGCGATTTTAGGGTTTTGATTTGTCGGAGAATTTTTCGATCGAGGGTTTTCACCAATTCAATTCCGAGGATTTCTTTTTTTTGGAATTTTTGCGATCGGAGACGATGGTTCCGTCCCGCATTTCCACCACTCGATCCGCGATTTCGGCGATGGCCGCGTTATGCGTGATTATAACGGTCGTTGTTCCTAATTCCGAATGGATTTTTTGTATCGCGTCCAATACGATTCTTCCGGTTTTTATGTCCAGGGCTCCGGTGGGTTCGTCGCAAAGAAGGACATCCGGACGTTTGGCGATCGCTCTCGCGATGGCGACACGTTGTTGTTCTCCTCCGGAAAGTTGTGCGGGAAAATGATCCTTCCGATCCAGAAGTCCGACGAGGCGGAGCGCTTCTTCGGGTTGCATCGGATTTTTTCCGAGTTCCGTAACTAAGGAGACGTTTTCCACCGCGGTCAAACTCGGAATTAGATTATAAAATTGGAATACGAATCCGACGTGGTCCCTCCGAAATACGGTCAGTCCCTCTTCGTTTTCGGAAAAAAGATTATGATCCCGAAATCGGACGCTCCCGTACGACGGCGTATCCAATCCTCCTAAAATGTTGAGTAGCGTGGATTTTCCCGATCCGGATGGACCGAGCAGGACGGTGAATTCCCCGGTTCGCAATTCTAAACTTACGGATTGAAGCGCTTGCACTTCCACTTCTCCCATCTTGTAAATTTTTCCGATTTCGTGGGCTTGGAAAACGATTTCCCCGGGTTCTGTTTTTTTACGGACCATTTTGCGAGACTAATCTTTCGGGTTCTTTCGATTTGGAAAACAAAATTAGCGGTTCTTGCGGTTGATTTGTGTCAAGGTCGGGGGAGTTTTGTGTGAGTTCCCGCAGAAGTTTGACGGAAGAACCGCCGTGGTCGGAGCGATTGGAGAGCGAGATTCGACGACCGACTCTTCCTCATCACAATTCGAATTCTTTTTTTTTCGAAAAAAAAATCCGATCCACGGTACGAATCGAATCGTTCGCGAACCTGAGAAAGCGAGGGGAACGAAACCTCCTTCCCCTACACAGGAGAAACAAGATGAAAAATCTATCCCATATCATTATGGACGGGAATTTGACTGCGGATCCCGATTTCAAAACCTTAAACAACGGAAAGTCCGTAGCAACCTTTACGCTTGCGGTCAATCACGATTACAAGTCCAGTGCGGAAAGTCCGGGCGAAGTTTCCTTTATCGAGGTCGAGGCCTGGGATAAAAATGCAGAGAACTGCAGCGAATATCTCAAGAAAGGAAAAAAAGTGACCATCATCGGAGAATTGAGACAGGATCGTTGGAAGGCACAAGACGGAGGGAATCGAAGTAAGATCAAAGTCGTCCTTCATTCGGTGCGTTTCGACGGATTGCCTTCCAGGAAAGAACGGGAAGCGGCATAAAACCATTTCGGGGGGAATGCAGATTCTCCCCGAACGAATTCGAAAGAGAAAAAACACGGAAGACAGATTCGAAAACCACAAAACCCCGTCTCGCTTTTAGAATCGAATCTTGTCGTAACTACTACCGAGTGGTTGATCGAGTACAATCCTGTGCTATGATTTCGTGTGAGTTCCCACACTTTTTTTCTTAGGAACAAGGAAACGGGATTTGCAGATTCTTCGTTTCATCCACGGTGTGAGTTCCCACACTTTCCCGGCGGTCCGGAGTATTCTTTTCGTCGCTTTGGTATGGACCGAATGCAAGGAGCGAAAATCTTGGTTTTAGGAGTTCCTACGTTTTTCGTTGTCCGTCCGATCGATCCATCGTCCGACCGAAAAAGCGGCAGGAGTTCCCACACCCCGGTACTCCGATGAATGTCCGCAAATTGACGATCCTACAACTACGTGATTCCGACCGAGCCATCTCCTCGCTCACACGCATCTTCGAAACCGAATTGACCCGATACAGAATCGCACTTCCCCGCGGATTCCGGGAAGAAGTGGATTGCGACGAAGATACGATATTGTTTCTTCACACCACCTTTGCACCGTTAGAGATGGCCGAAGTGCGGGAACTCCTGCCTCCTTCCGAAGACGGAATGATTCCCGTCGTCACAATCGACGAAAACGGTCAAATCCTCATGCAGGCATTCGGAAACTCGGAAAGCCAAAGACTTTCTTTGGAAACTGGATTTGCCCACTATTACAGTCGATCCCGCGATCAACTCTGGAAAAAAGGCGAAACCTCGGGTCATACTCAGAAAATTCTCCGCATCCTTGCTCCTTTCGACCGGAGGTTTCTGGTCTATCAAGTAGTGCAGGAAGTGGCTGCATGCCACGAAGGATATTACAGCTGTTTTTTTCGCGAAAGAATTCCCGGAGGAACCTGGAAACAACTTCCGATTCCGAGAAATTTTCTTCCAGAAAAGAACTGAAATCACATTCTGACCCTGAATTCCTTCCGGAACCTGCCGAAGGAAATTAGTAGGACTTATGAATTTTAAAAAGATTTTACTCTATTCCGGAATTCTTTTGGGAGGGCTGCTGTTGGCGGCCGTCACCGCGTTCTTTATCGTGGACGAACTGAAAGGAGGGGCCGTAGGATCGGGACAGACCAAATTGGATCTTCTTATCGAATCCGGAGACAACCCCGCGAAAATCGTGGAAACCCTGTCCAAACACGGAATGATCAAGTCTTCCAAATACTTTCTCTATTTGGTTCGATTTACGAGGAGCGCGGGAAAGATCAAACAGGGACTTTACGAGCTCAACGACGGAATGGATTCGAGAAAGATCCTTCAGGTGATCACGGAAGGAAAAGTAAAACTCGTCAATTTTACGATTCCGGAAGGATACAACAACCGTCAGATCGGCGATCTACTCGCTTCCAAAAAAATCATCTCCAAACGTCAGGATTTTTTACTCGCGGCAAGCGAACCAGAACTCCTACGGGAATTCAAAATTCCCGCGAATTCCGCCGAAGGTTATCTTTTTCCGGAAACCTATAGCGTTCCCATCAACTTCCCCGCGGATAAAATCGTACGGATGATGATCAAACGTTTTTACGTACGGATCGCCAAAATCGAAAAGGCGAAAAATCTATCTCCGACAGAACTTCATAAATTCGTAATATTGGCTTCGGTCGTGGAACGGGAAGCGAAACGGAACGAGGAACGTCCTCTGATGGCCGGAGTATTCAACAACCGCTTAAAACGCGATATGCCATTGGAATCCTGCGCGACGATTCAATATCTTTTTGACAAGCCCCACAGTAGGATCTACGAAAAGGATCTGAAGATCGTGTCTCCGTATAACACTTATTTGAACAAGGGATTTCCGCCCGGGCCCATTTCCAATCCTGGATTCCCCGCGCTCGAGGCGGCGTTTTATCCCAAGGAAACCGATTATCTATTTTTCCTACTGAAAGGGGACGGATATCACTACTTCGCAAAAAGTCTTAAGGAACATTTGGAAGCGAAGAAAAAATACATCGACGTTCTTTACGAATGACCGAAACGGATCGGGCCGCGCCCCGCGAAACCGACCCGCAAAAAAAAACGATACGCCGAAGTTCGCGGGTCGGGCTCTCAACTCCGGTCAAGTTATTGTGTTCAATAACTTGACCCCGTTTCGATCCCTCGCGGTCGAAAAACGGAATTCGAATCGAAGACGGAAATCCTTCCGCGTATAACAATCGTAGGCCGCTCGCAGATAGCCGATCTGCTTCGCCCCGAAAAAAACAATCGTGGCGTGTAAGGGAAAAATTGTTCTGTACAGAAAATCGATTTCCCGGTCGAATCTAAAAAAGAAACGCAGAACATCCTCAAAGACGGATCCGGATCTCCCGAATCCGATCGAATGGAAATCGATATGACGACTCGCGATCTGGAAATCAAAACGGTAACTCAGGAACTGATCGAGGTTCAAAAAGCGTTGAACGTCTTTCGGGAAAAACAGAAAAACAGGGAGTCTCTCGACGAGGCGGCGGTGGAATTCGTAACCAAGGCGGATCTCGTCATTCAAAGAGCCGAAAGAAACGAAATCCATCTGACGGAAGACCAAAAACGAAAGATCAAAAACAATCTTCTGCGAATTCGTGCGTCCCTGGTCCGTAACCAGGCTTCTTAAAACTTCGACAGAACGGATTCCACACGATCCTTCTCGAAATCGTTTTTGACACCCGAGGCCCGTAAAAATAGCGTATCTCCAGTGGAAAAAATCGAAATAGGGGTGATCGCTGCTGCCGGAAAGGGAACCAGGGCCTATCCGAGAACCACCTTTATCCCCAAACCTCTTTTCGAATTTCAGGGAAAAACCATTCTGGAGCGGAACGTGGAACTCATGCGGAATACGTTCCGCGTAAAAAAAATCTACGTGTTGGTCGGTCACCTGAAAGAGATGGTGATCTCCGAAATCGAAAGGATTCAAAAAAATCATCCGAACCTAGAAATCATTCCCTCTCCTTGGACCACGAAAGGACTTGCGAGCGACATCGCCAGCCTCTCCTCCAAGATCGTTTCCCCGTTTATCACGATTCTCGGAGACGAGTTTTACTTTCATCCGGATCATAAGAAGTTCGTCGATACGTTCAAAAAACATCCCAAGTTGATCGCTTCGATCGGAGTCCAAAAAACCTCTCTCCTTTCCAGAATCCGCAAAAATTATTCCGTGGAATTAAAGGGGGATCGTATCCTCGAACTGGTGGAAAAACCTTCCGATCCTCCCAACGATCTTCTCGGATTGGGAAGTTATCTTTTTACCCCCGCGTATTTCGAATATTTCAAAACGACCCCGCCTTCCCCGAAAAGCGGAGTGATCGAAATCACCGACGTCATCGATCGTATGGCTAAAGAAAGCGGACAAGTCTTTGCGACGGAATTGAACGTAGAATACTTTAACATCAATTCGATGCAGGACTATCATCACGCGGTTTACGAGATACGGAACGAGGAGTTCGCGAAATTCAAAACGACTCTGATCGTTCCCACGAAAAACAACGAACGTTCCATCGCGGACGTGATCGTGGATTTTAAGGGGAAAGTGGACGAAATCCTCGTAGTGGACGCGGGTTCGACGGATAAAACATTAGAAATCGCTAAAAAAGAAAAAGCGAAAGTGATTCATTGCGACGTTCTTCAGCCGGACGTTTTCGGAATCCAGGTGGATCTGGGAATCAAGTCCGCCTCCGGGGATATCGCCGTAGTAGTGACTCCGGACGGATCGTACAGGTCCAAGGACTATCCCAAACTTCTGGAATATCTCAAGGATTCGGACATGGTTATCGGCACGAGGACCACGAGGCAGATGATCGAACAAGGCTCGAATCTTCTGCCCGGAGTTCGCGTGATCAATCTGATCCTTGGAAAACTGATCGAGGTTTTCTGGTGGGGAATGGAGCCGAGATTCACGGACGCGATGTGTTCGTATTTCGCCATCTGGAAGGATTCCTACGCGAAGATACGGCCCGGTCTGGAGATGAAGGATAAACGGATCATTCCCGAATTGATGATGGAAACCGTACGTTCGTATATGCGCTGCATAGAAATTCCGATTTCGTATTATCGTCCGATCGAATCTGTTAAAAAAGACATCGCCCGCGAGTTCTTTTCGGTGATCGGACTTATGTTTAAAAAGAAATGGTCCGGGAATTGAAATTCGTTCCGGAAATCGATTTAGAATATTGTAATTATTGAATATACAAAAGGGAAATAATACATGGCAAAGAAAGTTTTAGTGACCGGAGGGTGCGGATTTTTGGGTTCCCACGTTTGCGAAACGTTCCGCAAACAGGGTTGGGACGTTGTCAGCTACGATAGTATGACCAAATACGAATTGAAACGGACCGGATACGGAACCGAGGCGACCCGCGAATACAATTGGAATTTTCTGCAGGGACTCGGCGTAACTATGGTTAAGGGAGATATCCGGAATCTGGAGCATCTTTTGGACCGAACCGTCGGATGTGATTTTATCGTTCATACCGCCGCACAACCCGCGATGACGATTTCCTGGGAGGATCCGGAACTCGATTTTACCACAAACGTATTAGGAACTTTTAATGTTCTTGAGGCCGCGCGTAAACGGAATATCCCCGTGGTGAACACCAGCTCGATCCACGTCTATGGAAATTCGATCAACGATACTTTGAAAGAGGGCGCCACCTCCTACGAAAGGACTCCGGTCGCTATCGGAGAAGAACAACCGGTTATGGTAGGGGAAATTTCGCCGCTTCACGCTTCCAAGATGAGCGCGGAACATTACGTTCGCACATACGTGGATATGTATAAGGTGAAGGCGGCTTCTTTTCGTTTCACCGGAATTTACGGCGAACGTCAGTTCGGAGGAGAGGATCACGGTTGGGTGGCCAACTTCGCGATTCGATCCGTATTCGGTATGCCTCTGCGGATTTTCGGCACCGGAAAACAGGCGCGGGATATTCTTTACGCCGCGGACGGTGCGGAAAGTTATCTTCGTTGGTTCGAAAATCCGACGCCCGGAGTTTTCAATATCGGAGGCGGGCCCGATCATAAAATTTCTCTATTAGAATGTATTCATATGATCGGAGATATCCTCGGTAAAAAACAGGAGATCGTCTTCGACGCGGAGAGACCGGGAGATATGCGTTATTTTATCTGCGATATCACCAAGGCTAAGAAGTTCGGGTTCGATCCCAAATTCAAACCGAAAGAAGGCGTAGAACGTCTGATTCGTTGGATTGAAGCGGATAAGTCCGTTTTCGAAATCAAAAAATGAGGAACCTCGTCGTAATTCCCGCCTACAACGAGGAGGATACGATTCGGGAGGTCGTAGAACGCGCTCTGAAATATTCGGACGTTCTCGTGGTGGACGACGCTTCCAAGGATAAAACGCCGGAGATTTTGAAGGCGTTGATCAAAAAACATCCTAAGAAGTTGTTTACGATCCGTCACGAAAAGAACACGCATATTCCCGGCGGTCTTCAGGACGGAATGAAATTCGCCCTGGAAAAAAAATACGATTCCGTGGTTACGATGGACGCGGGACTTTCGCACGATCCCGATAAACTCCCGGAATTCATCCATACCGAAGCCGACTTGGTGATCGGAAGTCGAGTGACTTCGGACGGGGTTCCACTTTACAGAAAGTTAATATCGTTTTCGGCGGCGAAAGTGATGAACTATTGTATTTCTCCAGGGCTCTTCGACGTTTTCGGTTATGGATTGAAGGATTGTACTTCGGGTTATCGAAAATACTCCAAACGGGCCTTTACCTGGATCGCTCAGTCCGAACTCGAATCGATCGCGTTCGACTTCCACATGGAAGCCTTATCGATCGTCGCAAAAAACCGGGGAACGATCAGGGAAATCGGAATTCATTACGTTTTTTCCAATTCATCCTTTAATAAAAGGGTTTTGAAGCAGGCGATCGCCTTTGCCCTCAAACTTCTCCGTAAAAAACTCCTCGGGGCTTAAGAATATGCAAAAATTTGAATCTTTCTTGCGCAGGTTCGATTCTCCCGTAAAAGGTTTCTTCGTTCTCGCGGTGCTTTACGGTTTTGTCACGTTGTCGCTCTGGTCCAGGTATCAGTGGAATCCTTCTTCCATGGTCAATTTCGGAGAAGAGTTTATCAAAAAAAACGAAACCGAATCTCCGAGCGGGGTGATCGCCTTTAAGGGAAAAGAAGGGGATCTCGGAGCAGGTTACGACGGTCAGATTTTTTATTACTATTCCAGATCGATCTCCAACTTCAGTTTTCAATGGCCGGAAGGTTTTGACGCGACGTATCGCGCCCCACGGATCGGTTATCCGTTGTTGATATCGTTTTGGGGAATTTTCGGTAAATGGGGGAACATCGCCGGGATGTATATCCTGAGTTTATCCCTCCTTTATCTTTCCTATCTCGCATTACGCGTTCTGTTAAACGACAAGTCTCATTGGGCGCTTTTGTATCTTATCTCGCCGTTCACTTTGGCGAGTTATTCCGTTCTGGTAAGCGATACGATCATGGTTTCCCTGATCGTTCTCGCGATTTATTTTTACCAAAAAAAAAGTTATATTCCGTTTTATCTTCTTTCCGGTTTGGCCTTGGTTACGAAAGAACCGGCGTTGTTCTACCTTTTCGCTTTGGGGCTTGCGGCTTTGTCAAAAAAGGACTTCAAAAGGTCGTTGATCGTAGGTTCCACATTGCTCGTTCCGATTCTTTGGCAGATTTATCTCAAATATACTTTGCCGAATTGGACGCCGACGAGACTTGCGGTTTTTATGATTCCTTTCGAAGGAATTTACAAATATCTAATGGAGTTAGGCGAGAGTTTTGTCGGCGGAGGCGGGATAAAACATATCGTTCGATCCTTTTCCAAGTTTCCCCTGGTGCTGCAGTTTGCGACCATGTTTCTGATTCCGTTTACCGGTTCTTGGAAGAAAGGAACCTTTTACAAGGTCGGTTTTTTTCTGGTGATCCTGATGATCGCGATCGCCAATCATTATCATTTCTGGTCCGAGTATATCAATACGATCCGTCTTTTTACGTTTGCGGTTCCTTTATACCTTTTTATCAAGGCCGAAGACGAAGAGATCATCGATCGACCGTTTTTATATCTGTTTGCGCTCAATCTGATTCTGATTTTGGCGAGGCTTACGGTCTTGTATAAGGTTCAGGATTACGTCGTGCGATAAAGAGGGAATTGCCGTTTTTTTGAAAGTCGCAATTTTTTGACTAAGATGAAATAGGGTCGTTTTCCTCCGTTAAAATCGGCGAGGATGATTTGACATCGAATTCGATCCTCTATTTTTTTAATTTAGAATTTTTCTTTTATCCTCGTTCGGATTGATTCAAAAAAATTGTAGGCGCTGACTATGCTCCAATCGCTCCCACAAGGCTCCTATTCTACTGCGTTCAAAGTTGACGTTGGAAAGAGCTTTGTCCATGGCGTTTATCGATATATTGATAGAATCGAGTCGAGTTCTTTCACGTTCACCTTACTTTTAAAACCTTAATTGTAGTGAATGAAAATGGAGTTTTTAAAGCGCGCTTTTTTACAGAAGAGACGCACGAAACGTATATAATAAAAAGAAAAAATAATACGATCGAGCGAACCAAAACACGAACAATAGTATTCGAATTTTTCATACGTTTTTGTTGATGTGATATGTTTGAATCACCAAGCCGATTTCGAAGGACTTCCCGAGATAATCCATAATTTTCCTTTTAATCGTTTACGCTTCGTTAATCCCCCGCAAGCGATTGATGCGTAGTCAAGAAATTGACATTTCGGTCGATCCTCCATTTCTGAGAATTTCAATTTCTTGACTGGAGCGGAAAGCGCGGTTCCGAATCGGCTTTGCCGAGACGGAATGCGGCCCGTATCTTTGCTCCGTTTGACTTGTTTCCCTCTTTCTAATTCCGACATATCGACATAATATTCGAACGTTCTGCATTGGATCGTATCGGATCATCCCTGAGAATGACGCTCAAAAAGCAAATGACAGGGTGAGAAGTCGTGATTTTGTAGGTTTAAGTTTCGAATTTTTTACTTCAGGATTAAAAACCCATGAGCGCAACCAAGACCGCCGTTGATCAAACAACCGCGAAAAAAGCACTTTCCGTTTCTGCGGGAGTGATCGAAGAAGTTACAAAAGCCCTTGCTAAACGCTGCAGCGTAAACGGAAAAGTTTCCGTGGATAAGATGGATGAAAACCAACTCGTTCAGTATCAAATCGCTTGGCTTACGTCCGAACAAAAAATCGCTGAGAAATTTATCGAATACGCTTGGGATACCTCCCGGGGAACCGGCGATCTAGAACAGGAAATGGCGGTCGTGTTTGCGGCCGAAACCGTCAACCACGTTCGGTCCGAAATCAGTTCCCGTCCTTCCGAATACGGAATCGGCGCTTCGGATCTCGTCGCCAAGATTTACAACGAAGAAATCAACCAATTCTTAGAAAACGCGATGGCGATTCAAAACTACAACGAGATCGCCGATAAGATCGTAGCAAAAGGTCACTTCGGCGCTTACGGTCTGGACGACGATCACGAGATGTTCCGCGAGACTTTCAAAAAGTTCGCGGAAGACGTGGTGATGCCTCACGCGGAACACGTTCATAGACACGACGATATCATTCCCGAAGACATCATCGGCGGACTCAAGGACATGGGATGTTTCGGTCTTTGTATTCCCGAGTCTTACGGAGGAATTCAGCCGAACGACAAACCGGACAATCTTTCCATGCTCGTGGTTACCGAAGAACTTTCCAGAGGCGGTTTGGGAATCGCGGGTTCTTTGATCACAAGACCGGAAATCATGTCGAAGGCGCTTCTGAAAGGCGGAACACAAGAGCAGAAGGACAAGTGGCTTCCTCTTCTCGCTTCCGGAGAAAAAATGGCGGGGATTATGGTGACAGAACCGAACTACGGTTCCGATGTTGCCGGCGTTTCCGTTACCGCAAAACCTGTGAACGGCGGTTGGGTGATCAACGGAGTTAAAACCTGGTGTACATTTGCGGGTTACGCGAACCTCCTTTTGATTCTTTGCAGAACGGAGTCCGATCCTTCTTTAAAACACAAAGGACTTTCCATTCTTCTCGCTGAGAAACCTTCCTTTACCGGTCACGAGTTTACGTACACACAACCCGAAGGCGGAAAGATCGAAGGAAAAGCGATCGGAACGATCGGTTATCGCGGTATGCACTCTTTCGAAGTTTCCTTCGACAACTACTTCGTTCCCGCAGAGAACCTGTTAGGCGGAGAAGAAGGTAGAGGAAAAGGTTTTTACTTCCAGATGGAAGGGTTTGCGGGAGGAAGAATCCAAACCGCGGCGCGGGCTCACGGTGTGATGCAGGCTGCTCTCGAAGCGGCTCTTCGTTACGCGCAAGAAAGAGCTGTGTTCCAAAAACCGATCTACGAATACAACTTAACCAAGTATAAGATCGCGAGAATGGCGGTCATCCTGCAGGCGTCCCGTCAGTTTGCGAATCACGTCGCCAATCTTTTGGACGAACACAAAGGACAGATGGAAGCGACCTTGATTAAGTTCTACGCTTCTAAAGTCGCCGAATGGGTTACCCGCGAAGCGATGCAGATCCATGGAGGTATGGGCTACGCGGAAGAATACGCGGTTTCCCGCTATTTCGTGGACGCTCGCGTATTCTCCATCTTTGAAGGAGCGGAGGAAGTAATGGCTCTCAGAGTAATTGCGAAATCCCTTATGGATCAATATTCGGCGGGCTGATCGACAGCGGCTTTGACGGAAGTTTTTCGAACGCGATTCGTTTTGAATTTTAGAATATTTTAATTTTTTAATGTTCTAAATTGGTTCGGAAAAGTGTTGTGGGAAAAGGGGCGGATCCGAACGGATCCGCCCCTTTTCTATTCGATTCGATTTGAACGATTTTACTTTTGTCCCAAAGGGGTATAAATATCCCGTTTTCCAGTGATTCCTTTTAATTGACGCGCGCCTAAAAATTCGAAGTTTTCCTTTCCCGCAATCTCCGCGAATTCTTCCGTCGTTAATATATTTTTTCCAAAGTCCTTGCATAAGGATTCCACCCGGAACGCCTGATTGACCGCATTTCCGATTACCGTAAAATCCAGACGATCCTTGGCCCCTACGTTTCCGTAGACTACGTCGCCTACGTTTAAGGCGATTCCCATGCGAACGGTCGATTCGGGATGTTCCTCGTTCCAATTACGGATCGAAGAGTCGATCTTTTGCGCTGCCTTTAACGCGGACTCACAGGCGGGTTTCGGATCGTTTTCCGCCGGAAAAATGGCGAGGATCGCGTCGCCGATGAATTTCAGAATTTCTCCTTTTTCCTCCTGAATCGGCTGCGCGGTGATTTCAAAATAGTGATCCAATATCTCGACGATCTTTTTCGGGGAATTGTTTTCGCTTAAGGAAGAGAAGTCGCGTAGGTCGGCGCATAGGATTGCGGCGTAAATCGTTTCTCCGGTTCCCCGTCTGAATTCTCCGGATAACACGCGTTTGGAGGCGTTCGGCCCGAGATAGACTTCCAGGAGTTCGTTGACGGCGAATTTTCTGGATTCCAAATCCAACCGAAGGGACAAGGGGCCGAGTAGGGAGCGCAACGATTCGATCTGTTCTTCGGTAAATCCTCCGGGTGCGTTCGTAGTCCACGATACCACGCTGCGCGTATTCGGCGCAAAGAAGGAAGGAAAGATACAATAATCCGTTGCTCCCTTTTCCTTTAGATCGATGCAGATGGGATAGGATAGATCTGCGTCCGGTCCTTCTAATTTACAACGGATGAAATCCTTTTTACCTTCGCGTATTAGATAGATCGGACTGTCTATGTATTGTTGATCGTTTAAGGCTCCGTGAGGTATAAAAAGAACCTGAGTTTCTTCGCCTAACGTCCATATGATGGAACGCACCATTACTTCCGGATGCATGGTCGGAACGCTCGTAAAAAATCTCCATACGGGTATTCCGGCTTCTATAATTTTTTGATTTAAATTTTCTATGAGTTCTTTGGCTTCCAACTCTCTAGACGCCGGACTGTACAGCCAATTTAGAATTTCGTTCGTCCAAATCTCTTTTTGTAGTTTCATGCGGAATATAGACCGATATTCTTATTTTCTGGTTCGAAAATCACTCGGACATAAAATAAAATGCGATTTCAATCTCAAGCAGAATTTTCGACGAATATCGGGGAAAAGAAGCTCGAAAGGTAGGCGGTTCGAATCGACGATCCGTTTATCCGGTTTGTTATCTTAGTTTAGAATTCCGATTTACAAAAAATGATTTCTTGTAAATCGAATTTCATTTTTCCAAAAGATCCGCTTAGTTTTCTCCGGGAAAACTCGTCACGTATTGGATCTTTATATCCGGAAAACTGGTTACGAACTGGACCTTCGTGTCCGGAAAGGAATTTACGATTTCCCATTTACCGCAAGAGTCGGGGAAGGAAGTCACCTTTTGAACTTTTAGGTCGGGAAAGGACGTTACCTCCTGTACTTTCACGTCCGGAAAACTCGTTACAATCTGAATTTTTCCGTATAACTTTTTGCCGTTGAACGTACAGCCGGATTGAACGTTGCCAGCGTATACCGTTCCGATCGTTATCATCAGGCAGATTGAAAAAATCATTAACAACATTTTTTTCGTCATTCGATTCTCCTTTTGTCCGGAATCGTACCCGGAAATTTATTTTTGGAAACTAATTTTCAACGAACGTCGGAAAAACGGCAATGAACGACCTATTATCGGGATTTTTCGTATCATCGGATGTCGGTTTCTCCTGGAAATAGAGTTGCTCAATCGCCTCTTTTTTTCGCTATGGTTGGAAGGAAAGAAGAACGCTCGAATGTCGTGCGTCATTTTCTTTTGCAAACGGTGACGGCTCATGAACGATTCCGGACAGGACGACAGAAAAAATTCCAGCATTGACGAGATTCAAGAATGTATCCGTTTTTTGGAAACCTTGGCCGAAAAACCAGAGCTGCTGACGGGCATTCCCGAAAAAGAACGAATCGCTTTGATGATCGTCGCAGGGAAAATTTCCCGTCCTGACCGGAACGAAATTCGTATTCGAAATAAAACGATCAAACATTCCCGCAGAAAAGAAATCGTAACTTCCGAAAAAAAAGCGCGTGCCTTGACGGGCATTCGTGTCGCTCGAACCGAAACCGTTTTTACGGCCCCGCTTCAGATCGCCGATCAAACGGATATTTGGAGAAGCGAGAACGCACCGGAGCTGAATTCGCCGCGCAACTGCTACGTCTGTAAAAAGGAATATACTCGTTTGCATTTCTTCTACGATTCCATGTGCAAGGAATGCGGAGATCTGAATTATAAGAAACGGTTTCAGACGGCATCGCTACACGGAAAAGTAGCCATCATCACGGGAGCGAGATTGAAGATCGGTTATCAGGCGACTCTGATGTTGTTGCGTGCGGGCGCTACTGTGATCGCGACGACGCGTTTTCCCGTGGATGCGGCTTTGCGTTTTTCTAAGGAAGCGGATTATCGTGAATGGTCGGATCGTCTTCAAATTTTCGGTCTCGATTTGAGACATACTCCGAGCGTGGAGATTTTCGCGGGATATATCGAACAGAACCTAGATAGGTTGGATATACTGATCAACAACGCGGCGCAAACCGTCCGTCGTCCGCCGGGTTTTTACTCCCATTTGATACAAAATGAACTATTAGAATATCATGATTTACCAATGGAGGCGGCTTCTTTATTGAAGTTGTATTCCGATTGCAAAGCCAGGTTGAATACTTTCGGAGGGGAAAATCTTGCCGATGAAAAGGCTCTTCCCGTCGGTTGGAACGGAAAAATTCCCGGAGTAGGAATCCGTTCTTCGGCGCTTCTCTCCCAAATTCCGTATTCACACGACAATTCCTTCGAATTGGAAACCGTTTTTCCCGAGGGTCAATTGGACGCCGATCTTCAACAGGTCGATTTGAGAAAAACGAACAGTTGGAGACTAAGATTAGGAGAGGTGCCTACTTCGGAGATGTTGGAGGTGCAGCTAGTCAATTCCGTAGCGCCGTTCGTTTTGTGCAATCGTCTAGTTGGCGTTATGCGAAGAGATAATACGGGTCAGAAACATATCGTAAACGTCTCTGCGATGGAAGGAAAGTTTCATCGTTTTAAAAAGGAAGACAGGCATCCGCATACGAATATGGCCAAGGCCGCCTTGAACATGTTGACTCACACTTCTGCGAGCGATTTCGCCAAGGACGGAATTTTTATGAATGCGGTCGATACCGGTTGGGTTACCGACGAGGATCCCGCGGAGTTATCCAAAAAGAAACAGGACGTTCATGATTTTCAACCGCCTTTGGATATCGTGGACGGCGCGGCTCGAGTTTGTGATCCTTTTTTTGACGGAATTCTTACGGGTAAACATTGGTGCGGAAAGTTTTTGAAAGATTATTTTCCTATCGATTGGTAAACGAAGTAGTAATTCAGTTTTCGGTATTTCGATTCGCGTTCGGATGAAAGTTAGATTTGCTCTTTGGATTCATGCGGGGGAGATTTTTTGTATGGAAGCGCTGACAAGTGTGACCTATATCTTAGGATGTTGCAGTTCAGAAGCTGAGAAGAGTTACAGCCAGAGCGAGTCCGGTTGAGGTTGAATGTGGCAGTGGGTTTTGCCGGTTGGTTTTGGCTGTGTTAGTCGGTCGTTGGATTGATTCGTTATACGTTTTTGTTTGTTTGTTTCGTTTCGTGCGCTCATGGGGCGAGTCGGGTATCTCCTAGTTTGTGAATGAATTCGTTTGACCGCCGGTTTGTCTTACCAGCCTGAGAGGGTTTGTGTCCGTTGGTTGGCGAGTTGGCAGGTTGCAGGTTGATCCGTACGTAAGTTGCTTGCTGACTGGTTGGATGGGTGGCTTGTTTGTTTGTTCGTTTGTTTGTTCGTTTGCTTGCTTGCTGCTTGTGTCGGGGAGTGTTTGTACGTGGTAGAGTGGGCCTGCTTGGTGATTCGTCTTGTTTGTGAGTGTGAGTGAGGCGGGGGCTCGTGTGGGTGTAGGTCGAAGTTTGTAGGTGAGTTTGTTTGTTCCTCCTTCCGTTTTGTTTGTTCGCTCATCCTTCCGTTTGTCCATCTGCTTGTTTGTTTTTTCTCACATGTGAGAATGTCGATGCAGGTCCTCCCTTCGGCTTTCGCGGAGCGCGTAGAAAGGCTGAAGGCAGAGCAGTGGGACAATGGGGAGTGGAGCGGTCCCCGAGGCTGTAGTCAATCGCTCCGTTTTTTGAATTGAGAACGGCATGTTGTGTTGTGCGTGGTCGGCGCGAAGTTGTGCGCGGTCAGCGCGGACTTGCAGAGATGTTGTGTGAGATGTGTATACGTGTATATGCGCTGCATTGCGCGGCGCATACGAAGAGCCGCTGGGTGATCTGGGTGCGGTGCGTTTGCGTGCGAGGCGCTCTTGAGTCCACCTGGGCAAGCTGGGCCGGGTATTGATCGGAAGCCGGTTTTAGTTTGTAGGTTCGTCCGAATCCGATTCATCCGGCTCTTTGTGCCATTCTCGGTATTCAAAGGCGTAAAAGGAGGACTCGGGGAAACATTGTAGTCGCCGGGTGACTCTGTTGAAGGTGAGATCGAGGTGGAGGATATAGTTGTAGTGCTTGTGAAATGTGGGAACTCCCGCGTTCATCGTGTCTTCGATAGAATCTCCAACCCCGACCTCTTCCAAATACAACAGATAATTAAACAAATAACAACGAGAAACCCCGTGCGCCTGCGCCAAAGCCCCAAGCAACGTCCAACTTCCCGTTCCTAACCGAACATTGATTCGTCTCATTGTTTTCTTTTCCGCAGATCGC
>NZ_RQFA01000074.1 GCF_004770155.1 Leptospira gomenensis | reverse complement strand
TAAACGCGGCACAAGCCTTCGCATGGGATAGAACGCCGCCGATATAATTCATAGCGGTGTCGCTCAGGTTCTGATATCCCTTACCCGCGAAAAGATTCACTCCGTTTTTCCAGATGGACTGGTGACAGTGCATCCCGTTACCGTTATCACCATACAGAGGTTTCGGCATGAATGTTGCGGTTTTACCGTATTGGTGGGCGACCATCTTCACGACGTATTTCAATTTTTGAACGTTATCCGCAGCTTCGATCAAAGTTCCGAACTTCACACCGATCTCACCTTGCCCTTGCGCCACCTCGTGGTGAACCACGAAAGTTTCCATGCCGATCTGGTGGAGAGTTTTTACGATCGATGCCCGCAGGTCCACTTGCGAATCCACGGGAGCCACAGGAAAATACCCTCCCTTCGTTCCGGGACGGTGACCGGTGTTGGTGGAACCAGGAAAATCCGTGTGGGAATTCCAAATCCCTTCGGAAGAATCGATCTCGTAGTATTGAACGTTGATCGCATCTCTTACTTTAATATTGTCGAAGATAAAAAATTCGTTTTCGGGACCGAAATAAGCGGTGTCCGCCAAGCCGGACGAATCCAGGTATTTGAGCGCTTTTTTGGCGATCGAACGCGGACACTTCTCGTAAGCGGTGCCTTTGTAGATATCGAATACGTCGCAGAAAACAACCAAAGTAGGATCCGCGGTAAACGGATCCAGAAAGATCGCATCCGTATCCGGAATCAATTGCATATCCGAACGATCGATCGGTTGCCATGCAGGAATCGAACTCCCGTCAAAAGGAAGACCTTTGAAGGAATCCTCGGTAATGGAACCTGTATGATACGATACGTGGTGCCAAGCTCCTTTGATATCCGTAAAACGGAAATCGTAGAAAAGAACGTTATTCGCCTTTGCGTAGGCGATAACTTCACTAGGTGTTCTGGACATTCTATTCTCCTGTTTGTCTTCGAGTATTAAAAATAATCTCTAATTCACGCGTTGCGTGCGTCTTTCTTAGTGATTGCAAATTTCGTACCAAACGATGAAATTCTCCGAAAATCCCAAAAAAGAGGACGCCTCTTCCTTTCCGGCAACTTGGTAGCGAATCCGAAAACAAAGTAAAATTCCTTGAACCGCAGGCAAGCCCTAAAATACAATGCGGTAGCAGATTTTACCGTTTTTCCAATCGAATCGACAACTAGCTTAAATATCGTACATGGTCGGTACCGGTAGGAAACATTCTGCATAAAATTTATTCAATATTGAGACTCGAATGAAGCCCATCCACTTTCTGAGTGAAGCCGAAATAAAACAGATCTTTCGAAAAGAGGATTGGGAATTTTTTACGAATCCAGATCCCATCCCTCACGAAGTTTCAACGGAATTTTATTCTCAAATGAAAACTTGGGCGGAAGAAAAGAAGGCGAAATATGTGGTGGAATTTCCGGAAGAAATTTTCGGCGGATCCGGATCCCGACGTTCACAACGCAGCCTGCGGCCCCTGAAAGAATATTCCACTCCCTTTTATACCGGTCTTCCTTCCCGCCGATTTCCTCCTTTTGTTTGGGGGAATTTTTTGTATGTTCCGTATCGATCCGAGAACGAAGGAAACACGGTTTCCCGAATCGGAGAAGTCGAGGAAAGGATCGAAACCGAACGGGCCCGATACGGGAAAAACGCGCGTATTTCGGCCCCGTATCGACTCGAATACAAATTGGAGGACGATCGGACTTTGGAGGAGATTTCGGAACTTTCCCTTCCGGAAACGTTGATCGAAAGGATATACGAAACTTCCGAAGGGATTTTTCTGATCACAAAAAGGCTCGGAGGATTACAAAGCGTCTTTGCCGCGCATTTCTTCTCCGAGATCGTCAAAGAAATCGAATTAAAACTTTATAAAGTTATAATAGACTTTTCCGAATTCCCGGAATCGTTTCCCGCGTGGATGAATCGCTCCGCGCACATCGTGGCCGCCCTCGATCGGAAAACTTCTCCCGGTTACGGAAATCGGACCGAACCTATTTTCGAACTACGGACGTATTCCTGTTTTAGTCCTTCCTTTCTCGTCTTTGTACTTTCCTCTTGTCTTTTGGACGCGCTGGAAAATCGGGAGGCACATAAAACCGGAGATCAAAAAAATTCCGCTCCGATTTTTTCCAAAAACGAATCCTGGAGGGATTTCACCGAACACAGGTTTGCTGCACGGATTTCGAGACAGATCGACGAGGAAGAAAGTTATTTCCAAAACCTTCTTCAAAAGGAATACGAAAACGCGATCGAAATGTTTCGAAAAAGGGTCGTCCTCGAAAATCGGGAAACTCAGGAAGTTGCGACGATAAAAATCGAGGAAATTTCAACAGCTTCCTCGTGGAAATCGTTGTTGGAAATCTGGAAATCTTAAGCGTCAAGAAACCTTGACAGGGCGATTCCCCTGAAAAAAATAGCACTGGAACCGAAAGTTTCGGGTCCAACCAAAAGCGGCGACGTAGCTCAGCTGGTTAGAGCAACGGAATCATAATCCGCAGGTCCGGGGTTCGAATCCCTGCGTCGCTAATCGTATTAAGGAGAATACATTGAAAACTTTTTTTCTGATGGTTCTTTCTCTCTTCCTTCTTGCCGGATCGGTTTCGGCTCAATCCCCTCTTTGTAACGAAATCTGCGGATTTTATTACGGTTGTGTGGAGCAAAACGCTCCCAGAAAATTGAGCGCCGACGAAAAAACGAAAGTAAAAGCCGGCTGTTTGAACTCCTGCAAAAAACACACGCAGGCGGTCGCGGCTTGTTTCGAATCCCACAAAAATCAGTGTAAACCGTTCAACGATTGTCTGGTAACGGCGTATAACGCGAATAAAAAGTAGGAACTACCACAGCGAACGTTTCGGAAATAGGATCCGAAAGTCGCAGACCGAAAGAGCGGGTAAAATCCCGCTCTTTTTTTTATCTACGGAAATCGTAAACAGTTTCTATCAGAAAAAAATTTCGGCTTCAAACGGAAAAATTCGCCGAAAACCGCTCGGCTCGAAAACGAAGGTTGCGATCCAAACGATCTAATGGTTTATTCGTTCGTCCCCATTGGTTCGTCCTTTTTTTTTCGGACATCCAAAGGAAAACACCGGACAAAGCGCAAACTCCCCTCTTAGATCCGCCGACTCCGTCTTACCTACGTTTGTCCTTCTAAGAGCGTTTCTCCGACACGCGTCCTACAGTGTTTCGTCAATTCGCGTAGCTTCGTCTAAT
The DNA here is from genome assembly GCF_004770155.1 of Leptospira gomenensis. Classification (GTDB taxonomy): domain Bacteria; phylum Spirochaetota; class Leptospiria; order Leptospirales; family Leptospiraceae; genus Leptospira; species Leptospira gomenensis. The sequence goes on along the minus strand of NZ_RQFA01000074.1, from coordinate 30,897 downwards.
CCGCGTTAGACGGCGGTTTCCGTAGCGCGTTCCGCGATCGCCGAAGCCTCGTCCAACTTTAAGGAAAGAATTTTTGAAATCCCCGGTTCTTCGTTGGTAACTCCGAATAAGGAATTGGCTCGGTTGATCGTAGACTGCGCGTGAGTGATTACGATGAATTGAGACTTATCCTTGAACTTGTCCAAAATTTGACAGAAACGGAGTTTATTGGCTTCATCCAACGCCGCGTCGATCTCGTCCAAAAAGCAGAACGGGGAAGGTTTGACCATATAGATGGCGAACAACAACGCGATCGCGGTCATCGATTTTTCACCGCCCGACAACAAACGCAGATTCTGAACGTGTTTGCCCGGAGGTTCCGCCATAATTTCGATTCCCGCGTTGAGACTGTCCTCTCCTTCCGTGAGTTCGAGCATCGCCCGTCCTCCGTTGAACAACGTGGAAAACGTTTCCTGAAAATTCTCCCGAATTTTTTCGAAGGTTTCTCGGAAGAGTTTTTCCGATTCTTCGTTGATGCGGTTCAGAACTTCTTCCACGTCCGATTTGGATTTTTCTATGTCCTCTTTTTGAACGCGATGATGTTCGTAAATTTCCTTAACGCTTCTGTATTCCTCGATGGAAAGGGGATTGATGGATCCCAACATTTGGATATCGGATTTAAGACGTTTGAGTTTTACCTCTTCTTTGGTCCGTTCCAAAATTCGTTCCTGAAACTCCGCGCATAACTCCTGCTCGGAGATGGAATAATCGTTGTACAGTTCCTCCGTAAAAGAATCGATCTGCACCTTGAGACCGGAAACGGTCCTTTCCTTTTCGGTCAGAACCGGAATGAGGTTTTTAAAATCGTCCTGATTTTTTTGGATATCGGATTTGAGAGTTTGAATCTCTTTGAGAATATTACGAAGCGCTTCCTTTTCGGATTCGAGAGCGCGACTCATATCCAAAAATTCGTTGTAGCTGGATTCGATCTGTTGTTCGAGGTCGATCACTTCCTTTTCGAATTCCGACTTTTTGGAAATTACGTTCTGGATTCCATCCTTCGCGTTTTGAATCCGCTTTTCGATTTCTTCCTTTCTTACTTGAATGGCTTTGGCCGCTTCCAGTCTGGAATTTTTTTCCGAACCCAGTTCCAAAACTTTTTTTTCCAAAAATACGGTCTGTTCCTTGTTCGATTCCAGATTTTCGCGAAGGGATTCTATCCTTAAACCGGAGTCCTTGATGTTTCTCGTGAGATTTTCGTTTTCCAAAATCAGATCTTCGATCTGTTGATCCAAACTTTCCTTTCTGGTCAAAAAACCGTCCCGGTCGAAAAGAATATTCCGAATCATATCTTCGAGATGAACGAACTCTTCGAGTTTGGATTGTAGTTCTCCGAGTTGTAATTTCTCCAAAACCGCGGCGATTTTATCCGCATCGGAAACGTTTGAATTTTCACGCAGAACGGCGATTTCCCTCGCGTATTCGGACATCTTGGAAAGAAGGAATTCCTTCAATTCCTTCCGACGGTTTTCGGTATCGATCGCCTCTTTCTTTCGAGATTCCAACTGACTGATCAGTTCAAAGATGACTTCCTTCAATCGTTCCCGAAGTTCGTTGTGCGTCTTATCGTTGGAGGCGATCTTGGATTCCTTTTCCGCGACGGAAAGAGTTTCGTCTTCGATTTGTTTTTCCAAACCGAGTTTCGCCTCTTTTAACTTCCCGATCTCTTCCTCGAGAATTTCGATTTCCCCTTCCAGCTCGGAACATTCCTTCTGGATCCGTTCCAAATCAATGACGAGAAGACTCAAAGAGGATTCTTCGCCGTTTAACGTACGGGTCATCTCGGAAATCCTTTCGTCGTATTCCAGAATGATCTGTTTGTTCTTTTCTATCTTTTCCTTTTGGATTTTGGTTTGGGACAGATGATCGTATAATTTTTTGTCGATATCGGAGACGCGTTTTTCGATTTCCGATTTATCTTTTTCTAATACTTCGATTCTTCCGGTTTCCTCGCTGATCGTATCGAGCAAGGTTTGGTTTTTATCCTTGATTCCCTGCAGCTCCTCTTCGGAGCTTTTTAATTTTTTGGTCAGAGTGGAGAATTTCAGATAACGAATGATTTTGTCGGTTTCGTCCAACTCCGCCTTGAGTTTGAAATAGGCTTCCGCTTTCTCGGCTTGTTTTTCCTTGACTTCCATTTCTTTTTTCATGGAATTCATGATGTCTTGGATTCGGAGAAGATTTTGTTTCGTGTCTTCGAGACGTTTGAGCGCTTCCTGACGTTCCACCTTAAAACGCGAAACCCCCGCCGCTTCTTCGAAGATCAGTCTTCTTTCCTCCGGTTTGGAATGAAGAATCCGATCCACCTTTCCTTGTTCCATGATCGAATACGAAGACTTTCCGATTCCGGTGTCCATCAGAAGTTTTTCGATATCCTTTCTTTGAACCCGTGCGTCGTTGATACAATACTCGTTGTTCCCGTCCATGTAAAGACGACGAGTCATCTTTACCGTCGGGTAATCCATCTTGATCAGTTTGGAGGAATTGTCAAAGACGACCGAAACTTCCGCATAACCCGCCGGCTTACGCGCTTCGGAACCGTGAAAGATGACGTCGTCCATCTTATCCCCGCGAAGACCTTTCGCGGACTTTTCGCCGAACACCCATTTGACGGCGTCTACGATATTCGACTTACCGCTTCCGTTCGGACCGACGACGGCCGTAAACCCCGGATCCAAAAGGACCTCGGTTTCGTCCGCGAATGTTTTGAATCCAACAATATTCAGACTTTTTAAATACATAGTTTTTGTGTTTTTCGTTTCCGAAAGTTCCGGAAAGATGTTTCCAATTGACCAGATTTGGGCAGGGATTAGAATGCACCTGGGTTATTATGTCTCACAATCTCTCCGAAAAGACAAGAGAAATATTCGGGAAAAAGCCGTACTTATCCCTCTATTTCCAAAGGGAAGCCGATCCGAGTTTGGGCTTTTTGTTAAAACCCGCCAAAACTTCCGGAGAACGTTTTTTGGAACTCAACGGACGCGCCTTGTCGAGCGCGGTTTCTCCTAAAACCCAGGCGTTGCGAATCTTACAAACGCAGACGATCTCTTCCACCGATCTCGTAGCGGTCATCGGACTCGGAAATCCTCATTTGATCGAAGAAGTCCATTCCCGTCTCGAACCGGGACAAATTCTGTTGCTCGTGGATGAACATCCGGAACTCGTCTTTCCTCTTTGGGAGGACGTTCTCGAATCCGTGATGAACGTTCCCGGAAGACATTTGTTTTTAGGAAACTCGGCGCTCGGTCTGCTTTGGAATTATCTCGAATCCCTTCCCGTGGAACGAGTATCCGGAATCCGCGTATTTAGAAACGCCGCGAGCGCCGCGTTAAACGAAATCTATTACGGGGAATTGGAAACTAAAATTCGGAAAATTCTTTCCTCGAAGATGAGCGATCTTTTGACGAAGTTCGAATTCGAAAGGATCTGGGTGCGCAACACGTTCGTCAACGCGGCCAACTTTCCGGATCCTAAAAATCCGCGAACTAAAATCGAATCCCTCAAGGAAAAATTTTCGGGAACACCCGCGATGCTCGTATCCGCCGGTCCTTCGCTCAGAAGCCAGTGCGAATGGATTTCCAAGGTGAGGGACAAGGTGTTTTTGTTTTCCTGCGACACGTCTCTCAAGGCTCTTTTGAAATTCGGAATCGTTCCCGACGGAGTCATCACGCTCGACGCGCAGACACATTCCTTCTTTCATTTTATGGGCGCTGAATCGTCTAACGTGCCTCTTTTCGCGGACTTGGTGAGTTTTCCCCCCATTTTACGTTCTCAAAAATTCTCCTCCGTCGTACATTCGGTCACTGCAAAATACGTGGTGGACGCGAGCGGGGAATTACGCAGGGAAGTGACGGCGGGTTCCCAAACGGCGGAAAAATTGTTGGGTTCCGTCGGGGACATTCAATCCGGAGGAAGTGTCGCGACCACGGCCTTCGACGTATTACGCAACTTGGGATGTCGGCCGATTTTTCTCGTAGGTCAGGATCTCGCCTATTCGGGAAGGGAAATCCATTCCACCGGAACGCATCACAACGAAAAATGGCTTACTCTTTTAAAACGAACCCAGAGCCTCGAAAGGATAAACGAGACGATCATCCGCAAACGGGACACACGTTTCGTTCCCTCTGCGGGAGGCGGGGAGGTTTTGACCGATTACGTTCTGGATTTGTACAGACATTGGTTTGAGGAATCCTTTCCCACTCTCGACTTTCCCGTATACAACGTAAACGTCCGGGGAGCGCACATCGCCAACTGTGACAACGTATCGATCGAAAAAGCGGATTCGATTCTTTCCTCCTTTCCCGATCACGGATATTATTGGAGAAAATTTCCGCCTTGGCGAGGAGACGGAGATACGAACGTGAATCGCGCCGACGCCGAAATTTTCCGCTCCGAATTACTGGAAACGATCCAAGCCGTTTTGCGGGAATTTTCCCGACCGGAATTCGAAGAAATTTCCTACGATACGCTCCTTTCCCGTTTTAAAGAACGGATAAAAAATAGGGAGGATCTACGTTATCTCGTTCGCAAAACGGAAATTTACGTACTAAGACATCGCGACACGTTAGACGAAACCCGAAAAAAGGATCTTTTTTTGGGAGCGGTTCTACGGGAATTTACGGGACTCAAACGCAAACTTTTGGCCGGAACCTCCGCGGATTAAAAATCGAAAATCGGATCCGAACAATCGATCCGGAACTTGCGCGCGTTTCCGGACCGAACGATCCTAATTTCCGCGCAACTATACAAACGGAACGAAGTTTCGTCGCGATCTAAAACATAAGAAAGTTCTAATGCGGAAATCGTCCCGGACCCTCGAACTTTTACGGTTACCGTTTCCCGGCTTCCCCGTTTTCGTTCTTTGATTTCGTAACCTTTCGTTTTGAGTACGGGACAGTATTTTCCCGTACGAAGTTTCCGTAATAGATAATAATCCGAATTTTTGGAAGGTGTGAAATCGACCAACCAAACATACGAATCTCCTAAGATCGAATTCCTGATTTTGAGGGTTTCGTCCGATTCTCCCAAAGGAAACGAAACGTTTCGGGCGAACTCTTCGAGGCCGGAAAAACAGGATTCCCCAATCGATTTCGATTCCCCGCCGAACAACGCGTATACGAACAAAAAAAGAAAACAGACGCAAGAAATCGCAGCCGGACCTAAAACGCGAAAAAAGAAAACGAAACCCGAAAAAATCGAAAGGCCGCTCAACGCGCCTCTGCCAAGAAAACCGACCCGGGAACGGCTTCTTCGTACGGCCGAGGGCAATTCATCGGATCCAACGGATCGCATAGGCGAGGAAGTACAACAACGAACAAAGGAGCGCCAAACAACCGAGTAGAAAAAATCCGAATCCCAACAATCGTGCGATCGGTTTCGGAATCGGAAACGAGATGAACAAAATCATCTGGTTCAGTTCACCGGAACGCATCACGTTGAGTCCGAGAGAAGTGAAGAGAAAAAGGCCGCCGAAAAAAAGGATCAAAAATCCGCTTACGGTCACGACCGATTGTGTGAGCCATTCTATGTCTTTCAAACCGGGAACGAAAAGTATGGGAATCAGAATTCCGGAAGCGATACCTGCGACGATTCCGGAAACGTTTCCGATCCGTTCGAGACGATTACGTTCAAACAAAAAAACCTCCGAAGATACAAGATAAGAAACCGCAAACGATTTCGATTTTTTAAACCGAAATTAGGCGTTGAGGTCGATCAGATATCCCCTTCGTACGGCTTGGTCGTCCGTGTTTACTCCCACCTTAGCGATGTTACGCGCTCCAGAGTTCACTTGTTCGAGATCGGAAAGCGGATGCAGACGATCGGGCATATTCCGGACGGTAAATTCGGACTTGGAAAACTGTCTGGCTCCGGTCGAACTTTGTAGAGCGTAGTTGATTTCTTTCATCATGGCTGCGAATTCCTTTTTTATCCCATTGGAATCGCCGATTTAGGACTTTGTAAAGCGAAAATCGAATCGCGTAAACGGCGGAAGTATCGAAGTTAGGGAGAGTTTCCGTCGCGGTTCGATCCCTCGTCTTATAATCCGTCGAAGTCGAAATTCTCCTCGACCGTTTTTTTTTCCGCAATCTCGGAAAGAACGGAAACTTCCGACTGCGATTCAGGATTCGTTTCCTTGGCGGAGGATTGGGCCAATTCCAGCTCCGGTTCCCCTTCTTCCTTCATCCTTGTCAAAAGGGAGAATCCTTCGGGCTCGCGCACGAACTCGGGAAAATATTCGTAAAAAAGTTTCGCGGAAACGATCCGGAACTTGGAAGGATACGCGTTCCAATACGTTTTGGAAAAAGAAACGTCCGGTAGTTGTTGGAATTGAATCCTGTCCTCGAAATCGTTAAACTCCTGTTTGGTGAAGACCGGATTTCTTTCCGTGATCAGATCCTTGAGAATGATCCAGTCGAGTTTAAAACGCATTCGATAACCCTGAAACGCCGTGGATCTTTGTATGAGATTGACGAGACGTTTGAGCGGATAATCCCTCTGTGCGTACGGGGTAAGATAGATGAGCAGATAACGTTGCGAAAATCCGAGCGGTTCCCAGACTCGGTCCGGAAAAGGTTTCCCTTCCTCCGATTTAAGATCGTCTAAAATGGATTGTAGTTCGGGTACGTCTTCGGTAGGATCCGCGTAGAATTCCTGTTTTTCAATCTCGCCGAATTCCCCGTAATACAACCATTTGTAAAGATCCGGAATTTCGAAGACGGGGTGATATTGGATGAACTGATCCAAAAACGCGATCTTTTCCTCGCGGGTTTTGTTATCGTCGATTTCTCTCTGAATCACGTTCTTCTTCCCTTTCTTCCTGTACGGCGAACAACTCGGACCGATCAAGAATCCGGAGAATGTTTTCCCTATGGGTGAGAATGATTCCGACCGAAACCAAAATCATCGTTCCGAGTACCCAATAGGAAATTTCCTCGTGTAAAAGAAGAATCGAGGAAACAGAGTAAACGATCGGAAGCGTTAGGGAAGCAAAAATCGATCCCAAGGACACGAATTTAAAGAATTTATAAACCGCTAAAAAAACGACGACCGCTCCCAGACAGGCGATCGGTGCGAGAACCAGAAAGACGCCTAACGCAGTCGCGACGCCCTTTCCGCCTTTAAATCCCAAAAACGGGGAAAACATATGACCGCAGACCGATACGACCCCGCAGAGGAGTTGGAAGGGAATCCCTCCTTCCGGAACGTAAACGCCCGAAAGATAAACGGGCAACATTCCCTTACCGACGTCCAAAAGTAAAACCGGAAATCCGAATTTCCAACCTACGAGTCGGCCGACGTTGGTCGCACCTATGTTCTTGCTTCCCGCCTTGCGAATGTCCACGCCCGCAAAACGAAGGGCGATCCAATATCCGAACGGAATCGATCCCGCGAAAAAACTCGAAACTACGGCGAGGAAAAAATTCATTTTCGATCCGATCGAAATTCCAGACGAACCGGAATTCCCTGTAATCCGTATGTTTCTGTAAGTTTCTTTTTTAAGAAGGAGACCAGGTTGGATTTGAAATATTCCACGTGATTGACGAATAAAATCAGATGAAACGGAGAAGTGGAAACCTGAGTACAATACAACATCTTAGGAGGTTGATGCGCCGAGAAGGAACGGGCCGCGGTTCCCATCCAGTTCCGCAGATTTTTGTTCAATTCGGAAGTGCTTACCTTACGTTTGGAACGGGACGCAAGATCGAAGGAAAGATCCAGAAGTTTTTTTACCCTGAGTTTTTCGGTCGCGCTGATCGTGATGATCGGCACTTCGTTTAACAACGGAAACCGGGAATACAATTTCCGTTTATATTCCTGAAACGTTTTGTCGGTTTTGTCCTCGATCGTGTCCCATTTGTTGACCGCGATCAGAAACGGTTTTCCCTTTTCCTGAAGAAGAGAAGTGATCTTTTTGTCGAAATCGCCGAAACCTTTTTTGGCGTCCAAGAGGTGCACGACCAAATCGCTCGATTCGATCGACTTTAGGGTTCTCTGATACGAATAGAATTCGAGCGCCTCCGCGGACTTACTTCCCTTTCGGATTCCCGCCGTGTCGGTCAGAAGCAGTCTGTGTTCCCCGAACTCTAGAAGTGTATCCACCGAATCTCGTGTAGTTCCGGCCACCTCGCTGACGACCGCACGTTCGTAACCGCAGATCGCATTGAGAAGACTGGACTTTCCCGAGTTCGGTTTTCCTACGATGGCGAGCCTGAATTCGTATTCCTCTTCGGCCACGGGAAGTGCGGGAGCGTCCTTGTTTTTGGAGGAGGATATCTTTTCGATCCATACCTTTCCCGGCTTGTTACTTAAGAAAAACTTAATTTTCTCAAGTAACAACCCCAAATTTTTTCTGCCGAGGGCGGAGATGGGAAGCACCTCGGCGAGCCCCATCCTGTAGAATTCCTCCAGATCGAATTCGTCCAGTTCCTTGTCGGCTTTGTTGACGCAGTAGAGGATCGGTTTGTCGGCGACGGCGGGTTCCCGTCTGAGATATTCGAGGAGACCATGGTCGGCCGGGGTGATCAGGTTCTTATCTAATAAGAAGACGATCACGTCGGATTCCTTAAGTTGTCTATAAGCGGTTTCTAATATGGATTGCGAAAGTAGATCCGGATTTTCTATGTCCAACCCGGGGGTGTCGCAGAGATAAAAGTCGAGATCCTTTTCTTCCTGATAAATCCTCGCGGAAAGAACGTCGCGTGTAACTCCGGGATAATCCTCTGTGATCGCCAATTTTTTTCTGATGAGTGCGTTGAAGAGCGTGGACTTTCCCACGTTCTGTCTTCCCACGATGGAAACGACCGGAATCCTTTCCCCCGCGTTTTTACGAGGGGCTTTGATTTTCGTTTCATCGGATTCTTCATTTCTTTTTTTTACGGCCTTTGCCATGTTTGCCTAACCGGATCAGGAATCGTAACGATTCGCGGATTTTATCGCGCGCGCGATTTCCTGTTTCGCGTCTTTTTTCTGCATATCGTCCCGTTTATCGTGGAGTTTTTTCGGTTTGGCCAAAGCGATCTCCACTTTGACGCGCAGGTTGTTCTTAAAATAAACCTTGGTGGCGACCAAAACCAAACCCTTCTCCTTAACCTGACGATCCAATTTCTCGATTTCCTTTTTGTGAAGGAGAAGTTTTCGAGGACGTATTTCGGGGTGATTGGAATAACCTCCGTTTTTATACGGAGCGATGGAGAAGTTCTCCAGAAACACTTCCCCGTTTTTTATCTTTGCGAAAGCGTCGGTGAGATTTCCCTTTTTATCGCGGAGACTTTTGACTTCCGATCCGGACAAAACGATTCCTGCTTCGAGGAAGGAAATCAGCTCGAAGTTGAACTTGGCCTTTTTGTTGACCAAAGGGGAATGTCCGGAATCTTCCTTTTTGTTCGTCATGATCGTTTCGCTCCTGTTTGCCGACCGGATATTCTACGCGGCCGTTTCGACTTACGATTTGGACGCGGTTTTGATCCGCGCGCTCGGATCCGTAAGAAGGCAAAGGGAGTAAATCCAGTTTTTTGAATAAAAGGCCGGGGCCAAGTGAAAAACTACTCGGTTTTACAAAGACGCGCGGAGTACGTCCTTTTTCCGAATTCGAAAAAGCCGTCTTTTAACGTAACTATCTTCCGGTTTCGTGTCGAACCGGGCCGCACAGATTCCCATGCAGTTCGTATGTTTTCCTTCGGACGACTAAAAACGCCTACGTCGGAAGACGTCCTTTAGGAAACGAATACGAAAACCTCTACGATCAATTTCTCATACTGTGATGGGTCAAAATCAATCTGCCGAGTTCGGTTCCGATCAAATTGGGCATATTGTAAAAGTTGTCCGAAGTGATCTGGATGGAATCCTGAAACAGATGTTCCGCGATGTATCTTCTACCCAAACCCACACCGAGAAAGACGTAATTTCTGTTTTGGTTTTTAAGAATTTCCGCATGAAGTTTGCGGTTGTCGCGCGAGTTGATTTCGTCTTCGACTTCGGCCTTTCCTCTTTGTCCTCGGAAATCGGAAATCATCACGACGATTTTTGTTTGAGCTTCGGGCGAAAAATAAGTTTCCACTTTTTCGAGAAGTTGATATTCCTCGACGGAATCGCCTTGCCAGTCGGTGCGGAGATAATTGAACATCTCCTCTTCCTTCGCCTCGTCGTATTCCTCGTCCAGACGTTTGATCGGAATCAGATCGATACGATCCTTTTTGTTGTTCCGATCGGAATACGCGTGGATGGAAAAATCCACCTCGTGTTCGCGGAGAATATACGCGGAGGACAACATCGCCGAAATCACGGCGACCGCATATTCGAAGTTAAAGATTCTTCTGGATTTGGAAACGAGAAAGGCGACTTCCACACCTTTCAACTTTTCCTCGTTTTTGTCGATGATGGTCCGATCAAAAACCTTGGAATCCCCTCTTCCCGAAAGAAAGGAAATATATTTCCGAGCGTCGATACGATTTCCTTCGTTACGATACATACGCGTGATGTCGATTTCCGGATCGAACAAACGATCCAGATTGAGTTCTATGTCTTCGAGGCTCTGACCGAACACTTCCTTAAATTCCTTCAAAGAAACCTGGATCGTATATTCCCAAAGTATTTTGCGTTTGGCGAGGAATTGTTTGTAAAGTTCTTCGGTGCGATATCCCCAGGCACCGCCGCCGCCGGCCGGTTCTCCTTGTCCTTGATTGCCCCGTGTTTCCTGGCCGTACCAAGCGTCCGCGCCTTCCTTGACCTGACCGCCCGTTTCGGGAGTGTCAATCTCCAAACCTCTGCGAAGCGGATTTCCCGAATTGAGAAGTTTGGCTTTACCGGTCAGCGCCTCTCGCTCGTGCAATTCCGGATTCCACCACCGTTTTTTTTCAACGTCGGTGACCGCGGTCGTCAGAGTTTTTTTTTTCTTCTCCTCCAGAATTTTGAAGAAGTCCGATTCGATTTCGATTCCGGAAATTTGAAAGTCCAGAATCTTTTCGAGTTCCTGTCTTTCCTTAGGATCGGCGATCTGATTGATATAGGCGATTCTACCACCGCGGACCGCGGTTTCCTTGAGACCGTTTTCTCCCTTGGACGATTCCGCATAACGCAGAATATGATCCTTCCAAAAAAGAAGATTGGAGAGACCGAACAGATACGGAAGCAGATTGGCGGAACCGATGCTGCGTTTTTTGGCGAGATCCCGGATCTTAAGATGAAAGGTGACCATCTTAAGGATCAGACTGTTGCCGGGAAGATAGAACGAAAGAATTTCGGTTAACGTGGATTCGTCTTCCAGATCCGGAAAAAGAATACTCGTAAAACGGTTTCTAAACGCGCGGGAAATCGTCGCCGTGGACTTGGATTTGCGGAAAAGTTTGAGCGCGAAAATCCTGGAATCTTCCGCGAGCGGGACCGGTTCCGTTTTACCGCTTTCGGGAGGTAGGGTCAACGATCTCGCGTCGTCCGTGAGCATGTTCAGTTTTTCCACGAGTTCCGCACCGGCCGCTTCGAGGTTGGTGATGAGAATATTTCCCCCTTCTCGGATTCCCCGAGTCAGAGGACCGTCCACCCAATCCACCTGCGAACCTCCGATCGGTTTTAAGGCGCCGATGATGTCGGAGGTGTGAATTCCCTTACACAAACTTACGGTTTCCAGCGGAAGACCCGAAATTTCGGTGAACAGAGGAAGAAGGATCTGCGGATCCTGTTCCTCCGAATATTCGATGAGAACGTTTTCCTGAAACTGAACCGCGGTGAAGATTTTCTCCGAAAATTCCCGGAGTTTCAAAGGCAAGGGGGTATCGTTTAACAGTTGTTTGGCGCGATTCTCGTCCCGAACCGGAACGGCCTTGTCGTTGCAGTACAAAAATCCTTTGTGAACCTGGAACTGGGGCTCGGGCAGAGCTGGAATTTGAGAAAGTCCGGTTTCCTGCAGTAGTAGTTCGATCTGAAGATCACGGTCCTCTTTTTTACGGAACGGTTCCGCGTAAAAATTCCAAAACTCTCTAAACTGAAGTTCCTTCGTGTCGGCCTTCAACCCGAGCAGACGGTTGCAGACTTTTTTGAGATTGCGGATATTGAAGTGATACTTCTCCAGATCACCTTTGCCTAATTTTCCGGCGACCACCCTACCTTCGGTTTCGAGGGAAATACGAATGCACGATTGTAGAAGTGATTCGCTCAGAGCGGGATACAATTTTTTCAGGATGAAAAGGATTTCGTCCGGGGTATGAGGATCGATGAATACGACGGAGAAAAAACGGGTGATGTCGAAGGGAAGCGGCTTGCGGCCTTCGAACCCTTCGGAAGGATTTTGAGTACCGATAAAGTTAAACCCGTCTCCGCAGAGAATTCTGGAACCGTCCCCTTCGATGAGTTCCAGATAGGAAGATTCATACACGGTGGAAAAACGTTTGATGATATGGGGAGGACAAAGATTCATTTCGTCCGCGACAAAACTATGGCCCGCGCGGATCGCGGAGGTCAACGGTCCGTCGGACCAAACAAACCCTTTTCCATCCATCAAAATCCGATACGAACCGATCAAATCCTCGGGCAGAGTATCTTCGTTAAAACTGAAACGGGAGGTGGGATGGTTTCGTTTGAAGTTGATATAATAGATGAGGGCGTTTTTCCCCACACCCGCGTCCCCCACAAGGAGAACGGGTTTTCCTTCCAGCAAAGGATAGAGAATGTTGGATAAATTGCGAACGGTAGAATCCGTCTCCACGAGATCGGAGCCGAGCGTTCCCGTGTTGATTCCGGCCCGAGAAACGGGAACGGAAAGACCGGCGATGTTTACGGTTTCCATGACTCAACGTTTTTCCGGACGGAATCCTCTGGCAACCTGAATTCCCGAAATATAGTTTGAACAGTTTTGGAATTGTTTGACTTACAAACCAACTTTTTGAAAAGATTCTTACGGGAACGTTATTTTACGGTGGTTCTCTCCGTTCCAAATTGCAAAAAGGATTCAGTATGAGTCAAAGTACGTTAGAATATGTTTTAGCCGATCGTATCCAAGGACTGGATACATCCGCAATTCGAAAGGCATTCGAACTCGCGGGAACCTTAAAAAATCCGATCAACCTTTCCATCGGACAACCGCATTTCCCTTGTCCCGCGAATATTATAGAATCCGGATGTAAGGCTCTGCGCGACGGCAAAACCGCCTACACACTGACCGGAGGAATTCCGGAATTACGTTCCGCACTCGCGGAAAAATACAAGACGTCCAACGGAATTTCCTACGCGACTCCGGAACGGATCTTAGTCACTTCCGGAATCAGTTCCGCCTTTTTACTTTTATTCAATGCGTTGTTAAACGAAGGCGACGAATGCCTCGTGGTGACCCCGCACTTTCTGATGTATCCGGCCTACATCAAGATCTACGGAGGAAGGATGAACACGGTACACGAATCCTTTTCTCCGGAAGAACTCGAAAAATTCTCTACCAAAAAACTCAAGATCATCATCTATTCCTCTCCTTCCAATCCGACGGGAAAAATCCTTTCCCGTAAACAGCTGGAAGCGTTGGCCGAACTCGCCCAAAAAACCGGAGCCTATCTGATCTCGGACGAGATCTACGAACTTTTCGACTACGATAAGAAGTTCGTGTCGGTCGGATCCTTTTACGAAAAGGCGATCACGTTATCGGGGTTTTCCAAAACATACAGCATGACGGGGCTTCGACTCGCGTCCATCCTAGCGCCCGAACCTATTATAAAAACGTTAACTACTTTACAACAATACACTCTCGTCTGTGCCCCTTCCGTAACTCAGTGGATGGGACTCGAGGCCCTAAAGACCGATATGAGTCCCTACATCGCGGACTATAAGGAAAAAAGGGATTTCGTCTACGAATCCTTAAAGGACAAATACGAAATCTCCAAAAGCGAAGGTGCGTTTTATTTCTTCTTCAAAATCAAGGACAAGGACGAAGACTTCATCCTGCGCGCAGTCAAGGAAAAGGAATTGATCCTGGTTCCGGGATATATCTTCACGGATTCCAAAAACTACATACGGATCAGTTTCGCATCCGAATGGGAAAACTTAAAACGGGGAATTGCTGCGCTTGGCGAACTCGCCTGATCCGGTTCCGTTTTACGTTATGGCGCTCTTCGGAAGCCTGGGCGCCGCCTCCTTGGGAAGTTTTTACGTCACCTTAGGATTTCGAATATTAGAATATTTTTATGGACCAAAACGCAAGTCGTATTCGGGAACCGAGCGCTGGAAGCGGATTTTTCTTTCTCCGAGCGCTTGCGAATCCTGCGGAACCGAGGTCCGTTATCCGGAACTGTTACCCGTGTTAGGGTATCTTTCCGTGCGAGGAAAGTGTAAACGTTGTAATGCGAAAATTCCTCCTTTTTTTCCTCTGATCGAAGCGGCGTTCGTCTGCGTATTTTTGTTTAGTTTGTATTTCACTAAGAACGCGCCGTTCGGATTCGTATTTTTGTTTTTCTGCGGACATCTGCTAATCTCCTGTATTACGGACGTATACCGTTTTTCACTCGACTACGAAAATCTACCTTGGATCCTATTTTTCGGAATCGCGAGCCTTTATCTACTGGAGGGAAAACTTCCCGGCTGGAATGAGTTTTACGTATTCTTGGGTTTTTCGCTCTGTTTTTTAGCCTTGTATTTTTTATTCCCAGGAGGAATCGGATTCGGGGACGTTTTATTCGCGCCCGTATACGCTTTGATAGCGGGACATCCGTGGTGGATGTTCTTTCTGAACGTTTCCTACATACCGGCGGTATTATTCACTCTCGTATTTCGGAAAAAGGGAACGAGTCTGCGTAAAACTCCCATACCTATGGGGGTTTATTTCAGCTTGGGAATTTTTCTCACGGTATGCGCACGAATCTTATTCGCGCGGGAAAACCCAACGTTTTTTATTCCGTTTTTAGAATCACAAGACTTGGAACGATGAATTCGAAGAAGACAACCTCCCTCAGTTTCATCCTTATCTTCGCGTTGATGATTTCGAATTGCGGGGCTTTTTTACTTTCTCCCGGATTACGTTCCGACAATCAACTCGTCGAAGTACAACCGAACCGGACGGGAATCCAGAGAAACTTGTATCGAGTACAGGCGTTTTCCCCCGGCACCGAAGAAGATAAGGAAAAAGTTATATTCGATAGTAATAATATTTGGGAGCCGGAAACCGACTCTAAAACACTTTCGCAAACCACTCTTACGTTTTTAAAAAAAACCGATCGAACCCCCAAGATCGTCGTGGTCGAAATCCGATCCTCCGCGGGAATCGCCGGATTGAATCGGATCGGATCGATCCGGGCGAATTCATCCGTTTGCGACGTCATCGATTGGAAAATTTACCGATACGATTTCGTCCATTTCATCGATCGATTGCGTAGAAACGTATATCCCAAATACCCGGAAGAGAATTATATGCGGGAATTTCTACCACGAATGGCCTCCATCGAAGTCCGGGAAGAACCGAGAAAACGGATCATGATCCTGTTCGATCCCGGATGTTCCTTTCCAACCGCGACGAAATTGTATCTGGAACTCGTAACCGAAGAAACGATTTCCTACGAATTCGAACTCGACGGACCTAAATCGTAGTCTCTCCTTAAAAACCTTTTGTTTTACCGATTCGGAGACTTCGGGTTCGAATACCCGACGAAAAAAACAACAAAGCGCGACCACTTCGATAAACATCGATTAGGCGGGATAAAATACCAAAGCACCCATAAAGATCAAAAGCCAAAAGCCGGTTTCCACCGTTTCGCTCAAAGGTTGAATTTTTCGAATTCCTCCGTATGCGTGGACGAGCACCATCAGACCGGTGCATCCTAACAAAATGTTGAAAAAAAACGGCTGCCAAATCCTGTTTCCAGCCGCCGTGTATCCCATATAACAAAGTACCGCCATAACGCTCGCCAAACAACGTCCAAAGTAAATGGAAAGATGGTTCGTAGATTCGGTTTTCCATCCCAAAAAAGAAGCCCACCGAAGAGGGAACAAAAACATAGGCAACGCGAACATGAAAAAAGTGAACGCGACCAAAACGTAGAGAAAAATCCCCGACTCCGCGCTGAAATATCCTATCATAAGACCTCTATATTCGTTATTTATTTTTAAATAATGTATAAATAACTAAATTATTGAATCATATTTTTCTAAAATAACAAAAATATGTAAAAATAAAACATACTTAAGGAATATTCCGCATAACGGACACGGTTAGATACGGTTCGAAAGAAGACGAAAAGAGGATGACCGCAAAAGGGAAACTCAACAAAACAAGAGGGGCAGGCGGTTTCGATCGTTTTACGCCCCTCAAATCCGGATACGATCCTTCGAGATTCGACTAACGGCCGGGAACGGGACCCTTTATTATAATTAGAATATCGATTTCCCTTCGGGAATATTTTCGCGCATCGAATCGCCCAACGATCCGGTGGTTCGTTTCCGATTTACGGCCTCGATTCCGAAAAGATACCCTTCAAGACGAAAAGAGGCCTTAAAAAAAAGGACGAATCGTGTAGTCCGTCTTCTAAAACGGATCGCATCGACGTTCAGAAATAAACGACACGAAGATCCGTACCGCCGTGTGTGACGTGAATGGTTTCCGTTTTGATTCCTATCCGTTGGACGAAAACGGACCAGGTTTCCTCGTCCGGACAAAGTAAGAAACCGTTCAACTCCGCGGGAAGCTCCCACCAAAGTTTCAATTTTTCGCCCAAACGTTTGTAGAAAGCGCTCGGAGAAACCTTTTCCATACGTTGACCGTAGGGAGGATTAAGAGGCATCCAGATCCGTTTCGGCCTTTTAAATCGTTCCCAAATTTCCGCGGGAGAAAAGGAGAAAAAATCCCCCTGAACCCCTTCCGCGCGGACACGGCTTTCTAAACCGAAATCAATTAAAAATTTAGAATATTCGAACATTCTTTCTTTCGTATATTCGAAAGTGGTCGTGTCTATCTCGTTCCACCAGACAGATAGGTTCGTCTCCGATCCTGTAAGGATCTTCTTTCTCAGGAAGTCCCAAGTAGGTTTCGGAAATTCGGGTAGATCCTGAAACAAATACTTCCTCGGATAATGCGGAAATCCAATACCAAAAATCGAATCCAATGATTCTCGGATCAAAGTTCCCGTGCCTGCGAACGGAACGAAGAGGCCGTCTGGGTTAGGAAGAATTTTACGCAACTTGCGAATCAGAAAAAGCGCCAAATCCTCTCGGATCGGCGCCGACTTGGAGAGGGGCCTAAAACCTCCTCTTTGATTGAGGGGATCTCCGGCCAGACTGAGATTGATTATGATTTCGTCTTCAAGGAGCAAGGCGCTTAATTCGGTCGTATGAACTCCGTTATACGGGGAAACGTTCTGCGTCTCCCACAAACGATTCAGATCTTCGGCGCGCCAATCGTTTCGTCCTTTTACCTGAGGGTGAAAACGGATGCCCCAATCCGGAGGAAGGGTTTCCGATTTTCGAAGGACTTCCTCCAGACCTTCGAAACCTAACACGCGTTTGACGGGATACATTCCCAGATTCAGTCGAAAATCGCGAACCCAGGGAATTCTAACCAAGAACTCTAACGCTTGACGGAAATTGGCGTTTTCAAGAAGAAGTTTTCCTCCCTGCGATCTTAAAAACGGAGCGGAAGTCTTAGGAAGATAAGGATCCGTTAATATTTTTCTGGCGAAGGATTCGGTTTCCTTTACCGATCCTGTGGGAAGCAAATATTCCCATCTTCTCGTTTGACCCGCTTTGAATTTCGGAAACTTCCATCGCATAAACCGAGACTGAACCCGTCACCTTTAAGGCCTATCCGAAAATAAATCTCCGACGTAATTTAGAAAAGAATCGAAACAGAGCGAGGAGGATCTTATCTATCTTAGGGAACGATCTTTCCGTCAACGAGACGTATCTGACGTTTCGTTTTAGAGGCGAATTCGTTGTCGTGTGTCACCACAAGAATAGTCGTATTTTTTTCACGATTCACTTTTTCGAGAATGTTAATCACCACTTTCGTGTTAGTCGAATCCAAAGCTCCGGTAGGTTCGTCCGCGAAGATATATTTGGGATGCATGACCAGAGCTCTTGCGATCGCGACACGCTGCGCCTGCCCTCCTGAAAGTTTTCCGATCCTGTAATCCATTCTATCTTTCAGGTCGAATTCCTCGAGAAGATGTTCCGCGTAACTGCGCGATCGTTTGAGCGTTCCCGCTTTTCTCGCGGGCATAAGCACGTTCTCCAGAGCCGTGAATTCGGGAAGTAAATAATGAAATTGGAATATGAATCCCATCTTTTTATTCCTAAACTCGTGGATCTCCCGCTCTTTCATCAGATACAAATCGTTCCCCTCTATGAATATTTTTCCGGCACTGGGAGGATCCAGAGAACTGATCATATAAAGAAGTGTACTTTTTCCGGAACCGGACTTTCCCGTCAAGGAAACGTAATCCCCTTCCTCAATCTCTAAACCGATCCCCTTTATGATTTCGGAATTTCCGAACGTCTTTCTTATGTCGTTCACTTGGATCGCGATATTCTTTTTTTCGTCGTTGAGACTCTTTTCGTTTCGCATCCTATTCTCCCCGTATGATTTCGATCGGAGAAAGTTTTCCCGCGTACCGGGCGGGTATCACGCTTGCGATTATCGTCGCCGCCAACGACTGCAAAAAAGCCTGAACGTATATCGAAGGAGCAAAGGATACTACCATCGTTCCTCCCCCCGCCGAAAACAAAGGATTCGTAAACGGCATGGATTCGATCCTAAGACAGATCAAAAACCCGAGCAAAAGCCCGAACAAACCGCCTGCAACTCCCAATACGATTCCCTGGAGCAAAAATATGAGCAACACGTCACCCGGTCGATATCCTATGGAACGTAGTATCGCTATTTCCCTTTTTTTCTGATTGATAATTACATTCAAAATATTATATATTCCAAAACCGGCAACCGTTAGAATCGCGGCCGTCATCGAATAACGAATGGCGTCCTGAAGTTTAAAAATCGCGAAAAAACTCGAGTTCGCTTCCTGCCAACTCGTAATCTTGTCCTCTCCGAATTGCCTCCACTCATCTGCTTTTTGTAAGGAACGGTTAACGTCCTTGAGGCGGACCGCGATGTCGGTGATCCTTCCGCTTTGATCGGTCAACTGCTGAACTTCGGATAACAAGCCGTAGGCGACTCCGTCGTCCAAGGCCTTGTTTCCGGAACGAAAAATTCCCGAAATTCGAAACGGCGTCTTTTCCCTTTGTCCGGCGGTGATCCAAACCGTTTTATTCAGCCTCAAACCGAGCAGTTGAGCGAGGCCTTCACCCAATACGATCCGATTGCCCGCCGAAAGGGACTCGACGCTTCCTTCGATGATATAATCGGACAAAGGAGTGATTTGGATTTGCCGATTCGGGACGATGCCGATGATCTTTCCGGCTTCTCGATTGGCGCCCGAAAAAAGAAAAATCCTTCCGCTCACTTGTGGAGAATAAGCCTGCACTTCCGAGTCGGCTTCGAGCCTTTCATACCAGAGAGTCGCCGTCGCGAGATGTGAGGAACCGCGTTTGCCCGAAGGAGGAGAAAGCCAGAAGACGTTTTCGTTCGGAAAAAGATCGTCCATGGAATCGGATCGTATGATTTCCTGTCGGGAGGAGACGCGCACGTGGCAATCCGCGTTGATTAACTGATCCACGAGATATCCTCGAAAGCCGAGCAGAACTCCGGATATGATTATGAAAGCCGCGGTCCCCAGAACGATTCCGAACAAAGTAGTCAAAGTCTGTTTACCGCGGGCGGACATCTGCCTAAGGGAAATGAAAAACATCACCTAACCTCTGTCAGTTTATCACCGGGACGGACGTCTCCGTCCTTGACTTCGACGTAATGCTCGGACTTAAGCCCCGGAGTAAAAGTGATCGGAAACGATTTACCGTTTCTGAATATTCTTATTTTATGTTGTTTTTCGTATTTGCGTGGAACCAAAACCGCATTTTCTTTTTTACCGACTTCTATCGCCACGTCAGCCGTCATCCCGGGAAGGACCCCGTCGGGAAAACGTTCGGTTTCGATTCTCGCGAAAAATTGTCCCGAATTGGAGAACGTTCCGCGGACTACTCCCAAAACGCTTTCGTCCGGTTTACCTTCGAAACGAACGAGAGCCTTCTGTCCTTTTCTAATCGAAAGAAGAATCTGTTCGTCGAGAGCCACCAGAAGATATTTCGAACCCGTTCCCAAAACTTCTACGGCGTTGAAACTCTGAAAGGCGACTTCCCCTTCGTGATAACCTATTTCGGAAACGATTCCTCGGATCGGAGAACGGACCGGTGTGAGACCCTCCAACTGTAGCAGGACTTGACCGGGAGAAACCTCGTCTCCTTCCAGAACGAACACCTTAGTGACTTTGGTGGGAACGGCGACGCGGAATCGAAACGTATCGAGAGAATGTACCGTTCCCAATCCGTACGCCTTTTCGACGATCGGACCCGAAATCGCTTCGTCCACCGCCTTAGCCTTACCTTGGAAAGAAAACAAAATCGCCGCCGAGCCTAAGACGACTAACGCAGGAATCAGGATCCGATACGGCCGGCGCAAGGTCAGATATTTTTTCAAAATCCACCTTGTCACCCGAAGGACAACGTTCATAAAAACTCCTCAATCATAACTTTATAAAATTCTAATTTTTTTTCTTTTTCCGTTTCGGAATCTTACGGAACGGTTTCTTTTTTTTGGGAATCCGTTTACTCGATGCTTTGACGGGGTTCGTTTCCGGACGCAAACCTTTCGCGATAAACTCTATCGTCCGTTTGGTTTCAGCCTCCGCATCCCAATCTTTAGGCTGATAGAGGATTTCCGTAAAAAGAATGTAACCGGCGAGATTCGTGGCGACGAGGCGAAGTACGGATGTGATCGGAATATTCTTGATCAGACCTTTGGATTGGAATTCCGCAAACCGTTCCCCTACGATCGGAAGTAATCTTTCCTTAAAAACGCGCTCGAGAAGGGAACGAATCTCCGGAGAAACCATCGCTTCTTGTACGATGATTCGGATCAGATTCTTGTTTTTTCGGATAAAGGACAAACGCTCTTCGAAAACGGCGGCGATGATTTCCTCCAACGACGAGAAATCCCTTTCGAAAACCGCCTTTAATCGCCGTAAGGTGATCGGCGCGATGAAACCTTCCAGGATCGGCATCGCCAAACTCAAAAGCAGATCCTTTTTGCTTTTGAAATGTTTGAAGATCAGCCCTTCGGCCACACCCGCCTTTTTCGCGATTTCCCCCGTAGTGGTCGCGGAAAAACCCTTTTCGGCAAAGATATCCATTGCGGCCAGAAATATCTTTTTCTGACCTTCCGGCCAATTCGGGTCTAATTCGATATTCTCTTTGAATTCTTTCATGGTGAGTGATTACTCACTCATTATGATCCCAAATCCGAATTTTGTCAAGAGTGGAAATCCGAAAATTCTCCGCCTTTTATCGAAAAACGAATGTATCCGAAAATCGTTTGCGGAAACGATCGAGTTCCGGAAACGAGATTACGTAAAAAAGAAACGGATCGTTTTTAGCTTGAGCCTCCGGGTCCATCGCGGCTAATGATACGAACGGGGCTCGCGTCGCGCAAAAGGAGCGCCGATACAAAACTTATTCCGCAAAGAGCCAGAATGTTTCAACGTATTCCCACCCATTTAAAACTCATCTTAGGTTATGTTCTTTTTTACGCCTTCATACTTCTGCTTTATAAGGTCGCATTTTTAGCGGCGTATTCGTATCGACTCGAAGGTGTTCCCTTCTCCGAAGTCGCACTCGCGTTTTTACTCGGATTCCGTTTCGACTTCGCCGTAATCGGAATGGTCCTCGGAGTTTTTGCGTTATTATCCGTTCTTCCGTACCTCAATCGTTTTAAACTCTATCGATTCTTTTGGGGTTACGTGCCCATACTTTTGGGAATTTGGATGATCGCTCACTTGATCGCGGACATAATCTACTTCGAAAACGCAAACAAACACATCGGATACGAAGGTTTCGTATTTTTAGGGAAGGATTTGGGAGTGATCCTGAAGTCGGCGCTGGAACAGAACACGATCACGTTTCTGATCGGAATCGTTTTTCTCGCGGCGTTTCTTCCCGTATCCACTTGGTTGTTCTTGAAATACAATCCGTATCGATATCAAAAAGAATCCTGGAAAACGGTCGCGATCCAAATCGTATGCGTGTCGGTAGTGACAGTGGTCGCGGTGCGAGGAGGTTTTCAAGAGTCCCCGATCCGTGCCACCAACGCAATCGTTTCCGGAAACAACTTCGTCAACAACATCGCGTTAAACGGAGTGTTTACTTCGGTGATGGATCTAAAAAGCCAATCCATTCCTAAGTTTCTCAGAATGGAAACGGAGGAAGCGGTTCGAATCGTTCGAAAGGAAATTTCCTATCCTAACGCGGAATTTGTGAGCGATAAATATCCGCTTCTTCGCGTTCAAAGGGAAACCAACCCGGGAACTCCCCCGAACGTCGTACTCGTGATGTTGGAAAACTGGACCGGAAAATTCATCCGCCCCATAGGAGACGGTCTCGTGGAAGGCAAAGAGGTCGCTCCGCACTTCAATCGGTTACTGAAAAAAGGAAGATTCTACAACCGTTTCATCGCCTCCGGGGGAAGAACGACTAACGGAATGATGTCGATCCTGACGGGAATTCCCGACCGCCCCGGATTGACCGTGGTACGCACCCATCAAGTGCTCGGAAATTTTTCTGGAATCGGAAACATCTTCAAACGAATGGGATACGAAACCTATTTCGTGACCGGAGGCGATTTGAGTTTCGACAATAAAAGCACCCTGATGCCGCACTGGGGATTCGATACCGTTTTAGGTGAAAAAGAAATCGCCAAACTGGGGAGATTCAAACTAGGGGCCTGGGGTTACGACGACGCGGACGTATTACAATTATTGCATGAACGAATCGCATCCGCGAAAAAACCGATCCTAGGTTTGGCGCTAACCCTCACGACACATTATCCGTACCGCACCCCTTCGGAAAAATTCAGACTTTTCGGGCCGGAAACAAGAGACTACGACTTCCTGAACGTCTACCACTACGCGGACTGGGCGGTTCACAACTTTATCACCCAAGCCGAAAAGTCCGGTTATTTTAAGAATACGATCTTCGTTTTCGTGGCCGATCACACACACCACCGTTACCTTGACTACTACGAGGATCGAAACGTCCCGTTTCTGATCTACGCGCCGGGCAGGGTAAAACCTGCGTTAGACGAAACCGTTGCATCGCAATTGGACGTCATTCCAACGATACTCGGTCTCGTGGGAAAAAAAGTGGAATTTTCCGCGATGGGACGGGATCTCGCGGCGCCCGGAAGAACCGAAACCGCTTATTTCGCCTACGGAAACCTGTTCGGATGGATAGAAAACGGACTCTTTTATCTACGTTTTTTCGACGGAAAAGAAGACCTTTCCTACAATATCAACCCTCCGCGGGAAAAGAATAACTTCTGCGAAAAAGATCCCGTCGTATGCGAGGATATGAGTAAAAAGGCGAAAGCCTATCTAAACCTAAGCTACGATCTGCTCAATAAGAACATGGTATTTCCTTCGGAAACGGAATTGATCAAAAAAACAACGCGTTAAAGCGGAAAACTACTCGGTCTATCTAAGGAAAAAACATTAGAATATTTGAATATTTGAATATTATAATTTCAATCCCGAAGCGGAATACAGATCCTGGCACAAACCGCATCCTTCCAGTTCCCTACGAATCTCCCTTTTCTTTTCGGAATCTAAACCGGGCCAGAGATCCGTTTTTTCGGCTGGATCGGAATGGATATCGAACGCCTGTTCGTCGGGAGGAAACGAGTTCAACCGAAGCATATAATGGACTTTTCCCTTGATGTAACTCATACCGACGCGATACAAGGAAGTCTCGTTGTTGTTGGCGATAAAAATTCTGCGATCGGCGGGAAGTTCGGAAAAGAGGGAGCTACCCTCGAGTTTGGAAAGATAACCCATCACATCCTGACGATCGGAAATTCCTAAAATATCGGCGACCGTGGGAATCAGATCCGTATTCGAAACGTTCTGATCCGCGTTTTTCCTAAGACGATCCAAAGGCAGATTTTTCTTTAAGGACTTCGGAACGAAAAAAAACATCGGTATGGCGACCGTTTCGATATGATTACTTTCGATGTGACCTATATAATCATGTTCGAATATACCTTCTCCGTGATCCGAGGTGAATATCACGAGTGTGTTTTTGGACAGGCCTTCACGATCCAAAAAGTCGAAAACCTCCCGCAAAAGTCCGTCGAGATATCGCACAGAATTATCGTAAGGCGCCTGGGCGTCCTTTCCGATCGGAAAATGGATCGATTCTTCGGGAATGATGTACGGAAAATGATTCGTGTTCAGATGTAACACTCCCGCAAAGTTCTCCTTTTTTTCTTTGAGGAGACGCACTTGCGTTTCGAATTCCTGAACCGTTTTGCGGTCGTCGATTCCGATATCGTTAAACACGTTGAGTCCGCTGATTTCCTTATTCCAAAGAAAATCGATGCCCGCGTTTTTAAAAAAGCCTGAGAAATTATTCCATCGAAAACTATGGCTGGAGATATAAAACGTGGAGAGCCCGGCCGCTTTTCCGTATTCCCAAAAAAGAGGATAACCGTGGGTCATCGAGACGGGTTGGATTGGAGAAACTCCTGAAAGAAGACTCGGAACCGAAATCAAAGTGGAGCTTGAGTTGGAGAAAGCGTTCTTAAAAACGACGACCTCTCCTTCGGTCGATTGTTTCGACCAACGATCGAGAAACGGAGTCGTATCCCGCTCGTATCCGTACAACCCCATACTTTTTCTGCGTAAACTCTCACTCAAAACGATCAGAACGTTCCAATTCACCGGACGCGAAATCGGCGTAAGAATCGGTTTGTTTCTCGATTGAAGCCCCGCCGAACCGAGACGATCCCCCGTGACAAGATTGTAGAGATTACGATTGATGAACGAAATCGAATTCGTATCGGCGACGTAGATCTGATCGTTAAACCGAGTGTTATTGTGGAAAAATGCAGTAAGTATTATAACTCCGGCTATCAAAACTCCGTATAAGATTCTAAAAAAGCGAGGAGGTTCGAAAGAAGAAGCTGAGCGAAAACATAGGAGAAGAATCGAAAACAACACGAACATCCCGAGAAGATTCAAAAACGTCAATCCCCCTCGGAAGATGGTCCAACTGTTGAAAGGCTCTTGAAAGATATACGAGAACACGAAAAAATTCGGCATGATCCCCGCGTTGCTGAAATAACCGTAGGACCCGACGATACAAATACTGTAAAAGAAAGCCGCGAATACGGCCAACGATCCGAAAGCGATCCCACGCTTCCGATGACTCAGAATCCGTAGGGAAAAAAGAAGAAACGAATACAAGAATATTGAATATAAGAAAGATAGAAAGTAATACGCCCACTGAATCCCTTCCATCTGAAAAAGGGTCTTCCAACGGAATCCAAAGTCCGCGCTCAGGACAAGAGCGGGTAACAACAAGACCGCCATCGGCCGAACGAAACGACTTACTTCCGGAATTCGAAGCAGACCGAGATCCATCGAACGATCGGCGTTTTTTGTCAAAAAAGAAATCAAGAAATTCTCCCCATATCCGATCGGAAAAACTCCGATCCATTTTATAGAAGCGCTTTTTTTATTTTTTCAGATTATAACCTGCATTAGGCGACAATCGGAGCAGCTTTTTCATAGTAAGCGGATGCTTACATGTTTTATTTTTTAAATTACGGCAGGAAATCAAGTTTTTTTCTATAAAATTTGAAAATTGAGGATTATAAATCCGAATTTCCGAATTCGAACGGTTTCGATAAAAAAGTTCCGCTCACCGGCGATTTTCCCGAGGCGCATATTATAGAAATTGAATCTAATCCGTCTCGAGGGACGGAATTCGAGGTTCTATAAAAACAAAGGGTCCGATCGGGAACACGGAACTTCAAATCTGATGGACAAAAGTTGTATCGCCTTCGTTCTTAGTACCGTGTTCTTTGAGTCGCTTTCCAATCCGGGAATTCTTACAGGAATGATTACTCCTGCAGTAATGATAACCGCTTGTGCCAGTTTGATTTTTTCTACGGCCAATCGTCTCGGAAGAATTTTTGATCGAGTCAATCTTTTGAAAACCGAGATGGAAGGGATTCTCGCCGGTAAACTTGCGTTCCCCGAGGAGAGGATCGCAAGTCTGACGGAGCAACTCAAGATCCAAAGAATCCGAGCGATTTTGATCCAAAGGTCGATGGCCTTCCTTTATACGGCAACGTTGCTGTTCGTCCTTTCCAGTCTGGGATTCGCCGTTTCCACCGCCCTCTACGGGAAAGTTTCCTGGATTGCGACCTTAACCGCTTTGTTCGGAGGGGTGTTTCTTTTTTTGGCCAGTATTTTTCTGCTCTATGAAAGCAGATACAATCTCAAATTCATCAAGGGATTGATCGATCTCACCGAGTTTTTAGGGACGAAGATTCCGAAATAAACTTCCCGGACGCGCGCCTCCTTACCACTTTCGTTCGTATCTCTTTTTTGCGTTTTTATCGCGCTCGTTTAAAAAAAAAATCTTCTTTTGTAAAAACCGGAGGGTCAAATGTATGTAAGCATTTACTTACCTTTTTATGAAACGAAGACTACCCGGTGTATTTTTAATTCCATTTTTATTTTTCGGGATGGATTTCGGAGCGGCATTTTCTCTCGAAGCCTTCGGTCCTTCGGGATCGTTCAACCATATACGGATCCTCAAAGAATCGTTTCGTGAATTCACGGAAGAGACCGGTTACGAAATCCGCGCCGATTGCCAGGAAATGATCGTCCAGGGAAATTTAAAATCGGACGACGAGTTTATGAATGCGGAATCCTTTCATTGCGACAACAATAATATTTTCGGATGCGGATTGGAACTCAGGGATCTAAAAACAAAGTCGGAAAAGGCCTTCTTTTTTTCCGATTCGATGAAAAGTATCGGTCACGCCACTCATATCATTCAGGATTTTTACGCCCACAGCAACTGGGTCGAAAATCATCCCGAAAAAATTGAGATCGCTCCGATCGAGGAGCCATGGCATCTCCTTTCGATGCCGCATATACAAACCGGATATTACGATTTGAGTCCGATCATTCATCACGAAGAAGAAGCGGTGGAATGTCTGAATCTTTCCTACGAAGAGATGAAAAACTTTCAACCGTTCGCGACTCATATTTGTCTCAATAAAGATTCCGAAAAAACGTTCCGCGGAGGCAACCCTCTCACCTTTTCCGGAAACAACGCCCCGATCCTCCTTCATCAATGGGCGGGCTTGCACGCGGTCGCCCATACGAGCAAATTTCTCGTGGATGCCTTTCGTAACGACCATAAGAATTTGAAACTTTGTCTTGTTCCCAAAAAACTCAGCTTTTCCTGCAACAACGCCCTCTTTCATCTTAGAACCGAATGATTTTTTCGTCTGACTGTCGTTAAACGAAACACGAACTCAATCCAAAAACTTCCCTTTTCCGTATCAAATTCCGCGTAGGAAAACTCGGTAGAATTACTTAAATCGCGCCGTTTTCCCCGTAATAACCGACATTGTTTACGGGCGGATTTTTGATACACTGAAGAGAACAATAATAGATCGATAAACGCGCGTTTAACGAAGGAGCTTTTGAAATGAAGAAGTGGATGACGCTGTTCCACATAGTGATATTTCTTTCCTTATCCTCTAATTGCAAAAAAAGCGGCTCGGACGACGAAACCCTTACCTTGTTCTTCCTGCTGACGAGTTTGAACTCGGAGACGATCGCCGACATATATCCGGAGCTGGGAATTCCGGGAAGTACGACAACCGTAAGCGGTACTGATTTTACCGGAGTTGCGGCCGATTATACCGTAACGATAGACGGAACGGCGGCCACCGGAATCGCATTAGTAGATTCTAATACGCTTACTTTCACGATGCCTACGTTGGCGGACGTATCCGAAAACAAAACCGTTCCGATCGTGGTCAACCGTTCCGGTTCCAACGTGTTATCGAAAACGATCCGATATCGTCCCGCGGTTCCCATCGCGTTAAACCAGCCGAATTCCCTAACGGGAACGGTTTCCTCCACCGACGTGAGCGTGTTCTACACGTTCACCGTAGCCAACAATACGGACCACGTCTTCAACGTATTCGGATATAATGGCGCGGATTTGAATCTGTATTATTATACGTCCCCCGTTTCAACGCCGACGATACTTGCCGCTGGAACGGCGACCAATGCGGAATTCGATAAGGCAAACCTTACCGTCGGCACCTACATTCTTCAGGTGAAGTTGATCTCCGGAGGACCTTTGGCGACCAACTTCAAAACGAACCTATCCGACGGAGCGATCGTACCTGCGCTGACCTCGAATTTCGTGGACACGCAAAGATTGTGTTATGATATTCTCGGATCCAGTTCGATCGCAAACATCGCAGCCGGTTGCGAGACGGTCAACCCGCCCGCCGATCCCAACATGACGCGAACCGGTCGATGTACGTATCCTTCCGAGAACGGACTGACCACGAGAAGTTATTACAGAGATACGGTGGGTTTCGGTTTTAGCACTCCGTATGCGGAAGCCACCTGCACACAACCCGGACTGGGCTCTTACAATACGGACCAGGCGATCTTCGTTCCGAACTGAGAACCGTCTTCCGATCCGCGGGAGCGCCTTCCACGCCTCCTCCCGCGGAAATTTCTCGTTTCCAGAAGTCAACCTTCATTCAAAATTCCTAATTTATAATTATCTAATTCCTTAAACTTCTTACGATAATTCAGAGGTCCGTCCGAACGGCAATTTTGCGTTTTCGGTTGCAAACTTGTCTTTCAGGAGTAAAATTCGTAATTCAGAAACTTTCATGTTAAAACTCCGGCCTTAGTAAGACCGGGATGGGAGGATATCCATTGAAGACCGAAATCAAAGAAAACCAAAGAACAAAACATCTACCGTTTTCCCGGACACTCTTGGAGCGCGTTCGCAGACAAAGCGAATTGGGCGTTCCGGAAATATTTCCCGGATTGGAAGGAAGCGGTGTTTCCGGAATATCCACAGGTCGCTACGTAAATGAGGAAAGTTTTTTAAAAGAAAAGGAGCTATTTCATCGACGTCCTTTTTTGGTCGGGTTTCGGGAAAAAGTTTCCCGAACGGGCGATTGTATTTCCGCGAACTTTTTGGATCGGGATTGGATTCTGTTGCGGGATGAAAAGAACGATCTTAAGGGATTCGAGAACGCATGTCTTCACAGAGGAACCCGTTTGATTTCCGGAGCGGATACGAAATCGATTCGCAAGATCGTATGTCCGTATCATTCCTGGACGTACGATTTCGACGGGGAACTTTTGACCGGCGGGTGCAAAGTTGGAAATAATAAATTGCGGGAAATTCCCCTTATAGAAATTGCAGGGATGATTTTCGCAGGAAAAACGAGCGAAATCTTGAATCAAATAAATCCGATTCGAAACGAATTGGACGAGTACAATCTGGATTCCTACGTTCCTTTTGCCCTTCTTAAGGAGGAAGGAGAATACAATTGGAAAGTAGGTGTTGAAATTTTCTTAGAAACGTATCATATCGCGACCCTTCATAGGAATTCGGTAGCAGCGGTCGTCGAAAAAAACTCCTCCGTTTACGATCCGATCGGAGAACATGCAAGAATTCTAATACCGAATCGGACCTATAAAGCCGCAGAAACTCCTTCCAGAAAGGATCTAATCATCACGTATTTTATTTTTCCCTCCACGATTCTTGTTCTATTCCGAGATCATTTCGGAATCATTCAGTTTCAGCCGCTTTCGCCGAGTAAAACTCGTTGTATTCGGGCGGTGTTGATTCCCGAAAAACCGAAAACGGACCGAATGATTCGTTTTTGGGAAGGGAATCGAGATTTCTTTTTTCGTACAACTTCGGAGGATCTGGAACTCGCGCCCGAAATTCACGCGGGAATTCGGCAAAGGGAAAGAATTTATCCGAGCTCTTGGGAGCCGGGTATCTTTCATTTTCATCGATCCCTCGAGAACGCGGAGTAGATTCCGACGGATGGTGGATCTGATTTGGTGAAATCTGATTCCGGCGAATATTACCGATTCTTCGAGAACGGAGTAGATCCTTGCGTTGATCGACTTCCCATTTATGATCCTCCTGAAACACGAGAAAAATTTCTTCTCAAGCGAAAAGAATTAAGAACGTACGATTCGTTTTCTACGAACCAAAATATCACCTAACAAGAAATAGTCGGTCCGCCGTTCCGCCCACCTAAAATTTCCGGGGGGATAAATTCTTAACACGCAATCATTTGATTCGTTCGTCGAAAAATTAATTTGTGATAACGCTTTTTGAAATTGATCGAAACGCATATTTGCCGATTACAAAATACGAACGCGCCTCTCGTGTTCTGGAAATTACCGAGCAACATCGGGCTATCCGTACAAGACAGTCAAAACCGCAAAAGGATAAAAAGAATCCGACCAGATTCTATAGAATGGAAGGATATCGAAAAATGAACGCCAATTCGCTGAACAGACAAAAATGTTCCCGCATAAAGTAAGCGGAGAACCCGTTTTTGAGGTAGCCTTGCGACTCTTTCGAAACTGTTTCACCAGCGTCGTGGTTCAAGATTTCGTGTGAGTTCCCACAGAAGTTTTACCGACAAAGGAGAGGCTCGGTGTCTGGGAGAAGTGGCTTACTATTTACTCAGGCCGCAAACGGAGCGTAGGAAGAGCGCACGAGCACGTGACACGAGCAAGAGGATGAGGATGAGGATGAGGATGAGGATGATTGTCGGCAATAAAAAAGCCCGGTGAAACCGGGCCTTAGAAGGGATATTGTTGAAAACAGAAAAAGTAGCGTGACCTAACACCCCGGATCCTTCCTTGC
>NZ_RQFA01000042.1 GCF_004770155.1 Leptospira gomenensis | reverse complement strand
TCCTATTTTCTCCGAAAGATCGATAGAAAATGATAACATTTGAATATTCAAAAAAATTAAAATGGTGCGCTGCAGATTGGAGCGAAGAGCGCGACTCTGCGCCCTTCTCGTTTT
The DNA here is from genome assembly GCF_004770155.1 of Leptospira gomenensis. GTDB lineage: Bacteria > Spirochaetota > Leptospiria > Leptospirales > Leptospiraceae > Leptospira > Leptospira gomenensis. The sequence goes on along the minus strand of NZ_RQFA01000042.1, from coordinate 35,990 downwards.
TTTTGTTTCCGAAATGCGATTCGTAAACTTCGAAGGAGTTCGCAGAGGCACGCCCGAAAAACTAAGACCGTTTATTTCCGCGTCCGAGTAGTCGATCCGACGGTTCCGTTTTTGTTTTCGTCCGCGCGAGCGAGTCTTATCCGACGCGCCAAGGTTCGCAGAAAAAAGATCGAAACCGATACGGACAACAACGGAATCCAGACGTTCACCCATTCCGATTTCAGTACGATAACGCCGCGTTCGGTTAAAAAGTTTTTGATCCCGATCGGAGAAACACGAATGGGTCTAAGTTCGAAAAAAAAACGTTCGGAAGAATACGGTATCAAAAATCCGACCCCGAGTCCTCCGGTCGTCATCGCGTCCAAAACTCCGTGGGATACGATCGAAAGAAACAGGTATAAAAGTACGATCTCGATTCTCGTTCTGAACCTCGCCGACAATACGCAGGCCAAAACCGAAAGGGAAAACGCGAAGAGGATCGAATGGCTGAACCCGCGATGTCCCCAGTCGCTTTCATAAGGAATTCCTAATTTAAACGCGACCACGTCCGCGTCGGGTAGGATTGAAAATACGATTCCCGTCAATAACAATCGAAACGGGACGAGTTTGTTTCCGATCGCGATCCAAAAAGAGATCGGAACGGCAGTGTGAGTCATGATCGTAGGCATATTCTATTTTCCTAATGTTTTAGATGAAAACGGATTCCGGAAGAGCGGGGTTTTTACTCTCGAATGGAGATCAGTTTCGGATAAGCGGCCACGTTTCGCAGCCACTTTCGGACGTTCGGAAAATCGTCGAACGAAAACCCACCTTCTTCGGCGACGTGAGTGTACGCGTAGAGACAAATATCGGCGATCGTCAATCGTTCTCCCACGAAATAACTCCGATTTCGAAGATGGGTTTCCATGACGGACAATGCCTTGTTTCCTTTTTCGCGGTTGGCGGAAATCAAAGGGGAAGTTTCGTTTTCGGTTTTGGCGTATTTCAACAACCATCGATTGACTGCGATATACGGCTCGTGGCTGTATTGTTCAAAGAACATCCATTCCAAAATCCGTGTTTGTTCCAAAAGATCTCGGGAAAAAAAATCCGTGTCCCTCGCGAGATAATAGAGGATCGCGTTGGATTCCGGAATTCTCGTTTTGTCCTCCAATTCTAAAACGGGAATTTTTCCGTTGGGGTTCAACTTTAGAAATTCCTCCGTTTTCGTTTCTCCCTTTCTCGTATCGACTTCGATCCAAAGATACGACCAACCGAGAAGTTCGAGGAGGGTTTTTACTTTGTGGCAATTTCCGGAAAGGGTCGTTCCGTAGACGGTGTATTTCCGCATCGATTTCATTCTCCTTGGGGCGAAGTCGATCGTGGATTTTGAAACGACCGCAAGCCGTGTTCGAATCGTGAAACACCTTTTTCTCGATTCGATTCGAAGGTCATTTTCGAATTCGTTTCGGTTTCGTATTTCCTTTTTCTAATTTCCGTATTTCCAGGGTCTTCCATGTACTCGGAGCTTTTCCATTTGACTCGAAACCAAGTTCGCAAAACTGTACGTAATCAAACCCGTTTCGGAATCAGGATTCGGGAAGGCAAGAGTAGGAATCTAAGATGAGCGATACACTGAAAAAAAGAAGTTCTATGACCACGGACGGAGACAACCGCGCTCCCAACCGTGCGATGCTCCGCGCGGTGGGATTTACGGACGAAGACTTTCACAAACCGATGATCGGCATCGCTTCCACTTGGAGCGAAATCACTCCCTGCAATATTCATATCAATAAACTCGCCGAAAGAGTCAAAGAAGGAGTTCGCGCCGCCGGAGGAGTTCCTCAGATTTACGGAACGATCACCGTTTCCGACGGGATCATGATGGGGCACGAAGGTATGCATTTCTCTCTTCCTTCCCGCGAAGTGATCGCCGATTCGATCGAAATCGTTTCCAACGCGATGAGACACGACGGCGTGATCGCGATCGGCGGTTGCGACAAAAACATGCCCGGTTGTTTGATGGCTCTTTGTAGAATCGACGTTCCTTCCATTTTCGTCTACGGAGGAACCATCCTTCCCGGCAACTGCGACGGTCACGACGTGGACATCGTTTCGGTTTTCGAAGCCGTAGGACAGATGAACGCGGGAAAAATTTCCCGCGAAGAATTCATCCGTATCGAACAAAACGCGATTCCCGGCGCGGGAAGTTGCGGAGGAATGTACACCGCGAATACTATGTCTTCCGCGATCGAAGCCCTAGGAATGAGTCTGCCGGGTTCGGCTTCCATGCCCGCAGTGAGTTCCCGAAAGGCGAACGATTGTTACGAGGCCGGTCTGGCGTTGCTCGAACTCATCAAAAAGAACATCACTCCCAAACAGATTCTCACCAAAAAGGCGTTCGAAAACGCGATTACCGTCGTGCTCGTGTTAGGCGGCTCCACGAATGCCGTCCTTCACCTCATCGCGATCGCCAAAGAAATCGGAGTGGATTTGACTCTCGAAGACTTCGACCGCATCAGCAAAAAAACTCCGCACCTCGCCGATCTAAAACCCGGTGGTAAATTCTCCATGACCGATCTCGACAAGGTGGGAGGCGTTCACGGAGTGATGAAATATCTCCTGAAAGAAGGAATGTTACACGGAGATTGTCTCACGGTTACCGGTAAAACGATCGCCGAAAATCTAAAGGATATGCCGGACCTCGTGGAAAACCAGGTCATCGTTAAAAAACGTTCCGAAGCGCTTCATCCTTCCGGACCGCTCGTTATCCTGAAGGGAAACCTCGCACCCGACGGTGCGGTCGCCAAAATTTCCGGTTTGAAAAAAATTTCCATTACAGGTCCGGCTAAGGTGTTCGAATCGGAGGACGATTGTTTCAACGCGATCATGTCCGACAAGATCCAGGCAGGAGACGTGATCATCATCCGTTACGAAGGTCCGAAGGGAGGTCCCGGTATGCGCGAGATGTTAGCCGTAACATCGGCGTTAGTCGGTAAAGGTCTCGGAGAGGACGTAGGGTTGATGACGGACGGACGTTTCAGCGGAGGAACACACGGTCTTGTCGTAGGCCATATTTCTCCGGAGGCGTTCGAAGGTGGTCCGATCGCGATCGTTCGAAACGGCGATATGGTTACGATCGATTCCACGAAAAATCTTTTGCAGATCGAAATCTCCCAGGAAGAAATCGACAAACGTCTTAAGTCTTGGAAGCCGATCGAACCTCGATACAAAAGCGGCGTTCTTGCGAAATACGCGAAACTCGTTCAATCGGCCACCAACGGAGCCATCACCAACCTGCTTTGAAGAAGATCTATCTCGCCGGTCCCGAGGTTTTTTTACCGAACGCCGCGGAAGTTCTGCGGGATAGAAAATACTCTTGTGCACACCGAGGGTTTGCCGGACTTTCCCCGTTCGATTCCGAGATCGGGGAAATAAAACGGCGGGATCTCGATTTGGCACGGAGGATATTTTTCGGAAACGTAGAACTCATCCGAACATGCGATCTTGTGATCGCAAACTGCAATCCGTTCCGAGGCGCCTGCGTGGACGACGGAACCGCTTTTGAGATCGGTTACGCGTATTCTCTCGGAAAACGGATCTACGGGTTTGCTCGTTCCCTCGTTTCTTTACCTCGAATCGTGACGGAGAAAATTCCGGTTTTTCCGCATAACTCCGGTTATCCGATCGACGAAGACGGTTATCTTTTGAACGAGGACTTCGGAAATTCGCTCAATCTTATGCTCGAATTTTCGATCTCCACTTCGGGAGGAGTTTTAGTGGAAGGCGATTTCGAGGATTGTCTTTCACGATTGGCGGAAAGGGAACGATGACCGGGTAGACGGACTACGGAACGATATAATATTCTAATATTAGAATGTACCAATGTGACTTTTAGGTTGTGGAGCTCGTCCTTACGATTTTCATTTTAAGAGCATAAAAGTAACGTTAGACGAATTCGGGAAAGCCGCATTCAAAAGTCGAGGACGAACTGCGAATAGCCGATTACATACCCGAAATGTAAGGACGTGCGTTCAACATACTCGAACAATTTATATAACCGTATCCTATCCCGTAATTATCCTGGGTCGGGCTTTCGCAAGGGGAATACAATACTTCCGAGACGCAGACGTTGACGTTACTTTTTCGAACGTGCGTAAAACGATTCGAACAACTTCGGAGTAGACCGTCGGATTCGGAATATACGTCCAAATCCTTATCTTCTTCGCATAAGTCTTCGGAAAAAGTGGCCAGCGTTTTCTTTAGAATCCAACGTTGACTTTCTTCTCCGCAGATGGCGGCTTTGAGTACGACCGCGGAGTAAAAACTGTCTTTGGCTTCTTCCCTTGTCACCTTGTCCGAATCGGTTTCGTCTACGACCGTATAAAACGGATCGAGTAATCCGCATCCTTGAAAAAGGAGGAAAAGGAAAAGCGCGGAAATTTTATTAGGAAACTTCGTGTAAGTCGCGGATCTCATTCAAAAGTAGTAAGAACCGGTAAGCGGAGGTTTCGTTTCCCGAAGATCCGAAAAAGTTTCGAGGTCCGTAGGCGTTTCCACGTTCGAGAATACAAGGAAAACCGAGTCGGAGGAAAGGAAGGATCATTCGTAGTGATAGTCCAGATTTCGTTCGATTTTGCCCGCGCTTTTCATCCGGAATTTCCCCGAAAATAATTTCCCGTCGAGATATACGTAAATCCATTCCTGAATATAACTCGTTTGTGCTACCGAATGGGAGACCGCTAAAAGTGTATCCTTTTCCAAAACGAATTTCGTGTCGCATAACTCTTGTTGTATGGAGTCCGCATAACACTGCCAAAGGCGAATATAACGACCGTCCCGGGAATAGGTTCTGATAAAATAGCGAACGGAATCCGCTTCTCCGTTTTTCGCGGCCCGGATGGAATCGAACAATTTCGGATCGTTTCCGGTCCCGGAGGGCCGTATCGAAGCGATGAAAAAATCCTCGCTCGGATACGGGACCGTTTTCGTAAGAGCGGACGGGTTGCGACGGTGTTCCCGGGGAATCTCCGTTTTTTCCGCCGAACCGAAATATTCACCTTCCGTTTCGTTCCAGAGTATTTCGCCGGTTAAAAAATCGGCGTAACGGGAAAGGAGTTCCTTTTCGGATTTTAACAGCTCCTCCGCCCGTGTTTTGTCCTCCCGCGAAAGGGAAACGTCCTTTTCTTTGGGAGTGTACCATTCGAATCGGCGGAAATGAGAGGATAAAATTCCGTTTTGGAACTTATATCCCTTTCGCGCAAAAATCTCGTTCCGTTTTAGGATGAGGGTTTCCAGTTGTCGATTGTCAATTTCCGAATATAAGGAAAATGAAATATAAAAGATCGTAATGGGAAGGAGGATCGTCCATCGTTTTCGTTTCATGGTTCTCGTTTTCTGTCTTCGTTGCTTTTTTAAATCGGAGTTTGATGATGCCGAAAAAAAACGAAGGCCTTCTAAGGCCACCGTTTACGATCGGGCGAGTCCGCTTTCGGAAGCGGATGGGAGAAAGTCGGTCACATACTTCTTCGGTACTGTCCGCCCACTTCGTAAAGAGCGTGGGTCATTTGTCCGAGCGAAGCTACTTTGGCGGATTCCATCAACTCCTGAAAGATGTTCCCGTTTTTTAAAGAGACGGTTTTCAGTTTTTCCAGACTTGTTCCGATTTTCGTTTCGTTTCGTTTTTGAAATTCCCGGAGCGCACCGATCTGATTCCGTTTTTCCTCGTCCGTGGACCGGATCACTTCTTCCGGAACGATCGTGGGAGAACCTTCCTTACTCAGAAAGGTGTTTACCCCTATGACCGGGAACTCGCCGCTGTGTTTTAAGGATTCGTAATATAACGATTCTTCCTGGATTTTATTCCTCTGATACATCATTTCCATCGCGCCTAAAACTCCCCCACGTTCCGAAATCCTGTGAAATTCCTCGAGGATCGCCTGTTCCACCAAGTCACTCAATTCCTCTATGATGAAGGAGCCCTGGCTCGGATTTTCGTTTTTGGCGAGTCCGAACTCGCGGTTGATGATGAGCTGAATCGCCATCGCACGACGGACCGATTCTTCCGTCGGAGTCGTGATCGCTTCGTCGTATGCGTTCGTATGTAGGGAATTGCAGTTGTCGTAAATTGCGTATAACGCTTGTAAGGTGGTTCGTATATCGTTGAACGCGATCTCTTGGGCGTGTAGGGATCTTCCGGAGGTTTGGATGTGATACTTGAGCATCGCGGAACGGTCGTTCGCACGGTATGTAAACCGCATCGCCTTGGCCCAGATTCTTCTCGCCACACGTCCGATGACCGCGTATTCCGGGTCGATTCCGTTCGAAAAGAAGAAGGATAAGTTGGGGGCGAAGTCGTCGATTTTCATTCCCCTGCTTAGAAAATACTCCACGTAAGTGAGCCCGTTCGAGAGAGTGAAGGCGACCTGTGTGATCGGATTCGCGCCGGCTTCCGCGATATGATATCCCGAGATGGAAACCGAATAGAAGTTACGCACCTGTTTTGCGATGAAAAATTCCTGTATATCGCCCATCATCTTAAGCGCGAATTCCGTGGAAAAAATACAAGTGTTCTGCGCCTGATCCTCTTTGAGGATGTCGGCCTGCACGGTGCCTCGGACGCTCTTTAAGGTTTCGGACTTTATGTTTTCGTAAACTTCCCTTTCCAAAACCTGATCCCCGGTGGTTCCGAGGAGCATCAATCCTAGGCCGTCGTTGCCTTGCGGTATCGGCGCTCCGTATTTTGGAACCGGTAGATTTTTTTCCCGATATAAGGTTTCGATCTTTTGTCTTATCGTATCCTGGATTCCTTGCGCGCGGATGTATTTTTCACAGGCTTGATCGATCGCTGCGTTCATAAAAAACGCGAGCACCATCGGCGCGGGGCCGTTGATCGTCATCGAAACGGAAGTGGTCGGATTACAGAGATCGAATCCCGAATACAATTTTTTCGCGTCGTCTAACGTGGCTATGCTCACGCCAGAGTTTCCTATTTTGCCGTAGATGTCCGGTCTTTCCCCGGGATCTTCCCCGTAAAGTGTGACCGAATCGAAAGCGGTTGAAAGACGTTGTGCGGGCATTCCCAAACTCACGTAGTGAAATCTAGTATTGGTTCGCTCGGGTCCTCCTTCTCCCGCAAACATACGCGTCGGATCCTCTCCGGTGCGTTTGAAAGCGAACACACCCGCAGTGAACGGAAACTCCCCGGGAAAATTTTCCTGAAACGACCAGCGAACGATTTCGCCCCAGTCCTGAAACTTGGGAACTGATACCTTGGGGATTTTGAGATGACTCAAGGATTCGGTCGTGTTGGAAACCTTGATTTCCTTGTCTCGAACCGTATACGTGAAACTTTCGCTTCGATAATTCCTGATTTTTTCCTCCCATTCCGTCAGGATTTTTTTCGTTATCGGATCTAAGGAGTTTTCAATTTTAGAATATTCTAATTTTAGAATGTTTATTTCCTGTCCGGATTGTTCGAGGATTTCGATCGCGCCTTTGAGTCTGTAAAGTTTGCGTGCCTTTTCGGATTCGAGTTCGGAAAGTCGGTCGTAACGCGCGCATTCCTCGCGGATTTCCGCCAGATATCGCACTCGATCCGGAGGTATGATGAAGATTTTTTCGCTCATACCTTGTTCTTTTCCGTAGGAGGAATTCCAGTCGAGTTCCGCTTTTTCGGAAAGGGTGCGGATGACGTTCGCGTAGAGTTGATTGGTTCCCGGATCGTTGAATTGGGAAGCGATCGTTCCGAACACGGGCATGGAATCCACGTTTTCGCCGAACCGTTGTCTGGATCTTTGGAATTGTTTTTTTACGTCCCGAAGGGCGTCTAACGCTCCCCTTTTGTCGAACTTGTTGATGGCGATGAGATCCGCGTAGTCGATCATATCGATCTTTTCGAGTTGGGTCGCGGCTCCGTATTCCGGAGTCATTACGTACAACGCGACGTCCGCGACCTCGGTGATTTCCGAATCGCTTTGGCCGATACCCGCGGTTTCCACCACGATCAGATCGAATCCGGCGTTTTTTAAGACTTCGATACTTCGTTTAACGTTTTTGTTAAGCGCAATATTGGCTTCTCTCGTCGCGAAAGAGCGCATATACACCCGTTCGTGGGATATGGAATTCATACGGATACGATCGCCTAACAACGCTCCGCCGGTTTTTCGTTTGGAAGGATCCACCGAAAGGATGGCTATGGTTTTATCCGAAAAATCGATCAGAAACCTGCGTACCAACTCGTCGGTCAGGGAGGACTTTCCGGCCCCTCCGGTTCCTGTGATTCCCAAAACGGGAACGATTTTCGACGCGCTGGGAAAGTTGAGTTTTTCGGTCAAAGAAGTTCGTTCCAGATCAGGACGCTCGAACGTGTTTTCGACGAGGGTGATCGTCTGCGCGATCGCGAGAGGATTTTTTTCCTTTAAGGAGGAATGTAAGGTTCCGTTGAAGGTGAGGGGAGGAATGAAGTCGGATTTGCGGATGAGATCGTTGATCATTCCTTGTAATCCGAGTTCTCGTCCGTCGTCGGGCGAATAGATCCGAGTCACTCCGTAGGATTCCAGTTCCCTGATTTCGGAAGGGAGTATCGTGCCACCTCCGCCGCCGAACACCTTGATATGAGCCGCACCTTTTTCCCTCAAAAGGTCTATCATATATTTGAAATATTCTACGTGACCGCCTTGGTAGCTCGTGATCGCGATTCCTTGTGCGTCTTCCTGAATCGCACATTCCACGATTTCCCGTACGGAGCGGTTGTGCCCCAAGTGAATCACTTCCACGCCGGAAGACTGTAAAATCCTGCGCATAATGTTGATCGATGCGTCGTGTCCGTCGAAGAGGGAAGCCGCCGTGATAAAACGGACCTTGTGTTTTGGGGTGTAGACTTGCGTTTCCATAATATTCTTCTATTCTAATGTATTTCGACGGTCAGGTTTCCGGTTCCTCGATCAGTTTGCGGACGCGGCGTTCCAACTCTTCGGTCACCATCTTAGCCGCTTTTTTTAAGGGCTCTTTCGGGAATTCGTGCGGATAAATCGGCTTACCGATGTTATACGTCACCTTGGATCCGAACGCCTTTCCGGTCAAAAATGCTTCGGGTTTTGTCATTCTCCAGGCGCCTTTGATTCCGCTCGGAATGATGGGGACTCCCGCTCGGATCGCTAATTTTGCGGAAAGGGCCTTAAACGCTCCCGGTTCCAGGGTTTCCGTTCTGGTTCCTTCCGGATAGACGGAGATCAATTCCCCTTTTCCGATGAGTTCTACGATATAATTCTCCAGATCCTCGTAGTAGGCCGCGGCGGATTTCGCGTCTTTCACGTTATGCGATCTTAGGATGGGATGTCCTCCCCAGTGCATGAGTTGTTTTCCCTGAAGATCGCCGAGTGCGTTCAGGGCGGTGACCAAGGTTTGTTTCATCAGACTTAAGGGGAACTTGTTTAACGGAGAATCGGGATTCTCCAAAAACTCGAGGATCGTCTCCTGCGGATGAAAGAGTTCGTATTTTCCGAGATAGATGACCTTCCTGGCCACGGCGGTTCCTTGTACGATTACGTCCAAGTGGTCCGTGTGGTTGGAGATCAACACCGCTCCTCCGGTTTGAGGAACGTTTTCCAGACCGGTCACTTCTACGGAGTAAACGAGATTGAGTAAGGTCTTCAGAAATTGTTTTACGGGTTCTCGGGGGATGAGAAAAAGGCTATCGAGTAATTCGGAGTCTGTTCGGTTTTCCATGCAAGGTCGCTTTTCTAACGAGTGTTCAATAAATATGGGTGTACGGTTCATTGTACCAGCAGAATCGAATCCATCAAGTGGGATTTTGCCGATCTTCAACGAATGTGATACAAAAGTAAGTTAGGAGAAATCGAAGTATGAGCGTACGGTTGAATTGGTTTCAGGATCCGTTTTGGTTTGGCACTTCCCTTTTGGAATCGTTTCGCGGTTCCTCTTTGGATCCGGTTTTGGGAGCGTTGACCTTCGTGTTACACCAACTCGGTGGAAATCTTTTTTTTATGATTCTGCTTTCCGCGACGTATCTTCTATTCGATCGAAAGTTGGGATTGCGTCTTGCGATCGGTCTTTTGACTTCGGGAATTTCGAACGGACTCGTCAAAGGTTGGTTGGAAAGTCCTAGGCCGGATCTTCCTTGGTACGGCCCGGGAAGATTGGAGGAGTTCGCGTACGGATTTCCCTCCGGTCACGTACAGACTTCCGTGGTCGTTTGGGGTTTGCTCTTTTTGCATTCCCGGTCCCGGTTGGTACGGACGTTTGCGATTCTGATCCCTCTTTTGATGCCCTTTTCCAGAATGTATGCGGGGGTTCATTTTGCGGGAGATGTGCTCGGGGGTTTGATCCTAGGAGGAATCGGCTTGGCGGGCACCGAACTTCTGTTCCGTTTTTTGCCGGAGTTGGATCATCCGCGTCCGTTTCCGGGACAAAATCGTTCGAATACGAAAAGTATCGCTTTGGTGATCGTAGTGTTCACCTTGCCTTCGATTCTATTGTATTCCCACGAAAACGCGCTCGCAAAAAATAAATCCTTCGAGCAGACGATTTCCGCGAGCGGCGCTCTCGCCGGATTTTTGATCGGAATTCTTCTTTGCAAATCCTATTCGCTCGATTGGAAACCCGTCGATTCGATTTCCGAAACCGTAAAACGGATCGCGGTTTGGTTGGTCGGAGTTCTTCTTTTTTATTTTTTGCTCGGATGGTTGATCCAAAAATTCCTTCCTGAAAATCCGGTTGCAAGATATCTCCGATACGGGATCGTTAGCAGTTACATCGGTTTTTTTTCCGTCTACCTGTTGTCTTTGAAGAAAGGAGAAACCGATACCCATTCATAGAGTAAATGTTCAATCTTTCCGGGAAGCTGAAAAAAGTTTCGGACCTTGCGGTCCAATTCCGTAAATCCGGAATGTTCAAGTCTTCGATATTCGTAAGCGTGTCGAAGGCCGTTTCCTCGCTCCTCAATCTCGTGTTTATGGTATATTCCGTAAACATTCTCACGAAAAGCGAAAACGGACTTTTCCAATACTACGCCGGATTTCTTCCCGTGTTGCTCGCGATCGCCGAGTTCGGACTTCCCGCAGCCCTCGTGAAATTTTTAGCTCCGGTTACGGGGGACAAACGTAAGATCGGGGTTTTGTTGTCCTCTTCGCTTCTTATCAAACTCGGGGCGTTGGGAGCGTTGACGTTGATCAGTTTGATCGGCGCCGTTTTGCTTCGGGAAAGTTCGATCGTAGTCGCGCTTCTCGTGTTGGGAAGTTTCGTTTTGTCCTTCAATTCCTTTTTCGAAAGTATATTCATCTGTTTCGGAAACTACATCTCCCTTTCGTTTTGGAATCCGCTTCCCAATCTGGTCCGTCTGCTCGTGTTATACGGAGCCGATCATATTTCCCAAAGAGCCTTGGGACATCTGGACATTCTAGCCATTTTCACCGCTTCGCCCTTGTTCGTGTTGGTTTTATTTTTTTTCGTGTTTCCGAGACGACAACTGTTTTGGAGCGGGGACAAAAACGGAGTCAAGGAAATGACGGCCACGTTGACCTCGTTCAACGGCTATGCTTTTTTGGCTTCGATTTTCGCGATGATCTCGGACCGTATGGAGATCTTTTTTTTGAAGTGGTATCATTCCCAGGAATCGGCCGCGGTGTACGGAACCGCCTTACAGCTGTTCAGCGGATTTGTGATTTTGTTTTCCGTGATCAACTCGCTCATATATCCGAAGTTGTCGCGATTGGTGGAATCGCAGGAATTTCCCAAGGTCCTTTGGAAGTCGGTGCTTTTGTCGGTGGGAATGGCGGTCGTTTTGTCGCCCGGATTTTTTCTCGCGGAATGGATTTTGAATCTGCTTTTCCGCGGAAAATACGCGGATTCGATCGGAGTGTTTCAGATTCTTTATCCGAATTACATGTTGCAGCTCGTTTTTTCCCCGTTGGGAATCGCGTTATTCGCCTTGGGACAACCGAGAATGCTCGCGTTTTTATCCCTTCTCCGGCTCGTCTGCGGTTTGGTGCTCGCCAATCTTCTGATTCCGGAATACGGACCCACCGGCGCCGCTTCCTCCTATTTTCTGGGGCAGATCGTTTCCTGGTTGATTTTGACGGGATATTTTCTGGCTTATTTTAGGAAATGAGCCGGGTTGGCGATCCGGATATATGCAGAAAAAAGAATATTATAAATCGTATGAATTCTAAATCGGAGACGTGTTCCTTTTCGGGAGCCGTTTTTTCGGGGCGGATCCGTTTTTCGAAACCGGCTCCGTTTTTCCTATATATTCTAATTTTATTATATTTTAATTTTCCGATATTTGCGGAATCCTACGATTCCTACCGGAAGGACGATTTACTTTTGTTGAGCGACGGAAAACGGGATCTCGCCGGCAGAGGACGTTTTCTGTCCTTCCACGAAGGCGGGGCCGAAAAAAAGGAAACGGACGTTTCCCCATCGCACCGAAAGCAGGGTCCGTACGCGAATTTGAACGCGATCTACCGGGGATTGACGCAACACGGCGGAGTCGCGGAGGAAATGGCCGACAGAAGTTTTTCCAAAACGATCCTCAGTCCGGAAGTGGGATACGGTCGAAAGAGGGAACGATTGTATTATCAAATTCTAATGTCTCCTTTTTTGTCCTACGAAGAAAGCGTAAACGGAATCAAAACGGTCGTCAAAGGCGCCGACGGAGAACTTTTGGGATTGGGCGGCTGGGATTCCGCGGTTTGGAAACTCGGATTGGAGGCGGGTAGGGGTTATCAGCGGCTCGATCGGAACGGATTTTTGTTCGCTGGTTTTCTCAACTATGGGGAAACTTACTTTTTGTGGAAACCCCTCCGCCTTTCCTTTTCCGGAATAACGGCCCTGATGGAAGAATCCTCCCTGTATACGGAACGTGATAAAAAACAATCCCCGCGCAGGATTTTCGGAGGATCGCTCCGATTCGGAGACGGTTCTATAGTTAAAAATTTTAGAATATTCTACTACACTTATATTGAAACGAGACAGGAGGCTTTTGTGGGGGATTTTTTCCGCGGACCGGAGCCGTTTCGTCCTTACGGGAAATACGTCTATTACGGTTTCGAATTTTCCTCCGAAAGTTTTTCCGGTTTTCGTTTCGATTTGGACGCGATCGTGGTCCGGGGCACGCCGGAATACGGACCGGACGCGTTTCGGAGTTATCAGACTTCCCGTTACACCTCGGCGGGATTCGCCGGAGGACGGATCGTTTGGGATAGAAGAGAAGCGTCCTATTTTTTAGGAGGACTGTTTTTTTCCAAGGACGAGGAACTCAGGACCGATCGGAATTCGAACGGTTATTCCGGAATCCGTACGGATCTACGAGGATACGGCGGCAAAACGTCATTTCTGTTGAGTCAAAGTCTTCTGTTGCAGGAGGGGACCGTGTTCGCTCCGGAACAAGGAACTTCCGCCCGACCCGATTTCGAAAATAAAGGGATGAGGTTGGTCCAGGCCGGGGCGCGTAAAACCTGGAATTCCCGTTGGACCTTACAGGGAATCCTTTTGTCCTCCTCTTCTTCGCTCGGGATCGGTTGGGAGGCCGTTGCAATCGGAGGATACGAATCAGAATATTCGTATATTCTAATGAGCTTATCTTATGCGAAGGTGGATCCGCAAAAACAAGAGCCCGTTTTTTTCGAGGAATGGAGAAGGGACGCTGAAGAAAAGGAATACGCGCGGTTTTACCTATCCGCGGGAGCTTATTTTTGAGAAAGTGCGGGTTGTTTTTTAAGAGTCTTACTGAAACGCACCTCGTTCCCCACTTCGTTGTAGATCAGTTCGTCCACGTTCATACGGACGAGAAAAATTCCGCGACCGGAAAGGTGACTCGCGTTCGGATCCGTGACCGGATCGGGGACCTTGGAAGGATCGAATCCGGAGCCGTGATCTTTTAACGAAACTTTCACCACGCCGTTTTCGAAACCTATCTCCAAAATCACGGATTCTTCGAGTGCGTCGCAGATACGATCGACGTGGTCGAAGTAATTGATATCCGACGAAAGAAGTTTCGACTTGTTCTCGTAGCTGATTCCGGCGGATCCGTGTTCGATGGAGTTGCCGAGCAGTTCGTATAAGGCGAGTTTGATCGCGAGTATGTCGTCCGTGTGGATTCCAGGAATTACGGTCACGGAACGCATGACTAAGTTCACGTATTGGTTCAAATTCTTCAGACTCGGTTTGATCGTGAATTGTTGTCTGGATTCCGTTAGCTGAAAGTGGTTTTTACCGATGAGTTCCTGGCTGGAAATAAATAAATTCTCGAATTTTTGGAGGGAATGACGGATCGCGTCCATGCGGAAGGGTTTGATAAAAAAATCCACCGCACCCAAACGAAGGGCCCGGATCGACACGTCGATGTCCTGGTTCCCGGTGATTACGATGAACGGAGTGTTGACTCCCGTATCCCTGAGTCTCGAAATGAAATCGATCCCGCTCATTTTGGGAAGACGGACGTCGGTAACGATCAGATCGAAGGTTTCGTTTTTGCATACGACGAGCGCTTCCTCCGCGGTTCCGGCCAGGGTAAGGTCGTGGAAGGAACCGAAGATCTCCCGAAACAAGTCTCGGATTACTTCTTCGTCGTCTAAGAATAGGATTCGCATTGGAAAATTCCGGTTTCAAACATTACATTTCCGGAATGAATCCGTCAAGAGATTAACGTTCTAAATTGTCCAGTTTGTCCAGATTGTAACTCGTTAGAATCTTTTGATTTAAACGTTTCCATTGATCGTTGGAAAACGCTGCGATTCTATTTCCCGAAAAACGGAAAACCGTATAATCTTCCTTACTTTCCTGTAGGATTTCTTTGAGATCGATCAGGGAGCGAACGGGTCGGTCGTTTACGGTTTCTAAAATTTGGTCTTGGAAATCGTGAAATCCACGGTTTTCGGGATCCGGAAATACCCGACTTACGAATACGATTCTGTTTTTTTCCGGATGCGCTTTTTTATCGTAGGATTCGTAGAGATAGAGCAGTTTTTTGTCCGAATTCTCTCGGTATTTGTCCCCGGATTCTTTGAGGTATGCGCCCGTAAGTTCGGTGAAAAAAAGCCCTCCGCTAATCAGATACGAAGGGGGTTTGTTTATCGATTTGGAGGGAATGAAGAAAAACTCCTCCGTATACGGCTTTAGGAAATAAGAAATTTCCCTTCTTTTGCCCGCGCGAAAAACCCCCAACACGACGTTCGCACCCGGAGAAACGAAACGACCTTCGGACATAAGAATTCTGGAATACACTTCCTGTTTGTCGGGCGGAGAGGAAAATCCGCGACCGTTTATACTATAGATCGCGTCACCAGGAAATAAGTTATGGACCGGTCCGACTCCGGGCAAAACCTCCGAAACCACGACTCCGTAGGAAGAGTCCGGAAAGTAGAATTTTTTTTCCGGAGTCGTAAGGGCGTCTTCAAATGAAAAACCTGGATGAACGATCGGATTTTCGGAGGGAGTTTTCAGAAAAGAGACTAGATATTCCGCGGGAACGTTCCATCGTCCGTCGCTGTATCCACAGATTATATTTTTTGAATATAAGAATTTTCTTTCGCCCGATTCTTCGCGGTTCTGTTTGGACATCCTTAGGATCGCGTTCGAATTTTCCGGATTGTTCCATTCCGGTTTCGGAAAAAAGGAGGAACATCCGGCTTGGCGCGAATTTCCGAAACGAGCGAATCCGTTTTTCGAAGAGAACTTTCCTCGATGCGAAAACAAAGTCATACCGGTTTCCGGATCGTGTTTGAATACGTAAAGACGGCCCCCCGGTTTTACGGAGGGATTGAATTCGGAAAAGAGGGGAACCTCTCCTGGAGGCAATAACGCCAAAAGAAAATCGGAATCTGCGATCGCGGCGGGAACTTTTTTTTCGTAGTGATTTCCCTTTTGCCAAGGATTCTGATGTGAATACTTTCTGAAATGTACCAGGATCGTTTCCGATCGGAGGGAAACCGGTACGATTAGTAGGATCAGAGTCCAGCCTATCAACGAGGATCTTAAGAAAAACGTAATATGGAACGGAAACAATCTCATTCGTCCGCCTCCGCGTCGAAACGTTTTTTGATTCGGACGTTGATCTTTTCGATCGTGTCCTGGTCCAACACGATCGGAAGATTCACGCCCCTGAATTTCAGACTGATCGTTCCTCCGTAGAATTTTTTCCACAACGATTTGAAGTCATCCAGATTGGAAGGAGTCCGGTCGTTGATCGATTCCACAATCTTATAACGATACGAGGAATACTTGGAGTTGAGGGGATCGGGGTAAATGCCGGAAAGGATGATGTCTCTCTCCGTGAAACGGTACAATTCGTCCTGAATGTGATAACTGTAATGATAACGGAGAGAACTTTCCAATCGTTTGGAATCCCCTCCCGCCAACGCGCGATTGACCGGCTGAAATAAAAACCCCGCCGCTAAAAAACTCGAAGGGGTTCCCGATTGTCTGTATAAAGCCAAAGACGGAACACGTTTGAGTTCGCCTTCCACCTTGTAGTTTTTTCCGTTTCTATAAAAGAAAACCTTCACCTTATCTCCGATGAATTTGTTTTCTATCATCTCTCCTATGAATCCTCCGCCCGGCTCCAAAACTCCGCCTTCGTCGTTTAGATACGCTTCGTCGATTTTATAAACGAAGTCCTCCGGTTTTAAAAGATCGGAAAAGGAGGAATCCGGATAAACCGTATTGATCAGGATTCCGTTTAGACCGTTAGGAATTTTGAGATAATCCTTGAGGGAGGAGGAATATCCGTTTTGGAAACTGAATCCGGGAAAAGGAAATCCTTCGTAACTTCCGTCCTCCACGTCTTTGAGAAAATGATTGATCACTTCCGGCGGAATCAGATAGGCCACGTTACCCTGCGATTGGCTGACCTGGAAGGTTATACCGGCGACCTTTCCGTTTTGGATCGCGGGTCCTCCCGAATAACCGGGTACTATGTTCGCGATTACTCGGATGGCCTTTCTGTAATCCAAACCGGTATAAGAATAACGGATCCGTTCCACTCTCGAAACATTACCGTTTTCTAATGTTATATTGTCGTCACCGCCCGGATATCCCAAAATGAGAACGTTGCTGCCCAGAGACGGCGAAAATTCCGAAATCTCCAACGGTTCCACGCCGTTGAAAAACTCATCGTCTTCGACCTTTAGGATGGCGAGGTCGCAGTCGAAACCCACGTATTGAACTTCCGCCTTGTAGAATTTGCTGGAATTGAAATGTTTTACCTTAAGATATCCGGAGGAGGAGGAAACCACGTGGGCGTTGGTCAGAATCCGGTTTCCGGTCACGATCATACCGGTGCCCGCGTCCCGGTTGAAGGATTTGTCGGGATAACCGGTCCCTTCCTCCTTTTCGGAAAAAGTGTCGTTTCGTATGATCACGACTCCGTCGAGAAGCGCTTTAAGATCGGCGGAGTTTCCGTTTTGCGCCGCAACGTCGGACGCGAAAAACGCAATCGATAACATTAATATTAGAATATAATAAATTACTTTCTTATTCATTGTAAATTTCAGCGTCCCGCCAAAGGATTTTATCCGCTTCCACGGAATGGATTCTCAATTTTCCCAAATATCGCGCTCCTTCCTGGATCTGATCCGTATCTTTGTCGTCCAATCTGATTTTCCCCAAAAAGTCCGCCTTGATCCGTATATACGAATACGGAGAGGAAGGGACACAACTCGCTTGAAAGGAGTAGTATAACGACTTGTCCCAATAAAAATCGGAATCCTTTTTCAAAAAGATCAACGGGCACGTGGAATCGAAAAAGATCTCCTTGCCCGGGTTCAAATCGCGTTTGGAAGGATGTTTGGCTATGCTAAGAAAATAGCGTAACCCGAAGTTATCCTTTGGTTCTTTCACCGGAGTCGGTCGGATCGGATTCTCCCGTTCTTGTTTCGTTTTTTCCCTTTTCTCGAAAACGGACGTCTTGCCCGATTCGAAAACGGAACCTTCTTGTTTGATTTCAAGAAACACTTTTTTTCCGATCGTCATCGCCTCACCGAGGGAAACCGTTTCCAATCTTCGTTTGGAATTTCCGAAAGAAGAACCGAGCTGGATGAAATTCTTCCAGGTCTGTTCGTCGCAATAAAAAGAAAGATAACGAACCGTTTCAAAACGACCGGACTCTTCGAAATAACAAGGAGACACGTCGAAACCGGGATGTCTTCCGCGAAAGGATCGTAGGCTGGTTTGGGAAGGACGTTTTTGAAACTCCTTGAGGAAGGATTTGAATTCTTCCCGAGCCGATCCGGAAGAATCGGGTTTCGTGTCGCTTCCTATTTCTTCCGGATTAGAAAGTAGAAAAACGGAAAACAAAACACAAAGAGCCGCGACCTTCCCGAAATTTCGGAAAGGTACTGAGGTTCTGCAGAGCAGGTTCCTGAATGCGGTCTTCATCATTTAGAATATCGGATTTCAAACCCCCCGATGTTAACCTCCGGAACACAAAGAGAATTTTTTACTTATGTCCCAAATTTATCGCGTTTTTTAAAAAAAAGTACATCGGAAATCTTAGGTTATAAATAATGGTTAAATTCTAAGAGTACTCTTGAGTTCGATTCGTAACGGAAGGTTTGTTTGTCCAGCTGGAATTTTATCAAAACTGAATTTAACGATAAGGATTTTTTAATCGATTGCCGTTCTTCGTCCGGTTATCAGGAATCCACAGTGAAGGGAGCGTATAGTTTCCCATTTATAAAAAAAGCATTCGCGTCGGATCCGGAATCGCAAAAGAAGATGACCGGACCTTTGGAAGAAATTTTAAAATTGATTCAAAAAGACGAATCGCCTCGGGTGATCGTCTTCGATGAAGGAATGGGAATGTTCGCTTCGAGGATGGTATATCTGCTCCGCGCGGCCGGTTATCAAAACGCGTTTCTGTATGGGAATCGTTGGCCGGTGGAAGGAGTGACCTTGGAAAAAGGTTCCCGAGAAATGGAACTCGGGCCCGGCGATAAACCGAAGAAGTTGGAGGGAGTCGTGGACAAGGCTTTCCTCGAAAAAAATCTGACCCGTTTGCAGATTTTCGATACGAGAACGCTTGAAGAATACGAAGGCAAACTTCCCCGATTGACCGCGCCGGAACCGGGTTCTTTGTGCGGTCGTCTTCCCGGGGCGTTCCTTTGGGATTGGAGAATCCTCTACGACGGTCAGGGGAACCTGATCGAAAAAAATCAGTTCAATAAAAAATTGCGCTCTTTTCCGTTTATGCCCGAACGGATCACGGTGATCTACGATTACAACGGCGCGCGTTCCTCCCTTTTGGCGTTGATGTTACGAGAAGTGGGATATTTGGACGTGCATACGTACCAAGGTTCCTGGTTCGAATGGAGAAAGTCCAGTCTTCCGAAACAAGCCGTTTCTGTGTATGGACAAACCGGTGCGGGTGGGGCGGCTCCGAGAGTCGGCGGTTCCGATCGCAAGTCCTTGAGTTAGAAAAAAAATCTCCGGTTCGTTCTTCGAGATCCGAGACCGATCGTTTCTTCCGGAGCTTTGTTTTGAAAATTCTAAAAAAAGACCAGATCCGGGATTCCCTACGGAGAACCGATAGGTTCTTCTGAAAGGAAGGTTTCTTCGGAAAGAAACACTTTCGATGTTCTCAAAAGAGTTGTGTCTTTTTTTTCCGAATCGAGTCCTTTTGTTTTACGACGATTGGCGGAATTTAAAATGAACCTTTCCAAAAAGTACTTCGTATTTTTGGTCGCGGGTAACGCGGTGCAATGTCTGCTTCTTCTTTGGTTTTTTTTCCAAAGGTCTCCGAATCCGTATGAAGGAGTTACGAAACTCGGAGAACTAGAAACCGGGATTTACGCGTGTAAGATCGCGATTTATACGGAAGACAATTGGGAATACGCGCAAGGCGCCTACCTCGAAATTCTGATCGATGGTCGTACGGAAATTCCTCTCTATTTTTTTGCGAACGTCGATTGGCAAAAAAACGACATCCAAGAGTTTCAAGTCCTAAAACATCCGAAAAAAAATAGAATCGCTTTGATTCGAAAAAGCGAACCGAACGTCGTTCTTATGATGCACAACTTCGATACGAACGAACATTGGCCGAGGGCCAATTTCACAGAAACCTGGGAAAACGTTCGTGCTCGGGAAGTTTCCATGCGAAAAGAGTTGGGTTCCCTCACTTCCCTCGTACCAGTTCCTTCTCGCTGAACCTCGTTCGTTTTGCGTTTCGGATTCCGATTTCCAAATCATTTAGAACTGGATTTTTAAAACGAAATCTTTAATCAGGGTTCTACCATCTTCGAGGAGAATCGAATGTTTCTCAAACGTCTTTTAGTTCTTTTTGTCGTCTTCGAATTCGTTTCCTGTTCCGGGCCGTTTACCGCGTTTACGAAACTTTCCCTTCCGTCGGAAAAAACTCTCGTTTTCGGAAAGAATTTTCAAGCGGTTCGAACGGATACTACATTGGAAATCCGTTCCGTCCGCGGAGAATTCTTACGTCTTCCTTTGGACAAACCCTTTCTTTCTGCGGCGCTCGGAAAACAATCCGTGAAGTATAAATTCGCCTCCTTTCATATCAAGGATAAGATCGCCGGTATTTGCGATTTGCAGAGCGTCGATTCCGTCGAGGTTTCCGGTAACGATCTGAAAATCGCGGGAGTGCTGGAAGGTAAGGAGTGTTCCACCCTCTACGAATTGAAATTTTCCGCGTTAGACGAAACATCACTTTCGTTCCGACTCAGTTTTTCCAATACCCTTCTCAATCGATCGTATTTCAGGATCCTGTCCTCGGCGGAGGAAAACGTCTTCGGTTTGGGGGAACAGTTTTCGCATTTTAACCTCAAGGGAAAAACCCCGTTTTTGCTCACGGAAGAACAGGGAATCGGAAGGGGCGATCAGCCGATCACCGCTGGTGCCAATCTTACCGCGGGAGCCGGAGGAAACGAATATACGACTTATACTCCGATTCCTTTTTTGATCACCTCGGACAATCGGTCGCTTTACTTCGAAAACACGTCGTATTCCAAATTCGATTTTTCTGAACCGGAGGAAATACGGATCGAATTCCGGGAAAACGGACTCGCCGGATTTTTTTGGAAGGATTCTTCTCCCGAAAAACTTCTGGAGAAGTTCACCCAAAAAACGGGAAGGGCCCCGATTCTTCCCGATTGGGCGTACGGGACTTGGCTCGGCGTTCAGGGAGGAAAGGACGCCGTTCTCAAACATATAGAATCGGCCAAAAAACAAGGAAATCCGATCACCGCTCTTTGGATCCAGGATTGGGTGGGAAGAAGAAAAACTTCGTTCGGATCGCAACTATGGTGGAGATGGATTGCGGACGAAACCTCGTATCCCGAGTTTCAAAAGTTCTGCGCTTCCTTAAACGCACAAGGAATTCATGTATTAGGATATTTGAATCCTTTTTTGGCGAACGAGGGGCCTCTCTACGAGGAAGCCGTGAAAAACGGATATCTCGTCAAGGACAAGAACGGCAAAAATTACGAGATTCAAACGGCCGGTTTTCCGGCGTATCTTTTGGATCTTACCAATCCGGCCGCGGTTCGTTGGATTCAGGAAATCATCCGTAAAAATCTCATAGGCGCGGGACTTTCGGGTTGGATGGCGGACTTCGGAGAATGGCTTCCTTTCGACGCGGTTTTACATTCCGGAATTTCGGCCGAAGAGTATCATAACGTGTATCCTGTGGAATGGGCCAGGATCAATCGGGAAGCGATCCGCAGCGCGGGAAAGGAAGGGAAGGTCGTATTTTTTACGAGAGCCGGTTACAGCGGGTCCATGAAGTATTCCACGCTTTTTTGGGAAGGGGATCAGATGGTGAGCTGGGGAGAACACGACGGAATCATATCGGCGGTGACCGGACTTCTTTCCGGAGGAATGAGCGGAATTTCCCTCAACCACAGCGATATCGGCGGTTATACTACGATCAACAATCCTCTGAAAAATTATCACAGATCCAAGGAACTGTTTCTTCGTTGGGCGGAATTGAACGTCTTCGGACCGGTTTTTCGCACGCACGAGGGAAATCGTCCCGAAAAAAATCATCAGGCTTACGGTGACGAGGAAACCGTGCGGGAGTTCGCCCGTTACGGAAAGATGCACTTCGCTTTGAAGGAATATCTGAAGGCCCTGGTCAAGGAAGCGTCTACGACGGGACTTCCGGTGATTCGTCCGTTGTATCTACACTATCCGAACGATTCCCGCACCGCCGAACTCAAACGTCAATTTCTGCTGGGCAAAGATCTTCTCGTTTTTCCCGTTTTGGAAAAAGGAGAATCTTCCGTTTCCGGATATCTTCCCGAAGGAGAATGGGAACACGTTTGGAGCGGAAGAACGTATTCCGGAAAAAACGAAATCACCGTAGAGGCTCCTCTGGGTTCCCCCGCGGTTTTTTTGAAAAAGGACGGAAAAGAATATTCCAAACTCAAAGAGGCTCTTTTGCCCTTTAATCGGTGGAAACCCTGAATCTAAATCGGGAAAACGTTCGGCTCGATTCGAAATAGATTAAAAATATAGAATATTCGAAAAATGGAACGTTTTCCGGTGCGATCGTAGTCTAAGGATTAGAATGAGTTTTACTCCCAAAACCTCCGAATACGGAATCGTTTTTTTTGACGGGGTTTGTAATCTTTGCAACGGCGCGGTTCTTTTTTTTATCGATCACAATCCGCGCGGGAATTTGGTCTTCGCGAGTTTGCAATCCGCCGCCGCCGAGAGACTGTTGGGAAAAAAAACGGAGTCGGGAGAAATTCCTTCCTCCGTTTTATTTTTGGAGAAAGGAATTTTGTATCGAAAGTCCGAGGCGGTTTTGCGGATCGCAAATCATCTTTCGTTTCCTTGGAATTCTTTTTTTTGGATGCGGATTTTCCCCGAATTTTTGCGCGACTTCGTTTATGACCGAATTGCCCGGAATCGATATCGATGGTTCGGGAAAACGGAGTTCTGTCGTCTCCCGACTCCGGCGCTTCGGTCCCGATTTTTAGATTCGTAAACGAAAGAAGGTTCGACCTCTGCCCAAGTCGAACACCGCCCGCGTCTGCCCGAAAAGGGCCCGGAAAAAGATCTCCAGATCGGACCTATATTCGTTTTCTCCGTGAGCGCCGGGCTTTTTTGCGATGCAAAAACTTCCGTTCTCCTCGAGGGAAAAATTCCGGGAAAGAAGTGCGTTTTAGGAGTTCCTACACGGATTTTTTCCGGAAACATTTCCCGATTGGGGAAACGAGGGGGAAGGGACGATCGGTTTTTCCGATTTTCATTCAAACAAATCGAAAAAGCGAATAAATGATGTAAAAATGAATTATAATTGTCGAAAAAAGAAGAAAGTTTTTGTAAATCTTTGATAATCGTTCATTTTTGCTTCGGAATTTCACTCGAAAAATCCTTGAATCGAATTCGCGAGCAAGAAGACTGACTTCAGAAGTTATTCTCCGTAGCCGACCTTAGCAGTAGGCCTCGGAGAGAGAGGTTTTTGTTGGCGAACTATTTTGGAAACTACGATATGAAACGAAAAACAGGCTACATTTTGGCGGGATTGTTCTCCCTGGGGCTGCTTTTTAGCATCAAATCCTTCGCCAATACGAATTTAGAGGAAATCAAACTCGACAATCAATACCTTCAAACCTATCGGGGGAGCGAAGGGATTTGGATCGTTCCCGGCCGGGTGAAAGAATCCGTCGGTGACCTAGTTCACAACTTCGGAACTACCGAACACGAAATCAAACGGATCAACGGAATTCCAGACAACGAACGGATTCCCGTGAACGAACCGGTATTTTTTCCATACAACGAAAATTTCGTCCGCAGTCTCTTGCTCGAAGACAAGGGGCGGGAGATTTTGCGGACCGATCAGAGAGAATTCATTTGGCCGATCAGCTTTAAACATTCCTTCGTCACTTCCCGTTTGGGTAGAAGATGGAACGCGATGCATTCCGGAGTGGATATCGCTTGTCCAACGGGTTCGATCGTGATCGCTGCGGCGGACGGGGTGGTGCTCGAATCGAGAAAGGACGGCGGATACGGAAACAAAATTCTACTTTCCCATTCCGGAATCAACGGAATCAACACCTTGTATGCGCACAATTCCATTCTCTACGTTAAGGAAGGAGATAAGGTCAAGAAGGGACAAATCATCGCTCTTTCGGGAAATACCGGTCATACGACCGGGCCTCACTTACACTTCGAAGTGCGTTATCAGAACGTAGTCTTAAATCCGGAACATTATCTTCCCGTTTTTCAATCCTCTTCCGAGGCTCGTGTGGCGATCTCTCGGGAAACCATCCAACAATAAGAGTGATCTCCCGGAATTTTTGGACTCCGGAACTCTACGAACTTTTTTCCGGGTTGACGCCCGGAAAAGCGGCTTTCGATTTCGATAATACTCTCGTTAAGAACGATTTCGGAGAAGCAGTCATGGAACGTTTTCTTTCCGAGGGAGTTCCCGCATTTCACGGGGATCTGTCGTCTTTATTCCGTAAAGAGACGATACAAAAGACGATCGAATCCAGATTTCGAGATCAGGAAACGTTCCGAACGATCGTTCTGGAAGAATATAATACGATTCAAAAAGAGCGGGGTTTAGAAGCCTCGTATCGCTGGAGTTCCTGGATTTTTTCGGGACATTCTCCGGAGGAATTGGCCTCCGTTTCGAAAGAAGTTTGGAATTCGAACGCGAAGGACCCGGACGAGGAGGTTTCGATCAAACCGTATCGACCGATGATCGAACTGGTGGAGTTCCTACGAAATACGGGTTGGGAGATCTGGATCGTGACGGCTTCCCCCGAAGAAATCATTCAATCCGTCAGCGAACGTTTCGGAATTTCTCCGTCCCGAGTTTTAGGGATGCGTCTTCGAATACGAAACGGAATTCATACTTCCGAAATCGAGGAACCGTTCACCTACGGAAACGGAAAGGTGGAACGGTTTCTCAGCGCCGTCGGAACCGAACCCGATCTCGCGTTCGGAGATTCCGTAAACGATTTTCCCCTTTTGAAATCCGCCCGTAAAGTCGGCGTTTTTCTGGATCGTGGCAAGGGCGTTCAACCTCCGAACGGAAGTAAGATCCAACCGATCTCCGCTTGGAACGTTTCGCCGAATCTTACGGTATAATCGTATGATCGGAAACGAAGCGGGAACTCTTACGCTCGTATCCGTTTCCCTGGGAAATCCGGGGGATATCACCGATCGTGCGAAAACTCTATTACGTAATTGTGAACTTTTGATCGGGGAGGAATCCAGAATCGTTTCCACTCTCCTGAAATCGTTCTCCATTGAACGCGATTTTTCGCTTTGTAACGAACATTCCTCCTCCGAAGATGTTGTCGAATTAGCGGAAGAAATTTTAAAGCGAAATGGGAGCGTTCTGATTTCCGACGCGGGGACTCCGGGAATCGAAGATCCCGGAAGAGAACTGGTTTTGGAGGTTTTAAAACGGGGAGGAACTGTGAAAAGCGCCCCGGGACCGATCGCCTTCGGAGCGGCGCTTAGTATCTCCGGTTTTAGGATTTCCCCGTTTACCTTTTGCGGTTTTTTATCGCGCGATCCGTTCGAACGCAAAAAAGAACTTACACGTTATATGAAACAGGGACATACGTTCGTGTTTTACGAAACCCCGTATCGATACAAGGCGGTTTTACACGACCTACGTTCCGTTTTTTCCGATATGAGGGAAGAAAGGTCGGTCTTTTTTTGTTTGGATCTTACGATGGAATCCGAATTCCAATTCCGCGGAAAATTGGAGGAATTGATCCGCGTCGCAGAAACCCTCCCGAAAGGAAATCCGGTCGTAGTGGTTTCCCATAAATCCGAAACGACGTTTTCGAAAAACAAAACTTCCCTATCGAAATCCGAATCGAATCGGAAAGCCGATCGGAACCCGAAAAACTCGGAATATCCCAAACGTCCGAAACACAATTCCCCGTCGAAATCCGGTTCGAAAAAGTTCCGTAATTTCGATAAAAAGTAAGAAACTCCAAAACCGTTTTTGTATCATGCGGTTTCGCATAACGTTTGATTTCGGAATCCTCCTCCGAGAAGAAAATCCGTTCGTCCGCTGTTCAATACTCGCAAGGTAAGGAATTTTGACAATTACTCAAAGAAGTGTAACAATAAGAAGAGGCGTCGCAACTGTAGGGCGCGCCCCAAGGACAACCTTGATTGGCGTTCCATTGATAACATCTGAGAGCGCCGTTTCGAATCCGGAACGAAACGGCGTTTAAGTAACTTCCGTAACTGTTGGTTCCGGTGACGTTGTAGGTAGCCTGGGACGCGGTGGCAAAGGGAGTGCCTGAAATCGTACCGTTCGTCGTATTGAAAGAAAGGCCGTTGGGAAGCGTGCCCGCGAGGGAGAAGGTGACCGCAGTCGCCGATCGTAACGTATGAATTCCGAAATTCGCGTTTTCCCCCGTATAGAGCTCCCGCACTTCCGCTGGACCGTTTGCGAAAAGAGAATAACGAAAATACAAATTCATCGCTTGCAAATTCAGCGTAACTTGTTTGGATCCGTAGGCGTTCGAAGCCGTGACCGAAAACGGTGTTTGCGCGGCGGATGTGTTTAACGTGCCCGAGATTCGTCCGTTGGTTGTATCAAAGGAAATTCCCGCAGGCGGCGGTGAATCCAAGGTCCAACTTGTGATTTGATTTTCAGCGAAGTCGATTCCCGAATAATTGGGAATCAGAGTGAACGGGATTCCCACAACGGCACAACCCACATCTCCACAATTGTAACTGAGATTTTCCGGTCCGGGAGGGGCGAACTCAAGAGTGATCTTTTTCGTCAAATCGGGTTCGAGCAAAGAAGAACCTACGTATTCCGCGAGAATCGTATATTCCGTCGGAGGAGAAATCACGTTGGAAGTTCCGGAGATCCTCATTTGGGAAGTATCGAAATTGATTCCGTTGGGCAAGTCCGGGGAAATCGATACGATGTATCCGTTGAAAAATCCGTAGGGCCTCGTGGGTGTTTGTCCCTTGGAAATCGTGATTTGAAGTTGCAACCGTTCGACCGCTGCCTTGAACGTAAAATCATCCGCTGCGTGCGACTCGGTTTGGTTCAGAATTCCCAACGTCGTAGGCCCATTCTCGGTTGTGCCGTTGGAGGGGTTGGAAGGAAGTTGCAAGATTGCAACGAGCGCTTCCAAGGGTTTGTAAGGTGCGTGGTGATCGCATCGAACGACGGAAACCAAGGAGAACGTAAGATAAAAAAATAAAATTCCTTTCCGAACATTTTTGAAAAACAAAATCAAATCCTCCTTTTTTTTTATATATCCAGGATCTCCAAGCATACGGTCTTGCATTCTATTTTTTCTTTCCGAGAAATTCGGATTCATTTTTAGGATCAAACTAAAAGACGTTTGTGAAAACGGAAGAGACTCGTTTTGAGGGGTTCTTTTTGACCTAAAACTTTGCTCGATCCGCAGAAACGAATCGGGATCGATTCGTTTTTATTTAGAATATTCTAAAAAACTAATATTTATTGAGATACTCCGGCATCGGTGGAAGTTCCGTTTCCGTCCAGACCCAGGGGCCGACCAAGGATACGATCGGCGCGGTTTCTCCCTCCAAAATCCGAATCAATGCTTCCTTTAGATCGTCTTGGGACGTTAGACGAAACGGGATTTCGGAAAATCGGGATTGGAAGGAGGACCTTTCCTGTTCGGCGACGTATTGCAGAAAAAAATCGGGAAAACTTTGTCCCGATTCTTTTTGCAACTTCAGAAGTTTTTGAAGATCCGGATCCTGCGATTTTTTTCCCATCCTTTGCAAAAGGATCGTGATCCCTCGGACGCTTTGACTGAAAAAGGATCCGGCGCGAATGATCTTACGTTTTGCGGGAGAAGCCAAGGCCCATTCCTCCTGTTTTTTTTTGACGAAAGCGAGAGATCCGTAAAAGGGTTGAAGATGGGGTCGGTAGTAAAACGCGGAGTAGGCGACGCTGAGTGCGGGGGAAAGTTTTCGTTCGACCGAAAGCATCGGGTCCATACAGAATTTCAGGGCTTCGTCGAGATCCGATTTTGGGGTTTCCGATACGGGGTAACCGAGATTTCCGCGGGCCGGTGTATAAACGAAAAGGTCGATCGTATCGATTGCGTTAGACGAAAGCGCTTCGTACAATCGAGGAAGAGAGACTTCGGTCCGATCCAGATCGATCCCTTGGATCGTCACGTCCGCTTCCTCCAGAGGAACGTTTTTGCTCGTGGTGGATACGATCCTCCAGGTTTCGTTTCTTTTTTTTGAATGTTCCCGGACCGCCTGGATCGCACTTTGACCCGCTACTCCGCTACTTCCTATAATCAATGCGTTTTTTGTGGACATGAGACTCCTCCCGTTCGCGGAAAAATCTACGAAGAAGGAATCCCCTGTCTTTCTATTTTATGAAAAATCGGGAAAAAATCGAGGAATCCAAACGAATGTCCGCGAGAAATTTCCGAAATTCGCCGGGAGGAGGACAATAAATCAACTCCGGTTTTTCTCCCGATCGAATCGCCGCGGAGACCGCGATCGCGTGTAAAAGGCTTCGGTTTGCGGTAGGGATTTCCGTCTTAGCTTTGTTAGACGAAAGAAAGGGGGGATGAGTTCGTTTTTCGGAACGTTTGTGGTCGGAGATCGGGCGGTTTCCTTTTGGGTTCGGTTCAGAATTCGGAGGATCCGAATAGATTTTGTCTCCCACGATCGGATGTCCCTTATCTGCGAGATGAAAACGGATTTGATGTCTTCGGCCAGTATGCAATTTTGCTAATAGAACCGAATATCCTCCCCGATCGTCGCGGCGTAAAACCTCGAATTCCGTGATCGCTTTGTCTCCTCCCGAATACACCTTTCGCACGCGTCGATTGCCGTCCTTTAAATAACAGATTTCCGTAAAGTGATTTTCCTGCACGATACCCCGGGCCACGCAGAGATAGAGTTTGGTCGATTCCTTGAGAATTCGATCGGCTTCTTTGTTTTTGTTCGGGTCTTTGCAGAAAAAAACGAGACCGCTGGTTTCGAGGTCGAGCCGGTTGACGGTTCGTAAAAAATCGAGCCCGAGTTGTTTTTGGAGAAGGTCCGAAAAGTTTTCTCGTTTCGAATCCTTGGTGGAGTGCACCGGAATTCCTGCGGGTTTTTCCGCGAATAAATAGCCTGCATCCTCGTAAAAAATCCGGATCGGGGTTTTTGTCATTGTTTCAGACATTTCTTTTTTGCGATCCAATTCGATTCTATTTCATCCTGCCGGGTCCGTTTTCCCTGTAAAGTTGGAATGTTTCCCAAATCGATTCTTTCCTCGCTGAAATCGACGTGTTTCGTTTCTTTCGGGATTTCGAGGTCCTTCGAACGGAACCCTGGGGGAGACTTAAATCGTTTTGTTTGCCTGATTTTCGTTAGAAAATCGATTTTTTGATTATCATTTTATAATTTTTTTACTGAAAAATAAATTGACTAATGTGTTATTTTAAATAGGTGCTCGTATGAAAAAGGGAACTTTATTCTTTTTTTTGACCGTATTTCTTTCCTGCGCTGAAGCGAGTAAGTTCAGCCTGGATACCTCCAATCCATTGGCGGTTTTGGGTCAGTTCGGCTGGAGTTATTTGGGTTTGGTTCCTTCGCCGAGTTTGACCCGTTTTGTGGCGGTGGGGGAAGTTTGTTCTTCTTGGATCAGTCGGGATGCACTTTCTTGGACGTTTAGCAAAACACGATTTCCCGGTTGTATAGACGGGGCGATTCAGGAGGTTGTGTACGACGGAGTCGGAACTTGGGTCGCCGTGGGAAGCACGAACGCGAACGGAAGTTGCGGGATTTGGTATAGCTCGGATGAGGGTGAATCCTGGAATCAGGCGAATTGTGATCCTTTGATTTTATGGAACGGCGCTCCGGTCACCAAACCGCTGTTTGGTGTTACCTACGGAGGCGGTAGATTCTGGGCGGTAGGTCCGCACAACGGAGCCAGCACCAACGAAGAATTTTTCGGACAATATTCTTCGGACGGAATCCATTGGACTTCCATTGCGATCGAAGACGGATCCACGTATGACGGGGCGGATTACTACGATTCGGTTTCTTACGATCCCGTACACGGTAAGGTTTACTTCGGCGGTCAACACCAAGTGAACTCGGAGGTCGGCGAATTGGATTCTTCCACGTTGCAGAGCAACTCGGTTTCGGTCGGTATGCCTTCCTTTATCAATCGTGTTCTTGCCTTAGGTTCGGGACAACTGCTCGTTTACGGCTCCGACAATTATCTTGCTCCCACGCTCGGAAAGGTAAAGATGGGTTCGTCCCTGACTTCGCTTTCGAGCTCGATGGATACCGCCGTAGCGGGGCCGATTCAAAGTGCGGTGGAAGGTTCCGATAAGATCGTCATACTCGGAGATCAGTGTTCGATCGATTACTTTGAATTTTCCGCGGGGGTTTGGCATCCTACGGGAGCTTCTCCTCCGCCGGAAATGTCTCAGTGTTCCCGTTTGAACTGGATGAGTTCTGCTTACAATTCCGTCTTAGGATTGTTCGTCGCCGGGGCCAAGGTGACCGGAAGTGTTCCTACCGCGTTCGCTTATTCGGCTACCGGAATTCCGTCGGATTGGACCGTTGTGGCGCAACCGGATGCGGGAACTCCCGGTCCGGGAATTTTAGGAATCGCCACACATTGATACTAAAAAAAGAAAGAGGTCGGCTTAATTTTCGATTTATGAAGAAGATCGTTTTTGTATTTTTGTTTTCCTCCTTTTGTTCCTGCGCGCAAGCGGACAAGTTTAGTTTAGATTCCTCCAATCCTCTGGCGATCTTGGGTCAGTTCGGTTGGAGTTTGGCGAGAGTTCCCGACGGAGTTCCCATTGAAGGAACTCAGTTCGTTGCCGCGGGACAAAACTGCGGTTTGTGGACGTCCGAAACCGGCACGGAATGGAGTTTTCGAAATTCGTCCTTTCCCAACTGCGATTGGGACGGTGGAGGAGGTCGGATCAACGGGGTCGTTTACGGCGGCAACAAAACATGGGTCGCCGTAGGTTTTGCCAATCCCGATCAGGCCTGCGGTCTTTGGTACAGCACGGACGACGCCTTGACCTGGACGCAAGCGACTTGCGACGACAACTCTTCGGGAAATCATTACTTCGAATTGACTGCGGTCGCCTACGGGAACGGTTATTTCTGGGCGGGAGGAGAAAAGGAAGGCGATACGACGAGCCATCCCTTTTACGGTCTTCGTTCTTCCGACGGTATCCACTGGAACTACTTTCCGATCGAAACCTCGGGAGATTATTCGATTCCGGATGCGGTCAGTTCCATCGCCTACGATTCCGTACATTCGTTTGTTTATTTCGGATTTAACGATTCGATCGTCGGAAAAATTTCACGGTTTAACATCGCTTCCGACGTTTGGACACCGGAGTTTCATTCTTCGTTATCGGTGAATATCGCCGGCACGAAAAAAAGTCCTTTTGCGTTGAAGTCGGGAAGTATGGTCGTTTTCGGAGACGACGCCAACGGAATCGGGATCGTTAATTTTTTGAACGACCCGTCGGGCGCGTGGAGCGGACAAAAGTATGCGGGAATCACCGGTAAAATCGCGAGTATCGCGGAGGGAAACGGCACCTTGATCGCGTTAGGCGACGCTTGTACGATCGATTCTACGTCAGACGTAGTTGCCGCTTCCACGTGGTCGCATGCCGGCGGAGTTCCGGTAGGGGTTTCCGGTTGTTCCGCCATCGATTGGAGCGCATCGGCTTACAACGAAGCCCTCGGTTTATTCGTGATCGGTGGAAGAAGTCTCAACGGGTCTTCGACCAAATTGGGAATCTCCTCCACGGGGGATTTTTCCTCCTGGCAGTTGATCGCGGCTCCGGAAAACGCATCGCTCGGACAGGCTATTTTTACGATCGCCGCAAAAAAGAACTGAATCGTCATTCCTTCTGGGCGGGGTTTTATTTCCGATTTTTCACCGATGGTTCCGAAAGGTTTCGGATCTATAATACGATCGAAATTTTAGTTTTCTTGCATGTTATACTTGTAAGAAAGGTTTTACCCCGGTCCGGAGAGCGGGACCCGAGGTTTTTCCGCAAAATAACGGCGGCCCCTATGCGATTTCGAATTTCGTACATTCTAATATTCGTATGTTTGATATCCTGCTCCGAAGCGGAGAAGTTCAGCCTCGATTCCACGAATCCTCTCGCGATGGTGGGGCAACTAGGATGGAGTTACGGTCTTACGCCAACGGAGAATTCTCCCGGTCAAATCTCCGGAACACAATTTGTCGCGGTGGGAGACGGTTGTTCCTCCTGGGTTTCGGATAACGGAATCGACTGGAACTTCAGCGTCACTCGTTTTCCCGGATGCGATGGAGGAATCATCAGAAGTGTAGTTTACGGAAATGGAATATGGGTTGCGATCGGTTCCGTAAGCGATTCGGAAAACTGCGGGATATGGATCAGTCAGGACGACGCGGCTACTTGGAATTTTCGCGCCTGTGCGACCGTAACGATCGGCGGAGTTCCGGTTACCAAACATCTATATGCGGTCGGTTTCGGAGGCGGTCAATTTTGGGCGGTCGGCGAACACAATAGCGGAGGAACCGGAAGCGATTTCTTCGGACAACGTTCCTTGGACAACGGTAATAGTTGGAGTTATTTCGGAATCGACGACGGTTCCACTTACATTGCGTCCGATTATTTTTATTCGATCTCTTACAGCTCGGCGACGTCCGAAATTTATTTCAGCGGAGAACATTCGGTCAATCCCGAGATCAGCGAAGTGTCTCTCCCCAACCTCAACCGGGACTCGATTTCGATCGGGATGAACTCCAGTAAAAATCGAGTTCTGGCCTTGTCGGACGGCGATCTGCTCGTATACGGAGATAACGCGTTTACTTCCACCTCGGCCGTCGTCAAACGGGTAGCCGCCTCTACGACGAGTCCCGCCAATACGGCTTTGTTTAACGCGCAAGCTGTTTCGACGGCGATTCAAAATCACGCAAACGGAGCCGTGGAAGGGAAGGATAAGATTCTTCTCGTCGGCGACAATTGTTCTATGGATTATTCAGCGTTGAACCAAAACGTCTGGCACTCGGGCGCTCTTTCGATCGGTAATTGTAGCGCAACGAATTTGTCCGCGGTGTCATACAACGTAAGTTGGGACCGATACTCCGTTGTGGGCGGCTCCAATTTTTTCGCCTATTCTTCCACAGGATTACCGGGCACATGGACCGCTGTACATCCGGATTTAGGCGGGGTGCTTCCCGTTCCCCATCCGATTTCGGTCGCTTCCAAACGCTAAACCGTACTTCGCGATTTTAAGGCGAGGTCCGAGGTTTGTTTGCGGAACGTTGCGGGACGGAAAAATTTCTGAATTTTGTTCCGACTCGGAGTTCGTAGAAATTCCGTCATTGTTTCGTGTGGGGCGATTTTTCGGAAGGTCGGAGTTTTGGATTGACAGAATTCTGTTATATTAGACAAAAATGGGGAATGAACCCATCCATGGAAGAATTAGAAACGAAGGAATCCCCGTCCAGCGAACATATTACGGAAGTCGTAAAAGAGAATTTAAAGCTGATTCGCCATACGAAGGGGTTTTCCCTGGATAAGTTGGCTTCTCGTTGCGGAGTCAGTCGGGCGATGTTGTCCCAGATCGAACAAGGCAAAAGTGTCCCCACCATTTCGGTTCTTTGGAAGATCGCCAACGGCTTGAACGTTCCTTTCAGTGAACTTCTCAAGGAGAAGGGCACCGAAGGAGTCATCGTGATGAAGGCCGAAAATACGAAGGTGTTGTTTTCCAGTTCGAAGGTTTTTTCGAGCAGGGCTTTGTTCCCTTATAACGGGAATCGAAAAACCGAATTCTACGAACTCATTCTAAAACCCGGTGGAATCGAAGTCGCCGAACCGCATCAATCCGGTACCACGGAGAATATCGTGGTCGTTTCCGGTAAACTACGTCTTCGCGTAGGGGAAAAAGTGGTCGAGTTGGAACCGAAGGATTCCGTTTTTTTTAGAGCCGATATTCCGCACGAATATTCCAACCCCACGGATCAGGAAACGCTGATGTATCTGGTCATGGATTACAGAGACGAAATCAACTGATTTTTCGAAAAAAAATAACTTTTCAATCTTCGTTCTTTTCGAAACAATTCTTTGCGAATTGAGGTGGAAGATGTCCTTGTCGTTTCGCAGAGCTACGTATTACTTTTTTTTAATGTTTCAATTTGTCCTCTTGGGATCTGTCTGCGGTTTTTGTTTGTCCGCCTTTTCTTTCTCCGTGCATGCGGATTCCACAGATCCGGTTTCAGTCGCGGAGGATGCCGTTTACGAGGAGCAGATTTCCTGTAATCCGAAGGATTGTATTTCTTTTACGTTGGAGGATTTGTCGAAGGAAGGGGTTCGTTCCCGGCTTTCCGATTTTTTTTCTCAGAATGCGGGGAAGATTCTGATCGATACTTCTGCTGCGCGGAGAAAGATCGATTCCGAAGATTTGGACGATATCAGGATCGTTTTGGAGGAAATTTCCAAACGGGACGGTAAGGTCGCGATCGAACGTCTCCATATCGCGGTTCGATCGTTTCAGCTTCCGGACCCTCCGTTTCTTAAGGATTTGGGTTTGGTCGGATGGAA
This sequence comes from Leptospira gomenensis, assembly GCF_004770155.1. Taxonomy (GTDB): domain Bacteria; phylum Spirochaetota; class Leptospiria; order Leptospirales; family Leptospiraceae; genus Leptospira; species Leptospira gomenensis. The sequence goes on along the minus strand of NZ_RQFA01000042.1, from coordinate 1,473 downwards.
CTTATTCAAACGTATTTATCGAAAGGTCTATTATCGTAGAACTTCGGATTATCATGCGAAGGTTCTGTATCATCCTGAAACTGCGAACATCGTTCTCGTGTATTTCGTTCATAGAAAATACGGGGATATCTGTAATACCGTTTTCGCATCTTGTAACGAGATCGAATACCTCGACGATGATACCTTTGATCTTCAGCTTTCCCAAGCGTTGCGCGAATCTAAAGAAAAAAATCTCCCCGTAAAAGTTTCGTTTCGACAAACGGAAGCCGTTCTTCCGGAAGCCAAAATAGATTTAGAATATTTTAAAAATCTAAATCGTTCCGCGAGGATATATAAGTGGATGGCGGCCAGCAAGGAAAGGGAGGTGAAGCCGGTGATTAAATCGAGATTTCTTCCTTTGCAGGCAGTGATCACCGCCATCGACTATTCGCTTTCGGTGTATGATATGATTTCCGCTTTAATTTTATATCTACCGGCTAATGAAAGAAAGGTGGAGGTCAATTATGTGGATTCTCCAGGTGGAAAACGTTTGGATTCTGTTGTCTTTTTGCCCGTAGAAAGCGATTGAGGTTTTGATTTTCGGTTTGGGATTCTGTGAGAGGATTTGTAAATATTGTTGGTCCCTCCTTCCGTTTTGTTTGTTCGTTCGCTCATCCTTCCGTTTGTCCATCTGCTTGTTCGTTTTTCCTCGTATGTGAGAATGTCGATGCAGGTCCGTCCTCCCTTCGGCTTTCGCGGAGCGGGCAGAAAGGCTGAAGGCGGAGCAGTGGAACAATGGGAGAGTGGAGCGGTCCCCGAGGCTGTAGTCAATCGCTCCGTTTTTTGAATTGAGAACGGCATGTTGCGTTGTGCGTGGTCGGCGCGGACTTGCAGAGATGTTGTGCAGGGATGCGTGTATATGCGCTGCATTGCGCGGCGCATACGAGGGGCCGCTGGGTGATCTGGGTTGCGGTGCGTTTTGCGTGCGCGGCGCTCTTGAATCTACCTGGGCAAGCTAGGCCGGGTCCCTTAGCGGAAGCCGGTTTTAGTTTGTCGGTTCGTTCGAATTCGATTCATCCGGCTCTTTGTGCCATTCTCGGTATTCAAAGGCGTAAAAGGAGGACTCGGGGAAACATTCTAGTCGCCGGGTGGCTCTGTTGAAGGTGAGATCGAGGTGGAGGATATAGCTGTAGTGCTTGTGAAAGGTGGGAACTCCCGCGTTCATCGTGTCTTCGATAGAATCTCCGACCCCGACCTCTTCCAAATACAATAGATAATTAAACAAATAACAACGAGAAACCCCGTGCGCTTGCGCCAAAGCCCCAAGCAACGTCCAACTTCCCGTTCCCAACCGAACATTGATTCGCCTCATTGTTTTCTTTTCCGCAGATCGCTGCCCCGCAGCCCGAGTGCCAGCAGCGCCGGACTCCGACGACGACATCGACTCTTGCCCCTTCGCCGGGTCCTGATCTTCCGACGAATCCTGTTTTCTCG
>NZ_RQFA01000024.1 GCF_004770155.1 Leptospira gomenensis | reverse complement strand
TATCATTAAGTGACGAGGTTCTTGTTACCGGATTCAAATCCATGAAACTCGGAATCGGTTTGATATCGGATGGTAAATGGATAAAGCTCCCTGTTGGCCGGAGGTTCTTACAAGCACGGAAGTTTTTTATCTACGGACATACGAATAAAGTAGGGGACTTCCTAACTTTCGGTTTCGGGAAAACGTCCGCGGAAGATCATACGATTTCAATTCCATTTGGGCAAAACGTTTCCTTCCAAAGATTCCAAATCGAAATTTCCTCGGTAAATCTGGAGCATTTGGGAGAGATCGGCTTTCGCGTTGATAATGCCTCGGATGGAACGGAAGTCTATATCGACGAAATATCAATTCAATCGTATAGCCGAAAGCATACGGTCACGTCTCTCGAACGGGTAGTCACGAATATAGAACCTCGAAAGCGCTACTGCGAACTGGAATTCGGACGTCCTCGCAGTTCACTCGACAGCAAGCTCGCGGCCACCATGGCATTGGTCTACAATCAACGCCTCGCCCTCAAGGAAAAATAATGAGCAAGCGGCTTAACCATAGATACCATCCGATTCAAAAACGATTCATTTACGAAACCGTTCCCGAGGGAGAGCCGGAACTTAAACAGTGCCTCGAACTGGAAGAATATCCCGGAACCGCAACGTTCGGTTTCCGGCTGGACGAAGTTCCTGAAAAGGTAACCCCGGTCTCTACCCTGCGGATCCAACGGGTTTCGGATAACCAAAACTTTACGGAAGTCGTTGTTCAACCCGGACCACTCCAATTTTATTCGAACTATCACAACGACGTTTTCTCTCGTGACGGTTTGATCATAATGGACGAAGTGAACGCAGACGACTGGTTCCGAATTTGGTATGATCGTTGCGGACCGGTCAATTCGTTCGAAAATCAGAAATACGTTCAAGACATCACACTCCTTGAAAAACTCTCGCGAGACGGATCGCTTCCTATGCTGGGGGATCTAAATATGAATCTAAAGAAGATTCTGAATCTCGCCGCAGGAACGAATCCCACTGACGCAGTAAACTATTCCCAACTTGACAACGTTCTTCAAGCGTTGGTTGCAGAGATTGCGAGCCGAGCTTCCTCAGACGCGACGATCAACTCTAAACTGAACCCACTCCTTAATCTTGTGAAATGGAACGGGTTTTCTCTTCGGGAAAGGGATTACGCTGTGGACGGTGCTTCCGGAACGCTCGGGATGGAATCATACGAAGTCCTTTTCGGAACCGTACAAAAATCGATTTTAATCTGGTATAACGTTCGGACAGGTATCGGCGGGATTGGTGCATACGGAAACTCGGGATCCGACTTCCAGGTCATTGATACCGGGTTGCAATATAATTTCAGGTGGACCGATCCGAGTAACGCTCTTATGCGTTGGTGCATGATTCAATGGATGACGGATCACTACTCATGATTGAATTGAATTTGGAAATATCAAAGGGCGAAGACTTCTCGGTTTTTTTGCCGGCTACAAACCTCCTCGGATCCACGGTAAAAAGTGAATTTGGGACAGTCGAGCATGGAGAGCCGATTCGAGTAGGGGATTTTTCCGCCACGATCCAACCTTCTGGAATCCGACTCACGAAATTAAGATCGGAAATAGAATCGATTCGAAACGGAGCTTATCGTTTCGACGTATTAGTTGAACGGCCGGATGCACACTTCCCAGACGGGAAGTCTCTGAGCGTAGAATACCGCGGTATTCTACAAGTAGGTTAATGGCAAATCAGAGAGACCTTGAGCACCTTCAAAACGAATCGAAAGTTTTTCTATTCGAAAGAATCCAATCAATCACGGATCCGTTCGCGATTATCATTTTTCAAGTAAGGGAAAACTCGTGGGATACGAAGCCACTCATTTCAATCGATCTTTCCCCTTCCGATCCGCTCGCAAATTGGGCGGGAGGTCGTGTCGCCGTTCGCCTTCTTCCCGCTCAAACCCGAGGGCTTCGCGGCGGTAGATATCATTATGATCTTCTCGTTGTCCGCAATGGAAGTGAATTTACCTACGAATATAAAGGTTTATTCAAACTTGAAGCCACGATTTCCCGTACAGATGAGACCGTGGATCCGGTTGTTATAAACGACATCTATGCAAATTTGATTTCTACCGCAGACGGGAAGGGCGCTTCCCTCGTAGGAGTCGCCGCGAGTTTTTGGACCGGCCTCCTCGGAGCGGCAAACTTAACCGTTGAGCGTTGTCTCCGTTGGTTGAATAACAATAAGATCGGAAGAATCGTCGCCTATACCGGATCGAAACTTTTGAGATCTGGATCTTCCCCCATCGAAATCTTGGAAGCGGGAATAGAAGTGGATACAGCGGACAACGTCACAAATGTCCGATCCCTGACGCTCCTGCTTCCTCCTTCTCTGGATAGCCATGCGACACGTCGGGATTGGGTGGTTTCCGAAATCATTTCCCGAATTGATGTGGCCGTGAACGCACTCATCAACGGAGCTCCCGGCGCTCTCGATACGATCGGAGAACTCGCGGCGATGTTCGGGAATGATCCAAACTTTGCGACCACGATCGTAAACCTCATCGCAACCAAAATCTCGAGTTCAGAAAAGGGGGTGGCGAACGGCGTCGCCACTCTCGGACCGGACGGAAAAGTTTTCCCAGAACAACTTCCAGCCTCAACGGCTTCCGTCACTTCAGTAAATGGACACTCAGGCGCTGTCGTTCTTTCGAACGTTGATTTGGATGCAGCTCCATCATTGCATAATCACGATGCCGTATATTATACAAAAAGCCAGGTAGACTCGTTTTTATTTTCGGTCGTCCCTCTCGGCTGCATCATCGAAGATAATCTAAACCAAGCGCCGAGCTCAAATTTCAAAGAAGCGAACGCGCAGGCAATTTCCCGCGTCACATTTTCGAGTCTTTGGAATTTGGTTCATCGTACCGTTTCTGGAATTATTCCTGCAACCGATCGAATCAACGTAACATCGCACGGATGTACCGAGGGTCAGTTGGTGAAATTTGCGTTTACTGGCGGAGGCATTACTGCACTTGCGAAATATTACGTAAGGAATCCGACTACGAACGATTTTCAGATTTCGACGACTCCTTCGGGATCAATTCTTGATCTTACCGCATCTCAGAGTGGCGATATGATAACAAACGTCGAGTATGGATTCGGAGACGGATCAACGACATATAACGTTCCGGATCGTCGAGGGATCTTTGTCAGAGGAGCAGGAATTCACGGATCCCGAACTAAGGCAACCGGAAATAATTACAATGCTGGAGCCGTTGGATTTGATGGAATCGACCAATTTCAAGGGCACGTTCATAGAATGTTCCCAAGATCGTACCAAGGAGGCGCAACCATAGCAGCGGCTTCCGCTGCGTCGGAAACAAGCGGAACTGGTGGAGGAGCGGTTCCGCTTAATACGACGGCAATTTTAGCTGACACGACGAACGGACCTCCGAGAACCGGTGACGAAACGACTCCGGTTTATGTAGCTGTAAAATATAAAGTAAGGGTGCTGTAATGAGCAACTATGTTATTGAAAAACAATCAAGAAAAGTGATTTGGATCAATCCTGATCCGAATCCTCTTAGCGGCTCCTCAGCTTGGGGAAATTATGATCCCACGCAACACGAAATTGTTTTTGCGCTTCATTACAATCCTCAAATTGGAGAAGTTTTTAACGCAGATATTGAATCAGGTTGCGCAAAGGAATTTTCCCTAAAAACCGTTTACGACAAAATTACGAAAACTTCAAGAGTTCTCCAGAGTTGGGATGATAAAATTTTAGATTCCGAGACTGAATCCACGCCGCTTAAAGACGAAACGGGAGAAATGACTCCTTATCAGATTTACGGAGAATCCGGCTGGGTCATCGATCTTGATCAGGCAAGGGAATACCTGATTCGATCGGTCGATGCGATCTGTGAATCAAAGATCGTTTCCGGATTTTTTTCTTCGGCGTTGGGCGCTTACCACTTCTATGGCAGCGATCGCGACGATCAACTCAATCTTATAGGAGCCGCTTCACTACGTGATTCTGTCTTGTTTAAATGTACAGATCAAAACGGAGCTAAAGCTTACCGATTGCATTCGGAGACGCAAATCGGACAGGTATTGCATGACGGAGCGATTCGAAAAAGCTTTCTCCTTCAGAGGAATTCGAACTTAAAAGCTTTGATACAAGTGACCACGTCCATGGAAGAATTATCGCTAATTGATATTCAATCCGGATGGGACGAGGTCCCGGTGGAGATTCCAGCATGACATATGAAGAAATATTCAAACTTTTCATAACGAGCCTTATCGCAATTTTGGGTTTTTTCTTTCGGGACATCTATAGACAATTCAAATCAATTAAGTCTGTTGCATACGATTCCCTAGAACGGACAAAGAAGCTGGAAGTCGTGATTGAATATCACGAAAAGCGTATAGAAGAAAACAATCAAACCCACAAGGAACTCAGGGATGTACTGCACTCTCTCGACAAGACGTGCGTAAAACTTACCGAAGCAATGGAAGACATGAAAGAAGATCTAAAGGAGGATCGAAAAAGATGATCCAGGAAGGCCGCCGGCAAATAGACCGAGAAAAATATAACCTTACGAAGAACGACTTTGTACTGAAACAAGCTTGGCACTTCACACAGAAAAACAACGTGAACCCGGATGGTACGCCGAACATGGTTTGGTCGTCCGGCTGGAGAAGATTCAACGATTGTTTCATCTCTTCGGACGCCGGTTTTACGAATCAGCTTTTAGATGTCCTTATCGAATCGGGATATAGATTTAAAAACACAGGTAGAGTCGATGAGCTTGCGGTAAAGATGTGCGTAGGTGAATATAAAACCGGCGACACATTCGAAAACAATAAACGATTCTTCTGGGAGAATCACCGGAAGTTTATCAACAAAATCCTCGCGGATGGATTTCCTGACGCTGACCCGATTCTTCGAGTCGATTACAAAAAGATTGGCCTTAGATCACTCAATCAACTTGTAACACCGATTCATTTCGGAAGGCAAGTCTTAGTAGGAATACATCTGGGTCAGAACGGCGGGCATATCATCACGGTTCTCGGCTACCGTGTGGACGACAAAGGAAAGATCATTGGTCTTTGGGTCTCCGATCCCGCCGGCGTCTATACCGAAGGCTATTCAAAGGCGCTCGATGGATTCATGTCATACCTTCCGGAAGGCGTCTTTAAAGATATTTTCCGAGAAGATACGCACATGATGGATCTCGTAAATTAAAAAGGAAAAACCATGACAAAGAAAATTAAAAAATTTGCAGACGAATTCAGAACTCCGTCTCTTGCAATCTTCTCGGCTTCGTTCCTCATTGAAGCTGGCTTGCAGTTTACAGAGAAAGCAAAAGAACTCTCCGTTCTTGACTTACACTACACGGTGTTCGGAGCGATTGCAATCCTCTCGCTCCTCGCTTATCTGAGAAAGCCAATCACCCAAGCCTGGGTCACGTTCAGGACCGGGAAGACGGTTCCGGAGGAAACTAAAGATGAACAAAATTCTTAGTCTTATCTTTCTCTCAACCCTTGGCTTTACAGAAATTCAGTGCATCACCGTCGTAGCCCAAACCCCTGACAGCGTAGGGATGCCTACGGTGCTTCGGACCGAAGCAAAGGATCAGGACAAAAAAGGAGAAAAAAGAATTGGAACACTCCTGCGCGCCGCGGCTGATTCTATAGAAGCCGGTGACAAGAACGCAAGAGCGGCCATCAAAGGCGAAAAACAAACTCAACAGAAAAACTCCATCCTTCAAAGAGAAGCGGGCTGGGGGGATGGAATACAAGACCTCGGCTGGTTTATTCTTCTCGCGATCGCTGGAGTTATCCTAATCCTTCTCCTTTATCTGATCGTTCGAGGGAAAATTCAAATCCCGTTTGTTTCTGGATTTCTTTCAAAGGCAGGTTCTTCCTAAAAGAATTTTGCCACCTGTCAAAGAAAAGGCTCGTCATTCGTATGCTTTACGCGTGACGAGCCTTTTTATTTTTCACATCCTCTACGAAGGCCAGAAACTCATTCCTTTTCATCACCTTCGTCTCGTGATCTAAAATTTCCTTCATCGCTTTATCTATACCTTTCTGAGCCAGAGCCAACCTCTTCTCCGCAGCGATATATTCTTTTGCGACTCTTTGAGCGAATTTAAAATCATTCTTTTCGAGAAGGGGGTAGGGACGAGTTTTCTTTTGTTTATCTACAGCCCAACCTTTATGCTCTACTACCCTATCAATCCAACGGTATGCCGTCCTCAAGGAGAAGGCCCAGTCTTCCGCTATCTCTTGAGCCAAGGAAGCTTCTTTCTTTTTCCCGATCTGAGGAGCGCCTGAATAATTTTGTAAGAACTTTGCTTTAGGATATTCGAGCGCAATGATGTCGAGCATATCGCCTTCGTACCATGGCTCTCCATCGTTGTTACTCGCATAGACTTCTCTACGAACCGACCTCTTGTTATCGTCATCGAGAAGTTTCCTTGCCCGAATTGTTTTGAATTTTTCGTGACCGTCTTTTACGAGACTTGTAAATGCCTGAGTCCGACGGTTACCTTTGTAAATAAGATGTTTACCATTTACTTTTTGGGAACTTATCGTAATTGCTTCAAGCTGTCCGATGCGCTCTATATCTTCCTTCAGAGCTCCCACCGCATCCGGTCTTATCTTTCTTTGACGTTTTATAGGAAGAGGATAGGAGACAAGCTCCGTGATCGAGATTTCAAATTCATTACTATACTTTTTCTTTTCCATGATCGATGAGATTCGTATCGCACCCTCGAAAAGCAAGCTGACTTTTGAAAGCGCATCCGCTTCGTTTTATTTTTTAAGAGACATAAATGGCATTATCGGAAGTGAATGACACGTCATTCCAATCTTTTCAATCCCTGGAACGTGAAAATTCTTTACATGTAAATGTCTGTTTAGTATATAATTTAATCCGACAACGACCGGATTATGAGAGTATCGCGAAAACAAATCGAACTACCAGTAGGCTACTTGCTTTCAATAGGAGGAACGCTCCTCGAAGATGATCGTATTCTTTTTGACGTTCCCATGAAATGCAAGATAATAAATTTATCCTATTCGTTCGATTCTCATGGCAAACCTACGCGAGGAAAACAAGGGAGCATTTTTATTTCTGAGGCTGCGCTGAATATCACATTAGAAGAATTAAAAGCTGAATTGTGGTATGATCCCGAGCAGAAGGAAATAGTAGCTCTTGAGATGTATTGCGATTACTGGAACAAAATCTGCGACGGTCTGGTAGCGATCGCTGCTTTCGAAAAATCTAATAGCGAGAAAAAAGAACGTGTGCAATAAATTTGCTCAGCTTGTGACTAAACCGGATGGAACTCAACACTGGATCCGTCCGAGCTACGATGCCCCTACTACGCTCTACGACGGAAAAACTCATTCGGATCTCATGAGAAAATCGGAGATGAAATATCCGAAGAATCCCGTGGAAGTCATCTACAGAGCAAAATCAGGAATCGAAAAAATGAACTCGTTCCAATGGGGCCGCCCTCTTCCCGATAAATCTAAAGTCGTAAACAATACTCGAATCGAAAACATCACGACCCACTGGTCTAAATACTCCGACAACCGAGTTCTAATCCCTATAACACACTTCCAAGAATACAAGGAAGAGAGCGGACTAAGGAAACCATTCAACATCTGGTTCAATGATTTTCCGATCGCATACATGGCCGGACTTGCCGGGACTCATTTTCCAGAAGACAAGAATCAAGAACCCATTCGATGGGTTTCTCTCATAACACAGGAAGCCTGTAGTAAAATGCGCCTCATTCACAATTCCGGAGATAACCGATTCCGACAGCCTTGCTTGGTCAAGCCGTCCGCGTGGGACTTTTGGCTTAGCGACAAGCACTACGGCGAGGAAACGTTCTTCAAATTATGCCAAGGATATCTTTCCGAAGAAATCACTGCCGAAGAAGAAGAGATTCCTGGTTCGCAGATGGGTTTGTTTACGAACCCGACTTAGGCCGCCTTACTTTCTTCTTCGATCTGTTCAATGATTACCGAGTTCGGAAATTTCAACTCCTCAACAAAGTATTTATGAACTATCATTCCAATTGATTCCGGTATCCTTCCTCTTACAATTAAGCTCCCATCTTGTTCTTTGATTATCGCCTCTTCCAATAATCGAATAGATGATCGAGTTAAGCGCTCCCTTCCCCATCGAATAAAAATGTCCCAGTGCTTCCCTTCTATTCTCTTTATAGGTTCAATAGAAGATTCTGTATATGCAAAACCATCGCCTTGAGGTACGCCACCAGAAGAACCTTCTATAGCGTTGGTATTCTTGAAGACCTCGATACCTAAATTTTTACCTTCAGTATCGCAAACGTTGGGATTCTTGTTTGTGGGCTCTATCAAAGCTATCTCATGAAGTAGCATTGTATCGTTTAATCCCCTACCCTCTCGCTTAACGGAAATCCAACCGAGTTGCTTTAAAAGTTTTTTGTATTTGATGACCGTGTTTTTTGATAAACCGGATCGCGAGCAAAGCGTGGCTTTATCTTTTTCCTTATTTTTCGTTTTGGGATTCTGCTTATCGTTCGGCCCAAAGCCTACGGACGCATAACAGACGTTGCCTTTCCCAGTAAACGACCACATTGATCCGAAGACGAGTATCATCGGTCCGAGTTGAGAACTCTTTATTCTCTTGTCTTTTGCAAATGCCTCTGGCACACGTAGATGTATTCCTTTCACGATCGTTTCCTTTCTTACGGTGCGGACATATAGTAAGGGCTACGCACGGTAAAGAAGTTTACCCTACTCTACTTCGGGAACATAGGAAGGCTTGGAGCTTTTCGGATGTCCTCGATTGATTCCTCGGCCTTATTGTGAGAGAGGCCGTGTTTAGTTATGTCACCTAAACGGGTACAAATCTAGATCAACAGCCGGAAAACTGTCAAGGAAAAAAGAGACATAATTTTATTATTTGGTGGGGAGGAATTGCCTGCGGGACTCTCACCTCCACAACAGGCTTTTCGGAATCAACCTCGGATGAGATCTATTCGGTACTCTAAAACCCATGTACGATTTTGGGTACACATTTTTTATTCTGCGATAGAAAAAGTTCAATACCGGATTCCAAAAATAACACGCGTGTTATTTTTGATTTAGGAAAAAAATGAAATTTCATCGTCGAGGTTTTTAATGAAGACGGTAAATTCGGTTTCTTTTTCTTTCTTTATTTCAAGGAGGTATTGGTAGACAAACTTTGATTCTTCGTCAGAGATAGTCTCACCTGAATGCTTTCGACTTCTCAAAGATTCAGCTCTCAGCTTCCGAGCCTTCGGCGAATCTTCATTCAAGCTCTTCTCTTTACGCGCAACTGCTTTCTTTTCCTTCAGATGGACCAATGCTTTCCTGAGCGATATCTGTTCCATCTTGAGAACCTCTTCTTCGTTCTCGGCGATCTCCATATATCTGGTGCCCATCATATAGGAAAAAGAACGAGGATTGCCTGACTCAGGGCCGACATTTTTCTCGAACCACTTTTGAAATTTCCCGTGACCAACTAAAGCTTTATGTTCAATCAAAACTTTTCCCAAAGCAATATAGGTCTTCATCTGGGTTTTTGCTTGGTTATCTGCGGCCTCTAAAAGAGAAAAGATTTTCCTTGCGATCGGATCTTGCGTAACGAGTGAAGTTTCTTGACCGTTGTAAACTTCAAGGGAGTCATCGGCGCCAGCGTGCGATCGAAGCATAGCTTCTTCAACACGATCACTTTGTTTTTTTCTACTCATGCAACCTCCCTTACTATCTCTTGCGCAAGCTCCATGAATGCCTCGAAACTTCGATGTTTAGTTGAAAATGGCTCCTTCGCATTTTTTGAATTAAGGAGTGATTCGCTCTTGTAAATGACGGCTTCGGTAGGCGTAAGTCCGACTTTACTTACAATTCTTTTCAGAGCTTCTTCTTTTGAGGCAGTGATATTATTTCGAACTACGCGAAGAGGTTTGATCAGTGCAGGATCGATTTTTTTGTAATGGTTGGTCAAACGGACGATGCCGCTCAAGCCTTGCGTATCAAATTCGACGGGAGCCAAAATCAAATCGGAAACACTCAATGCGAACTCTGTGATTCCATTAACGAGGGGACTCAGGTCCATGATTATGAAATCATAATCGAGTTCATGAATCTGTTGCTCTAATCGGATGCTTAAAGAAGGATCGCCGCGGAACATCCCGTTCGCTGCTTCTGTCAGGCCAACTGTAGGAATAAGATCGAATCCATGAGCAAGACCGGTCCAGATGACATCCTTCAGATCATGAGCCCCGGACAGAACTGTATACCAGTTTTTCTTTTGGAGCTTGGCAGGATAATCTGGGTGGGAGTTGAGACCAACATCCGATAAATTATTGTTTTCTTCGAGGTCCATTAGGAGGACTTTTTTCCCGAGAGTTATGAGAGCCTGGCCAAGTCCCATAGCCACAGTGGTTTTTCCGACTCCACCTTTATGGGCGATAAAACAAATAATGACGGCGCGGCCGATTTTGAAAATTTTAGTTTTCATCTCTGGAGAAACTGTTTTTGGATTATGTTTTTTAAAAGCGGAATTTCCTTTTGGAGTAAATAAAAACGGGATTCGCTTAAAAAACAATTTGGGTGTTGGAAAAAAGAGACATAATCCCTTTAGCGGCAGTTCGGACCGAAACGCGTTTTTGCTCGCGGAAATTCGTGATATAATATTCCCTGTGAAAACGAGAGTAGTTTTTACCAACTTGTACAAAAAATCTTGATTTTTGGTACTGAAACTAAGTAATATACGGTCCGATAAGTACCGCAAGGGGAAAGAGGAAACCCAACAATATGAGCATCGTGAGGAAAAATCTAAATTTAGGAAGATCCACAGGAAAGAGTCTCGTTGTAGGGATGGCTCGTGCATTCGATTTATTTGGAGTCATCGACGCAGAAGGCTTACGAGAAATTTATGCAAAAACCGATTCTGAAATATTAAGGGAAGATATGGAAATCGTAGGTAGAAATTTCCGTAGAGTCGTAATTCGTCACGCACGAGCATTGCCTTCCGGATCTAAAAATGAGTGATCAGCAAAAGGAAGAAGCAAAACAACCTGAAAGGAATAAGTTTATAAATGTAGATTTAGGAAATCCGCATCTCCAAAAAATACAAACTCGACAAGTTATTTCTGCCAGCTATCAAGGCCCATTTCCGCCTCCAGAAATGTTGGCTAAGTATGAGAACATTCTTCCTGGTTTCACCGAACGGACGATGAAGATCCTTGAGAAACAAACTGACCATAGGTTCCGTTCCGAAGATAAGATTATTGATAAGTCTTTTTCCCACCAAAAGACGGGTCTATGGTTAGGAGGTGGAATCTGTGCTTTGGCAATTCTTTCGGGGACTGCGATTAGTATAATAAATCCAGAGTCGGCGGCCGGATTTGCAGTAATTATCAGCGCCCTTGCTGGATTGGTTGGTGTATTTGTAACCGGAGTCGTAATCTCGAAAAAAGCTGAAAGGACGGAGGAGATTGCTATTGATCAAACTGACGAACTTCCTCCTCACATTAGCAAAATGTAATTGGTAAATTTATTTCCAGCCAATCTCAAACCAAACAAGCACCTCGCAAATCTCCACGCCCACAAATAAAGATCCGCTTTCCATAATATTCTAATTGAAGTTTCGAACCTTCTGTGCGACATAATTAAATTATGTCTCTTGATTTAACACTTCAAAGGCCGGTCGCAAAGTCCATGGACGTCTCGATCATGGACTGTAAGTCGATGTCGGAAGAGTTGCTACATAGAATTAAGTCTTTCGTATCATCGGTCTATTCGGATGCAGGATACTCCGAGACCCCATGGAAGAATCAGAATTACGACCCATGGTCTACATGGTTTTGGGTCGAAGTCCGAGGGGAACTTCTTGCTGCGATGCGGATCGTTGAAAAGACTCCGGATAATATCATTCCGCTCGAAAAGGCGGTTATCTACGGAATAAAGAATCCATTCCTTCATTATGCAGTTTTAGAAGAAAACGTTGCCGATTGGAATGCGGTTGCATTTAAGTCCAGTAGAGAAGGAGTTCTCGCAGCGAAAAAAACATTCCGAACAGTGGCGAAGTTCTGTGCGGATAAGGGATATTATATCGTGTACGGAATGTATAATCCCGAACTTTCAGGAATAGAAAATTTGTATCTTCGAGAAGGTGCTGAGATATCGGATCGATACCCGGCTTACTGCTATTTTCCGGGCTTTAATTTGAAAGGCGAACTTTCAAAATTTAACGTGATCGAGTTAAGGAAAGATTCTTTACAAAAAATTGCCTCAAAATTGTAGTAAAATGCGGTATTTGAGTATACATTTTACATGCACGCGACAAACATCTTTAACGTAGTTATTGGATTCTTTTTATTTTTTTTGGGATTGTATGTTCGGAACGCCGGATCCGGACGCGTTGCTCAGAAAAAATTCTTTTGGCTTTGTGTGGCGCTTTCCCTTTGGATGCTTTGCCATGGTCTCCGAATTTTACTTCCTGATTCCCTTAGAGAACTTGCACTGAACTGGACGTTGATTCCGATCCTCTTCGTCCCACACATTCTTTTCCAGGTAGTCCAGGCGATATTCGGAGTCGGAAACCACTTCCTCTTTCGGAACATCTCAATTCATTTGCATTCATTGATTTTGATTTATATGGTAGGATCAGTATTCCTTTGTAATGCGGTTGAGATAAAGGATCCGGATAGATTCACCTACCAGCCTAATGCAAATTATCACTTAATCATAACGTATGAACTGATTTACATTTCTTACTCTTGTTATTTACTCATGCGAGCTCTCTTTCGTTTCGACGGAGATTTAAGAATTCGAGCGTTCCTGTTGGCGATCGGAACGGTATCCGCTTTAGCGTTTACAATTACATGCGTTTGGGCGCTGCCTATGCTCGGGTTATTTTGGGCTTCCAAGAGTATCTTTGGATTCATACCTTTTTCATTATTCTGGGCGACCGCAGTTTTGCATTACGACACGTTCGAGATACGCGAGAAAATTTTGGAAGGCATGCCCACGCCGTTGCTTTCGAGATATTCCTCACGGATCATGTTAGGTCTTTATGCGTTGCTTGATCCTTCCGGATATTCCATGAGGATCGCAGAAAGCAAGCTGGCTGTTACTGCGGGTATATTGTTCGAGGATTACTATCTTCGAGAGTCATATCGCTTGAGTATGCAGACCAGAGCCGAGGCGCTATCTGAGAAATTTAAACATAGAATAAAATAGAAGGATGAAATTATGAAATTACTAATACTGTTATCAGGGTTGTTTATTTTTACGAATTGCGTGAGTCTTGCTCCAAGGGAGGAGAGGAGCATTTCTACTATCTTTGAGACTGGAGTAAAGAAAGGAGATGCTTATCAAAGGGCATTGATCTACTTGGCTAAAAGTTTGAATAACGGAAACCTTGCGATTCAAGTTCGCGATGAATCGCAAGGCCGGATTGTTTCGTTAGCTCAAATAAAATGCAACTCTTATAAACGTTGGAAATATCCTATGAATCAAGTATGGGTTGATTTCAATATAGATTTCACAGCGAAAGATCAAAAAGCACGTATTATTTTTGACGATATCGTTCTCGGATTGTTTGATCCTTATGGAAGAAAAGGTGCGTTCCAAGAACCTCTCGATAAAGAGGATACTGATTCAATCGATAAAGAATGCCTGGAACCGATACGTGCGGAAATCATACGATCAGTAAAAGGGCAGGTGACAATCGCACCTTCGCAAGATTTTTAAGAAATTTCATTTTTAAAATTTCTCACGAGCGCCTTCACTAAAGATTGTCGTTCTGGATTTAGCATAAAATAATCGCACAGCATAGCTTTGGCTTCTGGATCGCGGTTAAGATTAAAAAGAAGTTGATCGATCTCACCGATGCGATTCTGCAATTCCTCTTTAAATTGATCGGTCCGCATTTCCGGACCGATGCCGTATTGCGACCATTCCTTCCTGAATCCCCACACAAGTTCCATCGTTACGGCAAGCAAGTCAGAAATATCCCGCGATCCTGCAAGTATGTTTGAAACTTGTTGTTTCGAAATCCCGACTTTCCTTCCAAATTCCGTATTATTTAGTCCGCTGAATTCTACGATTTTCCGGAAACGGTCTTTTTGTTTTTCGAAATTTTCGGTATTCAATGGGTATTTTTTCTTGACAAAGTATTCAATGAATACTACGGTCATTCCTATCTGACCCGTAAGTATTCGGGGAACACGAAACACGAAACAGGGAATAGGCCACAAATGCAAGGAAAAAGTACTACAGACATTATGTCCGATAAAGCGAACGGGCGTAGAATTGTGTATCTCCTGCATGAATTGGAAGAAACGATCCACGGCCGAGCAGAGTCGATCGGAGTGAGCGAACTCACCTACCGAAAGACAATTTATCGCCAAGCTGGGAATCAAGAAGTGATCAGCGATCTTACGATGCTCGGTATCGATCATGACCTAACCCCTTTTGACAAAAGAAAAGAAAGGGTTCCGCGCTGGCTTAAAGAGTCGGCAGCATCCTGAAAGAAAGAAGCGAATAGAATTTCGGGAATAAAAAAGCCGCCTTGGCGGGCGGCCCTTTCGATAAACAAAAGAATGTAGCAACTCTCTGTTTATCGAAATTCCCACCACAGTCAATCAAATTTTTGAATGGAGAGTAAACGATGAATCGTAACACGACAGTCGCATCGCTGGGCATGAGAGCCCACTTGGCGTTTCAAGCCTTCGCGCTTAGAAACGATTACACTCCTTCCGAAGAGGAAAAACTCATGATTCTCAGAACGGAAGGACTCGCAGACGAACTCGAAGAGGCAATGTTTAAGAACGAACAAGTCCTTCCGGAAGGAACGGAGGCCGCATGATTATGGATGCTGATCTTCAAATGCAAGGTTTGAAATCTATCATAAAGGTGGAAGCGCCTGTCGAAGGATTGGAACTGCTTCATCAGGATGTTCGACAAGTTTGCGACTGGCTCTTCGAAGAGAAGAGAAAGCGGAGTATTCAGGAATCGAGATTAAGGATTCGTGTCGCTTACAAGAAGTGTCGGAGAAGGGTGAAGTATCTCGAAAATAAAATCAAAGAACGCGACAAGGCTCTGATCGAGATCGAAAACAAAACGGATCGGATTGTGGCGGATATTAAAAAATCTTACGGGATAAAGGTAATAGCATGAGCGCGACCGTAAACGAGAACCAACTCATTCTCCCTAATGGAGAGATCAATCCTCAAGCGTATGTGAATGATCCTTTAAAAAAATTGGAGGAGTTACAAAGAGCATTCCCTCCAGATAAATTCAACATGATAGGGTTCAGTCAATTCCTTATGAATAGACTTCCGGAAGGAGTAACTCTCCTACCGCAGTTCGTCACAGTTACCGCCTTGGATCTTTGGGATGAGACCAACGCCGAAGAGGTGCGCTTAAAGCCGGGTCATGTGATGCTTCGTTCTGAGAAAGTTATCAACATCGGGCAGGCTATGGGAATTAAACTTCGTAAGGTTCGCGAGGACCGCGAAGTAAAGGTCGGAAGTGTTCCTCACTTGGAAGCGGCGTGGGTTGCGTCAATGAATCTTCCGGATGGAACAGTCGTGGAAACTTCTGTCGTTACGAAGAAACTTCCGCTATACACTTCTACCGGTAAACTCCAAGTCCATCTTTCCGAGAGTCTCGAAAGAAAAGTAAAACGAAATGCGATCAAGGAACTCTTGAACATTCCAACCGCAATGCCTCGCGACCAAGCGCAGAAAATGTGGGTTTGCGTGAAGTCTGTTTTCGATCCGGATTCCGAGTTCGGAAAAAATAGACTCAAGGAAATTCAAGGGTCCGCGGTTGCCGCCGAAACTTTGCTTTTCGATACCGACACCGAATTCACTCCACCACCGGTGTTCGATCCGATGGAAGCAAGAAAGCGAGGAGAAGAGATCGGTAAAAAACTTCAAGAGGCAAAGTCTCGGGAAGACATAAAGAAGATCATGGAGCCTCTGAACTCCTCCGAATTCGATGCCTTTACGTGGAACGCGATCCGCGCGATCGCAAACCAGCGTCACCAGGAATTGAAACCTGCGGGAGGTGCTCAGTTATGAAAGTCGGACACATCGCAGACATCCACCTCAAAGGTGGATGGGACACCGAGGAAGCGAGAGCTCTTTTCAAAGCGGCGGATCTTTTCATCGCGCAAAATGTTCGACTCGTTTGTGTGAACGGAGATGTCTACGAAGACGTCTCCTCTCCTGAAGACAGACTCGTTTTCAAAGATTTTCTTCACCGCCTTCACATGGACGGAATCATGACGATCGTCCTTCGTGGAAATCACGATAAGGCGAACGATCTCAAAGTTTTCGATCAAGCGGTTCCTTTGATCTACCATTGGGAGTTTGAAAAACCTGGTTTTGTGGATCCTCCATCCGGAGTGGAAAAAAGTCTGATGGTCTACGCGATCCCACATTTCTCCGCAGGTGCGCTCGCTCTGAAATCCGGTTCGGTAGAAGAAATGAATTCTTCCGGAACGGAATTGTTCACCGATCTTTTGGAAAACGCTTTCCAAAACCTTCGGCAACACGACGGCCCGAGGCTGGTCCTTTTCCACGGAACTGTCTCTGGAGCGAAACTTGATAACGATCGGATTCCGCGCCAAAACGGAATTCACCTCCCTTTACCCGTTCTCGAATCACTTGACTGTCCGGTTGTCGGTGGCCACTACCATAAGCCGCAGAACGTAGGAGGAAAGGTTTGGTATTCCGGATCAATCACACGCCAGACCTGGGGAGAAGCGGAAGACGACAAAGGCGTTCTGATTTGGGAAATGGACTCCGAAGGGCACTGGTTTCCTGAACCGGTCTTCCATTCCCTGAACCCGGTTCCGATGATCACCGTAAACGCTGAATGGAACGGGGAAAAGCTCATCGATAAAAGCACACAGCTCGAGATCGATCCGACTTCCTTCGCTTCCGAGTCCAAGCTCCGGCTTCGCTTCGATGTTCCGGAAAGCCTCGTTCACACAGTCCCGAAAGACCTTGCGGCGAGGTTCAGAAATTCCGAGGAGATCAAGATCGAAAAAACAATCCAGACGACTACCGCCGTCCGATCGGAAGCGATGGGGTCAGCGATCACGATCGAGGATTCCCTCCGAGTCTGGCTCGAAGCAAAAGGAAAAACTCCGGAAGAAATCGAAGTCCATATCCGCGAATACCGAAAAGTAAAACAGAACTCCGCGATCGAAAATTCAGAGGAGGCCGCAGCATGAAACTGATTCGTATTTCCTCTAAAGGATCTATCCCTTTTCCGGAAGAAATGACGTGGAACGTTCCTGGCGTTTCCGGGAAAAAAATTGCTATCACTGGAACAAACGGGGCGGGGAAATCCACTCTCCTCGACTTGATTTCGATGGCGTGGTTTGGAACGGCTCCGAATCGGAAGTCCCGCTCCGGAAGAGACGAAGGTGCGATTTATGAATGTTTCACGAAGAAAGATTCATTCATCGAAGTCGAAGCAGAATTCGGAAACGATATCTGTCTCGTGAAACGTCTGATCGATCCGAACGCGAAAACTCAAAAGCCTTACCTCTATTGGAACGGGAAGGCCGTCACTGAAGGAAAGATCAAGGAGTTCGGAGAGAAGTTTTTCCAACTTACGAACCTGAACGAGAGCGTCTTTCTTTCCGCGGTTTACCACGCACAAAACGGGAAAGGTCATGTTGTCGGACTTGATCAAAAAAGCGCGAGAGCATTGATCGACGACCTGCTTGATCTTTGGAAGTTCGACGAAGAATTTGAAGAATTCGACACGCTTCGGAAATCGATCGAGACAGAGGTAAGCGGGGACATTCTGGTTCTCAAAAATCTTTCGGATGGGAAGGAAGAGCCTGTCCTTCTAAGAACTCAGATCGATTCTACAAAACAGACGATAGAAACTATTGAATCCGGGCTTGCGCTTTTTCGGAAGGCCGAATCGGAAGCAGTACAGAGTCTCGCCGATTTGAAAGCAAACGCTCTGGAAACAAGAGAGTATCTGGATAAGAAAGATCGATTGGAAAAAGAATACTACACGGAGATTGAAGCACTCAAGAATTTAACTACGCGCCGAGATAACAATCAGGTTCTTGTCTTGGATCGTAAGGCGGAGATTCTCCAAGCCGTCGAGGAAAATGAGCAGTTTGGAAAAAAAATCCTGCTACACAAGAAGATCCTAAATCAGCTTCAAGACCAATTTTTTTCGGTGAACGCAGTCATAGATGAAGAAGCGAGAGCGTATAAAGCCGAAATTGAGAATCTTCAAACAAAAATAGTTTCCCTCGAGGAAAATAGGGATATCGAAAAGGCGAGTGTTTCTTCTTTCAATTCTCTCCTGACGAGAGTTCAAACCGAACTTCAACAGGCGCGAAAAAGTTCCGCTCTATTGTCTGAAGTCCCATGCAAAGGGAAGATTGTCGAAGGCGTCGATCTTCCGGAGGCATGTCCTTTGCTCAAAGACGCGAGATCAAATCATTCACGAATTCTCGATTTAGAAACGGAAGAGTTGAAACTCAAAAATAGTTTAGCAGATCGTCCGGACGTAGAAACGCCTGTGCTCGAAGCAAGGGCGGAGCTCAAGTTTGCACAAGCTGGGCTGGAGCTCCTCCGAATTGATCCGAGAATAATCGCGCTTAAAGAAAAAGAATCCGAAAATGGAGCTGTGATTCGAGAAATTGAGTCGGTCCTTAACGACTCCAAGTTCAAGGATCTTTTGAAGATGGCACCGGAGCTTTCGGTCGCAGACGAACGAGTTAAAGAATACGACCGCCAGATCAATTCCGTAAGCGAACGAATCTCAAACATCGATTCAGAGCTTTACTCTGTAAACGAGTTCCTTTCTACCGTCAGCGAAGTGTCGAAGACGATCGAAGAGAAGGAAGAGGCGCTTTCTAAGATTAGAGCAAACATTGAAGACCAGACCGAAGAACAAAAAAAACACATCGCAACGCTTGGCGGATTGGTATCTCGTTTAGAAAAAGCAGTCGAGACTCAAGCTCGAATCGAAGAGTTTCAAAAATCAATCTCTGAAAAGTACGAACGACTGACACTTCTGAAAACCTTGTGCGAAGGACTTTCACCGAAAGGCGCGCGAGCTCTCAAACTCGATGCGGCTGGTCCGGAAATTTCCGCAACGATCAACGCGATTCTTTCCGAATGCTTCGGAGGTCGATTCAAGGTTCGCCTCAGCACAATCAAAGAAACCGGTTCAGGAAAAGACAAAGAGGATTTCTCAATCCTCGTTCTCGATAACGAAACCGGAATCGAAACGCTCGTGGAAAACAAATCGGGAGGGGAAGCCGCGATCATCAAAGAAGCGATCTCCCTCGGTATGGCCGCCTACAAGCGGAACAAAACGAACGCGGATATCCGCACTCTGATCCGTGACGAATCGGACGGAGGACTCACTTCGGAGAACGCTCATTTCTACCAAAAGATGCTCGATCGAGCATTGACGGAAGGTCGTTTCGAACAGGTGATTTTCATCTCTCATAAGAAGGAGATCCAAGAGATCGCGGATCGAATCTTCTTCGTGAAAGACGGTAAGGTGACGGAAGTCGCCGCTTAAACAAACGCAGTCTCCTTGGCGGAGGAGATGAAGAACCCTGGGAAACTAATGTAAGCCGGCCGCCACCGGCACTTTGGGAGAAAGAATATAAATGAAACGGCATGAAGATGATCCTTACTTCTCTTATCGAAATCGGAGAATACGGCTCGGTCTTTCATATATGAGTCTTGGAGAATATAAAGCCGCTAAGGCGGAACGTCCGAAAAATCGGATAGGAAAAATGATTTCACCTCCGTGGTGTGCAGAGTTCGGAATAGATCCTTCTCACAGAAGTATTGCCCTTAAATCCGGTCACGTTCGTGAAAGGGATTTGCGCAGGATCATTGAGGATCACGAGGCGAAAGCGGAAGCCAGTTTGCAGCGATGGAGTCGTAGTTATAATCGAAAGCGGGCCGAGATAAACAAACGGTTACTCGAAGAATACAGAAAAAACGGAATTTTGATTCCGGACGAAAAGGAGAAAGGAAAGTGATTCAACATCTATCAGGAAACCGAGCATGGATTCTTTGGCCGGACGATGGCGATCCTCCGATCGCTTTGGAATTTTATAGAGGAGGATTCGCTCTTTCACAGAATGGAAGCTCCGTGTATATTCCGTTCAATGCCATACAAGAGCTATCCAAGGCAGTCAAAGACGGCAAAAAAATAAGCGAATCAGAATTCGAACGGAAGGACGGAGACATGGAGATCATTCGAAAATACAATGCTCTAAAGAATGAGAAGGGGGTAGCATGACACCCGAAATAGGATTCTTACTTCTAATGACGCTCCTCGCAGGACTTGGGCTTTGGAGATTTCTTTCCAAGACTGAAACTCCGATCGAAGCGGCAAACGCGACTAACGTGGATTCCAAGAGCGCGAAGCCTATCAATTTTTTGGAACCTTCAATGAGACATAAAAAGGAGGGAAGCAGATGAGAGAAGAACCGCTTATCGCGATCCTAAAAAAATACAAGTTTGAAGAAACGTCCTATCCGGATAAATTCTATGGACCCGGCCAGATCATCGCAACGATCGGCGACGAGGTAACTTTCACTCTCGCGGGAAGGATCGTTTTCAAAAGCGACACCCTCGTCCGGATTCAAGACTTTCTCTGCGGATATTGCGTCACGACTATCGACTACTTTAAAGTGTCGTGGGCGTACGGTAAATTTACGTATCTGCCAGCGAAGCAGGTGATTCCTTTCGAAGAACGATTGAGACTGTTCCAATCTGAACAAGAAGAACTTCTCGAAGCGGGTAGATGAGCGATAAAGCGATCAAAACTTTTAGGGTCAATAAGAAAGAGACGTTTTACAAAACGATCAATACCGAATTCTTCTTTGTCCCAAGCCTTCCGTTGGAGGCAAAAGGTCTTCTTGGCCTCTGCCTCGCTCGTCCCGATGATTGGATCATAAATTTTTCCGAGACTCAGCGACACTCTTCCAATGGCGAGACGTCTCATCGATCAGCTTGGAAAGCCCTGGAACGACATGGATATTTCCATAGGAATCGATTTAGAAACGAGAAAGGGGAATTCGTCCATGAATATATCATATACGAACACCCGTCACTCAATCCGCATTTTTCAGGTATTGTTCCAGAAATCAAAAAGCGGAAAAACCCAGACGTGAAAATCAAGTCTGGACAACCGGAAGACGTCCAGACCCCAGAACCCACACGTGGAAATCCACCTGTGGAAACCCACGCGCGGACATCCACGTCCGGCAATCCACCGCCGGAAAATCACGACCTACTAAATATTAACCAACCTAGTACGGATCTACCAATTACGGAAGAACCAAAGAAGAATGAACCTATTACGGAAAAAGAGAGAGAGAAGAGTTCCCTCTCGGAAGAAATTACGTTCCTGAATGTTCACCGCAAGATCATCGAGCTGATGGCAAGATACAAACTCAAATACAATGAGAAGGAATCCAAGGAGACCTCTGCGATAAACTGGTTTATGACGGAGGGGCATGAAGCGGCGTTGATTTATGAGTTAATGGAAAATTTAATTTTCATTAAAGATTCCGAACTATACCGCGATGATATGAAATTTTGGAAACCCATCCCTATAAAAATTTCCTCAGCGAAAAGTTACATCGATCAAATCAGAGCGACTTCGGAAGCCTTACGAATTCCGAAGAAGATGTCATGGGACAAGCCAGAACTTAAATCGAGGGGACCGGAAGATTTCGAATTTTTTGAGGACTGGATCCAAGATCAAAAAATTACGCCAGAAACAAAACGACTCATCCTAAGTGCAAACTCTCCGGAGGAATACTTCGATCCCGAGTCGAAGAATCCAAAGGTTCTATACGCAAAATCATTTTACGAAGCATTCAAGAAAGCAAAGGGGGGAGCATGCAAGTTCAAGAGGCCGGCAGCATGAGAAAAGATCTGGATGAATCGATCCGATGGCATCTTAGCAACGGCTACAGAATCAAAAGGATCGCGGAAATTTTAGAGGAGCGAGGCGCGACAGTGGATCTCGTTCAGAAAGTTCTCGAGAAGATGGAAAAGGAACGTGCCGAACTGGCGAGGAAAGGACGTGAGTCAAAATAAAGTTATTAGACAATACGAGGTTACGAACATCGCTTTCAAGAAGGAGGGTTTGGAGATTCGCGTTCGAGATAATTACTCCGGACGTCCCTACACACTTCCGGAGTTTCCACTCAACGATGACAAAGTAATGAATGCCTTCAATTCGTTCCGCTTGGATGTAAATGAGATCTGCGAGATGAATCTGGATTCAGAGGAAACGTATCTGATCCAGCCTACACAAATTACTTTCAAAGGAAAGCTCGGTGAAGGGCTCCAAGTTCAGATCGAAGTTACGAAGAAACTTCCTCATTCCGGAGACGCTTGGAAATTCAAAACTCCAAAGCGATTCGAAAGAAGCCGAGATCCGAAAGTTCGGATAAGTGAAGCGATGATGACCCGAATCGAATACTTCAAGGATTCGGTAAACCGAATGATCCGGGAAGAAGGCGTTCTGAACGTTCCTAAGAGAGCCGAGCAACAACTTCTTTTTGAAGGAAATTCGGCTGCCTGATGGAATCCTTGCAACGCTATGACGTCAAATGTCCGTATTGCAACCATGGTCAAGAGATCAATCACGACGATGGGTATGGATACGATGAAGGTGTTTTACATCATCAAGATTGCGTATCCTGCGATAAGATCTTCGTATTCACAACCCAGATTAGTTTCAATTATGAAGTTAAAGCGGCGCTCTGCTTGAATGAGGAGGCTGATCATAAATGGAAGTCAACGCAAACTTTTCCAAAGCAATTTACAGAAATGATCTGTCAAGATTGCGGGGAGCGCCGAAAGCCAACAGAGAGGGAGTGGTTAGAAATTAACTGAATCTGACGATGAGACGAGACCGCGAGATTACAGTTGACGATTTCTATGGAGCTCTCGAAGAGGGAGCCCGTAGAGAAGCGGAGCGGAATAAAATCGCTCCGCCGAAGCGTGAAGATCGCGGTCCGTTCACGGAAGAAAAATATTACGATGTTGTTTCTCGAAAAACAGGGGAGGCGTGTTTTGCTTCACGGATTCGTCCAAGCGATCCCGAAACCGGAACGGAAGCGATGTATCAAGTTATCCGCCGCGGCGATCTCTTGCCTCGTTGGATGACGGCTTCCGATTTCGTGACGCAATTCAAACGCCTGGAAGGAATTCCGGAGCCGGTTCGAATATCTTGGATCGAATCCGATTACAAAAAAATCGCAGTGGAAGAAGACAACGTTTCCGGAGCGCTCCTTGCGAGCTGGCAGAACCGAGTTCTCAGAAAAAACGAACGCACTATGAAGGAGAGTGCATGAGCCAAACAAAATTTGTATTCTCTCAAAATAAGAAGGGGCAGAACACCCTCAAGTTTATGGACACCAAAAATCGGATGTGTTCCATTGTCGAAAGCGAACCGATAGGAAAGGAACCTACGATTTGGTGCGGGCCCGATACCGCGGATCGTATGCGCTTGAGTCGAAGGCAAGCCGGTGAACTCGGGGAGATCCTCACAAAGTATTCCGAAACGGGGTCTTTCGAATGAGCGTCCTAAAATCGGTTCCCTCCTTCGAAAAAAGTCAGTTCGATGCGCTTGACGAGAAGATTCTCATCGGCATCGATCCCGGAGTAAATACCGGGTTCGCCGCCTACAGTCGGGAATCTCGGAAGTTGGTCCACGTTGCGACCTACGGAGTCCTCAAAGCGCAGGACGAAGTTTTGGCGTATTGGGAAAAAGACAAGTCGCTCTGCCTTCTCATCGAAGACGCACGAAAACGAAAGTGGTTCGGAGACAACGCTGGCGCGAAACGCATGGGTGCGGGATCCGTAAAAAGAGACTGCAAACTTTGGGAAGAGTTCTGTAACAAGAACGGAATTCCTTTCCGTCTCGTTCATCCGAAGAAGGGCGGAACGAAGAACAAGCCCGCAGAATTCCAAATTCTTACCGGTTGGACCGGAAGAACGTCCAGTCACGCGCGAGACGCGGCGATGATCGTTTACGGAAGAGGGCGGTATTGATGAGTTACGTTAGGCCGCCAGTCCATCCGGAGATTTGGAAATTCGAACCTATCCCGCACAACGATCGTGTCTTCATTCCTGTAACAGTCGAGAAGACAAACGCATTTTGCCGTCCGATCGGTTTCGAAAGGAGTTCCGAGATCGTTGTCGTTTCGGACATAGATGATTTCAGTTTCACGAAGAGGGAAGAAAGATGAACGAATACCTGCTCAAAGAAATCCCGAAAAAAGCGATCTCAGTTCGTCAGCCGTGGGCAACGCTGATTGTGAGCGGCATTCTAACTCGCATCGAAGACCAAAGCCCTGAATGGGAAAAGAAGGATATAGAGAATCGAACACGGAAGACAAATTTCCGCGGTCAAATTTTCATCCATGCGTCTAAAACTTTCGATCGAATGGCGTATAGGAAGTTGTGTAAAATCTTCCCGGAGCGAGTAGTAAAGATTTTCTATTTCGTTTACGGAAGTAATTTCGCGGAAGTCCGTGGTGGAATTGTCGGTGTTACGAATATTGTCGATTGCGTTGAAACCTCAGAATCCGTCTGGTTCGAGAAATCTGGTTTCGGATATGTGTTGAAGGATTCGTTTCCACTTCCATTCCATCTAACGAAAGGGGCGCTTTCTCTTTTCGAGCCGAAAATCTCAGACGAATATCTGAACGAAATTTCTCGTTTGTGGAAAAAACCATTCACGTTCGAACCGCAACCGGAATTCGAAATCACAGGGATCGGTAAGATAGGATGATTACGACCGCTATCAGATCTCCTGCCGATACGGTGGACCTACTTGTGGATAAATATAACGCGTGGTCAGAGCGAAAGGGATACGGAAGTTCCGGGCTTCACCGGGAGCGTGATGACTTCTTTTCCGGAAGATGGAACTACGGACAGGATTTTCGGAATCATTCGAAATATCCGGGAGCCTACGCTCTTCAGGAGATCCAGCGAATCGAGGCGATGCTCCCCAACAAGGGCAAAGCGCTCCATCTGTTTTCCGGATCGCTTCCGCCTTCGGAACTCTACGGACGGTTCGACGTAAAGCCGGAAGTTCTCGGAACTCTCGCTCCGCTCGACCGATGCGGGGACGCGACGGAACTCTCAAAGCACTATCCGGAAGACACCTTCGACACCGTTGAGGCAGATCCACCGTGGAACAAAGAACACGCGATCAAAACCTACAAGCTCCCTCTCGTGAATAAGGAAAGGGTGATGGACGAGGTTCACAAAATCTTGAAACCCGGCGGGCTTCTCATTTGGAAAGACGCTTACAAGCCGCGGTATTCCCGGAAGAAGTGGGCTTACATCGGAATGATCGCCGTCGATCCGTCCACGGGACACATCGATCGGTCTTTTCGTTTTTTTCAGAAAGTCGCGTAAGAATTTTTAGAAAAATATCAGGAGAATAAAATGTGCATATCCGAATTACACGGTAAGAATGTTCCAATCAAACTTTGGACGAGACAAGAAGAGGTCGAGGAACAAGCACTCGGCCAACTGAAAAACATCGCAGAACTTCCGTGGGTTTTCAAACACGTTGCGGTGATGCCAGACGTCCACTATGGAAAGGGTGCAACCGTCGGTTCCGTAATCGCAATGAAAGACGCGGTCTCACCGGCTGCCGTCGGAGTAGACATCGGTTGCGGGATGATGGCCTCGAAAACAAACCTCACCTCAAAAGATCTCCCTGAATCCTTGAAACAGATCCGTAGTCAAGTCGAGAGAGATATCCCTGTCGGATTCAACGCACACGACGACGAAGTTTTTTCCAAGTTGTTCACAAAGGGGCCGAATGCGGAACTCGCCTCCCATCTCATGGGAAATTTTCCTTATCTCAGCCACACTGTCCAAGATCTTTCCCAAAAAATGAAGACTCAAATCGGGACTCTCGGAGGAGGGAATCACTTCATAGAACTCTGCGTTGACACTGAGGACAACGTCTGGTTGCTCCTTCATTCGGGTTCCCGGAACATCGGAAAAACTCTTGCAGAGCATCATATCGCGATCGCTCGCGGACTCATTCACAACGAAACTCTTCCAGACAAGGATCTTGCGGTTTTCCTGAGCGGGACTTCTGAAATGCGGGAATACGCTCGTGATCTTGCTTGGGCGCAACAATATGCCTACCTGAACAGAGTTACGATGATGGAGCTCTATAAGAACGCAATCAAGCGTTACATTCCTCACATGGAAACGACATTCGACGTTATCTGTCACCATAACTACGTGTCGGAAGAAACTCACTTTGGGGAAGACGTGATCGTAACCCGCAAAGGTGCAATTTCTGCGAGGAACGGAGAATACGGAATCATACCCGGTTCGATGGGGGCAAAATCCTTTATAGTGAAGGGACTCGGAAATCCAGATTCTTTCCACTCTGCTTCACATGGTGCAGGTCGTAGACTCTCGCGCAATAAAGCAAAAGCTCACTTCTCAGTCGAGGATTTGGAAAAGCAGACTCATGGGGTGGAATGTCGTAAAGATCTGGGTGTTCTCGATGAGATTCCGGGTGCCTACAAGGATATCATACAGGTTATGAAATACCAGGAATCGCTCGTTTCCATCGTGGCAGAACTAAAACAAGTTATGTGTGTGAAGGGGTAGGGCTATTATGAGCGATTTCGAAACTTTTGAGCTGGTCTCGGGTTATACGATTTTCTATACACTTCTCGGATTCTTTGCGATCTGGATTTTTCTTTGGCTTCCGCTGAAATGGATCGTGTTCCATTTCTTTCCCGATGATCCGAAAGAAGCCAAAGAAATCATCGTAAGACCTGTTCCACCTATCCCGAAGGGCGAGGACTATGAAGAATGAGGTTACAATGAGTAGAGAGGAAATATCGTTCAGTAATTCCGATATTGAGATCGCAAAAGAAATACGGAAATATACCGGAGTGGATTTAGAGACGGCCTGTCAGCGGATTCTTGAAGCTAAGGCTTGCGGCAATATTTCCGAACAAGATATCCAACTAAAAAAATTTTGGAAGGTGTATGAAGCCATTGGACTACCGAACTATTTACCTCCCGATCCGTATGGTCTCGCCTATGTGGATCGGAACGGAACGATCGTCACCTGTGAAAAAATGAGAGAACAATGGAAAGGAGGGAATTCCTCCCTGTTCCAAAAACGAGATCCACGTTGTCGATACTGCGGACGTCGGGATACAGGCTCCGCACTCTGCGCAGGTTGCGGCGCTCCACTCTGACCAATTCCAAAAATCGCTTTCCTTTTCTGTAAAACTGTGAAGTGTGAGATTGGAGACTCCATGAACAAACGTTCGAAATATTCGCAACGATATCGACGCGAAATAAAACGAGAAATGCTTTTCAAATCTTCACTCGAATTTATGGAAAGGTATTGGACCATCGAATGGGAACGTCGCGGAAAAGCGTTCGCAGAGCCCCTTTCCACCGATCCGAATTTCCATAAGAAAGACTTTTTCAAAATCACAAGATAAATTCCACTACCCAACGAACGATAGGAGATAAATAGGGATTCTTCCCGTGAGCAAAAAACCGACCAAACAAAAAAAACCGGGAAAAAAACCGGATCAAAGCCCACCGATCGGAAAAAACAACCCACCACCTGAAACGCAGTTCCAACCAGGAAATGACGGCCATGGAGGAGGGCGGAAACCCGGTTCCCTCAACTGGAAAACGGTTGTATCGAAACTCGGTGAAGAACCGATGCCGGAAAAATTCATCGCCAAACTTCGAAAGAAAGGCTGGATCATTCCGGCTAACGCAACCCGCCAGGAAACCCTTGTCATAGGACAATTCTACGCCGGTGCCGAAGGCGATGCGAAAGCGGCACTTTTCATTTCAAACCACTCCGGAGGGAATCTCGCGGAAGCGGTGGACCTCCTTAATAAACTCAATCTGGAAAAACTTTCGGAAACTCAGTTGAAACGTATAGCGAACGGTGAAGATCCTATCCAGGTTTTGATTGGCGATTTCCTCAATACTCAAAATTCCGATTGAGTTAAAGGCTAAGGTTGCCTTAGAGCTCAAACGCCGGAGAAAGGAAGAAGACACCGGAAGAAAACTCACCTTCCGGGAATGGATCGCGATCTATGCCTCGCACTTCAAATTCTACCGGCACACTGAAATCCTAATCGAACAGCTCCAACTCGTAGTCGAGGGGAAACGAAAACGGCTCATGATCTTCATGCCGCCACGACACGGGAAATCAGAACTCGTTTCTCGGCTCTTTCCGGCGTACGTGCAATACTATCGAAGCCGGTGGAACATCGGACTTTGTTCGTATTCAGCTTCGCTCGCTTTCACTTTCGGTCGAGTAGCCCGGGATTTCTTTATGAAATCCGGTGGAGAAGTCGCCACAAAGAAAAAAGACCACTGGTCCGCGTATCATGGCGGCGAGATGTGGTCGGCCGGCGTTGACGGATCTATAACCGGAAAGGGATTCCATATCGGGATCATCGACGATCCGCTCAAAAACTGGAAAGAGGCGAAATCTCCGACAATTCGTCAAGCTATCATCGAATGGTATCTTTCCACGTTCTACACTCGGAAAGAACCGGACGCCGCGATAATCCTGTGTATGACTCGCTGGAGTCTTTACGATCTCGCCGGCTGGATGCTTGAACAGGAAAGCGATGAGGACGGTGGAACGGAATCCTGGCACATCGTCAATTTCGAAGCACTCAAAACGAATCTGCATTTTGCATTCCCGAAATCCTGCACGCTCGAACCGGATTGGAGGAAAGAAGGGGAAGCGCTCTGCCCAGAACGTTACCCGGTCGCGGAACTGAACAGAATCCGGAAACGCCTTGGAACGTTTTTTTTCTCAGCCCTCTACCAACAACATCCAATTGCCGGCGACGGTGGGATCATCAAGAGGGAATGGATTCAGGAATGGACGGAGCTACCGCCCGGAAAACAAACAATCATTCAAACATGGGATCTCACGTTCGACGATACCGAGAACTCCGACTTCGTCGTCGGAGCCGTTTGGTGTAAGATCGGTCGTGGATGCTACCTTCTTGATCGCGTCAGAAAGCAGATGGATGTTATCGCGACCCGAAACGCGATCATCGATATGAAACGCCGGTGGCCGCTTACGACGAAAATATACATCGAGAAGAAAGCAAATGGAGCGGCGGTTCTTACCATGCTTCGAAATAAGATTCCCGGAATCGTTCCTTATGAGCCAGGCTCAAATTCGAAAGAAGATAGAGGTAGAGCAGTCTCGCCTGTCTTTGAAGATATGCGTGTCTGGATCCCGTTTTTCGCGGCATGGAAGGAGGAGTGGATTCGGGAACACGTTGAGTTCCCTTTCGGAAAACACGACGATCAGTTCGATACGACAACGATGGCCCTGGAAAAACTCGAAGGCACGTTAGCCGGAGGCGTGAGCCTAAATCTCGGGAACGCTTGGGGTAAAAAAATACGTTGACAAATGGAAAATCGTATTCCTAAACTGAATCCGTTCTCTCCTTTGGCATACCGTAGCCTCAGCGGTCCGTTACCATACGTCTTTCAAAAGGAAACGTATGTTCGGGATTAAAGCCAAGAAAGCAGGTCGCAAAATTCTACAAGCCACTGTCGAAGGCTTTCGATCGTGCGCGGAAATCCTCGGTTCGATCACTCGCTCCGATTCCTACCTCTCCAAAACCTACAAAACCCCCGAGTCCAAACGTCGCGCTTTACGGGCTAAATACGAAGCCGAAGTAGACAAAGGCTTCTCGCTCACCCGAACCGTGATCGATAACCTCGTCACCTGGATTTCCGGGAACGGCGTAAACGTATCGCTCACTTCGAAAGAAGACACGAAATTCAAAACTCTCCAAGACGACATCAAACGCTTCCTCGAATACAATAAACTTTATTCCTCCGGTTTTCAAAATCACGTTCGGAACGGCCTATTCGATTCCGAAGTCGCGCTCGACCTCACAAAAACCAAACACATCCTTTTCAATCGTGATTACGTCCGAGTGAAGTATCTCCGGAAAGACCTCTACAAATACGAAACCGTTCTCTCTCCGGAAGACAAAGAAACCGTAATCCAGCTCAAATGGAAAAACGAGAAGGGGGGGAAAGAACAATCTCTCGATTATAAGAACTTCCAACTCGTGAACTTCGGAAAAAATCCCAAACTTGGAAACATTCTTCCGGATCTCGACCGCCTGGATGAGATCCTCGAGAAATTCGCAAACTCAAACAACCTTTTCGGGATCCCGACTCCGGTCGGAAAAACTTCCACGATCGAGGATGCAGAGGCCACGATCCAGCTGATCATGACTCCTTTAAAACGCGACGAAGAAGGAAACGAGATTCCGGACGGAGATCCGAATTGGGAACCGGGCCAGATGATGATTTCGCCGGTAGAGTGGAAGTTCCTCGAACCATCCGGAGCGGGAGCGGAATCCTTCCTTAAGGAATTCAATGTCCGGATCCAGAAAGTCTCCGGTGCATCGGGAACGCCGATCCATCTTCTCGGTTTCATTTCTCTTTTCGGAACGAACGCCGGCGCAGAGTCAACGCTCGAACAAATCAATACAGCGATCACCGGGATCCGGGAAATCTGGAAAGAAAACCTCTACGAACTTATCATCAAAGCGATGCTCCTCCAAGGATATTCCATCGAGTTTCTCGAGGAGGCCGGAATCTCGATTAACTTGCCTTTCGCTACGATGATCCAACTTCAAATGATTGCGACCTATTGGCTACCACTCTATCAAGAAGGACTCATCGACCGTGATACAATGATCGAGATGTTCCCAGGAGTGGATCCAGAAGTTATCAAGGAACGCCTCGAAGCAGAGGGCGAGAAAAAGAACCAAGCCGCTGAATCGGATTTTTCGAATCAGAACCAAGATCCTAACCAACAAACCACGAAACAAAAAGCAGGAACGAAAGAGAAAATGAATCACCTTGCCGCAGCTTAAACTCCAAAGTTTTTCCCTCCCTGATAACTTCATAAAGGACCACCTGTCCGTTTCCGAATTCGAGAAACTCAAAACGAAGTTCAAAACCCCATTCCTAAAAGCATGGATCGCAATCCAAGAAGGCCTTTCGAAACCTTTCTCTGTAACGGAAGGCCGTGCCATTGATATCAACTGGAAGAAAGAGGCGGTGCAATCCGCACCCCTCAAACCGGGGATTCCGTTCTTTGAAGGTCACGGAAAAGACAACTCCAAAGACGGCCGCATCGAACACGGAGAAATCGTAAAGATCATCGATCTCGAAATGGATGGCAAGATGACGAAAGCAATCATCGGAGCGTTCCCCGAATCGAAGAAAGCCCTCGTTCAAAAAAAGGATATCGTATCCATGGAGTTCGACGCGGACGTAGACGAAGACGAAAGCGCTTCTCCAGTCGCAGAGTTTATCGGCAAAACAATCGAAGCCATCTCGGCCATTGCCCTCGGCGAATCATCCAAGGATTCACCCGGATTCCCCGGCGTTCGAGCTCTCTCAGAACTTCAAGCATTCACACCAAACACAACGACAGAAAATCCAAAAGGAAAATCAAATATGCCCACAATCGAAGAAATCCTGGCCGCGCTGAATACCGACATCGTCCGAAGCTGGATCACAAAGAACAAAGATGTCCACGTAGGAATGGTTTTTCCCGAAGACCGTTACATGCCCGATTTTATCGAAGATGAGAACGCCAAAGGGACCGGGAAGGGCCACTATAAGAATGGTGAGAAATCCATTCGTAAGCTCCTGAACGACCATCAGGAGAAGGTCAATAAGGCCATGACTGACATCGAAGCGGAGAGGAAAGAAATCACGCTTCGCACAGAAAGAGCGAACGCAACATCTTCGGTTTTAGAATCTGTGAAGGGAAAGAAACTTCCTGAAGCCGTTCGTAAGGAATTGGAATCCCGAATCCAAGAGCTCGACATGGAGACATACAAAACCGATAAGACGAAAGCGATCTCCACCTTTGTGGATAAGGTAGTCGAATCGGAATTGAAAGTCATCGCTCGCCACCAAGGCGAAGCACAGGCAAAGAAACTTCGTGAGGATTGGTTCAAGGATTCTAAAGGGAAGGAAACTCCTCAAAAAGAATCCACAGAAACAAAAGACTATCTTGAAGAAGAAGACGAGGACGAAGAAGAGTCCGAGAATTCTCTGTCTCTTCCGAAAGACGAGGACTGATTTTTGAAGGCTGCGCGCATACGAAAGGTCGTCGATTTAATTGACGACGAAACTCAGGCGATTATCCAAAAAGATTTTTTGGAACCAACGGAAGAGCTTTACGGTTACGAAGAGGGAGAGCAGGGATTCTATCGCGCGCGATTCTCCGATGATTATAAGAATTTTTCATTTCCGGAATTTGAGAAAATTGAATACCTCGAGATCGAATGTCTTTGGAACGAGAGTTCACTCATCGAAGGAAGTAAGATTGTAAAAGGAAAAAGAGCTCCATTCACGTTCCGTCTAAATGGGAACCCGGTCGAGATTCCGGATAACGGATATTTCGCGAAGAGCGGCGGAGTAAGTTCAATCGAAATTCGACCAGCGGATCCAACATCTATTTCCGAAACGGAAGAGAAAGAAGTAAGATTTCGGATCCTTCTATGTGCCAAATAAAAGAATTGACGCATTAGAAAAATTGAGTGTTTATGAAACATCTGTACGGGCAGTCATCCCGCCTCGGTGTATTGGGCACCTTCTCTTCTCCCAAACTCGTTTCCATACGTTACATCAACATCGAGGTACCGTATGGGCCAATTATCTCTAAACGACTTCGACACAAAGCTCAATCCGGTTCGTGAGGATCTACGAGAAGCCATGTCCAAACCGGCTTCTTCCGAGACACCTAACGAGGCGAAGAGCCCGAAGTCTCCAAAAACGAAAACCGAGGATGAAACCAAACCGGCTTCTTCCGAGACACCTAACGAGGCGAACTGATGGCTAAAATTATCATCGATCCTCAACCAGGTGAAGAACCCCAAGCACAAGTTACCGCTCCCGTCGGCGGCCTCGTAAAAGGGCAGGTTATTAAATCCGGAAACATTCTCTATGCAGCTTACGCATACGGGAAAGCCGGCGAAACAGTGACCGCCCACCTCGAGGCAATAAAAGCCTTCGGCACGAAATCGAATCCCGCGGATGTATTCGCACAATTCGACACTCTGTATTGGGCGGGTGACGGATCCGGTCTGACGAAAACAGCTTCCGGAAATACAAAATGCGGCATTGCTCTCGAAGCATCCGCGGCGAACGAAACTGAAGTCCGTTTTAGATTTAACGGCCTTCTCGGTATTTAAGAATGGCTGATTTACTAATCGAGGAAGGGGAAGAGAAAAAATTCTGGCTCGCTCTTCAAGCCTTCAAGGATCCGAGAAAAGACGCGGAACTCCGAATCAAAGCGAGAAAAGACATGAACAAGCTCCTCGACCACTTCGTAGGTCGTCCAGAGCGTCTCGCAAAAAAGAAGCTCCAAGCCTTCAAAGGGAACAAACAAAAGCTCCAAGCGTTTAACGGCGGAACTGTAAAAGGCGATCTTCCTGAATTGTTCACCGATAACGTGAGCATCTACGTTGATTCGGACGCAGAAATCGACCTGTTTTACAACGCGATCTTTGACCAAGTCCCCACTACGCCCGGTCTCGATTATTTCGAGATTGCAAACATCCATTCCGGAATCGTTTGGAAACGGCTCGTGGAAGGTGAGAGAGTGGAGATCGGTGGGATCACCGGCGATGCGATGCAGGTAAAACTGAATCGTTTCGGTGCGGCTCTCGGAGTGAACGACGACACGATTCGTTACCGTAAAATTTGGCGCATCGTAGACGCGGCGAAGGAATTCCGTTTTGCCTACTATCAACTGATGGGAGACAATCACGGAGCTCTTTTACATGGCGCGGCCGCCTTGGGTAGATCCAACGGCTACTACCAGGCATTCTCCACAGTTGCGGGGCTTTCAGAAACGGAAAACTATATCCGTCTTTTCAACCTTGGCTGTGCGAAGGTAGCAGAGAAGTTGAAAACTCGTCCTTACGGAAACATGTCGAACCCGAGTCTTGTCGTTCTCGCTTCTCCAAAAAAGAAATCTGTGATCTCCAAAGTGATGAACACTTTGATCCAACCTATCCAAGGTTCTAAACAAGCCTTAGATTGGAGCATCAATCCGCTCTACACTTGGAACGGAAAGGCCATTCCAGACGAAAACAAGGTAAAGATCATCCTACCTGGAAGAAAAATCCAAATGGGTATCGAATCCGAAATGGAAGAATACGCCGTTACGGATCCTTTGACTCTGAACTACGCTCTCGCAAGATACTCTTGGAGAGGAGCGGGAATCGGAGACACTGATCAGATTTTGGAACTGGATCTGGCGTAAGAACCGTGATCGTAACTTTGAACGAAGCAGACTCCTATAATCGCGCCCGGGATCGGGCCGATTGGGAATCCAAATCCACCGAGCGACGCCGCGCGCTTCTTCTCGGTGCTGAGGATGATGTTCTGATTCACCCAAAGTTACGAATTCCGGAGCAGGACCGACAATCCGAAACTCTGAAAAAAGCCGTGATCGAACTCGCGTATTTCCGAATCAGCGCTCGATCGGAACGAGACCCCTCTCTCGCGGGAGTGAAATCCAACGATTACGAGGAGAATTATTTCTCTCCGAACGTCTTGAAAATGGCGAACGCTGACGGATACCGGAATTCGAACTTTCCTGAATGGCCGGATCGTGTTATCAACTTACTGAAAACGTGGGAAGTGATAACTCCGCTTCGTAGACCTTTGAGGACTCGATCTAATGGCTAAGGAACCGGGCGAAGGCTGGGAGTATAACTTCGAAGGAAGAGGGAAGAAGGTTGAAAATCCCTTCGACTCTTCCCGTTTGAAAGAGGAATACAAGCTCCTCCTTTCCAATTTCAAGACTGTCCAGAAACGTCTCGACAAACTCGTGAAGACTGCGATCGAGAACGGGAGCTCCTCTCAAAGGTATTGGAGCGACCGGCTCTTGCAGGCGAACGCGATCCTCGACGATCTGGTACAGATTTGGAAAGATGGATTCCCGAGCCTCGCTGAGAAAGGTTTCGTTCAAGGAACAACTCTCGCGGACTTCGTTCTGAATTCAGACCGAATCTATAGCCGGCTCAAAAGAGATCCACGGTTTTCCGGGAAATTGAAACGGATCCAAGGTCCGTTCGTTGACGAAAACGTCGTGAACGCAATTTACGAAGACTCTCTTTCTTACCTCGAGGCGGCCGCCTCCGGAGGAAAGAAGAAGATCGAGTCCGTGTTTAAAGCGACGAAACAGAAGGTCATCGCGGAAGCGAAGATCAATCGTCAACTCGCAGAAGGAATTTTGACGGATAACAACTGGAAGACCGCAAAGGATAATCTGGAAAAAACATTCCGGAGAAAACTCAAACGAGACGGGATTTCGGACGGGAACTACCTCGAGATCAACGGAAGAAACTACAACGTTTCTTCCTATTCGGAGATGCTCACGCGCACACGCCTGCGGGAAGCGCAAACCGCGGGTGTTCAGAAATACGCCGAGCATACCGGAAACGATCTCGTTCAAGTTTCCGATCACGATACGCTTACAGAAATCTGCAAGAAGTTCGAAGGACACATCTATTCCATTTCAGGAAAATCTAAGAAATATCCGAAGTTGGAGAAGTGGACTCCGTTCCATAGGAACTGTCTTCACGTCATCGTGATTTTCTTCGACGTGGTCGAGCTCCTCGGATTCAATCCGTATCCAGACGAGGAGGCGGCCTGATGCAAAAGTTCCTCATCAATGCAGAGATCCAGATCCAAAGGCCGGTTTACGACAACGATAACAATATCGTTCCGGGAACAGACAAGCCCTATCCCGTCAAAGTGAACCTACAAGCAAGTTCAAAGATTCTGATCGGGAAGGACGGAGGCGAAACAAAGGCTTCGTATTTCATTCTTGTCGCCGAAGAAGAACTACCGGCCGCATTGCCCGCTACGGAAAACAAAGGTTGGGAAGTAAAACTCCCAGGAGAGACGGACTGGTTCCAGGTTCACGATGTGAAGCCGCCAGCCGGAAGGTATCTAAGGAACGTTCAATTCTATGTTGCATGACGTTCCAAATTCGATTTGATTTTTCGAAACACATCGCCGGCCTAAATGCGTATAAAGAAGCGTTCCAAGAAGCCGCGAAAGAGACCTTAGAACAGGACGTCGGACCGTTGGTCGTAAATGATGCGATCAATAAGGAACCGAAACCGTTCCTCGACACCGGGTTTCTCCAAGGTTCCTCCACGATCGGAGTTTATCAAAGAAAAGCGATCGAGAATCCTCTTTCGAAAAAAACAGTCCCGGAAGATTCGAACACTGGAAAAGTCTATCTTCCTTTCCCCATAGAAAAACTCAAACGGCTCGGTCTACTTATCGGATTCACTGCGAAGTATGCGGCCGCGCTTCACGACAATCCGGACGCGGTTCCAAGACCCGTGTCTCAACGAAAAGACGTAAACGGTAAACCGATCGTTAAAAAAGCGTCCATGGTAGGAAGAGGGCCGTTCTGGCTCTCGACGAAAATCCAAAGATATACAGGTCCGGTTTACCTTCCTGTTTTCGCGAAAGGAATTTCTAAGCGTATGGCAGGGAGGCACTTTTGAGAAAGTATCTTGACGTTACTCCCATCTTCACTTTTCTTTTGCGGTCTCGTTTACCCGCTCTTGCTTCGCGGATCTATCAAGATACGGTAAACGCAAATACTCCAAACGGGTTCATTCTCATTCAGAGAAGACCGGGTAACGTCCCGGATCTCTACTCAGTAAAACACACAACGCAATCGTTTAATATTATCGTTCAAGACTTAAACGAAAAACTCGCTCGACAAACTGCATTCAAAATATACAATGCGGTTAGAGAGGAATTCAATCTCCTCTTGGACGTTCCAGCGTCTTTACTGGACTCGGAGGGTGCCGGCCTTCCTTCAACTCCTCCCGGAATCGTTCCCATACGTTTAGCTCGAATCAATCCGATCGATGAGCCGTATTCACTCGGTCTTCTCGATAAAGGATTCTTTCAGTTTTCGCTCAACTATAACGTAACAGGGAGATTCCTCCAACCATGAGTTTAATTGTAGACCCGATTCCCGGTAACGGCGGGATGAACATCTTCGGGCAGAAGGACGGCAAAGTCGGACCTCTGCGCGCATTTCACCGAGTAGAACCGCAACCTCTTCTCGTTCCAACATTCAGCACAGGCGGAGTCACTTCGAATTCCCTGGCAACCTCCGCGGATCTCACAGCGAAGTTGAGTCCAGGGGATTATCTTCGACTCGAAACAACACCAAGGCCAACACTCATTTTCATCAAAGAGATCGACACGACCACGATTCGGATGGGAAATCCGGACGTAGAACCTGACGGCACTCGCGCGGATCTTATCATTTCCGTTCCCGCACTCACGACCGGAAGGAAGTGGGAACTAGTCGATATGGGAGAAACAACCGAAGACGGTATCACGATCAAGTTCGAAGAGAAAGTCGCTCCGATCAAATTCGCCGGCCAGGGCGAAAGCGAAGCGAACCATTTCACAAGTGGGGTTGACTGGTCCATTGCTCTGGCACTCGGGGAATTGAGTTTGGAAAAACTCGCTATGATTATTCCGAGAGCTGCGATTCCTACCCGAGACACCGAAGGAGAAATCGAAGCGATGTCTTTCGTTCGTCCGATCGGATACAACTTCAAAGCAAACGCGAGAAGATTTTCCGTCGTTGCTTACGGAGAAGGCGAAGCGATTTCCAAAAATCCAAGAGACCGTATGGACTTTTGGTTGCTTCAGTTCAAGTTTGCTTCCGACCAGAAACGAAACGCTACGAGCCAAGTTGCGCTCACCCTGGATGCAATGGCGTATCCGGACAAACGTCGCACGATCAACGGCCGTCCCGTGATCGCATCTATTAACCCCGAAGCCGTCGTTTTCGACGTCGCGTAAAGGAGACTCTACCAATGGCAGAACAAACCAACACTTCCCCTGAAATAAAGGGGAAGAACGAAAAGGCGGAACTAAAATATCCGGATTGGATCGAGGATAACGGCTTTGGAACTTTCAAAGTTTGCGATCGGGAGAAAAAAATCCTGATCCATCGTGGATGCGGTACTCGAGAAGAAGCCGTACAAGAAGTCGAGAAGTATCTCAAGAAAAGGAAGAAGTAAAATGTCAGAGGACCGTCTCTATCAATTCAGAGCAGAGCCATTCAAAGTAACTCTCATTCGTCCGGATGGAACGGCATATCCGATTCCAACCTACGACGGAACCGGGATTTTTAGAGCGGCCCAACTCGACAGGATTACGGA
The DNA here is from genome assembly GCF_004770155.1 of Leptospira gomenensis. Classification (GTDB taxonomy): domain Bacteria; phylum Spirochaetota; class Leptospiria; order Leptospirales; family Leptospiraceae; genus Leptospira; species Leptospira gomenensis. The sequence continues at coordinate 6,094 of NZ_RQFA01000024.1, read as the reverse complement.
AGACTACCAAAGAAAGACGAAGGAAATCGATGATCTCAAAGGTGAGATCAAACCTTTCTCCAAACTCGACGCAACCAAACTGAACCCGGAACAGGCGGACCTGCTTGATCGCTTTCGAAAAGCGGGAATCGAAATCTCCCGTTATTATTTCGATTATTGTAAGGCCGCTCTTCCAGATTTAGAAAGGCATCTTCCTGAATTGGATCTGATCCCAAAAGATCAGATCAACGTTTTTGTAACGTATCTCGTAACCGCGACCCTCGGAGGAGATTCCGGAAAACCGGAAGTAGCTCCGAAAACGCCGGAAGAATACGTAAAAAAAAACAGAAAGAACAGGCGGAAAAAGAAGAGAACGAAATTCAACGAATCATCGCAGATGAACGGTTCCGCAGATGGAAATACTCAAAACAGGAAATAGATTCCTGGAATTCTTACGGGAGGATTTGGAGATATAAAGCTGCCAAGATTGTAGATAGTGAAAGACGTTTTGAATACATAAACGATACTCTCGCCGCATCCGGGATTTCGGACAAAATCTACAACGAACACTTTTACGAACTTCAAAGTTTTTACGACAAAATGCTTTCTTTGCCAAAAATTCTACGGGAGATCAAAGAGGCGAAACCGATACCTTCGGCCGACCTTCTCGATATCTTTGAATGAGTGGATCTTCCGCCACAGTTGAATCCGTAGTCGCGGGTATCGAATTTGATAATGCGCCATTCGATTCCGGATTCCGTCAAGTTTTGTACTTGGTAGGTAAAGGCGGACATGCGTTCACCGATCTTTCTAACAAAGGAGAAAACGCTTTTGAGAAGATTAAGAAATCCGTAAGTAAATCCGGAAATACTTTAAACGATTTCCGGACTCGATTGGAGAGACTCCAAGGGATCTTAGGAAATTTGAATGTCGATTCGAAGCGAGCCGACAAGATCCGGGAAGAAATCAAGAAGACGGAAGCCGCCATCGCCAAGGCGACCGGAACGATTCAAAACGAATCGAATAAAGCGAAAGCATCGTGGCGCGATCTCCTCCAGGTGCTCGGTGTTTCCGTCGCTATCACTGCAGTAAGCGGCATGGTCCAGGGCGCTCTTCAGGTTTCCGGTGCGTATGAAAAATACCGCGCCGTTCTAAAGAATACTCTCGGCGACGAACAGAGAGCGGCCGCGTCGATGAATATGATCGCGGTGCTCGCGGCAAAAACTCCATACGGAGTAAACGAACTTACCTCCTCTTTCATCAAACTCGCAAACCGCGGAATCGTTCCGACGGAAAAAGAACTCATAAAACTCGGGGACATTGCCGCTTCACAGGGCAAGTCCTTCGATATGATCACCGAGGCCGCGCTCGACGCGATGACCGGCGAGTTCGAACGACTTAAAGAATTCGGGATCCGTGGTTCTTCCGCCGGCGACAAGGTCACTCTCTCTTTCAAGGGAGTTTCCAAAACCGTCGAGAAGACGGACGAAGCTATCACGAAAGCGATTCTTTCCTTCGGAGAAATGAAAGGCGTTGCCGGATCGATGGATGCAATTTCCAAAACCTGGGAAGGGCAAATCTCCAACCTGCTCGATACGATCGACGCTTTGAAAAAAGGAATCGGTGAAGACTTCGCGGATATGGCGAAAGCCGCGGTCGAGAAGGTGAAGGAAATCCTCGACGCAATTTTGAAGTGGAGATCCGAGAATCCTGCTCTCTTTAAGACGATCGTACAGCTTACGGTCGGATTGACCGGTCTTCTTTCCGTAATCATGGGAGCGAGTGGTTTGATTGTAGCCGCGAAGATGGTCGCTCCTGTTCTCACCTCTTTGGGAATTTCTTTCAACGCAATGCTCGGACCAGTCGGGCTTTTGACCATGGCGGTCATGGGACTCGGTGCCGCGTTTCTTTATATGAAGAACCGAGCGGAGGAAGCGGAGAAGGCGCGCAAGGGAGCAATGGACGCGGCGAATGCGGAGATGGTGCTAACGAGAAAATTAGAAAAAAACGAAATAGATAGTCTAAAATATTTAAAGGAAGAAGGAAGCAAGTTAGCCCACGGAAGAGGGGGCAACATAGAAAAATACAAACGTACGATTGACGACCTCATCCTCAGCTTAAAGTCCGCTGGAATTTCTGGAGCACAACTAAAAGGGATTGCTGGATCAGACGGGAACTTCGCCGACAATAATCGAATCGAAAAATTATTAAAACTTAACGAAGCGTTAAAGAAAACTGCCGGCGGCGCAAAAGGATTCGGAAAAGAAAGCAAAGAGGCGAAAGCAGACCTCGACGATCTGATAAATTCCTATATTAAAATGGAACAACTCTCAGAGAAGGATTTAAAATTCTCTGTTTCTTATGACGCAGACAAATCCGAAGAGGCATTTGCCGCAATGAAAAAACTCCGCGATCTCGGCGCGGAAGTAAATCGGCAAGTTACGACTGATAAGAACGGGAAAGTTCAGATTGAAGTTGAGGCAAAGTTTCCAGATGGAACGAACGCGACAAAAGACAATTTAAAGAAAGCTCTCGGATCTGCCGCCACTCCCGTTAAACTTCCCGTCGAGATCGAGCCAAAACTAAAACCAGTTTCGGCTGGAATGTTTCAACCGCTTATCGATGCCGCTTCGCTCTCGTCTCAAACAGTGAAATCTTTCTTTGAATCGGATTTCGGCAGCGCTCTAAAAGGTGCTCTCGATGCAGTCGGGCAGATCGCTCAACAGGCTGTCGCAGTCATTCAAGCAAAAGCACAGTTGGCTCAAGCGAAAGCACAGAGGCTTGTTGCAATCGCCGGATGGATTTCCGAATTTTTTGATAAGCAAGCCGAGAAAGAACTCCAAAGACAAACGGATCTCATCGATGCCGAGATCCAAAAGATTAAAGATAAGAACGATGCGATTCTCGCGGAAGAGCAAGCCTTCCAAGATAAGCGCGAGGAGATTGAACGCGAATATCGTAACCGGAAAAGAGTAGAAGAAGACGCGGATTTTCTCGCCGCGATAGAGAATCGGCAAGCAGAATACGAAGCTGACAAACTCGCGATCGAAACTAAACAAGCGGATGAAGAGCAAAGACAAATCGATCTCTTGAATCTTCTCGAAGCATTCGAACAAGATAAACTCTCTATCAAAAACATGTTCGAAGCGGGTTACGAAGCTGACCATCAAGCTGCTCTCGACAATGTGCAAGCGCAAGAGGATGCGGCGGCCACAAAGAACGCGGCTACTCAAAAGGCGCTCGCAGAAGAACAAAAGAAACTCGAAGCCGAGAAAAAAGCGAGAGAAGACCAGGCCGCGAAAGAGGCGGAGGAACGAAAGAAAAAATTCGCTTGGCTTGAATATGGCGCGAATCTCTACGCCTTCAATGCGGGAAAGATGGCCCAACTTGCGCAAATAAAAATGACCATGGCTATGGGTGTGATGAATGCGATCGCTGCCGGCGCACAGATGGCCGCAACGATTCCAATAGTCGGGTGGGTTCTCGGACCTGCACTTGCGACCATGTTGACCGGAATGGTTTTAACCGCCGGCTCCGCTTCGATGTCCGCAGTAAATATGACCCCTCCTCCAATGCCTCCCGTCTTCCGTTATGGCGGACCGATCAACGGACCGGCTCATGAACAAGGCGGAGTAAACATCAACGCGGAGGGTGGCGAGTATATGATCAACAAACGCGCCACCGCTCGTCATTACGATACTCTCAAGGCAATCAACGAAGGAAGAAGCGTTGGCGGCAACACAATCAACAACGTGAACGTCAGCGCAACAAACCAAATTTACGGAATGGATTACGATACGTTCGTAGACCGCTTCTGCTCCGACATCGTCGGAAGGATCAAGTCAGCCATCGCCGCATGAACTATTTAATATATAACAGACATGGCGAGTATCTGACGGAACTCCTCGAAGAAATCGAGACCGAATCCATGAGGCCCGTCCATTCAGCAATCGAAACCGGTGGAGACTTCCGTGAAAAGATGGGAGAGTTCGGATCCGTATTCATCGGGGACGCCAAACAAAGTAAAAGAGATTTCACCCTCAAATTTGCGTATGCGAACGGAAAGCCCCGCGACCTGGATGCGAGGATCGTTATCAATGAAATCGGCGCGTTCTTTTCAGAACCGGAAGAAGACGGAGACTTCTGGATCGAAGACATCGAGAATCAGATCCGTGCCAAAGTGATGACCACAACAATCGATCCGAAAACCGGAGAAGGGCTGGAGAACCGGATCATAGACGGAGAGATGAAATTTCGTTTGCTTGACGCTCTTTGGGAAAACTCAAAACCAAACATCGAAATCTTTCCTTTGAACAACGAAGAGTTCAAAGAGTTTTCTCTCCCGAGCTATTCCGTCGCTGTCAAACCGATATTAGAAATCAAAGCGCTCAATCCGAATCCGGACTTCGCAATCGATATTGGAAGGCTCGACAAAGCAACCGGAGAGTTTCGCGGAAGTCAATCCGTAAGGATCCAGCAAATCAATTTCAACACGGACGATCTCATAACGATTGACTGCGTAGATGGAAAAGCCCTCCACAAAAAAGCGGGAACAGATATAGTTTCCGAAAATAAATTCATGATGACAGACGGCGGATGGATGTCAATCGGCCGGCGCGATCGAGCCGTCCGTTACCAGGGAACGGGAAGCATTGAACTGACTCTAAAATTCCGTCCGAGGTTTTACATATAATGGGTTTCGCGGTAAAGAACATAGCGCTCCGCGGACTCGGTGCATTCGGTTCCCGGATGTTTTCTCAACAGCTTCCTATTCAAACGTTCGAAACCTATGAGGATCCGGGGAATTCTGGTGACGGTAGAATCGACGTTTCCACAATTTCGGGAACTCTACTCGGATCAATTCCGATCAACGTACAAAATACGAAGTGGGAAAAGCTCCGTTACGAAAACGATCGTCAAGGTTGTCGCGACATCACTTTCCAACTCAACTCAATGCCGGACTTCCCGATTGAGCGATTCACTCGTGTGAAGATTACAATCGAAGGGGAAGACGCGTGGGGAGGATATGTTTATAACTATCCGACCGAAGGTTTCGATAAAATTCAGAAACTCGAATTCAAAGGATTCGGATATCGGGAACGATTAAAGAAAATCAAAATAAAGCCCGCTCCCGGAAAACACCTTTACGAAATTCAAAAAATCGAGATCGCAGGAGTGAACGTGATCATCACGCTCAACGTTCCGGTGCACGAGTCCGTCATCCCTGGAAATTTCTTCTTCGTCACGGACGCATTCGATACAAAAAACAACGGCCGGTATAATGTGATTTCCACGGGCGGAAATCAAATCGTAGCGCTCAAGCCGGACGGTGTAGCGCAAACGATTCCTCAAGGACTCCTTACCGTTATCCCAACGGTATGGACGGAGCCCTCCGCACTCATGTCCGACGTCGTGAAACAAATCGTTTCTGAATATTGTACAAAGGCAAAGGGAATTTCCCGATCAGTTTCCCGGATCCAGAATTCAACGGGAATTCTTTTGGGTGGACGGCTCGACTTCGAGAAGATGACGATCGCTCAGGCTTTCGACAAAATCCGAGAAGCTGTTCCCGGTTGGTACCTCTGGGTGGATCCGAACGGCCTCGTAGTGTTCGGGCCAGATCCCCCGAACCTGATCGATAAAATTTTCGCTCCGGAAGAAGCGAACTTCGAGAAAGACGAAGACCTCGACGAAATCGTAAATCACGTCGAGATCAACCGCGCGAAAGATCGGGACGACGAAAACAAATCCTGGGGTCTGGCCGCCTGGGCGGAAGATCCGACTTCGGTTACGAAGTGGGGACTCCTCGAAGACGAGATGGATGTCCCGAATTATTTCGACAAAGAGATCTGTCAGATGATCGCAAACAAACGCCTCGCGGAAAAAAAAGATCCGGTGGAGCGGTTCTCTACGAAAATGATCCGGTTCAAGAACTGGAAGTTCGGAAAGTATTCTCTCGTTTCTCCGTGGGGATTTTACAAAAACATTCTCACCGACTTGGACGACCTTTCTGGCTGGAACATCGCTCCAGAAATTTCAGTATCATTAAGTGACGAGGTTCTTGTTACCGGATTCAAATCCATGAAACTCGGAATCGGTTTGATATCGGATGGTA
>NZ_RQFA01000022.1 GCF_004770155.1 Leptospira gomenensis | reverse complement strand
TTTCACAAGCACTACAGCTATATCCTCCACCTCGATCTCACCTTCAACAGAGCCACAAGGCGACTAGAATGTTTCCCCGAGTCCTCCTTTTACGCCTTTGAATACCGAGAATGGCACAAAGAGCCGGATGAATCGGATTCGAACGAGCAGACAAACTAAAACCGGCTTCCGCTAAGGGACCCGGCCCAGCTTGCCCAGTGGACTCAAGAGCGCCTCGCAAGCAAAACGCACCGCAACCCAGATCACCCCCGGCCCCTCGTATGCGCCGAGCAATGCAGCGCATATACACGTATACACATCTCACACGCTTCTCACACAACTTCTCTGCAAGTCCGCGCCGACCACGCACAACGAACACAACATGCCGTTCTCAATCCAAAAAACGGAGCGATTGACTACAGCTTCGGGGACCGCTCCATTCTCCCATTGTCCCACTGCTCCGCCTTCAGCCTTTCTGCGCGCAGCGCGAAAGCCGAAGGCAGGACATGCATCGACATTCTCACATGCGAGGAAAAACGAACAAGCAGATGGACAAACGGAAGGATGAGCGAACGAACAAACAAAACGGAAGGAGGGACCAACAAACTCACCAACAAACTTCGACCTACACCGACACGAGCCCCCGCCTCACTCACACTCACAAACAAGACGAATCACCAAGCGGGCCCACTCTACCACGTACAAACACTCCCCGACACAAGCAGCAAGCAAGCGAACGAACAAACGAACAAACGAACAAACGAACAAACGAACAAACGAACGAACAAAGAAACAAACCAGCAACCTGGCAACTCGCCAACCAACGGACACAACACCTCTCAGATTGGTAGGACAAATCGGCGATCAAACAAATTCATTCACAAACTAGGAGATACACAACTCGTCCCATGAGCGCACGAAACGAAACAAACAAACAAAAACATATAACGAACCAATCCAACGACCGACTAACGCGGCCAAACCCCCGCACCATGTTCCAAATTGGCCCGACCGAATCCGGTCGGTCAATCGTTACCGTTTATTTTAAACAACGAACTCCTGCATAATTTCCCAAATGATCCCAACGGATTTCCCCTTTAAACACGTCCAAGTTATACGCTCCATTTTGTCCGATAGAAATCGTAGAAGACCAAAATCGTTTTTCCTCTTCGGAAATCCACGATTCTGTTTCACCGCTTTCATAAGAATCTTCTAATTCTTCGATCGTAGGTAGACGTAGATCCATGGAGCTGCAAATTTGTCTCGCCTGATGCCAGTTATAACTTCCATCCGGACTGATCCAAGATTTCTCGGAAGGCAAGGAGTAGAATTTTTTATTCTTCCTTTTTTCGGCAAAGAGCTTCGTAGAAATTTCTTCGGTTGCGTAAGAAGAGGGAGAAGGGGATTGCGAAGAAGAAGGAAGGGCTACTCTCGCAGACGATGGCTTATCGGAAATTTCTTGCGATCCGGTTCCTGCGGTTCCCTCCAAAAAATGAATCGCAAATAGCTTTTGAAATTCTCGATTGGATGAAGTTTTACTAACGGCGGTTTCCATCAATTCCCGCAGTTTGGACTTTGCGGATCCCCAAAAAAGTCCCGATTTCGAGTTCCAATCCGCGCCGAGACGGTGACTGTTGAGAATCTGTGTCGGATTCTTATTCTCCAATCCTTCGTGCAGAAGTTCGTCCACATATTCCTGAAAGGAAATCGTTTCGTTCAATTTCGATCCGATCCGTTTGATTTCCTTTTTGATCCTATCGATTTGGGTTACCGTCGAAAATTCTGATTTCGCCAAAGCGATCATTCCTTCGCGGAAAGCGTCTTGGATCGAAGTTCTATGTTCTTCCTTTTCCGTATCCGATTCGGCCAACGCTTCGGCGGTAAATTCCTTTTCGATTCTTAGATAAAGCGTCTCTAAACGATTGGTGAGGTGGGAACGTCCCGTTTTTTCCGCCGTATCCGCCTTTTTATCCAACGTTTCCTTTATGTTGCCGTATTCTTTTCCCGATTTCAAAGAGGCTTTGTCCATTAGATTTCTGTAAAGTTTGACGGCGAGCGAAAAGTCGAATCCCGCATAGGCTTTGTCCGCCTCCTTTTCTTTAAGGGAAAATAGAGCCAATTCCACCTTCTCCTTTCGTTCTTGAAGGCTTTGGCTAATCTGGATCTGTTTGTATTTTTCGGGGACTCTGTTTGCGTATTCCTCGGTCAAAACGGCGTAATCTTTCAGAACACGCTCCATATCGGAAGTGGAATTCGGATCCGATTCGAAAAGACTGCGATCTAATAGATTTATCTTTTCCTTATATTCTAAATTATAGTTATTGATAACGCTCGTTTGGATTTCCCGAACGAACGGATTCAGCTTTCGAAGCGATTCTTCGGAAAGCCGTTCTGAAAACGCCGTTAAGATACGTTCGTATTTTTTCGTGGAATTTTCGTATTCCTTGGAAACGGTAAGTCGGGACGCTTCGTCCAATTCTTCACGAACCTCCTCCAGTATCCCTTCCAGAATGCGATCGGATGTTTTGAATTCCATGGAATTCAAATTGGTTCCCGGCACGGGTTTTATCTTGAGAAAGGCGATGTTTAGATTACCGTTAGCGGAAACAGGAGCCTTGTTTAAATCGAGATCGTATTGTCGATCCAATAGTTTTCTTCCGGATTCTCCCGCGTAGTAGTCCAGAAGGAATTCGGGAAATTCCATCTGGAACGCGGACTTGATCGTATAAGCCAGCGTTTTGGAATCCCTTGTCTGATTTCGAAGAGAGACTCGAATCAATCCGTTTCCCGTGGAGATCGTTCCGGAAATGACTTCGTCCGCTTCGATAGCGTCGGCGATCTGTTTCATACAAATTTCGTCCGAACAGTTCATCCTTTGTAACGCCTCCGCGCGTTTGTAAAGGATCGTCATCGACTCGTCGTCCACGACGGTGTATTTCCCTTCGAAATTGCGGAGCACGGAATTGATGATCCCGTTTCGAAAACGGTTTTCCGTTCCGGGAGGTAAGACGGTTTCCGCCGTCAGTTTATGTACGTATAATTTCGAAGGTTTGTTTTCCGCGCCCAGAGGAGTCTGCGATCGAATCAGTATGAGTATGATGAAAAGAAGAAACCTGTACATCCGCGTCGATCCTCGTTCCACTCCTACTTTTAAAATTTCAAAAGTAAACAATTATTTGAATTCTCTCTCGACGATTTATCATTGCATTTTTGTTCGGCTAACGTTAGCGTTCGTTTGCGAAGAGGAAGATTGAATGGATCGAAATGTACGATCGAAAACTACGGAAGGATTTTTCGGAATCGCTGGGATTTTGATTTCCGTTTTCACGCTTTTTATTCCTTTCCGCGGAACCGTTTTCGGTGAATCCCTTTCTAACTTCGCTTTTTTTAACCTCAAGTCGGAACGGATCGTTCTCTCGGATTTTTTAAAAGAAGTCGCGGAGGAGGATTTGCTTCTCGTGCATTTCACCGGTTCGGCTTGTGCCCCCTGTAAGGAGCAGGTTCCACTTCTTATGGATTGGATCAAATTCCGGAACGGAACCGTCAAAGGACGGATTTATCTTTGGGTGATCTTTGTGGGAGATTCTTTGGAAACGGCGAATGAATATTCCAATTTGCTTAAGTTGTCTTCTGCGGCGGAGGTTTTTAACGATCCTTTTTCGTCGAGTTATCTCCACGCGAAAATCTCCGGTCTTCCTTCGATCGTTATCGTGGATCGGAATCGGAAAATACGGTTTAAAGCGGAAGGTTTCAACGAGGTTTCGACCGAAACGCTGCGGAACTTTCTGGATTCACTTCCGAATCGATGAGATCTTTTTTATGAAACGAATGTCGCTCCGGCTGCCGCTATTCCTCCTCGTTTGTTCCTTTTTCCCGAATTTGTTTTCGTGCGCGGGGCGGTTGCGGCAGCCGGAGCCCGGTTATATTCTCCTCGAGGCGGAAGGTTCCGATCCGTTCGACGCGGAAAAAAACGCAAAACTGGAGATGATCCGTCAAACTTTAGGAACCAGGGTGGAATCCAATTCCTACGTTATGGACTCCGCTTCCTTGGGGGAACTAGTGGAAACCTCGGAATCCGGAATTATTCGTAGATTCCGGATTCTGGAACAAAAATATTATAATAATAGAATATTCATAAAATCTGAAGGAGTCGTGGATCCGGTCCGTTTCGGAGAATCCATAGAGGAGCAATACCGTCTTTTGGGAAAACCGAGGATTCTGCTTCTGGTAACGGAACGTTTCGGTTCTGAACAAAGTCCGTTCGGTCGTTCGCTTACGGAGACGAAGTTGATTTCACTTTTCCCGCATCTCGATTTTGTCGAGCCGAGTTTGTCCTATCGGCAAATTCAGTCGATGATCGGCTCCGTCAAAAACGGGAACGTCCCCGTTCGTATTTTGGAACCCGCGCGCAACGAAGGGGCGGATCTTGTTTGGTGGATCGAATTCGATTCCAGGGAAGGGGACCGTTTGAGTCCGGACGCGAGTTTGAGAGGCGTTTTTGCGACGCTCGCGTTCCGTTTGATCGAGGTTTCCTCCGGTAAAATTTTGGGTTCCGGAAATCTGCAAGGCGGTAAACCCGCGATCGATCTTCGTTACGGCTCCGAAAAGGCGGTCGATCAACTTCTTTCGGAAATGAAACCTTCCGTATTGAAACAACTTTCGGAAAAATGGAAACGGGGAAATTCTCTTCGTGTCGTTTTGGAGGACTCTCGGAAAGAGGTGTTCCGGGAGAAACTGTTTGGTCTGATCCGCACCACACGCGGGGTAGCTTCGGTCCGCGACCTAGGAAGGGACGAACGCGGAAGGTCAGTGTTCGAAGTCGAGGCTCTGATGAACGCCAGAAAATTGTATTCCATACTTCTGGAAACCGAGACTCGCGCGGATTTGTCCCTTGAGGCGGAAGAGATTCGGGGAAGTTTTATTCTTTTGAGATTAAAAAAATAGAATATTATAATTTTATGTTCTTCTCTCGAATGTAGGAATGCCAGAGTATCATCGTCGCTATCGAGCGGTAAGGCTTCCAACTTTCGGATATTTTTAGAATCGTTTCCCGGGAGACGTCCCGCGGCAGATTTTTGTTTCGTTTGAGTGACTGGACCGCGGCGAGATCCCCGACGGGAAAAACGTCGCTCCTGTGCAGAGCCATCAACAGAAATATATCCGCGGTCCAGTTTCCGATTCCCTTTACCGAGGTCAATTTTTCGCGGATCTGAAAATCGGAAAACGAGGAAAGTCGGGACAAGATCAGACGTTTCGATAGGATTTCCTTCGCCAGATTTCTCGCGTAGGAAGTCTTTTGTCGGCTGAAATAACATTCTTTCAATTCCATGTCGCTTAACAAAATGAGTTTTTCGGCCGTTATCCTACCCAGTTTCGTCTTCAATCGGAGTAAGGCCGATTTCGCGGATGCGAGGGAAACCTGCTGTTCGAGAATGATATGGATCAACGTTTCGAAATTCGGTTTTCGCTCCCAAAACGGAGGATATCCGTATTTTAAAAGAATGGAATGTAGATCGGAGTCTTTGCGCGCGATCTTGTCGCATAACGAAGGAAATTCCTCTTTGTCGAAGGTTCGCATTTTCGATTTTTATCCCGAGGGTAAGTCTTCTTTCGGCGTTCGATCGTTCGTTTCTCCCCGCCGTCCGTGTCGATTCTTTCGATCCGTAAACTATCCGCAAACGGAAAGAGCAAAAACGAAAAAACCGTTGCGGGATTTTTTTTGAGTTGTGCGCGTGCTTACCGTTTGTTTAGTGGCAGGTATGAATTCCAAACGTCCGGCCGCCTTAGGCTTTATTTTCGTTACCGTCCTGATCGACGTCATCGGCTTCGGAATCATCATACCGGTCCTTCCCAAGCTGATCCAACAGCTCACCCGAGGCTCTCTGAGCGAGGCCGCTTGGTACGGAGGTTTGTTGATGTTCGCGTATTCGATCACGCAGTTCGTATTTGCGCCGTTCGTCGGCGGGCTCAGTGATCGGTTCGGAAGAAGGCCGATCCTACTCGCGTCCTTATTCGGTTTTACTTTGGATTATCTTTTTTTGGCCTTCGCACCTTCCATCTTATGGCTGTTTGTCGGAAGGCTGATCGCGGGAATTATGGGAGCCAGTTTTACGACCGGTTACGCTTACATCGCGGATATCAGTCCTCCCGAGAAGCGGGCCGAAAACTTCGGTCTTTTGGGCGCCGCCTTCGGCTTGGGTTTTATCATCGGCCCGGTGATCGGCGGACTTTTGGGGCAATACGGCCCGCGTGCTCCGTTTTTGGCGGCGGCGGTTTTGACCTTGGTCAATTGGTTGTTCGGATTTTTTATTCTTCCGGAATCCTTGCCTCCCGAACAGAGAAGAAAGTTCGAATGGTCCAAGGCCAATCCGGTGGGATCGTTGTTTAACTTAAAACGTTATCCTATGATTCTGGGTTTGGTGGTCGCGTTTTTTCTCATCAATACCGCGGGTCACGCCGTTCAAGGAACTTGGAATTATTATACGATGGAAAAGTTCCAATGGGACGAGGCCATGGTCGGTTATTCACTGGGCGCGGTCGGTCTTGTATTCGCTATCACACAAGGAATTTTGATCCGATGGATTCTCTCGTCGCTCGGACAAAACCGAAGTATCTATATCGGATTGGCCTTGAGCACGCTCGGTTACGTTTTGTTCGCGCTCGCCACCCAAAGTTGGATGATGTTCGTCTTTTTGATTCCGTATTGTCTGGGTGGAATCGCTATGCCTCCTCTGCAAGGAATCATGTCGTCCCAGGTTCCCGCAAACGAACAAGGAGAATTACAAGGGGCTCTTACGAGTTTGATGAGCGTAACCGCGATCATCGGGCCGATTCTGATGACCGGTTTATTTTCCTACTTCACGGCGAAAGGCGCTCCCGTTTATTCTCCGGAGGCACCTCTTTGGATGGGAACGATTTTGACGGGACTCAGTCTGTGGATTTCCGTGGGTTCTTTACGAAAACATCATTCTTAAAAATGAAAAACGGAATTGAAGTCCGAAGATCGTATCTGAGAATCAGGAAGGAAAGATCCATTCGATCGACCTAAAACAAATACGTATGAAATTAATATCCGCAATCATCAAGGATCTGGGAGACGATTTCCGGGTCCGTAGAATTCTTCCTTCGTTGGACGCACGTCACGTGGGCCCTTTCGTTTTCGTGGATCATATGGGACCGGTTTCCATCAAAACGGGAAAGGAACTTTCGGTTCGTCCCCATCCGCATATAGGACTTGCGACGATCACGTATTTGTATGACGGGGTTATACTCCATCGAGACAGTTTGGGAACGGAAGCGGCGATTCGTCCGCACGAAATCAATTGGATGACGGCGGGTTCCGGAATCGCGCACAGCGAACGCTCGTTAGTCGATTCTCAATTCTCTTTTTTGGAGGGAATTCAAACCTGGGTGGCCTTACCTCGGGAATTCGAAGAAGCGGAGCCCGAGTTCTTTCATTTGGATCGTGAGGAGATTCCGGTCGTAGAAGGGGATCGATGGACGTTGCGTCTCGCGGCGGGAGAGTTTTTGGGAAAAAGATCTCCCGTAAAAGTTTATTCCCCTTTGTTTTATGCGGACTTGGAAGCGGAATCGGGAGCCAAGGCGGAGTGGGCCGTTCCTTCGGATCAGGAATCGGGTTTGTATGTGGCTCGAGGAAGTTTGGAAGTGCAGGGACAAAACGTGGATGTAGGGCAGATGGCCGTATTCGATTCGGGTGAATCGATTTCCTTTTCTTCGGAAAAGGGCGCTCGGGTCATCGTTCTCGGAGGGGTTCCCTTTCCGGAAAAAAGACATCTCTGGTGGAATTTCGTCTCCACTTCTTCGGAACGGATCGAAAGGGCAAAACTCGAATGGAAAGAAGAACGTTTTCCGAAAGTTCCCGGAGAAACGGAACGGATTCCGTTGCCCGAAAAGTAGTTTAGAAAATTATAATTTTTGAAAGGATTTTCCGGTTTATTCCTATGTCGGCGGATTCCAATCCCAATCTTAGTAAGGATTTTGCGGAGGCGTTTTATTCCGAGTTCCGCGAATTTTTCGGAGACGAAACCGATTGCGGTTATGAAATTTATTTCTTAAACGGTGACGACTCGGGTCCGAAAGGACGTTGGGCCACGTTTACCGTTCGCAATCCGCTTGCATCCCGTTCCTTGGTTTTTCGATACGATCCGTCCACCGGCTCGTTTTACGCCATGCTTAAAATTCAAGTGATTCCGGGGGAAGAGGATTGGGACTTGGACGCTTTGTTTCGCCGAAAGGGTTTTTCGGCGCCGGAACTGGGAGATAGTTTGGCGGCTGCAGGGGAATGGCTTTTTCATTCGATCGCGCGGCATTACTTCGGCGCGATCTTTCGGTTTTGTCCGAGGATTTTGGAGCCGGATTTTTTTCCGGGAGATTGAATGTTTCGGGATTTCCCGAAAAACGCGTGTTTCTTTTTGGTTCGTCGGAACAACTTTTGTGGGAACTCACACCTTTTCCTGCGCGAAGGATACGAAGGGCTTGGTCTGAAAGACCGAGCGCAAGCGAGCCCGGAGTAGCCTGACCCGACGTGTTATCCGACCGATTTTCGTGATTCAGTCCGATTCGAGGAGGGGCGCGCCCGAGGATTTTTTGTGGGAACTCACACGATTGGTTCGGATCGTTCGTTGTATGCGAGAGCGTCTTGAGAAGTGTTTTGTCACGTTTGATTCTCTTCGAACGGAGATCCGTACGAGTGTGTGAGTTCCCACACGCTTTGTAGTCACAATCGATCGTTCGCCTCCGACCCCGGACCTAGGGCCGGGAGGGAGTTCCCGCACTTTCCCCTACGACCAAAATCGTTTTTGTGAACCAAAGCCGAATTCTACAAAGTATGAGTTCCCACATCCTATTTAAAAATTGACAAAAAACCGGGTTTACACCAGGAGGCTTCCGAAATTCCTGGTCTTAGAATGGAAATCCGCAACATTGCAATCATCGCCCACGTAGACCATGGTAAAACCACACTTTTAGACGGAATTCTCCGTCAAACCGGCGCCGTCACCGCAAAGGAAGACGGGGAAAGAATCATGGATTCCAACGATCTCGAAAAAGAAAAAGGGATCACGATCAAAGCCAAAAATACCGCCGTCATTTATAAAGGTACAAGAATCAACGTCGTGGATACCCCCGGTCACGCGGATTTCGGAGGAGAAGTAGAGCGAGTTCTTGCGACGGCGGATTCCTGTCTGCTTCTCGTAGATGCGTTCGACGGACCGATGCCACAAACCCGGTTCGTTTTGGGAAAATCGCTTCAACTCGGACACAAACCGATCCTCGTCATCAATAAGATCGATCGTCCCGGCGCAAGACCCGAAGCGGTCGTCGATATGGCATTCGATCTGTTTTCCGACCTCGGGGCCACGGACGAACAACTCGACTTCCCGATCGTATACGCTTCCGCAAAACAAGGTTGGGCCGTTCATAATCTGAGCGAATCTCCCGGCACCAACCTCGATCCTTTGCTCGATACCGTTCTCAAACACGTTCCACCCGTACAAGCGGACACGGAAGCTCCTCTTCAGTTTCAGGTAACTTCCCTCGACTACAACGACTATGTGGGAAGGATCGCGGTCGGCAAAATCTACGCGGGCAAAATGGCGCTCGGTATGAACGTAATTCAACTCGCCGCAAAAAAATCCGATACGGCCGCTTCTTCGGATACCGCATTGTTTCGTATTACAAAATTATACAATTTTGAAGGACTCAAACGCAACGAAGTCAACAACGCGGAAGCGGGAGATATCGTCGCGATCGCGGGACTTCCCGACGTCTTTATCGGAGATACGATTTGCGAACCGGGTAAACCGGCTCCGAGACCGGCGATCGAAGTCGAAGAACCGACCGTATCGATGTTTTTCATGGTCAACAATTCTCCGTTTGCGGGAAAGGAAGGAAAATTCGTAACCACGAGAAATATTCGCGAGCGTCTGGATCGGGAACTGGAAACCAACGTTGCGATGCGTCTGGAAGAAACCGAAGACAAGGATCGTTTTAAGGTTTTGGGTCGAGGAGAATTGCACCTTTCCGTTTTGATCGAAACGATGAGAAGGGAAGGATTCGAAATTCAAGTTTCCCGTCCGGAAGTGATCCTAAAAACGAACGAGCAGGGACAAAAACTCGAACCGTACGAATACCTTGTGATGGATCTTCCGGATCAATTCACGGGACAGATCATCGCGGAACTCAATCGCAGAAAGGGCGAACTCCAACTCATGGACGCTCATCCCTCCGGAATGACCCGAGTCGAATTCGTGATTCCGACAAGAGGAATCATCGGATTCAGAGGTTTTTTCATTTCGGAAACCAGAGGAGAAGGAGTGATGTCTTCCCGCTTTCTCAGATTCGATATCTATAAGGGCGAGATTCCCGGTCGTAAAAACGGAGCCTTGATTTCTATGGATTCCGGGGAATCGACCGCGTATGCGCTTTGGAAAATTCAGGAGCGCGGGGACTTGGTCATCGGACCTAACACCGCGGTTTATCCCGGTATGATCATCGGAATCCATTCTCGGGAAAACGATCTTGAAGTGAATCCAGTAAAGGAAAAGAAGCTGAGTAACGTTCGTTCCTCCGGTGCTGACGAGGCCATTCGTTTGATTCCCCCGAGAAAATTCTCCTTGGAGCAGAACATAGAATTTTTGGACGACGACGAACTTTTGGAGGTAACTCCGGTAAGTCTGCGTCTGCGTAAGAAATTTCTGGACGCTACGATGCGTAAACGCAACAAGTAATCTCCGTCGGAAAGTTTCGTCTTCAACGAAAAACGCCGCTTCTTCGAAGCGGCGTTTTTTTATAATATTCTAATATTCTTCTTATCGTTCGTTTTTCAGTTTTTCTATCTCGCGGATCAGTTCCTCTTTGCTCACTTTCGGATCGGACTTTAATTTTCGAATGAGTTCGTCCGCGGTCGCCCGTCTGTTTACCGCTTTGCGATCCACGGTTCCTTGTAATATCACCGGATCACCCGCGGAAACCGAGGGATTCTGTTTCGGATCCAAAGGCTCCAAGGTTCCTTCCTGCTGGAACACTTCCGAGAGTTTACACGGAATCCGATCCGGACCGACGAGAAAAATCATTCCGGGTTTCAGTAAATCCGTTTTCGAAAAGACCGCGACGATCCGTTCGTCGGCTTTTTTTCCCGCACGGTAAAATACGGTTCCCGCCGTTTCGTTGTCGATCGTGAGTTTCTTTTTATCGACGGTCGTCGTGGTAATTCTGCCTTGAAAAGAATCGCCTATCTTCGTGAAGATACGTTTCGAAATTTTGATCGATCTTCCGTCCGGAGAAATTTCTCCCCAAAGATTTCCGCTCGAAGTAACGTTACCCACGTCCCTTACTTTTCCGGGCGAACCCATCTCCCTCAACTTCCATTCCTTCGGATCGAATTCTCGATCACCCATGTGCAGAAGATGAAACTCCTGATACGAGGATTCCTGTAGAACGATTTCGTTTTCTCCCGTCACCAAACCGCCGCTTCGAATTCTCCATTCTTCGCGATCGTCGCTGGCCAAAAAAGAAAGACGTACGATGATCTTTCTTTCGAAGCTGAGTTCTCCGTTCGCTTTCGGAAAAATACTCAATACTTCTATCTTTACTTTTCCGTCCTTTTCCCAATCTTTTGTTTCGGAAGAAACGTAAAAACCGGAAAGGTCGGGATTCGGCGGAATCGGTTTTCCACGTAGGCTTCCCCCGCATCCGTAGAGGGTGGTATATAATAAAATTAGAATATAGACGGTTTTGTTTTTCATGAATTTTTCCAGGGTTTAGGATGCGAGGATTCTTTTGGCGGTAAAGTATCTTTTTTAGTGCGACCGCTTTTTTCGGGGGTTGGACGCGACGGATCCGATTTTTTTCTTCGGTGCGTCTTTGGAGGTTCCCGAAGCCATATATTTCCTTTTTAGGGAATCCGGAAATTTTTCGATCGTATAACGAAGCATAGTTCTCGGCATTCGATCCGCGTGTTTATCGAGAAAAAGTAAAGTCGTCGTCCGGTCCCGATCGGCCACCTCGCGCAACATCCAACCGGTCGCCTTATGGATTAGGTCCTCTTTGTCGGATAACAAAATTTCCGCGATCCGGATCGTATCCTCGAATTCTCCCGCGACAATCAGTGCGTATGTCGATACGATCGCGATACGGCGATCCCACATACGTTTCGATTTCGCCAAACGATCTAGGATTTTTCTGTCCTTGTCACGCAGATACTCTCCGATGAGAACCCTGGAACTCAGATCCACTAAGTCCCAGTTGTTTACCCGTTTCAGATTATCGAGATAAAAACGATGGATTCTCTTTTTCTCCTGCGGAGTCGCTTTGGAAAAACGATCGCAGAGAATGAGCAGAGACGTTAGTCGTTCTTCATGAACGGGTGAATTCAAAAGGATGCGGATTTCTTCGAGAGGCAAATCCCTGAATTTTCTCGCGATTTTTCTTTGTTTCGGTACGACGACTCCTATAAATACGTCGCCTTCCGCATATTGTCCCGGACCGGTTTTAAAAAATCCGGCTAAAAAATCGGCCTTGATCGGATCCGACAAACTACACAATTCCTTTTGGACATCCGCGGCGCTCGTCGCGTTTTGGGTTCGTTTTTCCGTCGGCATCGCCCCTTCATACCGGAACGTGTTCGAACCGCAATCCTATTTCAGAAAACGTACGACGGAATGGTTGACTCTTAGTTTCGTTTCGCGTAAAGTAATCGTCTTTGCGAATTCGGTAGCCCCCCGAGTTTCCTCCGAATGCAAAAAGGAGAATCCAATGTTTATCGGACATTACAGCGTCGCCTTCGTACTCAAAAAAGCGGTTCCTAAAACTCCGTTCTGGTTCCTTTTGGCCGGAGTTCAATTCGTCGATATTCTATTTATGTGTTTTGTCATGATCGGTATCGAACATATGAGATTGATTCCCGGATTTACCCAAAGTAATCCGTTCGATCTTTATTATATGCCGTATACGCATAGTTTGGCGGCCGCCTTCTTCTGGGGAATCGCGGCGTTCGGTTTGTTTTACGTTTGGTTTCCGGCGCGATCCGCCTCCGTAAAAAGGAACACGTCCCTGGCCGTCGGGTTTTCAGTGATTTCGCATTATTTTCTGGACCTTCCCGTTCATACTCCCGATCTTCCCTTGTTGTTCGACTCCGGACCGAAGTTGGGTTTTGGTCTGTGGAATCATCTTTGGCTTACGATCGGTATCGAAACAGCGATAACGTTAGTCGCCTTTGTTTATTATCTTCGGGGAAGTTCTTCGGGAGAAGGTTTTGCGGGAAGGTGGGGTATGATCCTTTACGCGTTTTTTTTCCTGGTTCTGATCATCGCCAATCCGTTTACGCCGACACCCGACAACGTATATGCGTTTTCGATTCAAGCGTTGTTCTTATACGGTTTGATCGCCTACTTAGGACATAAACTCGACTCGATGAGGAAGTATCGGGAATCAAAAATTTAGCCGTTGAATCCGAAGAGTCGCCTCTTTCGATCCGTTCCGTCAAAAGATTTTCTCACGTGCGTTCGTGGGTTTTTTCCAGTTGGCCCGTAAGGCACAGAAATCGTTTTGCGACAAGTCTCTCGTCATAAGAAAGGCTTGTCAGAAAAACTTCCGATTTCAGGATCGGGTCAGTATGGAAATCCGGAACGATTCTCAAAAGAGTAAAACGCAAAAGCGGAAACCGCTTCATAATATTTACGATAAGGAAGCGTTAAGAAAGAGACTCGATTCCGAGGCGTTCCGACGGATCACGTTATCGTTTTATCGTTACGTCATTTTAGAGGACGTCAAATCTCTGCGCGACCGTTTGTATGAGGAATGGGAATCACTCGGGGTTTTAGGTAGGATTTACGTAGCTAGGGAAGGCATCAACGCGCAGATATCCGTTCCGTCCCCCAATATGGAATTATTCCGCGCCAATCTTGAGTCGCGCGCCGTATTCAAAAATATGCCGTTTAAGATCGCAGTCGAAGACGACGGTAAGTCGTTTCTTAAATTGGATCTTAAGGTTCGCAAAAAAATCGTCGCGGACGGATTGGACGACGATTCCTTCGACGTTACGAACGTCGGAAATCATCTCGGAGCGGAGGAATTCAACCGTCATCTCGAAGATAAGAATACGATCGTCGTGGACGTTAGAAACCATTATGAAAGCGAAATCGGACATTTCGAAAACGCTTTGCTTCCGCAGTCGGATACTTTCCGGGAGGAACTGCGGCTACTTTTGGAACTTCTTCAAGGAAAAGAAGATAATAAAATTCTAATGTATTGCACCGGAGGAATCCGCTGCGAGAAAGCGAGCGCCTGGCTCAAACACCACGGTTATAAGGACGTCAATCAGCTCCACGGTGGAATCATTTCCTATGCCCACGAAGTCGCCGAAAAAGGATTGGAGTCTAAGTTTAAGGGAAAAAATTTCGTGTTCGACGGACGTCTTCAGGAAACGATCGGAGAAGAGATCATTTCGACCTGTCATCAGTGCGGATCCAAAAGCGACAGACACGTGAATTGCGCGAATCCGGGTTGTCATATCCTTTTTATACAGTGTGAGACGTGCACGGCGGCGTTCGACGGATGTTGTACGGAAGAATGCAAATCCGTACTTCATCTTCCCGCTGATAAACAAAAGGAAATTCGCAAAGGAAAGGCGAACGAAAACCGTTTTTTTACGAAGTCCAGGATCCGTCCGAAAGTTTCCGATTTATATAGGATTCAGAAAGGTTCGGAATCGGCTTAAGTTTGCGGAGTTAGGTTCGCCGTGCGTTTGGACCAAAACCAAGCGAGCAAAGCTCCCGCGATCGCGTGCCAGATTCCCCAAACGGCGGCGATGATCGCCATACTTCCCTGTCCGTTAAAAAAGGCGAAGATCAAAACCAAACCGAGACCGGAGTTTTGAATTCCCGTTTCGATCGAGATACAACGAGCGTCTTTTTCGTCCAGACGCATGGCTTTCGCGAAAAAATATCCGAGGGAAAAACCCGCCGCATTCATTAGAAAAACGTAAAGAAACACCTTGTGAATCACTCGTAAGAAGACGGAAAAATTGGCCGCCAAGGCTACGACCAAAAAGGCCGTGAAGATCAGAGCGGAGAGTATTTTGATCGGCTTTTCGATTTTTACAGCGAAATTAGGCGAAAAACGTTTCGTCGCTAATCCCAAGGAGATCGGTATCAAAAGAATCACGAGAATCGCTTTGAAGACGTCGAAAGGATCCAAGGATATTTCGCGAAGCGCCGTTTGTACGGGAGGATACAAACTTCCCCAAAAGAAAAAGTTAAAGGGAGTGGCTACGATCGCGAGCGACGAGGAAAAGGCGGTCAAAGAAATGGAAAGGGCGGTGTTCCCTTTTGCCATCATCGTGATGAAGTTCGAAATATTTCCGCCCGGACAAGCCGCAACGAGGAGCATTCCCAAAGCGACCCCCGCCGGTGGTTGCAGAATCCGAAGCAGCAGATACGTAATGAGAGGAAAAAGAAAAAACTGAGAGACGATTCCCGTCAAAGACGCTCTGGGTTTTTCGAAAAGCAGCCTAAAGTCCTTCGGTTTCAGTTCTAAGGCGATCCCGAACATGATGAAACCCAAAAGAATATTCAAAAAAACTAATCCACTTTCGCTGAAGTTGATTCGGATCGAATCTAGTTCCGTCATTTTAATCCGCCCAAGCTACGTAAATTTCGCGGGGTCCGGAAAACGGATGTCTTCCATGGGATACGGAGTAGTTGTCGATGACGAGGACGTCCCCCTTTTGCCACGAGAATAGGGAGATGTTGTTCCAGAACGCATCCTGTATTTGATTGAGTTCGCGCGTTGTGATTTCCTTGCCGTCTCCGTAACTGCAATGTGTGTCGAGGTATTCCTTTTTGGTCGTCAGTTTTTTGAGCAAGGTCAACACTTCGAGTGCGATTCCTACCAAAAATCCCCGGAAGGTTTTTTGACGTCGAAAGATACGCCAGTATTCCTTTCTCGCAGCGTCGATATGAAAGACCTGGGAATGGTTGTGCCAGGCGAGAGTTTTGAAGTCGGGATGTTTTCGCACCGCGAGCGTGGTGTTGATCAGACGAAGACCGTCTTCTCCGAACCATTCGGTTTTGAAGTTCTGCTTTTTGGAGATTTTTTCCACCTCGTCGCGGTCCTTGGTTTGGAACATTTCGTCCCAACGTTTCGTTTTCCAGAATTGAAATCGGGAACGGCTGGAAGGCCCGTCGTAAACGCGAGAATAACGGATCTTATCGTTTTCGAATTTTTCCCGAATGGTATGTGGCACTTCGTTTAATACTTTTCTCAAATCCGTAATCGGAGTTTCTCCGAACTTTTCGGGAGCCAAGCCGCAAAAGAAAAAAAGTTTTCGGGGAGGGGAATCCAAAAAACTCATCTCGGCGTGTTGCATAATCGGATACGCGGGCGGCAGCTCGGTGGCGGTAAACGCGTATTTGGTGATCTGATTGCGGGGAGAGGTTCCCAGATAATTGTTTTTAAGATTCGGATCCACGTTTAGGATCACGTCTTCGAAATCCTGCGGTGATCGTATGTCGAAACCTCGGAAAAGGATCGCTCCGAATTCTTTGAGATCATCGGTTAACGCGCGTTTGTTGGATTTGATCCAACGGATGAGATATTGTTTATCCTCTTGTTCGGGGGAATTCGGTCGATACACAACCGGAAGTTTGTTGTTCGGATCTAAGAATCCTTTTTGTAAAGGGGAAGAAACGGAAGTGGACCCTTTTTTTTTCGGAGCGGTCGTTTTGGTTTTGGAGGAAGGTTTGCCTTTCGCCTTTGTAAGAGCTTTTGTCGCCATGGTGTATAACGTCCCCTGAAAGATTTCCTGATCCTAAGTACGGATCGATTTCAAAAAAGTATTTTTTAGTATGATCAAACCGAGCAGTTTAGAGAAGGCAAGGAGTATTTATTATAACGGAATAAAATTTAATAAAACGAAATGTAGGATGTCCCGCGTCCCATCGACTTTTCATTTTTGCCGGAATGAAAATTATAACTTACGATCATTATTATCGATTTTGAGACTTTACCTTTGTTGAATTGATGTTTCCATCTGCATAAAATCTTTGTCAAAATACAACTTGAGTAATGTGCGGCCTTGTTTTATTGGATAAAAATTATCTTAAAACGGAAAAATGAATCCTAAGGAAAAGGGAGATTCTTTTACCAAAAACGATCCCGTGCGGAGTTTTTCCTCGTTTTCTTGTGGAGGAAATAAAACCCCGCACGCATGGACGGATCGATTTCGCATTAAATTTCTATACAAATTTTACCGAAGTGTTTGCCGGCCTTTAAGGTTTCGTAGGCTTTCGGAGTTTCTTCGAAGGGAAAAACTTCGTCCACGACGGGTTTGATTCCGTTGATCTGAACCGCACGGTTCATATCCTCGAAGTTGCGTTTGCTTCCGACGATGATTCCTTGTACTCGAATACCCTGCATTAGGATCGGGAAGAGGGAGAGTTTGTCGCTTTCCCCTCCCGCGAGAACTCCGATGAGAGCGATGGTTCCCCAAGGTTTGGTACTCGAGATCGATTTTTGCAGAGTGCCCGCTCCTCCTACTTCGATGACGAGATCTGCGCCTTTCATTTCCGTGATTCTGCGGACTTCCTTTTCCCAGTTCGGCTTTTGCGCGTAGTTGATGATTTCATCCGCGCCGAGCGCTTTGACCTTCTCCAGTTTTTCGTCGCTCGACGAAGTGGCGATGACTCGTGCACCGAACATTTTAGCGAATTGTAATGCGAATATGGAAACGCCTCCCGTTCCCTGCACAACGATCGTGGCCCCCGGTTGAATATTTCCGTGAGTTACGATCGCAGTATATGCGGTCAACGCCGCACAGGGAAGAGTGGACGCTTCCGCGAAGGTGAGATTTTCCGGCATGGGAACGATTCCTTCTTCTCCGAAGACACGAAGTTCGGAAAGGGTTCCGTCCAACGGACCTCCCAGGGTATTACGGAGCATATGGATATCCGGTGCTCCGTCCAGCCAAGTCTGTGCGAAGTTCGCACAAACCTTATCTCCCGTTTTCCATTTCGTCACACCGGGACCGATTTCCACGATTTCTCCCGCTCCATCCGAAAGGGGAATGAGAGGAAGTTTTTGTTTTGGATTGTATTTGCCGATCGCCATCAGATAATCCCGATAGTTCAGAGATGCGGCTCTGAATCGGACGAGGACTTGTCCGTGTCCCGGTTTCGGATCGGGGCGTTCTACGATTTTTAAATTTTCCAATCCGAATTGATTTTGAATTTCATACGCTCTCATAAAAACCGTCCTTTCGTTCGGGCGGATGTGCGGTCCGCAACGTTTCTTAAGGATCAAATTTCGGTTCGGTCTCTTACGAAAACAAATTTTTATTTCGTAAGAAAAAGAAAGCGCCGCGGGAAGGGGATCTTTCCGCGGCCGAGGACGGAGGATCGTTTATTCTCGGATGATATCCGTGTTTCCGTAATTGAAATTAATTCCGTTGGGAAACGCAGGGGTTGCGTTCTGCTGAAAATTTCCAGTGAGTCGAAGTAGATAGTTTCCGTTTTGCAGATCCTGCGGAGTGTAGAATATCTGCGAGTCGTTGAGCCGTATTCTTGTTTCGATAAACCAGACGTTTTCGGGAGCGGTTTTGGCCGAGAGATAACAGGAAGGCAAGTCGATCCTTCCCGTTCCGATCGTTTGCGAAGGATTGGCAGGATTTGTTAAACGAAGACTGACGCTCGTTTCATGTATTTCCGAAGCGAGTCGATAGTTGCCTTCTGATTTGAGTCTGTATTTTACGATCGCATAACAGTCCGCTCCGACGCATTCGAACGATACTTTCGCGGTGTAATCGAAAGGGGCTTCGAATTTTTCCGAACTTTTCCAATCGAAAACGTGGTCGTTAAACGTTGCGCCTCCGTTTGCCATTTCGCTCAGGCTGAAACCGATTTCGTTGTCCACTCCCGATCCGGCCGTATCGGTGGACAATCTCGGAACTCCCGGAAAACGATGATTGAGTGCGATCAAAAATCGAACCGTATTGTCGTCCGGTCTTGCGTTCGGTTGAAACGTTCCGGAACCTCCGCCTCCGAATCTCGCTCCCAATCTGTAAAATCGATCCGCGACCGGGCGATCAAAAACTGCGTCCACGGTGATGTCACCCGGCGTATTCGATTTTACTTGTCTGATCCGAAAGTATTCCCCTTCTTCGAAAATAGTTTCGAAATCGTATCCGGACGTGGGGCCACATCCTCCTTGTCCGGCTACCGCTTCCGGGAGAAGTCCCAGATCGACGGTTTGGAACACTTTGAGGCTTTCCGGCGAAGGTGTTACGGTGAGAAGTACGGGTTTTACTTCGTCTCCCGGCGGAGGAGGCGGATCGTTTTGGTTCGGAGAACCGAGCGTCGGATCGGCGATCAACAACGAAGTCGCCAATTCTTCGAGTTGAGCCAGATCTTTGACCCGTGCGTCCTCGGAGCAGGATGAAAGGTTCATTATATTCAAAATAAATACTATACTAATGTAAATCTTCGCGATTATTTTCCGAGACATGTTTTACCTTTCTCTTTCGCGGAATTTTCCCGCAAAAATAAATTTCCGAGCGAATAGGGTTCGCGTCGGAGTTATATCTTCAAACCGAACTGAATCCGGTTTTTTGCAAGGTGGTTTTGGCGAAAACGGCCAAAAGGAACGAGTCGCACGAAAACGGAAGAAGGACGTTTCGATGGGGAACCAAGTCTCCGCCGTTTCGCTTTGAAAGCTGATTTTTCATCCGTCGAGTTTCGTCCTTTTGCGGTTTTCTGATTGCTCGGAGACCACTTTTCAAAAAGCTGGGACCAGGGATCATGAGAGGCATCGAAGAGATACAAAGGGAAATCGTTTCCGAATTTTCGGAATGCACCGACTGGGAAGAACGATATCAATTGCTCATCGAAATGGGGGACGAACTCGGTTCCCTTCCCGAAGCCGCGAAAACTCAGGAACGTCTGGTGCCGGGTTGTCAGTCGAGGGTTTGGATCGTTTCCGAAGAAAAGAACGGAAAGATCCGGTTTCAGGCGGACAGCGATTCCACGATCACGAGAGGTATGATCGCACTTTTGATCCGTGTTTTTTCGGACCGCACGCGAGAAGAAATCAAAAACGCTTCGCTTGATTTTTTAAAAGAGATCGGTTTGGACAAACATCTTTCCATGTCGAGACGCAACGGTCTGTATTCGATGGTCAATATTCTCCGCAATAGCTAAACGGAAAAAGGAATCGAATCCGGTTTTCTGTCAATAGTCTTCCGAAGACGAAACTCGAGAATTCGGTTTTGTGTTTGCCGGCCTTCCCGCGATCGTCGCGGTTCGTTGTATCCTCGTACGGAGATTTTATTTTCGTCGGCAGTTGGTATTTGTAACGGAAAAGAGAGCGGCGGTTCTTCGTTTTTCTGCCGGGTGCGTCGTTCCCTCTTTGTCGGAACGTCGATCCCGAATCGTAAGGAGAGCGGTTTTCCTATTCTATCCGATGATTTCGGGACGATCGGGAAGTTCGTTCGGATTCGTTTTTCCCGCAGGAAAATGTTTTCGTAAAAGTTCGGTGAAGGTTTCCACGGCTTCGATCACTGCCTCCGCATAAACGCCTTTTGCAAACCCGGACCGCAGCTTACCGCATATTTCGTCTAACGTGTTTTGTCCGATCCTTTGGTAGATGCCCCGGTCTGCGAGAAGTTCTATCTTTTTTTCCGCCAGTTGAACGTAGATCAGGATTCCCGTATTTTCCTCGGTGTCCCAGATCCGTTTTTGAGAGAACAATTCCCGGGCCCTTTGTTCGGAGGTAATTCCTTTCCACACGAGAGTAAGGGGCAAGGTTCCTTCCAAGATCACAGCGATTTCTCCGCGATGTTTCGTTTCCGACTTTGCGACCGCGTCTTCGATCCGTTTTAGGTCTTCTCTCGTAAAGTAGCGTTTAAAAAACACGGAGGAAGTTTTGTCCGCAGAAGTTCGAAACGCCGAAAGTACGGAACTTCCAAGATGAAGGAAAGTTCTTCGGATTATTTCCACCGCGGAAGTTTTGTTTTCTTTCATCGAAGTTCCATTCTCCTTACCAACTTCCCGAGGCGCCTCCGCCTCCCGAAGATCCGCCTCCGCCTCCCCAGGAACCTCCTCCTCCGGACGACGATCCCCAAGACGAACCTCCTCCGATTCCGCCTCCGTTGGCGAGTACGAAAAACCAAAGCAACAACGCCCCCGGAATTAGGAGCCAGAATGTGATCGACCAGAAAATTCCCAAAAGAACGAATAGAATCGCTCCGATGCCCCCCGATACTCCGTTTCCTAAAAAAAATCCGAACACCTTTCCCAAAACGACAAGAATGATGAACGCTGTCACGAGTCGATTGGGAAGTTCCGAATCTTCTTCGGACGTTTCTTCCTCGCGGTTTACGTCGTTTGGATCGCTCCCGCGGACCTTTCCGTTAGCCGCCGGCAAATCTTCTCCGTCGATCTTTTCGATCAACCGATCGATCGCTTCGGAGATTCCCGTATAATAATCTCCTTCCCGAAACTGAGGAATCATAAAATCGGATATGATCCGTTTGGCGATTGCGTCCGGAACCGCTCCTTCCAAACCGTATCCTACTTCGATCCTGGTTTTGTGGTCGCGTAGGGCGACCACGATCAGGATTCCGTCGTCCGTTCCTTTCCGTCCTAATTTCCATGTTTCAAAGGTTTTGACCGCGTATTCCTCGATACTCCAGTTCTCGGTGGAACCTACGAGAAGTACGGCGATTTGACTTCCCTTTCTCTTTTCGAATTCGACCAAGGTTTTCGTCAGGACGGCCTTTTGTTTGTCGGTGAGTGTGGAAGTCGTGTCCGTGATCTGAGTTTGTAGAAGAGGAATCTGTGGAGCTTCCGCAATCCATTCCTCCCGAAACGAAGGCGTTATACCGGGATTTCCCGGTTTCGGATTCCACCCCGTCGCGGAAAAAAACAGGACCACAAAAAGAAACGCGCGCATATGTGGGCGAAGTAGTTTCAATTTTTTGAATATTCTGCTTTTAGAATTTTACTTCGGGCGGTTTGGAGATTTCCTTTTCGTTTTCCACCGTGAACGAAGGTTTGGTTTCGTATCCGAAAATTTTTGCGGTCAGGTTGCTCGGGAATTTTCGGACCGTGCCGTTGTATTTCTGCACCGACTGGATGTACCGGTTGCGCGCGACTGTGATCCTGTTTTCGGTTCCTTCGAGCTGCGCTTGTAAGTCCCGGAAATTTTCGTTCGATTTGAGCTGGGGATAATTTTCCGCTACTACGAGCAGCCGGGAAAGGGCCGAGGTCATTTGAGATTGGGCCTGCGCGTATTTTTTGAATAGTTCCGGATTGTTCAGAGTTTTTTCATCGGCTTGAATCGACCCGATGCCGGCACGTGCACGCGTTACTTCGGTTAATACTTTTTCTTCCTGTGTCGCATATCCTTTGACGGTATTGACGAGATTCGGAATCAGATCCGCTCTTCTTTGGTATTGGTTCAATACTTCCGCCCAAGACGCGAGGACCGCTTCGTCCTCTTCCTGAATCGTGTTGTATCCGCAGTTGGATGTCACGGAGAAGACAAGCAAAAGGATCGCCGCGGTCGAAAACAATTTGGGTGCGAATTTCGTTTTCAAAAATGATTCTCCTTGAAAGGAAATATTCTTTTCCGTTTAGACCCGGACGTAAATCGAATTTTCATTTTTTTAGAAGGGGAAATCCTCTTCTATGTCCGTAAAATCGTTTCCGTCTCCGGAATCGGAGGCGTTGAGTTCGGATTTTTTTTCCGGATTCGGCTCCGATATACTTAAGGAAAGATAGTTTTTTCCCGTCGCCGACTTACGAATCCATCCTGCGAGTCGATAGGTTTTTCCTTCTAAGAGCACCTTACCGGTGTAATCCGGTTGGGTTTCTTTCTCTTTGGATGCGTTGCTGAAGAGACTTCCTTTTTTTTCCTTGAGTGCGTATTCCGCCATGTTCGTTTTCTCCTTGGATTCTAAAATCATTCGTTTGCTGTGGCCGCGTGAGCGCGTTTGGTTCGGGTCCGGTTTGTAATGTTTCGGGTTTAGGCGGCTTCCGATTTTTGGTTTGTTCGTTTTTCGAGCGCTC
Organism: Leptospira gomenensis; assembly: GCF_004770155.1. GTDB lineage: Bacteria > Spirochaetota > Leptospiria > Leptospirales > Leptospiraceae > Leptospira > Leptospira gomenensis. The sequence continues at coordinate 25,819 of NZ_RQFA01000022.1, read as the reverse complement.
GTTTGCGGATTTCTTCGATCAGCTTGTCCGCGAGAATTTCCGCGAGTTCCTCGATTCGTTCGTCCATCCATTGTGTGTTCGGTGTTTTCATGGTTTGTCGGCTCCTTGTTGAAATACAGATTACGATAGGCCCCGGACAAAAAAGAGGAGGGACCTTTTTTTTGGGGAATTTTTTGGGAGAAAGGAGGGAGTTCCCGCACAACTTTGACGGAAAAATCATCGGCTTTGCGAAAAAGCCGCCGAAAGAACTTCCGCGCGCATCCGGTCGTCCTTGTCGTCGTGCGGGAACTCCTTGCCGGCAGAACCGGAGATTCTTTTTTAAAGTTCCAACTAAAAACCTTTGACCTTTGTCGCCAGAGGAAACAATAAAGGCTGAATTTTTCGGAAAGCAAAATGCGAATCGAGTCGGAATCGTTCGAGTTGGAAAGATACAGGGACTTTTTTCTTCACAGTCCCGAGGGAATCTGGTGTTTTTATCTGGACGCTCCCATCGCCACGGATTTGCCGCCGAAAGTACAGGTGGAACTTCTCCTAACACGCGCTAGACTAGCGATCTGTAACGACGCAATGGCGAAGATGTACGGATATTGTGCCGCTTCCGAAATGATGGGATTGTCCCTTTCCCAGTTGATTCCCTCCGATTCTCCCGAGGACCTGGATCATTTGTATCGTTTCGTAACTTCCAAATACAATATGAAGGACGTCGAATCGAAAGAGTTGGATCGATTCGGCAATTCGAAGTATTTTTTGAACAGCGTGGTCGGAGTTGTCAAGGATGGAAACTTGGAACACGTGTGGGGATCCCAAAGGGACATCACCACCTTAAAACAAACGCAGGATCACCTGCGTTATTCGCTCTTTCTCCAAAGTCAACTTACGGAAATCTCCAAAAGTTTCATCACTCTTCCACCCAAGGAATTGGACGGGGCCGTCCGGGATTCCATAGAAAAAACCGGAAGAATCTGCAACGCGGATCGGGCCTATATCCTAGAATATTCCGAGGCCAATAAATATCTTTCCAACACATACGAATGGAGCCGGGAAGGAATTTCCTCCTTCGCGGAATACTTTCAAAACATACCCGTGGAAAATATCCCCTCGGAGCGGTTCGAAAGGATACGAACGTTCGGATATGTCGCCCTGAATTCGCGGGAAGAGATCGAAGGAGAGGATTCCTTTTTGCGGGAAATGATTCTTTCGAGAGGAATCCGTTCCTTGCTCATCATAGGACTTCGATACGAGGGAAAGGAGATCGGCTTTTTTGGGATGGATATGTTGACCGAGGATCGGGTTTGGACCGAAGAGGAGATTTCCATCCTGGGATTGATCGGGGACTTGATTCTACTCGCGTTCGACCGTAAGAAAAAAGAAGGCACGTTAAACGCCTTTTACGATCGAATGCACTACGACCTGGAACTGGGAAGACTCACACAAAGGTCCCTCGTGGATCGGACGTTTCCGGATTCCCGTTTTTTCCGGATGGAAACGTATTTTCGTCCCTTTGAAAAAGTGGGAGGGGACGTGATCAGCACGATACAGAATCGGGACGGAAGCGTGGACATACTTTTTGCGGACGTATCCGGGCACGGGATTTCTTCCGCGATGGTTTCGGGAATGGTCGTGATCTCCTTTAAGAATTCCGCAAGAATCGGACTGAGTCCCGCACAGGGATTGTTTCGAATCGTGGAGGATCTCAAACCCTTGGTATTGGACCATCATATTTCCGCGGTGCGCGTGAAATATATTCCGGAAACGAAACGCTTTCTCTACTCGTACGCGGGGCATCCTCCGATCTTTTTGTTTCGGGACGGAAAACGAATCGAACTCGACGGGATGAATCTTCCTTTGCTCGCGTTCGAGGGAGCGCAGTACTACGATCAATCCATCGATCTTTTGCACGGGGACCGGGTCGTATTTTTTTCCGACGGAATGTATGAAATTTTCGACGGACAAGGAAACATTTTGGACCTACCCGGATTGACTTCCATTCTGGAAGAATATTTGGACGCAGACACGATCGAGGATTATATCGATCAGGTTGTCTCGGATCTTTTCTCCTATTCCGGGGGAAATTTCGGAGACGATATCGCCTTTTTGGTCTTGGATATCTATTGAACCTCTCCGACCTCGCGTTTGTCCCAGGAACTTGACGAGAAATCGGCAATTTACCAACCTGGCAAAAAGAAATAGGGAAACGGCGAAATCATTTTGAATTCGATTTTATAAAAAACGATCAACCGATTATCAATCGATTGTTGAATGAACGGAACGACATCGATCGATTCCGGCAGATCGAAGGTTGCGTTTCTTGGATCGTTCCTTTTTTTCGAAGGAGAATTCGTCGTTCCAAACGGCAAGGCGTCATGAGTTTATCGAAAGGGTTTCGGATTTTATTGTGCTTTTCGTTTCTCGGTTGTGCGCAGGCCAGCCGAATCAATTTGGACGCGTCCTCGAACGCAGGTTTGCTGCTCCAAGGCGGTTTTAATTTCGTTTTCGGATCCAACGGCAACGAATTGACCGCGTTCGAATTCCCGGGTGTGGAAAATTATCTCGTTCGCTCGTATCCGGGAGTCGTAACCGAAACCGAAATCGCGGCGAGAGTTCCGTTCGGCGCGACAAAACGTCTAAAGGCGGCGTTTACGGTTTCTCCGGGAGCGTATGTGTTCGTAAACGGAATCCAACAAATCAGCGGCGTCACCGAAAACGATTTTTCCTCTCCCGTGATTTACATGATCGTCGCAGGAAACGGAAACGTCCGATCCTATACCGTAAACGTCGGAGTATTCACTCCGATTTCGGACGCGGGACAAGTCGAATGTTCGGACGATTCGTTGAATACCATTCCCTGCGGAAACACGACCTTTCCGGGACAAGACGGGGATTATGCGGGAATCGCGCCTTCGTTTCAAAGAGTGGGGGCAGATCCCGTTCAGCCGGTTGTATACGATAAAAACACCGGACTCATCTGGAAACTCTGTCGGCAGGGGACGAACGCAGTGGATTGTACCGCGTTAGGCGCAACTGCAATGACCTACTCCAACGCGGTCAATTCCTGTGCCGCGTTAAACGACACCGCGTATGCGGGAATTCGCACGTGGAGACTTCCCGACATTCGCGAATTGTTTACCCTCGCTTCGTACGACAGGGATCCTCCTTACATCGACGTCGCAGTCTTTCCGGACGGGAACAATCAGGTTTGGTCCGGTTCGAAAAGCGATCCACTTTCTTCCACTCCGTCGCGGTGGACCTTGAATTTTTCGACGGGGAACAATCAAAGCTCCTTCGAATCGGTCGCGTTAGGCGTTCGTTGCGTATCGGGTGGAGAATATCCGGTTCGGAGTTTTATCGATCGCGGAGACGGAACGGTTTTCGATCAGAATACGGATCTTCTCTGGCAGAAATGTATGGTCGGGAAAGCAGGTGATAATTGTCAGAACGTCGTCAACGATCTTTCGTTCAGTTGGCAGACCGCTCTGACGAACTGTGATACCTTGAACCTGGCCGGGTTGCACTGGAGAATGCCCAACGTACGCGAATATCTTTCGATCGTCCGATACGATTTACCTTCGGGAACGACTTCCATCGACGAGACCGCGTTTCCCAATACGCAGACGAACACGCAGTATTGGATGAGCAATACAAACCATTATCCGGGAAACGAAGGCGCTTTTATGTTCGATATCGGTTACGCGTTTCTTTCCAGCAGCGATCCGATTTATTCGCAATCGGTTCGTTGTGTTACGGACGCGCCCGTTTCGCAGTGATTTCGGTGGAAACGCCTTTTTCGGTTCTATCGTTTCGTGATTTTCGAAATGCGCCCGGTTTCGTATAACGTATTCTTTCGTTCTATCGAAAATTCGCCGTCCCCAAAAAAACGTTCCCGAACGAAACGATACGAACACGAGGCGATCCAAAATCGGTTCCGATCTTCGATCCTTCTCGAACGCGCGGTTGCGCTCCGATTTTGCGAATCTCCGAACCGTAAATTCAATAATCCTAATTTAGAAGCCGACCGATGTCTCGTTCGATCGATAGTGAAGATTCGCGGATATTTCCGTTGAATCGTTGTTAGACGTTTTTGGTCTGCTCCGTCGATTTTTTTCTTCCTATGGAAAGAACGCCCGCGAGCACGAGGATCGTTCCCGTCAAACCCGAGGAAGTGATCGGCTCTTCCAAAAAAATCCGGGCGAGTAGAATCGTGGAAATCGGTCCGACGGAACCGATGATCGCCGCCCTTCCGGAACCGATCATCCTAATACCTTCGGAGGTGAAATACGCGGGAATCACCGTGGTCAAAACTCCCAACGCCAATCCGTACGCGTACACCGGAAACGGTTGAACGAGTAAACGCGGATCCTTGACTAGAAAAAAATGCAGAATTACGATCAGACCCGAAAGTAACATCAGATACGAGGTGAACTTTACCGAACCGATTTTGGGAATGAGCGATTCGCTTCCCACGAGATAAAGTGAATAGGCCACCGCCGACGCGAAAACGAATAACACACCTTTGACGGCGTCCGGCCCCTCGTTGCGAATGTCTCCGAGAAAGGCGACGACGATTCCGGAATACGTAAGAACGATCGCGAATATTTCGGCTAACTTTATATTTCTCTTATATAGTACGGAGCTGATTACGAGAACGATGGTAGGATAAACGAAAAGTGTGAGTCGTTCCAGTCCTGCGGATATGTATTCCAACCCGATAAAATCGAAAAGACTGGCGAGGTAATAACCCAGGAATGCGAGGATCAGGATCAAGCCCCAGTTTTTTTTCGTCAATGGAACCGAGTTTTCCCGTTTGCGGGAACGGACCGCGATCCAAACGAAAAACGGAACGGCAAACAACATTCGTAAAGTCAGTGCGGTGATCGAATCCACGTCGTAACGATAGACGAGTTTGACGAAAATGGCTTTCGCCGAAAAAAACACGGCGCCCGCCAAAATGAGGGAGGCGCCCAAAAACGGTTTCCATTTGGATTCCGAAACTTCCATACATCCATCCTGGAGATACGTTTCCGTTCCGAAACAAAAGTTTCCGCACAACCGGGGCTCTTTTATAATTTTTCCAAAGTTCCCGTTGCGGCACCGTTCCAAATCGTCGTTCCGGCGGGTGATCCAGTGACGGACGAACAATGGACTCCCATCGACTCGGCGGAGTTATAAATGTAGAGGATGTCACCGGCGTTCGCGGTGAAGTTCACGGTAAGTCCCGTAGAGATCGTTCCCGTTTCCGTGACGGAATTTCCCGCAGGAAGATAATAACTCAATTCCCTTTTTTGAGAAGTGTACAAAGTTTCACCGCAACGTTCCTGTCTTCTTCCGGGAAGTGTTGTGAGTCGGTAGTTTCCGCTCGTAAGAATCGTTACGGTTGCGCGACCGTCGTCCATGCCGCAGACGTTTATCGTACGATCGCCCGCGTAACTTAAAAAAACTAAAATTCTTTCTTCAGAAACCGAGATTTGCGGATGAGCCAATGCTATGTCGGCCGAACAACGAGGGGCGATCATGTTGTAGACCCTCCAGATCGCCATCATCTCGTTATCCGATAGATCCGAAAATTTTTCGGATATGTCAACGAAGGGATCTTCTTTTTCGCCGTCGTCGAAACATGCGTGATTGAAACACACGATCGAAAGAATGAAAAGAAGGGAGACTTTTCGTCTGATATAAAATTTCATAGGGACAGATTTTTCGCCCAACGTGACCGGTCCATCCTTTACCGAAACGAAAAAACGCTTCCAGTTTTTGATTCAGTAAATATCTTTCTAAGGATTTGCAGGAGGCGAAAAAGGCGGATGCAAACGCGACTAACGTTCCCAGGGGTTTTTACGGAAGACCTCTCCGTCTTCGCTCAGGGACGGAAAAAAATCGATTCCCTCCGCGCGGTTTTTTCGTCTCCATTCCTTTACGTCGCGGATTTTCAGATAACAATCGCTTAGAAAAAGAGAATGGCCGCATCCCAATAGATGGTAACCTTCGTGGATCAACGTCCTTTCGGGACCGCCTACGATCCAATGTGTAATCGTCCTCGTCTGCCCCAGGATATACCCTCTCGTGCCGGTCCGTGTTTCCACGGCGCCTAACACTTGAAAGCTGGGAATTCCGAAAAACGCGAGAAAAATGCCGACGATCTCGAAAGCGGTATCGCTGAACTTTCCGCCCGCGACCGCGAGGAGACGATCGCACCCGGAGGGAAGGGGCGCCTGAAACACCTGGTCCATAATCGCAAAACCGGTCCAACCGGGGCGTTCCCAGTCGCGTATTTCCGGAATTAGTATTCTAATTTTATAAAGTTCTAATTCTTCGTTCCAGGCGGAAATCATGGCGGAAAGTTCTTCCTTGTCCACGTTTTTGTCCTTCCAGACGCAGATACGTAACGTTTCTTCGCCGCCGAAATCCACGTTTTTGCGGATCGAATCGCGGTGGAATCCCACCGTGGTGCAGGAGAGGAAGCATAATAAAATAAGTAGGACGGATTTTTTTAGGGGTTCTGTTTTCACGAGGATCGTTTTAACCCTTTTGTCTTCTTTTTCGAGTGAAAAACGAACCGGTTCGGTTCGTTCGGACGGAATCACATTCAGAAAAACGAATGTGATTCCGTATAAAGGGAAAAAACCCGTTTTAGGTTTCGTCGGGTGTTCTGTGCATCCAGGCGGAAAAAATCCCGCCGGTCGCGAACATGATCAAACTGTAGATCGCGGACGGAACCGCCATCGCGGGATTTTGTAGGATCGTGGAAGCGATCGCGATTCCGAGGGTTCCGTTTTGGATTCCCACTTCGATCGTAATCGACGTTCTTTGAGATTTCGTAACCTTCGTCAAAGTAGCTCCCATATAACCGAGAGCCATGGTGATCAGGTTCAAGGCGAGGGCAGCCGGGCCGACTTGGATGAAGAAGGGAATTATATTCTGACGTTCCCGGACGATGGCCCCCGCGATGATCAATACGAGAAAGAGACCGGAGAGTATTTTCACGGTTTTTTCGAACTTTTGGGAAAGGTCGGGTCGTTTCGCGTTTAAAAGCATTCCAATCGAAACGGGAAGAACAGTGATCAGAAAAATCTGCAATATGGTTTGCGGGATATTGAGCGCGATCATCTGTCCGGATCCGAGAAAATGATTCATCGAAAGATTCAAAAGGAAAGGAATCGAAAAAACGGTGATACAGCTCGTGATTGCGGTTAACGTGATCGAAAGTGCGACGTCCCCTTTCGCCAAATGTGTGATCAGGTTGGACGTGGCACCTCCGGGACAAATCGCCAAAAGCATAAGACCTACGGCGAGTTCGGGAGCGAGTCCGGAGTAGTCCGCGATGAACCATCCCACGACGGGAAGCAGAATTAATTGAAGCGTCAATCCTGTGATTACCGCTTTCGGGAGAACGAAAATTCGTTTGAAGTCGTCGATCGTCAAAGCCATTCCCATACCGAGCATGATGATGGCTAACGCAACTGGCAGAAACACTGCCGTAAGCAAATTGGATTCCATTGGATCAACCTATTTTTTTTTGATTCAAACTCTTTATGGGATGGGAAATTTCCGGTCGATCGATTTTTCATTTTTTCAGAATTTTACCGGTTCTTTCTCAAACGAATTCCGGTTTAGGAAAATCCTCGACGGAGGAAGGATACGACGTTCGAACGCCGAATAAAACGATCGGGGAGGTTTTTTATCGAACGGTCGGACGAAAATTTTTAAAATAGGAGGGGGGTTCGTGTGCGCTCGTTATGCGGGAATCGACGGATTCCCATTTTAGAAATCTATGATTTACTTCTCCTTAAAAAAACGTTTCTTTGCGACCGACGAAAGATCCCGAGTCGGTTCACACATTCGATACGAACGATTCGATTCAAAAAAGAGGTGATGAATTTACGAATTCGAAAAAACCTCGTGTTACATGGAAGAGTCTCCTAAGAAGGACGAGAAAAATTCCTTCAAAAGAAAATTTTTGATCTGGTTGATTCCTTTTTTGGTGGTCAATCTTCAGAGGCTGATCGGTTTAACTTCAAAAAGAATCGATATCGGCGACGAAAGTCTACAACGGATTCGCAGGGAAAAAAAACCGTATATCCTTTCCATCTGGCATACGAACGTTTTGTATTCTCCTTATTTAAACCGAAATGCGGGAGCGGCCGTTTTGATATCCGAATCCAAGGACGGGGATTTTATCAACGAAGTCGTCCATCGTTTCGGAAACTACAGCATACGTGGAAGTTCTTCGAAGGGCGGTTCCAAGGCTTTGAAGGCGCTCTTCCAACATCTCAAAAAAAATCTTCCCGCAGCGATCACACCGGACGGACCGAGAGGTCCCGCGTTCGTCGTTCAACCCGGATTGATCGCTTGCGCCCAAGTCTCTCAGATTCCGATCATCCCTTTTCACTACGAATGTACACGTCAGTGGATCGCGGAACGTGCCTGGGATAAACATAGGATTCCGAAACCTTTCACAACCTTCGTCGTTTCGTACGGGGAGCCGATTTACGTGCCGAGGAACTTGGACGAGAAAAGTTTCGAAGATACGAGGCTGAAAGTGGAAAACGCCATGCTCGACAACCGTCGGCGTTGTATCGAAAAGGCAGAAGAATTAAGAAAAATTTAATATTATAATATACGATTCTAAGTAAATGGGGGTAACGTACAATAAAACGCGGAGTCGAATCGTTTTCCTTTTTTCGATTTTACTCTTTTCCCTTTGTTCGGTTGTCGGCGGTCCGGGAGGTTCGGGGCCGTGGAAACGAAACGCGTTTCAAAACTCCGTATCGGCCTTCGGTGAAGCGCTTCCGTTGGTGTTCGTGCCAGGATACAAAGGTTCTGAACTGATTCGCAGGGACACGGACGGATCGACGAGCCGGATTTGGTTGACCCCTTGGCAAGCGTTGAATCTGACGGTTCCCGATCTGACCTTACGTGAAAACGACGGAGTCGAGGTAGGAGACGTTTTGTCTTCGGTGACTTTGATTCCGTATTTGATAGAAGCGCAGATTTATCGTCCTTGGCTCGATTTCGTTTCTTCGAGAAGGATAAAAACGTACGTTTTTCCGTACGATTGGAGGAAGGACAACGGGGAAAATTCTCTTAAGCTGGAGACTTTTTTAGAACGAGTGCGCTCCGAAAATCAAGGCGTATTACCCGTGTTAGTCGGTCATAGCAACGGAGGGAATCTTGTCCTGTCCGTTCTCAATCGAAAACCGGATCTCGCGTCCAAGGTCGTTTTTGCGGGGGTTCCGTTTCGCGGAGGAATCGGTTTTATGCGGGATTTGGTGGAAGGGGTTTCCACGGGTCTGAATCCGGAAATCGCGGGCCCCTGTGTCGTTGCCAGTTTTATCGGAGTATATACTTTTTTTTCGAGAGGGGAAGGATTCGACGTCGAAGACGGATTGAAGGACGGACAAGGTAGAAAAATAACATTCCGTTTTTTTAATGCTTCCGATTGGGAGAATTTCGAGTTGGGTCCGTATTCGCACGAAGCTCATTGCGAACCCGCGCCTTCGCCGAAGGAGTTTCAGAAACGTTTGGATTTGGCGAAAAAATTCCGGGATTCTCTCTCGCCGGTACTAGGAAAACGTTATCCGAAAATTCTCGTCGTCCACGCCCGGAACAGACGAACGATACGGAATTTACGGGCGGGAAACGATCCCGACCATTGGTTTTGGGACTTTAAGAATTCTGAATATTCCCCGGGCGACGGGAGGGTTACATTCGAGAGTTCGATTCCGCCTGAAGGGATCGAATACGAAAGTTTTATCAGCGAGGAGGAACATTCATCGTTGTTGAACGATCCTTCCGTCTGGAAAAAAATCGAAGTCTTTCTGTTCGATTCAAATTCTTCTTGAAGGTTTTTTAAAAGTTCCTAATTTGCTCTCCCAATCGAGGGAAACGCGAATGAAAATGACTCCGCAAGAACTGATCCAAGATCCGGATTTCAAAAAATTGGTCCGAACACGTTGGATCGTAAGTTTCGTATTGTTAGGTTTATTATTCCTTTTTTATTACGGCTATATCCTGATTGCCGCGTTTTACCCCTCTTTTTTCGCGCGCAAATTCGGCCCGTTCTCCAATTTCGGAATTTTGACGAGCGCCGCGGTGATATTTTTTTCCTGGATTCTAACCTTGGTCTACGTCGTTTGGGCCAATCGTTTCTATGACAGAAACGCGGCACGACTCAGAAAGCGGACGGAGGACTGAAACGTGGCAACTCAACTTGGCCAACCGAATTTCATATCGATCCTATTTTTTCTAATATTCGTAATTCTTACTTTACTAATCACGTATTGGGCCGCTAAAAAAACGAAAACTTCCAGCGAGTTCTACGCGGCGGGAAGAAGTATAACGGGATTTCAAAACGGTTTGGCGCTGTCCGGGGATTTTATGTCCGCGGCTTCCTTTTTGGGAATTTCGGGAATGGTCGCGCTAAAAGGGTTCGACGGAACGATCTACGCAGTCGGCTGGCTTGTGGGTTGGCCCGCGTTGTTGTTTTTGATCGCGGAGCCGCTTCGTAATTTGGGTAAATTCACGTTTGCGGACGTCGTCGCGTTTCGGCTTAAACAAAAACCGATCCGTATCTCCGCTTCGATCGGCGGAATTCTCGTTACTTTGACGTATTCTACCGCACAGATCGTCGGTTCCGGAAAACTGATCAACCTAATGTTCGGAATTCCGTACGAAGGCGCCGTCGTGTTGGTCGGTTTCGTAATGCTCCTTTACGTCCTTTTCGGAGGAATGATCGCCACCACCTGGGTTCAGATCATCAAAGCATGTCTTCTTCTTTTCGGAGTCACGTTACTCGCTTTGTTGGCTCTTTCCCGGTTCGGATTCGATCCGGAAAATTTATACGGAGCGGTGGAGAAGGAATTCGGACGCGCGGCCTTGGAACCGGGAGGTCTGACGGCAAATCCCGTCGATTCCGTTTCTCTGGGATTGGCGCTGATGCTTGGTTTATTAGGACTTCCTCATATTCTAATGCGATTTTACACGGTGCCGGACGCGAAAGAGGCGCGCAAATCGGTCGCCTATGCCACGACTTTTATCGGATATTTTTATCTGATCATTCCTATCGTAGGATTTGCGGCCGCTGCGTTAGTAGGCCGCACTTCGATCGCGGCCGTGGATCAAGGCGGAAATATGGCCGCGACACTTCTCGCCGAATTGCTGGGAGGAAACGCGCTGATGGGTTTCATCGCAGCCGTTGCGTTCGCCACAATTCTTGCGGTCGTCGCGGGACTTACGTTAGCCGCCGCTTCCACCATTTCGCACGATCTTTACGTCAACGTGTTCAAGAACGGAGAAGCGGACGAGAAAGAGCAGGTGCTGATCGCAAAAAAGGCCACGATCGCTTTCGGAGTTTTGAGCATTCTGATCGGGATTCTCTTTAAACATCAGAACGTAGCGTTCTTAGTCGGCCTTGCGTTTGCCGTCGCTGCGAGCGGAAATTTTCCGGCGTTATTTCTTTCCATACTTTGGAGAAACTTGAGTACGGCCGGAGCGGTTTTATCGATTCTTGTTGGTTCTGTTTCTGCGGTCGTTTTGATCGTGTTTAGCCCCACGGTTTGGGTGGAGGTGTTCGGATTTAAGGAGGCGTTGTTCGCTCTCAAAAATCCGGCGATCGTTTCCATGCCACTCTCGTTCGTTACCGCGTTCGTCTTTTCAAAAGTATATCCCGAAAAGACGGCGAGGGAAAAATACGATTCGGAAAAAATACGGACGTATCTCGGAATCGGAGCGGAATGACGGATTGTTCGGATTAAGCGAGGTTCTTTTTTTCAGGTATCGATTGGTCTTCGAAAAAAGGCTCCATAAAAACGGGAAGGTTTATGAAGAAACGCGTATATTCGTTTTCTTTACTTTCGTAAAATAGCTCGCCTCCGTGATCTTTGACGATGCCGGTGCTTACGGAAAGCCCAAGTCCGGTTCCCTTATCCACTTTTTTCGTGGTAAAGAAAGGGCTGAAAATTTTCATAGCCTCGTCCCGGGGAATACCTACGCCGCGATCTTCGACACACATCTGTATCCAGGGTTTGTCTTCTTTTTCGAACTTTTTCGCGGATATGAGAATTAGTTTGTCTGCGTCGTACTTGGGGTATCTCTGATTGAGGGCGTCCCGCGCGTTGTTGAGAAGATTCAGGACCACCTGTTGAATCTGTTGAGGAACACATTCGATTTCGGGAATATCTTCGGGAATATTTAAGTTTATTTGAATATTGTCTTTTTTGAATAACTGTTCGCACAGGGAAACCGTCCGTTGGACCACCTCTCGAAAGTCAACTTTGGAGAAGATATTCTTCTCCTGTCTTGAAAGACGCAGTAGGTCTTTCGTGATTTTCGAAATTCTTTCCCCTTCCTCCAGTATATTACTCGCGTATCTTAGGATCGGCTCGTCCTTGCTCTGAGCAAGGATGAGCTGCGCGAAATTGATGATTATGGTCAGAGGGTTGTTGATTTCGTGCGCGACTCCAGTCGCCAGAAGGCTGATCGCTTCCAGCTTTTGGGCCTGGATGAGTTGGGATTTTAAAGTCTCGTTCTGTTTTTCGATCTCATCCACCGAATTTCTTTCTTCGGCTTCCCTAAGGGCGCGTTCGATCGAAAAATTCAATTTAGAGATCTTGTTTTTGGAGATGTAATCCGTAGCACCGCGTTTGAGCGCTTCTATCGCCGCTTCTTCGCCCAACCACCCTGAGACGAATAAAAATGGAGTAATGGGAGCATAACGTTTCGCGATCTCGAGCGCCTCCATTCCGTCGAAAGAGGGCATGGAAAAATCGGAAAGAATCAGATCCGGTTCGCTCGCTTTTAGTTCCTGAATCAGCTCTTCTTTGGTCTGTATTTGTTTATAAGAAAAATCTAATCCACTTTTTCCGATCTGTCTGATCATGAGTCCTAAATCGTTAGGATTGTCCTCTAAACAAAGAATGTAGACTTTTTTCTGGATCATCATACGGCGCTTTTATTCATTAAAATCCAGTAGAACCCGATTTCGCTTACTACGTCGCTGAACTTGTCGAACTCCAGAGGTTTTACGACGTAGCTGTTTACTCCGAGTCTATAACTTTCCACTATGTCCTTTTCCTCCGCGGAGGAGGTCAGAATGACGACGGGGATCAACTTCGTCAGTTCTTCCTTTCTCACACGTTTTAAAACTTCGATCCCGTCCACTTTGGGCATCTTAAGGTCGAGGAGAATGAGAGAAGGCAATTGAGTTTTATCCCTCTCGGAGTAGGGGCCGGTGGCGAAAAGATAGTCCAACGCCTCTTCTCCGTCGCGAACGAGTTGAAGTTGGTTGGTTAAATTATGTTTTTTTAAACTTCTTAGGGTCAGTTCCGAATCCTGAGGATTGTCCTCCGCATAAAGGATGGATATCGGACTGTTTTGAAAATGGATCATCTTACTTATTTTCTCCCAGGGTGAAATAAAAACAGGCTCCTTCGTCGGGTTTTCCTTCGCCCCAAACGGATCCGTTGTGTTTTTCGACGACCCGTTTGACGATGGCAAGACCCACTCCCGTTCCTTCGAATTGTTCCGTATGATGAAGTCTTTGAAACACGTTGAATAACTTGTGTTGATATCTCATATCGAAACCCGCGCCGTTGTCCTTTACGAAATAGACGGTTCTCCCGTCCTCGGTCCGATACGAAGAAATTTCTATCACCGGATTTTCTTTGTCTTTGGAATACTTATAGGAATTGGAAATCAGATTGAAGAGCAGTTGTTTTAACAACGCGGAATCCCCTTCCGTATGAGGAAGATCTCCGACCACCGTTTTTACTTTGTGATGGGGATAGTAGTCCTTCACTTCGTCCAAAACCTTCTGAACCATTTGACGCATATCGACCGAATTAAACGCCATATCCTTTCTTCCTAAACGGGAATATTCGAGAAGGTCGTCTATGAGTTGTCCCATGGTTTTCGAATTTTTAATGATTATGTTCAGAACCCTTCTCCCTTCCTCGGGGAGTTGGGCGCCGAAGTCCTCCAGTAGGATTTTGGAAAATCCGGAAATGCCGCGGATCGGAGCCCTGAGATCGTGTGAAACCGAATAGGAAAAAGATTCGAGATCCTTATTGGATCTTTCCAGTTGTTCCGAATATTCCTTGAGATTCCGATTGGAAAATTCGACCTCCTCTTCCGCCTTCCGTCTTCGTTTTACTTCTTTGTAAATTAGAATATACTGAATTACTATGAAACTTAAGTTGAGTGCGATCCCCGAAAAGATAAAAAGGTTCGAGATCCAGATGTTGTTTTCGAAACTTTTCTGGCGGATTTCCAAAAGGCGGATCTCCTCGTTTTTGATCTCGTATATGAGGGAACGAATTTTACCGGTGAGTTCGATTCCTTGCGGAGAAAAAAACGCATGCGAATAACTCGAAATCGGTCCGAGTTTTTTTCCTTCGATCTGTGTTTCGAAATAAGCGATTTTACCACGGATCATCGGGATCAACTCCGCGATTCTCCGTTGTTGCTCCGGGTTGTCTGCGGTGCTTGAGTTCAGTTGGACGATTTTTTCCAGAAGAAGTTTTTTATTCTCGGAGAATACGTCGAATTGTTTCGGATCTTTAAAGAGGATATAAGCTCGAAATACCGCGTGAAGTTCGCTGAATGTGGAGAGGATCTCCTCCGAAAGTACGATGACTTTTTCGGTATGCGATTCCCACTGACGCATCTTCGAAGATTGTTGCAAGCCGTAGACGATCGCGCCCGAAACGAAAACGTTTAGGGAGATGATCACCGTAAGTCCGATCAGTATATTCTTTTCAATCGTGTTCTTCAAAGGAATTCTTCGGCTCCTTGAGAAGGGAATCGAGTCTGGAGAATCGCGTGATTCCGATTTAAAATCAGGATGACTTTTTTATATCAATATCTTCAAAATAGCAAGAAAAACTTGAAATTACGTTTAAGATCGATTGGTTGTAGTATACTCGGGCTTCGATCGAGAAATTATCGAATCTCTCGTTGCGTATCGCCGGAATCATTTTAGTATTTCTTGAAATACGCGAATACCTTCGTATCCGCGTTTCCGAAGGAGCGGAGAGTTACGTTTATGTCGTTTCGTCCGGATTATTCCGTTTTTTCGAAACAAAGAGCCATCATATCTCCCTGATCCAAAACTTTGACGAGAGGGTCCGCTATTTTTTTTGCGAATCCGTAGAGGAGGGACGCGTCCTTCTTCGTCGTCATTCCGCTTCCGTAGGTGACGTGGGCGGTTTCCGAAAAACCTATCTCTTTGCAGAGAGAAATCAGACCGGAAAGAGAATAATAGTAAAGGTGTTCGGGGACGTTGAGATACCTCCAGGATGTTCCTTGGAGTTTCGCCAAAATTCCCCAACGACAAGTGGAAAGAACGATTCTTCCGCCCGGTTTGAGATGTGTATGAATTTTTTCTAATGTTTCCCGAGGTTTATGGAGGTGTTCGATTGAAGCCCATAGGGTGACGAGATCGTATTTTTGTCCGTTCCCGCTTTTCCAACGTAGGAAGTCCCCTTGTTCGACCTGAAGACCCAGCTTTTCCCGTGCGAACCGGACGGGAGATTCCGCGATATCGATTCCGTAGGAATCCCAACCGCGTCGCCGCATATAATCCACGAAATAGCCCGCGGCACATCCCACGTCCAAACAACGTTTCGATTCGGGAAGCGAATTTTCCCAAACCTCGAAACCCAAATCCTTTAGGTTGAGCCCGAAAACGCGGGCGATCTCGTTTTTCACCGAATCGGAAAAATAATTGTCGTAACCACGATCGCTTCGTTTGAGAAAATATTCCTCGGAATAATAGGACGCTACTTCCTCCGGAGAGGGTTGCGGGTTTACTTGAACCAAACCGCATTCTTTGCATTCGACAATATGAAATGTTTCTTTTCTATGATTGGATTTGGAAAATAAGGATCGAAAGTCGGAGGATCCGCAGGTATTACAGGAAACACTTTCCATTTTATAAACGTATCGGTCGCGGTGCGGAATCCTTTGACAGAAATTCTGCTTTACTCGTTCCTTCTCCTCGAAACTGATGAAAATACATGAAACTAAGGGCTTTGTATTCCATTCTTTCCGTTTTCCTATTATTTTTTTTCATTCTTCCCCTCGGATCGGAAGAAAAGACGACCGTTACGATCAAGGCGGTCGGAGACATGGTGCCGGGGACGAATTTTCCCGAGCCTCTTTCCATTCAAGACCCGAGATCGTTTTTATTCGGAAAGGTGGAGCGGTATCTCAAAGGGGCCGATATGCTCTTCGGCAATTTCGAAAGCACTCTCACCAATTACCCGAATACTTCCAAGGACACTTCGCGGAGAATGATTTTCGCGTTCCGCACACCGCCCGCGTATGCGAAGGTTCTTAAGGAAGTCGGATTCGACATACTAAGCATCGCGAACAATCATTCCTTGGATTTTCATCAACAGGGTTTCGACGACACACAAAAAAATCTTTCCGACGTAGGAATCCGTTATACGGGCAAGAAGGGAATGATCACGTATATGAACGTGAAAAACGTATCCATCGCCTGGATCGGATTTTCCCATTTGAAGTCGCATAACAACGTAAACGAAATCGAGGAAGGTGTCGCTCTGGTCAAAGAAGCCAAACGTAAGGCGCAGCTCGTTTTTATCTCCTTTCACGGCGGTGCGGAAGGAGGTCCGGCTCTTCACGTCAAAAATCAGATGGAACGTTTTTACGGAGAATACAGAGGTAACTTAGTCGAGTTCAGTCATTCCTTGATCGACGCGGGAGCCGATCTCGTGATCGGACACGGACCCCACTTGGTCCGCGCGATGGAATTGTATAAGGGAAGATTGATCGCGTATTCTCTCGGTAACTTTATGGGATATCGCGCTTTGTCTTCCCGCGGGATTGTCGGTTATTCTCTCGTGTTGGAGGCGGAAGTGGATTCGGAAGGAAAGTTCGTCAAAGGAAAAATCATCCCTCTTCAACTAGATTCCGCATCGATCCCGGAATACGATCCCGATAAAAAGACCATCGATCTGATGAGAAAGTTGACCAAAGAGGACTTTCCGGGCAAGGGACCGAAGATCGCGGAAGACGGTACGATTTTACCTTGAAGTAAAAGGCGTCCGCAACGACACGTTAGCGACGTTCGCAACAGTTCCGTCGTCGCTTGCGATTTTTTTCCGAAAGGCTCGCGACCTCGTTTGAACTCAATGTTGTTCCGTACTTTCGCAACGGAACTTTTTCCGCCGACAATCCGCAATTATAGAACGATATTCCATCTCCTCGGTACGAGGCTCGAATTTCGCCGAATCCGTTTTTAGAAACGTTTTGTTTTGGCAAAAAATAAGATCCATCCTGTTAAGTAAAAAGAATTAAAACCGATCCGTTTTCTAACGAAGCGAGGTGTTCCGTTTTCGCGTCGTATTCTCGAAAAAATTTATTTCCAAAGGTCTATTTTCTGTCATGAAATTCTACGAATCGAAACTCTCTGGGTTGTGCCGAAAATTCGAATCGGGTTTGTTTATTCGAACCGTTTTGATCGGTTTGTTTTTACATTCCGCGTATCTTCGGGCCCAAGATCCGAAAGAGTCATCGCTACGGCTTTTGGATTCGAATCGATTCGAAGAAGTAGTTTCCGCGAATCGGAATCTCTGCGAGAAAACCTGCGGAAATCCCGAAACCAAAGAACTGGTTTCCCAAATGGAAGGGACGAATTCCGCGGTTTTTTGCAATCGATTGGGAGTCGCGTATATGGGGATGCAAGATTTTAAACGGGCGATCGCTGCCTTTAAGAATGCGATTTTCTGCGACGACTCGAGCAAACACCATTCCAATCTCGCTCTCGCTTATACGTACGACAAAGACCATACTTCGGCGGAGATTCATTATAAAAAGGCGATGGATCTTTCGTCTCGAAATCCAGACGATAGCTTGCCGAAAATAAACTATTCGATTATGTTAATTAAAAAAAAAGAATATTCTAATTCGGAATCGATTCTTAGGGAAACCGTAACGAACAAAGACCATCTCTTTTACGCGGAATTATTCTTGGGATATACGTTGTATCAGCAGAAGAAATTTACGGAGGCGTTGTCCCACTACGACCGAGGGATAGGTTTGAATCCGAATTACGCCGATCTTTACGTATATAGGGCCTATGCACATTTTCAATTGAATCAATTGACTAGCGCGGAGATGGATTTGAATCAAGCCGAAACGATACGTTCGGAAGGCGTAAACCCGAGAATCCATCAATTGAGAAGTCTGATCCAAAGAAGAATTCAAGGAAATCGACGATGAATAAAAACGTATTTTTGGTCTCCCTAACGCTCTTCACGATCGTTTCGTTTTCGGTATTACGTTCCGAAAGCGGTTATATGTATTTGGAAAACGGTATTTTAGATTACGCGGAAGACTCTTCCCGATCCGGTTCCACCTCCGAATCCTCGCATTCTCATCCTGGAGTTCAACCTAAGAAGTCGGTCTTTTTTTCGGTTCCGAAAGGACAAACTTTGAAATTCAAGATAGCTCCTTCCTACAACGTAGTAGAAAGAATTTATTTAGAAAATCGCGGAGAAAATTCCGTTTCGATCAAAGTTAGTTCGAAGGCCGATCGCAATCTGTTGGTAGGAATCACCGGAGCAGGGGGTGATTCGTTTCTGACCCTTCCGGCAAAAAAGAAACTGTCCTTGCCCATCCGTTTTTTCGCACAGGATAGTCCTCCCGGTTTTTATAATCTGGAAAATTCCGTTTTCGACGAACAAGGAAACGTTCTTTCTACGATTCAAGGTCTCGTTGAGGTTTTGAAACCGAACCTGGACATTTCCGTAGACATATTGGAAAAAACTCCTTTGACTCACTCGTATCGTATCAAAAACAACGGGGAGGACTTGGCCAATTTTTCGATGTCCCTAAAAAATTCCAAAACGTTACGATTGGAACCTTCGGTGAATCATTACTTTTTTCCGAAGGGAGGTTTTATAGACGTTTCCTTATATGCTACCGGCGCGATCGACGGCGAGATTCGAGACTCCTTTTTATTTTCATCGTCTAACATTGAAAAGGCGATCCCGTTCGTTTTTCAAGCGCACGCGCCCGGTTCGGTGGAAATGGTAAGTCTGGATCCGATCGTCCGTCTGCGTCAAAAGGATTGGTATTGCACCAATCGACCCGTTATCAGTATGGATTATTCGATTCCTTACTTTGAAAAAAGGGAAACTTCGGATTTAGGATTCACCTCGAAATTTTCCTGGTTGATTTCCAAAGGGGAATCTTCCGATACGAACGGGAACGGTAAACCGGACCAATGGATTCTTATCGAAAACGGATCCACGTTGATGGTCGGAGACGATTACGACGAGGACGGTGAAATCGATTATTTTAGGGAAAGAGACAACGAGAATCGAACCTTGAATCGGGCCTATTTCAAAAAGGATAGTCGATGGTATGAAACGAATATCGTAGACGCCTATTTGGTCAGTTCCTATCTTCCGTTTAACGACGGGGCAAACGTTCGACCGCACGAATTGGAGGTTCAGTTGAACGGCAAATCTTTCGCCCAGGAAAAAGGAATCGTTCCTACGGGATCCAGGTTGAGAAAAATTCCGCTTCATTTGTTAAACGACAATCAATTTTACGGTTATTCGGAAAATCGGGTTACTCTTATCACCAAACACCTACCCGAAGCTCATTATCAAGTGAACGCGGAAAATACGCTCCTGCTCTTTTATTCCTCCATTCAAATTCCGGTCGTTAACCCCAAAAAAAAATTGGATTCGAACATAAGCGGTATTTCCGAGAAGATACGGGAAGAGGAAAAGAAAATTTCCGAAGAGCCCAACGAAATCAAAAAAGAGGCGATACGAAATCTTCTGGAAAAGTTGAAACTATCCAGGGATAACAAGTTAAAAGAGGTCGAGAATTTCTTCCGGGAAAATCCGCAAGAAGACGCTTCGCTCAAAACTACAGGAGTGCAATATCGGGGAACGGATCTTGCGGTTTTCAGTTCTGATCTTTCCTTAAATGGGAAAAAAATTTCCGGTACGGCTCGCAATATGGGTTATGAATCCGTTCCTTATACACTTTCCGTCTACAAGTTAAACGATCAAAAATACGTTCTGATCGAAAAACGATCCTTTTCGAATCTGCCTCCGTTTGCACAAAGAAACTTTTCTTTCGAAGTCAAAGACCATTCCAAAACACAAAGGACCGTCTATAAGATCGAGATCGCGCCGAATGAAAAACGGATTCAGGAACTTGTAACGAGTAACAATCAGGCGCACTGGATTTCAGGAACCGAGACGGATCCTCTCAAGCTCAAAAAAGAAATGGCGGAATTGGCGAAAGAAATGGGTTTGGTAAACGATCAGGTTACGTTGACTTCGAAACCCGCTCTTCCTGAATTTAGTGTTACCGAATTCGACAATCTTTCGGGAAAGAGGATCGTATTTCCGAAAAGAACAAAGGACAAGGAAATGAATCAAAAAGAACGTAGGACGATTTTGGAGTAATCAATGAAAGTAATTTATGTTTTACTAATGTATTTTTCGTTTGTATTATTGATTTATCCGCAGCCGGCGAACGATTCGTATCTTCAAAGTTCTAAGGTGGAATGTCTTTTTCCGTTGGAAGTCGAAAATACTTGGCAATACGATATCTTTTACGAAGGTAAGAAGACGGGGATTTTACGGATGGAGGTGTTGAAAAAAACGCACGAGGTTATTGCATTCGAAAAATTCCCGGAGGGATTTCATGAACAAAGATTCATGGACGGAGCGGACTTTTATGACATAAAGATCACCGACAGCTATAAAAAGACTACCACGTATAAACAAATTTTAAAAGTGAATACGCCTTCGAGCGAGCCCTGGGTATATCAACGTTTTTTTTTAATCAAAGACCAATCTTCGGATCAATTCTATCCGTTTTTGAGGCACGAGCTACGGGAAGGAGATCAGATCGTAAATACCATCGTTACTTCTTCCGGGACAAAAACGTTTCAAGGGAAAACGCTTTTCACAGTCGTTTTAAAGGATTTGGAAAAGGACGTCGTCGAGGAATACATGTCCCACACAGGTCTTTATTATTATAAAAACGGCGCGTTGGAATACAAGTTGTCCGGGGCAATGGTTAAACGGTGTTATGACAGTGAACCGTTGCGTTAACGGTTGGAAGAAAGGGATGGATTTTCTGCTTCTAAATTCTTCGAGCCGAGTTGGGGAACGTTTCTTCGGTTTCCTTTCCTTCTTTGCGACGGAATTCTCTTGCTCGTAAAAACGAGGTTCGAAATGCTGGTGAAGGAACTTGTTGAACCTCGGAGACGAGGTGGGAATCCGGTTCAAGTCCGGAGCTGAACCCGCAGCTGTAATCGCCGTTACGGTTTCGCAAATGCCACTGTTTTTACGGGAAGGCGCGAAACCGGCGAAAGCCAGAAGACCCGACGCGTTCCGACGAACCGATTGGCTTTCGGGATCTAAGGTCGGGTTTGGAAAACCGGATTTCGCGATCGACCGACGGCCGTTTTTGCTTTTCCGATTTTTCTTTCCCGTCCCTTCGTTTCGGACGGAAAATGAATCCTTTAAAATACATTCAAAAATTAGAATATTCCGTATTTATTTTGTTGTTTCCGGGAATTCTCCTTTCCCAACAAAACGGTAATTCCACTTCGGGTTCCCCGCAACGAGCCGAAACCGTAAGGGTTTTAGGGAAAACCTCCGACCGTGATCCGCAGAATTTCCGCTCTAATCCGAGCGGTTTCCAATCGTCGATCAAACTGGACGAAACCTCGGCACGTTATACGTCATTGCCCGAGGTTTTGGAACGCGAGGCGGGGCTTCGAGTGCGCTCCTTCGGAGGTTTGGGTTCGTATTCGACGCTTTCTATCCGCGGAACCAATCCCAATCAGTCCCGGATTTATTTGGACGGAATTCCGATCAACAACTCCCAGGGAGGAGAAGTCAATCTGGCCGATCTTCCCTTCGATAGTTTGGAAAGCGTGGAAGTGTATCGTTCCGGAAATCCGATAGGATTTTCCGGTTCGGCCATCGGAGGTTCCGTCAATCTTGTAACCCGTAAGGAATCGGACAAGCCGAGGACACGGATCAATTTGGGCGGAGGTTCGTTTAACACCGGTAAGGTGAGTGCCTCTCACACGGGGAACTACAAAGGTTTCGGGACGAGTTTTTTGGCCTTGGGAGAAAAATCGGATCAGAATTTTTCGTTTAAGAACGATCATGGAACGGTCGTTTTAAACACGTTAGACGACACTATCGATCGGAGAAAAAACGCCGCCTTCGAACGTTCTTCGCTTTTTGGAACGGTCAGATACGTGCTCGGTAAAACCGAACTCAAATTGTTAAACGACTTCAATCACAGGATCCACGGTTTGCCCGGGCAGGGTTCCGACCAGACTGAACGTGTTCACCGTAGATACGACCGTTATACGGGTTCCTTTTCGACCGATACGAAGGAGTTGTTCGTCGATCGGCTACGTCTCGAAACGAGGGCCTTTTATTCCGCCGCCAAAGACGATCTTTTCGATCCTCTTTCCGAATTCTCCAAAGGCGCTCCGAACTCCAAAGCGGAGATACGACAGACCGGTCTTCAGTTGAATCCTACCTTTTATCTCACGGATTATTATCAGATTATTCGAATGTTCGCTTCCTTCGAAAAAGAAACGTTCGAGAGAGAGCGTCTAACGTCTTCGAATTATTTTGCGCGGGCCGAGCCTCTTAAGGAAAGGACGTATTCTTCGTTTCGTCTGGAGGATGAGATCCGTCTGTTCGACGCGAAGATTCTCCTTATTCCCTCCGTCACCTGGGACGAATACAGGGATCGTTTCCCTTCGGTGGAACCTTGGTTTCGTAAAGAGGATCCTTGGAGCGGCGATAGGAAAAAAAATTCCTTCACCAATCCGAAATTCGGCTTCGTATGGAAATGGTTCGAGCGGGAGAATTGGAATCTTCAGTTTCAGGCAAACGTTTCGAGGCAATATAGGATTCCCTCTTTTTTGGAAATGTTCGGAGAAGCCGGTCAGATCGTTTCGAATCCGGATTTGAAACCGGAGAAAAGCGCCAACGGAGACGCAGGTTTGGTCTTTAAGTCCGATCATTCCTTTTTGAGGACGAAAACGAGCGTTTCCTATTTTTCAAAGGACGTCAAGGATATGATCCTCTTCCTTCCCAATTCCCAATTTACTTTGAGACCGGAAAACGTGGACGCTGCGAATATTAGAGGAATTGAATTTTCGCATCGTCAAGATTGGAAATTAGGTTTTAAATTCCTTCTGAATTATACGTATCAGGATGCGATTAACGTTTCTTCGTCGCCTTATCTCAACGGTAAAGTTCTTCCGCTCAGACCTAAACACGAATTTTCGGGTACGTTTTCCTGGAAGGGGAAACGTTTGGAAACGGGTGTGGAACTTCTATACATCGGCGCCGTGTTTCGTGACAGGACGAATGAATTTGTGAATTACGTGCCGGCGCGTCAGATCTGGAATTATTTTTTCACGTGGGTTTTGTATTCGGAGCCGGGGGAAACGGTCGTCGATCCGTCCGGGAAAACGAAAGAGTCCGCGCCGGCGCGTGAGATTCTGTTTACTCTGGAGATGAAAAATTTTACGGACAAACGCGTGTCCGATCTGATCGGCTATCCTCTTCCCGGAAGAAGTTGGTATGCGACTTTGAGTATGAGGTTTTAACATGGGACGCAGAATCCAAATTTTAATTATATTAATTTTTTTGAATGTATTCTGTCGTGATATAGAAAAGCCCTCCTTTACGAGTCTTTTGCTTACGCAGAATCTTCCAGGAAACATAGGGGTGGTAACTACGGATTTTGGAGGAGGGGGAAGATTCAAGGTTCTCAACCCTTCCCTTTTGTACGCGTATCCCGGATTGACGCCTATCCATTCTGACGCGGTGGCCCGTTTTGGAAACGGAAGGGTTTTCGTTCTCAATCGTCTCAATCGCGACAGCATTCAGGTATTGGAGCCGAATTACGGATTTCTTACGATCGGGGAGCTGTCCCTCGGTTCCAAAGTCAATCCGGTGGATATGGAATTTGCCGGGCCTTCCAAGGCATACGTGACCTTGTACGGATCCAATCGATTGTTGATCGTGGATCCTACGTATCTTTCCGTATTAGGTTCGATCGATTTGGGTGGATATTCCGAAACGTTTTCTTTGGGAGGCGCTCCTGACGGCATTCCCGAAATGAACGGAATGAAGATCGTAGGCGAATCACTTTTTATTTGTTTGCAACGTTTGGATCGCAACGACCCTTCGGGATATTTTCCGCCAAACACCGATTCGCTGCTTTTGGAAATTCATATTCTAACGGATACGGTCGTAGGTGTTTATACCTTTCCTTCCTCCAATCCAGTGAACAAACCGCAGTTGCTCGATCTTTTCGGAGAGCCGCATCTCGTATTCGCCGCGCCAGCAAGAATGGGATTTCAAAGTCAGATCGACGGAGGTGTGGTCGCATTTCGGCTTTCCACAAGAACGTTTCGTCCGGGATTTTTGTATTCCGAGGCTACTGCGGGAGGAGATATCGTCGGGGTTCAGATAAAATCGGAGACGATGGGATACGCTTCGGTTCTGGACGCGGGATTCAACAAAACCTTACAGACGTTTAATCCGAACACCGGAGAAAAAATTTCATCGTTGTTGAGTATTCCTTCGAGTTACGACGCAAGTCTTTCGAGCATTTTGCTCGCTTCGGATCGCATTTTGTACGTTGCGAATACGGAATTTCGAAGAGCGGGAATTACGATGTTCGATACGGAACGCGAAAATTTATTAATTACGCCGACTCCGATTTCGGTCGATCTGCAGCCTTACGATATTATCGAATTGAAATGATGAAATCTTTCTAAATCTCTTGATTTTTCCGAAAAGAAGTATCTAATCCTCCTCACAAAAAGCGCGGGTGGAATATGCAGGAAATCTTTCAAGCGATAGCGGGCGGACTCAACTCCAAAGTAATCGGTCTTTTGAAGCGGGATCCTGACTTGTTTCAAGCTACTACGGAGGAAGGAATTACTCCGGTATTATTTTCCTTATATTACGGAAAGCTGGATCTCTCGAAGGAGATCTTTCGGATGAGTCCGAATAAAAATCTGTTCGAGGCGGTCGCACTCGGAGATTGGGATGAAACAAAACGGGTGATCGAAGAATTTCCGGAGACGATCAATTCGTATTCCAAGGACGGATGGACCGCGTTACATTTGGCCTCGTACTTCGGACATTTTGAAATCACCGAGTTTTTGATTCGATCGGGGGCGGATCTTGCACTGACGTCCAAAAGCAAATTGTCATACGGGAATACCGCGTTGCATTCCGCGATCGCGACCGGAAAGAAGGAGATCGTATCGTTGTTGTTGGAAAGAGGTGCGGATGCGAATTCCGTTCAAAACCCGGGACAGATCACACCTCTTCATGTGGCTGCAAGTCGGTCGGGGAGTATCGAAATCATTCAGTTGTTGCTTCGGAAAGGTGCGGATAAAGCCAAAGTGAATTCGGAGGAACAAACACCGTATTCGATCGCAATAGGGCGGGGCAACGATCCGGAAGCGAGCGCGCTCAAAATCGACTGAATCCTATGCTGCCCGACGATATTCTCGCGCGAGCTCAAGTTCGTAATAAATATTTTTTTGCTAATGCGACTTTCTGTCCTTCCGTTGCTTCGTCAGAACGTCGCCCCTGACCGTTTCGACGGAAAGGTTTGTAAGGTTTGTCCGGAAGAAGCGATCACATTTAGGGGGTTCGGGGCGTGTCTCGGAGCCGCCGGTGGTCGGCCAAACTACATTCATTTTTTGGAATATTCCGGCGGCTCCGAGTCGCGTGACTCCGGGCTCGCGGATTCCCGCTCGTCCTCT
>NZ_RQFA01000088.1 GCF_004770155.1 Leptospira gomenensis | reverse complement strand
AACTTCCAGCGCTCGCATACAAAAGCGGACAATCCACAGAAATCAGATGCGGCTCCGTACGTAGTTCGAAACAAAACCCGACGGAAAACGAAATTACGAACAAAGTTTAGAAGCAAAACCCGCGACGAAAAAACGTAACGAAACAAAATCCGAAACGCTCCGAACATCGGCACGAATGAAGATTCGAAACAAAACCCGCGACGTAAAACGTCACAAAACAGAAGACAAAACGAAGAAACAAAAATGAAAACGCCGTTAATACAAATACGAAACAAACCTCATCAAACCCGTTGCGCGGCGCGCATACTTTGCGCTCGCCCGTGACAACACCATATTGCTCTTCTCGTGCGAGATCCCGTGGTTGCGGCTGGGCGGCGGTTTGGCACAAACGTCCATCTCGCTCCCTCTTACATTTCCTGCGTGAGCGGGCCGCAGGGCGCGAAGCGTCCTCGAAGAGGACGAGCGGGAATCCGCGAGCCCGGAGTCACGCGACTCGGAGCCGCCGGAATATTCCAAAAAATGAATGTAGTTTGGCCGACCACCGGCGGCTCCGAGGCACGCCCCGACCCCCCAAAACCCGACGAACCGAACCCGGACGCTTTTATATCGCGGTAATACCGCCGTCGATGGTCCAGTTGGAACCGTTGATATAATTCGATTCTTCCTCCAAAAGGAAACGGGCAACCCGGGCGATCTCTTCCGGGGATGCGATTTTTTTAGACGGGGTCATATCGATGATTTTTTTTCGATGATCGTTTACTTGGTCTTCTTGGATCCCCATAGATGTTTCCATATACCCCGGGCTGATCGCGTTTACGGTGATTCCGTATTCTCCCCACTCGTGCGCGAGGGATTTTACAAATCCGACTAACGCGTGTTTGGAGGCGGAATAAGCGACCGAGTTCGCGGAACCTTTGATCGACAAAGACGATGCGATCATCAGGATCCTTCCGAAACTCCTCTTCTGAAACTCCGGTAATACCTCTTTGACGATCCGAAACGCCGACCTGAGATTTACGGAAAAAATCCGATCCCATTCTTCTTCCGATACGGATAGGATCGTGTGATACGGTCCTCCGTAGCCGGCGCAATGAACAAACGAAACGGGAACCTGCATGTCTTCCGTGACGCACTGCCGCTTCCAATTTTGCATTGACTCTGAAATCGAATCGTCCTTCGTCAGATCCGTTCGTAAAAATCTTTCTCCGGGAAGAACGATCTTCGGTTCCTGTACGTCGAGGTTGGTAACCGCGTATCCCTCTCCGATCAGAGATACGACGAGAGCTCTTCCGAGCCCTCCGCTTCCTCCGGTCAACAAAACGTTCTTCATCGGATTTATCTTTTTCGGAATTTCGATCACCTGTTTTTTCCTCTTAGGTCCTGTTCCGATTTCGGAGATGACAGAGAGAGGGACAAGGATTCTTTTGTTTCTCATGGAAAAACTTTTGGAAAGAGTCAGTCACATTCTCGAAGCTCTCCCGTACATTACGAAATACTCCGGCAAAACGGTCGTAATCAAATACGGCGGAGCGGCAATGGCTAAAGCCGATCTCAAGGATTCTTTTGCAAAGGACATCGTTCTTTTAAAATACGTGGGAATTCATCCCGTGATCGTTCACGGAGGCGGACCCGAAATCAACCGTCTTCTCGAAAGTCTCAAAATCCCCACCGAGTTCGTTCACGGACATCGTGTCACGGACGCACAAACCATGGACGTGGTGGAAATGGTTCTCACCGGAAAAGTCAACAAACAGATCGTTTCGATGATCAACGCACAAGGCGGGAAGGCGGTAGGAATATCCGGTAAGGATGGGAATTTGGCGAAAGCAAAAAAAACGCCCGTGGAAATCGAACTCGAAGGAAAGGAAATTCAGTTCTTCGACGTTGGTCTCGTTGGTAAGATCGAATCCATCAATCCTGAAATTCTTTTCAATTTACAAAAAGAAGGCTTTATTCCGGTGATTTCTCCGGTCGCGGAATCTCCCGAAGGAGAAAGTCTCAACATCAATGCCGATACGTTTGCCGGTGACATCGCGGGCGCTCTCAAAGCGGAGAAGCTGATTCTTCTTACGGACACGGAAGGAATTTTGATCGACGGAAAACTCGCCACGGGACTCAACCGAGGAAAGGTGAAAGATTATATTCGAAAAGGGCAAATTTCCGGAGGAATGATTCCAAAAGTGGAATGTTGTCTCACCGCGATCGACCAAGGTGTGCGTAGAACACATATCATCGACGGAAGGGTTCCCCACTCCATTCTGATCGAAATTTTCACAGATCAAGGAATCGGTTCCCTCATCGAATAGACCTTCGCCACTTCTTCGTCGCTTCGTTGAAACTCCTTGACAGGGAAGTCTTTCCCGGCTCCAATGATCCCATTCTTTTCGAAGAACGGTTCGTTACATCCCCTTTATGAGCGAAAGGCAACTATCCTTATCCCTAATATCCGATATCACGGCGAGAATCAATTCGACCGACGACCTCGAAGAACTTCTCGGAATCATCATCGATACCACCAAAGACGTTCTCAATTCGGAAGGTTGTTCCTTACTTCTTTACGATCGGGACGAAGATTGTCTCGTATTCAACGTCGTAAAAGGCACCAAGGGCGAATCCTTAACGGAATTGAAAGTCCCTCGCGGCAAGGGAATCGCAGGAATGGTTTTGGAAACCTTGGAGCCGGTCATCGTCAACGACGCGGCCAACGATCCTCGAATTTATAGAAACATAGACGATACGGTCGGATTCGTAACCAACAATCTCATCTGCGTTCCCATGAGCACACAGGGAGAAATCCAAGGTGTCCTGGAGGCGGTCAACTCACTCGGTAGAAAGGAGTTCACCAACAAAGACATTAAGGTTTTGCAATATCTTTCCGATCTCGCCGCGATAGCGATCCGAAATCGAAGATTGATCCGAGACCTACGTCTTCGCGCCAACGAATTGGATTGTCTCTTCCAGCTCAGTCAGGCGATTTCGAACATCGCAGAAATGGATCAATTTCTCAATCTTACCGTACATTCCATCTCGGACGTGATGGGGGCGGAACGGGTTTCTCTGATTTTTTTCAATTCCAAAAACGGAAAATACGAACTCAAAAAGAGCATCGGGTTTTCCCTCGAAGAAGAGGAACAGTTCATCAACGAAAAAGAAGGTGTGATCCGGAAAATCCTGGAAACCGGAGAACCGATTCTCGTTCAAAACACGTCCGTTCTGACGGAAGATTGGATTCGCCCCGAACGATATAAAACCAAGTCCTTCATTTCGGTTCCGATTCGCCAGGACGGAAAGATCGTGGGAATTTTAAACGCCGCGGACAAAAAGTCCGGGGACAGTTTTGACGAAGCGGATCAGAACATTCTCAGTACGATTTCCAATCAGATCGCGGAAGCGTACAATTCCCTTCTTTCTAAAGAACAAAAGGAAAAGTTGAATTCGATCCGCCGCGACATGCAGATCGCCTCCCAGATTCAGCTCAATTCGCTTCCGAACATACCGAAAAAAATCCAAGGTTTGGAATTGGAGACGAGTTATATCGCATCCAAGGAAATCGGCGGCGATTTTTACGATCTTATCTATCACAATCCCGACGAAGTGAGCGTTCTGATCGCGGACGTTTCCGGAAAAGGAATCGCCGCCGCTCTTTTTATGGAATTCTCCAAAACCATCATCGCGGGCGAGGTTTCGCGGAATTCCTCGACGAGTATCAGTCTGATGAGCGCCAACAGAATCATCCAGGAAAAGTCCGGATATTTTATGTTCGTCACCGTGATGCTCGTGCGTATCAATATGGCCAAACGAAGGATCCGGTATTCGAGCGCCGGACACAACGAACAACTACTCTACAAAGCGAAAGAAAAAAAGGTGATTTCCCTTTCCGGAAAAGGAATGCCTCTCGGAATCAAGGAATCCGAAATCGACGAACACGAGATCGATTATTCGCCGGGAGATTTGTTGATTCTGTATACGGACGGAGTGAGCGAAGCGATGAACGAGTCGAGCGAAATGTACGGACTCGAAAATCTCACCAGACTCATAGAACGCAACGGTGAAATGCCGCTCGGGACGTTGAAGGAACTGATCATCGATACGACCGATGCCTTCCGAGGAGACGCGGATCCTCACGACGATTATACCCTGTTTATGGTGCGATTGCCGTAGTCGGTTCGGGGCGTCTCCTTCCTCGCTTCGCTCGGAAGGCCGCGCTGACTCCGGGTTCGTCGCGAAGCGACTCATCCCTTCTCGTTTTGCGAAAACGATCGTAATGATTTTTTTCTTTCCCGAAAAGAACCGCGGCTCCGTAAAGCCGTTTCGCCTAACGTAGGCAAAACGTTCGGGACGCGAGCGCCCTCCGCATCGCTGACGCACATCCGTGAACGTTTTCTATTTTTAGAATATTCGAAATTTATTTAGCCGTCATATGCGCCGGTTGCCCCGTGGAGGCGAGGAGCGATCTCCATAACGTGCTTCTGTCCGGTTGTAACACTTTTCGTTCCTGGATAGCGACCGAAATCGGGAGATGAGTGAATACGTTGTTCCACATTCCCACGACCATATCGGTTTTACCGGCCATCGCCGCGTGGACCGCGTTCTGAGCCAAAAAGCCGCAAAAGACGGAATCTTCCGGGTTGGCGGGAATCGAGCGGATGATATAACTCGGATCGATGTATTTGATGTTAACGGGAATGTCCTCCTTGCGGAAAAATTCTCCCATCGTATCCTTAAGATGGATTCCAATGTCCTTGAGTTTTAAATTACCGGAAGGATCCCGTTCGCCCGTGGTTTCGAAAAAATGTTGTCCCGCGCCTTCCGCGACGATGATGACCGCGTGTCCCCGTTTGAGGATCCGTTTTTTGAGTTCGTCCAGAAAGGCGCCGTTTCCGAAAAGATCGAACTTCACTTCGGGAATCAGACAATAGTTGACGTTGCGCGAGGCCAGTGCGGCGTTCACGGCGATAAAACCGGAATGTCGTCCCATCAGTTTTACGAGACCGATTCCGTTGGGCGCACCTTTCGCTTCCACGTGGGCGCATTCAACCGCTTCCATCGCCTTGGAAAACGCCGTGGAAAAACCGAACGTTTTTTGTACGTAGTTTATGTCGTTGTCGATCGTTTTGGGAATTCCAATCACGGAGATCTGTTCTCCTCTGCGTTCGATTTCGTCCACGATTTCCCGAGCACCGCGTAACGTGCCGTCTCCTCCGATGCAGAACAACATCTTGACTCCGTACAAACTCAGATAATCCACCATCTCCGAGGGAGATTGGTTTCCGCGCGAGGAAGCGAGCATCGAACCCCCTTCTTCCACGATATGCGCCACTTTTTCGGGAGTCAGTTCGATCGGTTTGTGCCCGTGTTTTTTCACCAACCCTTGGTAACCGAACGGAAATCCGAGGATCCTCGAAACCCCGTACCGATAAAACAATTCCATTACGATCCCCCGGATGACGTCGTTGATTCCGGGACAAAGACCTCCGCAGGTGACGATCCCCGCGGTCACTTCCTTAGGATGGAAATATATTTTTTCCCGGGGACCCGCTTGTTCGAAAAAATCCGGTCCGTTTTTGACGTAGGAATTCCAATCCTCTTCGTTTTGGAACACGGTTCGGAATAAAAGCCTGGAAGAATCGCTAGTATAGTATTCATATTCAGCGGGACTGGGAACGGAACAATCGCCGAAGTTTTTAATTTTGGTTTCCATACGACCTCGGGGCAGATTTTGGGGGAAATCCTTGAAAAATCATCCTCTTTTGCAATTTTATACTGACAGTTCTGTTCTATTTTAATAGTCTTACGGAGACAACGGGTTATGAACGAAAAACGGTCCTTCTTTTTATCTCTGTTTTTGTTTTTGATCGGGGTTTCCGTATTTTCGGTCGAGGATCCTTCGTTCAGTCCGTTTGAACCCTATCATCTTTCTCGCGATTTCGACCTCAATCGTCAAAAATATCTGCAAGTGATCGCCATTCCGTATAAGGATCCGATGGAGCTCAAACTGGGACCGGAAACCGAATCTTTTTCCGCGACAAAGGCCCCCGTTCTCGGATTCACCGTAAATCCGGGGCTTTCCTTTTCGGGAATGTTTCAGCCCTTTCTGTTCTCGGTCGCTCCCAAAGAAAACGTTCACTTTCTACCCGTTTCCGAAACGGTTTTGCTAGCGGAGCCCGTCTCCCGCGCCGGTAGAATCGTATCCGGCGCTTTTTCGGAAAAAAGAACCTTGGATCGGATTACGGATTCCAGAAATCAAATCCAAGGATTCGGGCCCAATCACTGGAATTCCAATCTTTTGCAGAACGGAAGCAGCTCCGGAGTTATGTTTTTATATATGAAACGTCACGCGGGATTAGAGATGGATTTTAACGCGAGAATGATCGGAAACCAAGCCGGACTTTCCGTGTTGGAATCCGCAAAATCCACGATCGCGTTCAACTATTCCGTATTTCCCGAAATCGGAGAAAGTTCCAAGATGAATTTCTTTCTTCAATTCTCCAGCATCAAACGGTTTCAAGATCGAAATCTCGGTTATACTACGGGCAACGAACCGAACGGCAATTCATTCCGCGGTTGGAAATCATACGAATATTATCTCAATCCGGGAATTTCGTTTTCTTCGCGAAACCTCAGTCTGGAGGGAATGGTCCGTGTCCCTCTTCCGACCGCGGCTCAACTCCAAGGTGGAGAACCGAATCTTTGGATGCAGGACATCCAAGGTCTTTTGGGAATCAAATACAGTTTTTCGGAAACCTCTCCGAAATAATATCTCTTAAATAAATAAGACGTAGGAAAATTACATCCGATCTGTCACCGCGAGATTCACGATCGAAATCTTTCCTAGGTTTTGTTTTATTCTACGATCCCTTGTTTTTTTAGGGAAAACGCAAGATCCATTTTGCTGATCAGGTGTTTGGCTCTTCCGAAACGAATCCTATGTCGCGGAGAAGTCGTCTTAGAATCCGTAAACACTTCCAAACAAGTCTCGATGACCGGACAGGAATTGTCTGTGCATCCAATTTCGGTTAACGTAAGAATTTCGTTTCCCGTAAGTCGGAGCGGGTCTTTCAACCAGGAAATCAACGACGGATGAAACGAAAATTCCTCCGAGGAGGTTTTTGTCTCCGAAAACACCGGTCCGTGATTGTGAACCGAAGGGTGATTGGGTACCGCGGGTCTCATCGTTACTGATTAGACGGAAAACGGATCGCGCGGAAAACCATAAATAAAATGGGAAACGTTTTTCGTCGTAAAAAATATTTCCCGCTGTTCCGGAAACGTTCCTCTACTATCCATTCCAAACGATTCCAGGGAACCCGATCACCCCGTTTCGAAGTTTCAGCGGGCCGCCGAAATCGCCAACGGATCATACGCGAGATTCGGAGCCAACCAACGTTCCGCGGTTTCCACATTCATACCTTTTCGTTTTGCGTAGTCTTCCACCTGATCTCGGTTGATTTTGGCGACCGCAAAATACTTCGATTGCGGATGTGCGAAATACAAACCGCTCACCGAACTCGCCGGCCACATCGCGAAGTGTTCCGTGAGGGTGATCCCCGTGTTTTTTTCCGCTTGAAGGAGATCGAATAACACGCGTTTTTCGGTATGATCCGGAGAGGCTGGATAACCGGCTGCGGGACGGATTCCACGATAACGTTCTCGGATAAGATCCTCAGTGGAAAGGTTTTCGTCTTTTGTATAACCCCAGTATTCCGTTCTTACCTTAAAGTGCATATATTCCGCAAACGCTTCGGCGAAGCGGTCGCCCAATGCCTTCGCCATAATCGAATTGTAGTCGTCGTGGTTGTTTTCGAATCGTTTCGCGAATTCTTCCACCCCGTGACCCGCCGTAACCGCGAATCCTCCGATATAATCGATTCTTTCTGAGGATTTAGGTGCGACGAAGTCCGCCAAACAGTAATTAGGTTCTCCATCCTCTTTCTGGATCTGTTGACGTAGAGTGTGGAACACCGTAAGAATACCGGAGCGAAACTCGTCGGAGTAAACCTCGATATCGTCTCCTACCGAATTCGCCGGATAAATTCCTATCACACCCTTGGTTCGGAAAAGTTTTCCGTCTATGATGGTCTTCATCAATGTTTGCGCGTCCGCAAACAATTCGCGGGCTTGTTTACCCGTGGTTTCGCTTTCCAAAATCGCGGGATATCTTCCCTTTAATTCCCATGCGGTAAAAAACGGGGTCCAGTCTATGAAAGGAACCAAAGTTTCCAAGGAAATCTCCTCGTCGAAAACCTTCGTTCCGACAAACAGCGGTTTGTCGATCGTAGACGTCTCCCAGTCGATCTGTTCCTTGTTGTCCCTTGCTTGTTCGAGGGATACGAGTTTACGTTCCGCTCTGGTGTTGAAATAATTCTCTCTAGCCTTAATCTGATCTTCTTTGATTTTTTTGGCGTATGTTTCCTTTAAATCCGGATGAAGAAGCTGATTGACCACGTTCACGACTCGCGACGCGTCCACGACGTGTACTACCGGATGATCGTATGCGGGTGCGATTTTCACCGCGGTATGCGCAGAACTCGTGGTCGCTCCCCCGATCAACAAAGGCACTTCGAATCCGGTGCGTTTCATTTCCGAAGCCACGTGAACCATCTCGTCCAAGGAAGGAGTAATGAGACCGGAAAGACCGATGATATCCGCGTTATGCTTCTTTGCTTCTTCCAGGATTTTTTCGGTCGGAACCATTACTCCTAAATCTATAACCTCGTAATTGTTACAGGCGAGCACCACTCCTACTATGTTCTTTCCGATATCGTGAACGTCTCCCTTTACCGTCGCGATGAGGAATTTTTGTCGGGTCGAGTTTTCCTCCGAGCTTTTTTCCTCCTCCATAAAAGGCAAAAGATAAGCGACCGATTTTTTCATAACCCGGGCGCTTTTGACCACCTGAGGAAGAAACATCTTACCGGCTCCGAACAGTTCGCCCACGATTTTCATTCCGTCCATCAAAGGTCCTTCAATGACGGATAACGGACGTCCGTATTTAGCGCGGGCTTCCTCCGTATCCTGATCGATATATTCTACGATTCCTTTGACGAGAGCGTGCGAAAGTCGTTCCTCGACCGTAGTCCCTTCCCTCCAGGATTCGCCTTTTTTATCCGCCTTGTCTCCGGAAGTTTTGAAATTTTCGGCGAATTCGACGAGACGTTCGGTGGCGTCAGGTCTTCTATTTAATATTACATCTTCAACATATTCTAATAGATCCTTCGAAATCTCCTCGTAGACCGCGAGCATTCCCGCATTTACGATCGCCATATCCATCCCTGCTTGGATCGCGTAGTATAAGAACACGGAATGCATGGCCTCGCGGACCGGATTGTTACCGCGAAAAGAAAAGGAAACGTTGGATAAACCGCCGGATACTTTTGCGCCGGGGCAGATTTTTTTGATTTCGCGGACGGCTTCGATGAAATCCATCGCGTAGTTGTTGTGTTCTTCGATTCCCGTAGCGACCGTAAGAATGTTCGGATCGAATATGATATCGTTCGGATTAAAATCGGCTTTCGTAACGAGAAGATCGTACGCCCGTTTGCAGATGCGCACCTTATCGTCTTTGGTCGCCGCTTGCCCCTGTTCGTCGAACGCCATGACGATGGCGGCCGCGCCGTATCGTTTTATCTTACGCGCGTATTCGAGGAATTTTGTTTCCCCTTCTTTGAGAGAAATCGAGTTTACGATCGGTTTCCCTTGAATACACTTCAGACCTTCTTCGAGTACGCTCCACTTGGAGGAATCGATCATAAAAGGAACTTTCGCGATGTCGGGTTCTCCCGCGATGAGGTTTAGGAAATGTCTCATCGACGCTTCTCCGTCTAACAACGCTTCGTCGAAGTTGATGTCGATGATGTTCGCGCCCGCTTCGACCTGTTGTAAAGCGACGGAAACCGCCTCTTCGAAGTTCCCTTCGATGATGAGTTTTTTGAATTTCGGAGATCCCGTCACGTTCGTTCTCTCGCCGACGAGCAGGAATCCTTTGTCGGGTGTGACGTTCAACGGTTCCAGACCGGAAAGACGGGTAATGTCCGCTATTTGGGGAAGAACCCTGGCTTTTTTCCCGCGGACCGCTTTCGCCGCCTCCGCGATATGTTCCGGAGTGGTTCCACAACAACCTCCGGCGATGTTCAGCCAGCCCGAACTTGCAAATTCTTGAATATATTTTCCGAATTCCTCCGGAGTTTGATCGTAACCGCCGAATGCGTTCGGCAACCCCGCGTTTGGATAACAGCTGATGTAACAGGAGGAGACTCTCGAGAGTTCTTCGATGTACGGACGCATTTCGTCCGCGCCGAGCGCGCAGTTGATTCCTACCGAAAGAGGATTACAATGCGCGATGGAGTTATAAAAGGCCTCGACCGTCTGACCCGAAAGGGTTCTGCCGGAGGCGTCGGTAATGGTTACGGAAAGACATAAAGGTATCCGAATATTCAAATCTTCGAATACCTGTTCGATGGCGAAAATCGCCGCCTTTAGATTGAGGGTGTCTATGTTCGTTTCCGGAAGAATAAGATCGACTCCCGCCTCGACAAGCGCCCGGGTCTGTTCGTAAAAAGCCGCTACCAGATCGTCGAACGTGACGGCGCGAAACGCGGGATTGTTTACGTCCGGAGAAAGAGTGGCGGTCTTTGTCGTCGGCCCGATCGCTCCCGCTACGAAACAAGGATGATCCGGATTCGTCTTTTTGAATTTTTCGACCGCGTTCCGGGCGCACGCTACAGCTGCCTTATTCAAGTCGGCGACCAAAAATTCGGTTTTGTAGTCTCCTTGTGAAATCAGATTCGAACTAAAGGTATTCGTTTCTATGATATTGGCACCCGCTTCCAAAAACTTGAGATGGATCGCTTCGATAACGTCGGGTCGGGTCAAACAAAGGAGTTCGTTGTTTCCTTTCAGGGAATGCGGATGGTCTTTGAGGATATTTCCCCGAAAGTCGTCTTCTTGCAACCCGAAACGTTGAATCATGGTCCCCATTGCGCCGTCAATAACGAGGATCCGTTTTTCCAACAAGGAGAGCAGCTCCTTTGATGATGTATTGGTGTAGTTCTGAGCTTTGTAAGTCATGGGTAATTCTTCAGTTTTTATAAAGTAGTATAACTTGATATTTTAATATTCAAAAAACAGGATCGACGCAGCCTTCTTTTTTGAGCGGAATTTTTACGTCCGATATGACCGGGGAGACTTTCGATCTTTCCGCATTTTCCGATATCCAGCTCCGCCAAATCGACGGGACTTCGTAATCGGGATAAATCGCCTCGACAGGACATTCCGGTCTGCATTTGTTGCAATCGATACAGATGGAAGGTTCGATGTAAAGACAATCGGCGCCCTCTCGAAAGGCTTCGACGGGGCAAACGGAGGCACAATACGTATATTTGCAGTTTCTGCAGGGTTCTGTGACAACATAGGCCATCGTTTTGAGCAAGACGCCGCACGTTCTTTCCGAGACGGATCCCTAAAAACTCCGACCGCTAAAGTCGAAGTTTCGGAATCCGTATTCGAAAAAATCCGCGAATCAGATCAATATCTGTAATGATCCGGTTTGAAAGGTCCTTCTACGGGAACTCCCAGATAATCCGCTTGTTTTTGGTTCAGTTTTGTTAAACGAACTCCCAACTGATCGAGGTGAAGAGCCGCAACTTTCTCGTCCAAATGTTTCGGAAGAGTGTAAACTCCCAACTCGTATTTGTTGTTGTAAAGTTCGATCTGAGCCAATACCTGATTGGTGAAAGAACAGGACATCACGAAAGAAGGGTGACCGGTCGCACAACCGAGGTTTACAAGACGTCCTTCCGCGAGAACGATGATGGATTTACCGTCCGGGAAAGTGTATTTGTCCACTTGAGGTTTGATTTCCTTTTTGGTTACGCCTTTTTCTCCGTTCAGTCTGGACATTTGGATTTCTGTGTCGAAGTGTCCGATGTTACAAAGAATCGCTCCGTCTTTCATCGCTTTCATGTGCTCGAGAGTGATGATGTCGTCGTTACCGGTTGCGGTTACAACGATGTCCACTTGTTCGATGATGTCTTCCACGCGAAGAACCTGATACCCTTCCATAGAAGCCTGAAGAGCGCAGATCGGATCGATTTCGGTCACGATCACTCTGGAACCGAAGTTGCGAAGAGAAGCCGCTGAACCTTTACCCACGTCTCCAAAACCGCAAACCAGAGCCACTTTACCGGCGAGCATAACGTCGGTCGCTCTTTTGATGCCGTCCGCGAGGGATTCACGGCAACCGTAAAGATTGTCGAACTTGGATTTTGTAACGGAGTCGTTTACGTTGAAAGCGGGAACCTTCAATTCTCCTTTCTTAAGAAGTTTGTAAAGACTCTTAACCCCCGTGGTGGTCTCTTCGGAAATTCCGCGGATTTCGCTTAACAATTGAGGATATTTCTCGTGAATGTAAGCGGTAAGGTCTCCCCCGTCGTCGAGGATCATGTTCGGACCTTTGTCTCCGAAGAAAATGGTCTGCTCGATACACCACCAGTATTCTTCTTCCGTTTCACCTTTCCATGCGAAAACTGGAATACCCGCTTTTGCGATCGCAGCCGCTGCGTGATCCTGGGTGGAGAAGATATTGCAAGAGGACCATCTAACTTCCGCTCCCAATTCCGTCAGCGTCTCGATCAAAACCGCGGTCTGGATCGTCATGTGAAGAGATCCTGCGATTCTTGCTCCCGCCAAAGGTTTTTTGCCTTTGTATTCCTGTCTTATCGCCATAAGCCCCGGCATTTCTTTTTCGGCCAGGATGATCTCTTGTCTTCCCCATTCTGCTTGGGAGAGATCCTTTACTTTATAGCTTAAGCCCTTCTCTTGTGTTATTGCGGACATGTTAGTCCTCCTTTTTCGTTGCTTGAATGATCAAAATTTTGAAAACGTTATCCGTGTCGAATTCCTCATGCGCGCGAACCGTAAAACCGGAAAGCTCCAACCAATCCTGCAAAAGGGAAAGATCGAATCCCAACCAAAGATCGGCGAAGTTGTCGCGCATGAATTCCTGATTGTGTTTTTTTAAATCGACGAGACAGAAAGTTCCGCCGGGCTTTAGAATTTTATAAATTTCGCGAATTACACCGGGCGGGTTGGAAAGGTGATGAAGAACCATCGACGCAACGACCGCGTCCGCTTTTGTCGGCGCGTATTGTGCTACGTCTTCCAAAGGAGAATTTACGAAGGAGACGTGCGAATTTCCGGCAAAAACCGCCTCCGCTTCCTCCACCATCTTAGGGGAGGAATCCACTCCGATCACCTGGTCCGCCTTGGTCAAAAGATACGGAATCAATCCTCCCGGACCGCAGCCCAGATCGTAGATAACGGAGGAGGTTCCCGGTAAATAGGAAAGAATTTTTTTTCGGTAGATCGCCGGATCCAAAACGTCTTTTTGAATCGTTTCCCAATCCTGGGCTACATTATTAAAATAGAATGTGTTTTTCTGATCTCTTCTCGAAAGAATTTGCGAGACCTGAGTTTGATCCGCCGCCAAAAACGGTAGATCTTCTTTGTAGGAAAGTAGTAATTCCGAAACTTCGGAGGAAAAATCGGGGGATTTTCGTTCTTCGGGAATTCGGTAATAAACCCAGGATCCTTCTCGTTCCGGAACTAAGAATCCCGCGTCGGTTAGGATTTTCAAATGTCTCGAAACTCTGGATTGTCCCATACGAAGGACTTCCGTAACTTCCTGAACGTTCAATGGAGACAAGGAAAGGATATGTAGAATCCGAATTCGGGTTTCATCCGAAAGCGCTTTGAGAGCGGAAAGAATCTGCCGAGAGGAGTTCCCACCGATCACTTTCGATTCTACAAGTTCCACGGAAACGAAGATATCAAGATATCTTGATATCTGCAAGACTTTTTGTTTTGGATGGTAGAAAAGTTTTTGTGTGGGAACTCACACGAAAGGCCGGAAATACGAAAATTTTCCGAATTTATGTGGTACCTCCCGCGCGGTTCTCGAAAAAATACCGTTCGCATTCTACAACGGGAACGGATCCGCCCACCCAACCTCCCTGTGTGAGTTCCCACACAGTTTCATTCTTAAACAAAATTGCGCATCTCCTCCCTCAAACGTTCGGATTTTACTTGCAATTAATATGACCAGTCGCTTTAAATAAACCATCATGCGACTTTCCCAGGAAGCATCTACCGCCAAACGAAACGCAATCTTAGAAACCGGAACCGCTTTGATTCGCAAATTCGGACCTGACGCCGTCGGAATCCAAGAGATCGCGGATTCCGCCGGAATTCCCAAAGGTTCGTTTTACAACTATTTCGATTCCAAGAGCGACTTTTTGCTCCGTGCATTGGAGAGGTATGTACAAAACGCGATTCTTTGGAATGACTCGGTTTTGGCGGAAGCCGGTCGAAATAAAACGTCTCTCCTCCATTTATACCAACGAAAAGTCGCTTGGGAGCTGGAACTCCTTCCCCAAGGGATTTCCTGTTTGATCAATTTTTTGGCTCAAATTTCCTCGGAGGACCAACCGTTGCTCCGAGATTCTCTGGCCGTTTCCTTACATCGGATCGAAACGGGGATTTACGAATCCTTGTCGCTTCCCGAAGAGAACCCGCGTGCGGAATCCGTCCGAAATCGTATTCGAATATTAGAATGTTCTTGGAGAGGAACGATGCTCGTGGCAAGAGCGTCCGGGGACGTTTCCTATCTGAAAAATTTCGTCCCCCTCTACGAAAAATTGATTTTAGGAGAAGTCCAATGAGCACCGCCCAAAAACAAACCTTGCACTCGATTCGTAAGGAGCACGTTACCCGTCTTCCGATTCGCTGGGACGAATTGGATTCGAACGGTCACGTAAACAACAAAAACTACCAGGGTTATCTGGATGAAGCAAGGATGCGCGCGATGCGTGACTGGGGGTTTTCTATGGAAATTCTCCGCAAAGAAGGATTCGGCCCCGTGATTCTTTCCATTTCACTCGAATTCAAACGTGAGATTTCGTATCCCGAGGAAATCCGAATCGAATCCGAACTTTCGGTTTCCTCGCCGACGAGGGCCGTTTTTATCCAGAAAATCCTAAGAGAAAGCGATTCCCTTCTTTGTTGCAAAGCGGAAACCGATTGGGTGATTTTGGATTTAAATTCGAAACGACCTGCAAAATTTTTACATGCGATCGGATTAGAGGATTCTAAACTTTGAACCGAATTGATTCGATCTTTTCGTGAAAGCATGAGTATTCGCTCATATTCTAAAGAACAAACGCGTGAAAGAACGGTGATTTTCGATTTTACTAAAGCGATTTCGGTTTACGCGTTCGGGCCCGTTTTTGGAAAGAGGTTTTCTTTTCGAAAAACTTTCTTTTCAAAGAAATTCCCCCTTTCTAAATCAGTGTTACCGTTTACTTTTACTTCCCGTGGGAGGGAACATCTTGAAATTCAAAATCGACTTTTTTTTCATTCCGCTGGTTTGTTTCGGTTTGGCAGGTTGTGCGCAATTACGATCCGTCAAAGACAAAATCAAAACCCCCGAGATCTCCTTTGAAAAAGTGGAGATTGCCGAAATTACCTTGGAAGACATCCGATTATTGATCCGCTCCGAGGTTCGAAATCCGTATCCGATTTCCCTTCCCGCCTCCAAACTCGATCTGGATTTAAAAATCGAAGGAACTCAATTTACCAAGGTGAAATTCGATTTGGAATCGATCGGAGCCTCCGCCAAAAAAGATCTTCCGATCGAAGTAAAACTGAAATACGCCGATCTTGCGACATTGTACAAAAAAATTCCCGGAAAGAAGGAGCTTTTGATCCGTTTGGAAGGAGAAGCGGCTCTTCCGATCCCCGAACGATATGCGGTTTTGGCGGGCACGAACGCGCTCAAATTCCCGTTTCAAGACGAACGGTTGATTCCCGCCGTTCTTCCGAACATAGAAATCAGAAACTTTAAAATCCTGAAACCGGACGTTGCCAAGGTGACACAATCCGCAAACTCTCAGGAATTGGCGAAAAAAGCCGTTTCGTTTTTGGACGCGTTACTCTCTCCGAAAAATAAAAAATCTCCCGGCTCTGCGTTAACTGCCGGTTTAGAAACCTTGGATCTTTCCATCGATACGGAATTCGAAATAGTACTTAACAACAAGGCGG
Source organism: Leptospira gomenensis (assembly GCF_004770155.1). GTDB lineage: Bacteria > Spirochaetota > Leptospiria > Leptospirales > Leptospiraceae > Leptospira > Leptospira gomenensis. The sequence continues at coordinate 33,150 of NZ_RQFA01000088.1, read as the reverse complement.
CTTCCGATTTGCAATTTCAGAATTTAAATTTCGATTTGTTTTTGGAAAACGATAAATTCCTAACGGGTTCACCGACTCACATCGTAAACAACGGAAAAGAATCCGTTCTTACGATTAAGACCAGCTTCCCTTTAAAGTCAGTTTCGAATGCGATCGCAAACGCGGTCACAAAACGTAGTTCTTCGTTTCGTCTTTCGGGGAAAGCCGCCGTCGTTTGCCCCGGTGTTTCGAGCGAACCGATCGGTTTCGGGTTTAACAAAGAAGGTAACTTTCGTTGGTAAGTTGCGGATTACTTCGGATGTAGTTTTGCAGTAACAAATCCGTTTCAGAAATTCCCGCTCATTTCGGAAAAATGTTTTCAAGTTAAACATAATATGATAACAATAGTCCTTGAATTTGGCGGATGGTTTCATCCGCCGATCCTTAAATGAGCGTAAAAAAATATGGAAATCTACGAAAAAGAAAAACGGAAACTACTTTCAGCATCAACTCCGGAGCAGTACATCGAGTTATCGATCAAGTCGAAACTGACCGGTCCCAAAAAGTCCAGCATCACATCGGAATGGCTCACGTCTACGGGTTATACGATCGATGATATCAAGTATGCAAGAAACCGTCACCCCTTCTGGAGAAAGAAGAGGAACCAAGGCTCTTACGAACGGAACAGCAAACGTCTGGAACAGCATAACTATTATCGAACCGATCAAAAGATCGTATGGGATAAGGATAAGTTGGCTAAATTCTTCGACCTCAACGGGAAAGGTTTGACCGATCACGAATTGGCTCGAAGTTTCAAAACGTCCATTCCCGCGGTCAATCATATCCGCAGAAAGTTCCGCTTTGCGGCTCAACTTTTGGAACTCGAAAGACAAAAACCGGCCAAAGGCGGAATTTTAAAACTCTGCTCCCATAGCGAATCGGTTTTGAAAAGATTGATCCGGGAAAAAGAAGGGAAATAAATTTTTTCTTAAGGTCTTATGAAAAACCATTCCGGTTTTAAACCGAAAATCGGTTTCCTGCTCGTGCTTTTATGTTGTGCAGAATCGTTTTTATTCTGCTTCTCTTCGCAGGAAAAAAAAGAGGACGATCGACTCTCTCAGAATGCAAATCCGAGTCCGTTCTTTCAGGGAAATTCCAAGTTTAAAAACGGAAGTTTTTCCGAGGCCATAGAATTTTATTCGAGGGATTTGGACGTAAATCCGGACAATCCCTCCTCTTTGAACAACCGCGGTCTTGCCAAAAGCAAGGCCGGGGATGAAACGGGAGCGATCGGAGATTATACGCAGGCCTTGGAAAAAAATCCAGAATACGCGATCGCCTTTAACAACCGGGGATTCGCAAAAATCGGAATCGCCGATTTTCAAGGTGCGATCGAAGACTTCAGCGCCGCGATCCAACGCAAACCGAATTACGCAAACGCGTTCAACAATCGAGCCGTGGCCAATTGGGCGGTGAAGGAAAAAAGAAACGCCTGTCAGGATTGGAAACAAGCCGAACGACTCGGTCACTTTCAAGCGCGTCGCGCCCTTACTAAATTCTGCCCTTGAAAACTTTCGGGAATCGCTTGCCTGGGGAAGAGTCTCAAAAAGACTAACCCAAGACTCTGAACCCGGATTCAGGAATGCAAACTAAACAAACAAAACTTTCCCTTCACGACGGCGCAGCCGTATTTCACCGAGGACTTCCCCAAAACTCGATCCTTTCATCGACCGAAACCAACGACCGTTGGAACGTTCTACGACGGATCGGAATCGCAGGAATTTTTTTATTTCTTTCGTTGTCGCTGAACGCTTCTCCCGTGGACGACTTCCTCCATCCCGAAAAAAAACGAAAGACGAAATCGAATTCGTCTTCTTCGAAAGAATCTCCTTCCGGAACTACGTCCGAACGACTTTCCGAATCCGAAGACGTTTCTACTTCGAAATCCGTTTCTAAAAAGAATCCAAAAGTAAAACCGGACTCTTCGGAAGAATCCTCGGACGTTTCCTCCGATGCGGAAGGGCCGACCCGCAAAAAATCGAAACCTTCCCCGAAAGATTCCAAAACGAGCGCGAAACGGGGGAACGATTTCAAAAAGAAAAAATACGAGGACGCGCTTCCGACCGTGAAGGACGATACTCCGGCCAGTCCCACGTATTCCACACAAGGAATCGATACTTCTTCCGGGGGCGGCGTTCCCGTTCTTTGTTATCATCACTTGGCGGCGGAAGGCGGTCCGATGGGAGGATACAATCTTCATCCCGATCTTTTGGAAGAACAGTTTAAGTTTCTCAAAGCGGCGGGTTACAAAACGGTTCGTCTGGATCAATTCTATGCGTATATCAACGGCAAAAAACCTTCGGACTTTCCCGAAAAACCGATTCTTTTGACGTTCGACGACGGCTCCAAAACTCACCTGGAAGTTTTGGTTCCTCTTTTGAAGAAATACGGATTTACGGCTTCGATCTTCATTTACCCTACGATCATTTCTTCCGGAAAAAAATACTACATGACTTGGGAACAACTCAAAAGCGCTCTCGACAGCGGCGTTTTGGATTTAGGCTCGCATACTTTGTATCATCCGAAACTTCCCACGATGAGTCGTACGTTGATCCGTAAACAATTGCTGGAATCAAAACAGATCTTGGAACAAAAAACGGGAAGAAAGGTCGTGGACCTCGCCTATCCGTTCGGGTTATTCGATCCGAGGGTGATCGAAGAAGCAAAAGAGATCGGTTATCGTATGGCGTTTACCGTAAATCCCGGCAAAAACGTTCCGGGGGTTCCGGTTTACAACGTGCATCGTTCTCTTGTGCCTTGGGGACAATCGCAGTCCGCATTCAATTCCATTTTGACGATGGCGCCTCCTCCGAAAATTTCCATCGGAATTCAGGACGGCTCTTGGGTGAAAACGGGACAGGAATTTAAGATTCACCTGGAAGGAGTTCAACCCGAAACGGTGAACATCAAAATCAAGAGTAAAGACGTTCTCGCCGAAAATAAATCCCCCGATTACACGGTGCGAATTCCGGACTTCTCCAGAAAATCCACGTTTCTTCCGTTGATGATACAAGCGAAAACGAAGGACGGAAAACAGATCCAGTATCAATATCTTTTCATCAACCAAAAGGAATTCAAAAAACATCCCGACGGTTCGTTTTAAAACCGCTTGATGTCGCATAACGATCCCCGAAACTTTGGGTATGAGTTTTAGGGATCATTTTTCCTCACATTCCTCCTCCTACTCCGAGTTTCGACCCGGTTATCCGAAAGAACTTTTTTCGTATCTAAAAACCCTCGTCCCGGACGGTACGTCGGTCTGGGATTGTGGAACCGGAAACGGGCAAGCCGCGGTTTCTTTGGCGGAAGTTTTCGATTCCGTCATCGCAACCGATCCGAGCGCCAATCAGATCTCGGAAGCGGAAGAACATCCGAAAGTGCGATATCTCGTGGCCAGCGCGGAAAATTCCACATTAGAAAATCTGCAAGTGGATTTGGTCACTGTCGCGCAGGCCTTCCACTGGTTCGACTTCGACGCTTTTTTCACCGAAGTAAGACGCGTATGCAAACCCGGCGGCGTGCTTGCGATCTGGGGTTACGGTCTGCAAACCACTTCGCCCGAAACGGATACGATCGTCAAACGTCTGTACGGCGAGATCACGGGACCTTACTGGCCTCCCGAACGTAGATACGTGGAAGAAGCGTACAAAACGGTCCCTTTCCCGTTTTCTGAAATCGATCCTCCCGCACTTTTTATGGAAGAGTTTTGGACGGTGGAACAAGTGTTAGGTTATTTACGCACGTGGTCCAGCGTCCAGAAATTCATCCAAAAAAACGGGCGCGATCCGGTTTCCGAAGTGGAGGACCAATTACGATCTTCCTGGGGAAATTCGAAACTCCGTTCCGTCAAATGGCCACTTTTTTTCCGAATCGGCAGGATCCTCTAATGCAAACGAATAAACCGGAGTTTTGGGAAGCCGTCGGATTTTGGTTCCGGCTCGGATGGATCAGCTTCGGCGGTCCCGCGGGACAAATCGCGTTGATGCACAAACATCTTGTGGAGGAGAAAAAATGGATCTCCGAAGATCGGTTTACCCACGCACTCGGATATTGTATGTTATTACCCGGCCCGGAAGCCGGGCAACTTGCCACCTATCTCGGTTGGATGTTATACGGAACGTTAGGCGGAATTGTTGCCGGTTTTTTATTCGTTCTTCCCTCTTTTTTTATCTTTTTGGGAATTAGTAGTTTATACTTTTATTATGGAAACGTGCCCTTTGCGGTTTCGTTCCTGAACGGAGTCAAACCCGCGGTACTTTCGATCGTTTTCGTATCCTTTCTGAATTGGATTCCGAAAGGGATAAAAACGAAGGGACACTGGATCTGTTTTGCGGCCACGATTTTGGGTATGTCCGTTTTACGAATCCCATATCCGTATCTACTTGCGTTTTCTATGATATTCGGAATCTTTTCCTTTTTCTTATCCAAACAGGCGACTAAGAAAAAAAAGTCACCGTCCGAGGAAGAACGGTTTTCGATCGGAATCGGAGAATTTTCCGAAAACGTACGCCGTAGGGAAGAAAATTATAAAATTCTAAAATACATGGGCGGAATCGGAAGCGCCGCTTTGATCCTTTGGGCGGTTCCTCTGCTCGCGATCCTTCTTTTTTTAAGGACGGAGTTTTCTTTCTGGAAGGATCTGATCCTTTTTTTCACGAAAACCGCATTGTTGACGTTCGGCGGCGCATACGCGATTCTTCCGAGCGTAGCGGAATACGCGACCGGTCCCGCGGGTTGGATCAGCCTCGGGGAAATGATAGACGGATTGGCGTTCGGCGAGAGTACGCCGGGGCCGCTCGTGATGGTCTTAACGTTTATCGGTTTTTTAGCCGGTGCACATCGTTACGATTCTATTCTCTCCGGGGTTTTGGGTCTCACGTTAACCGCTTATTATACGTTTTTGCCCTCCTTTATTCTAATTCTGGGAGGGGCGCCCATCGTGGAAAAAACGACGGAATCCGTTCCGCTGCGTTTCGTTTTGGATTACGTGACCGCTTGCGTTTGTGCCGTGATCCTTCATTTGGGAATTTATTTCGCAAAATCCGTATTGCTGGAACCCGGCGCAAGTTCCGACTCCTGTTTAGGAGCGCCGTTTTCCTGCGTTCGATGGATGCCTTTGTTCATTACCGTAACGGGAGTTCTCCTTTTACGATGGAAAAAAGATATTTCCATTTATTGGATCGCGGCAGGCGGTTTTCTTTTTTTAGGAATCGATTTGTCGTATTATTTGTGAGTTCTAGTATATACTCCGTCCCAGCTTTTTTCCGGAGGATTGAGTTTGTATTCCTCACATCGTTCGATAAGAAGCGCGGCGGCCTTGTCCTTGGTTCCGCGCGTAATCTGAGAACTTTCCAATAATTCCTGAGCCAAGGACCATTCTCGATTGAGATATGCCTCGAACCCTTTCGCGAATTCCAAAACGGACGCTTCCATTCGTTCCGAAATTTTTTCAGGCCTTCCTATGAGTTCGTACAATCGAACCGGTTCGTTTTTTCCTTTCACTCGAACCACGTCCAATAGCCTTGTAAAAAATTCGTCTTTGATCTCGTGTCGTACGGATTCGCTCACCAAAATGCTCACTCCGTAGTCCTTCCCCGCCGCCTCCAAACGCGCCGCGAGATTGACCGTGTCTCCCATCATCGTATATGCGGAAATGGAATCGGTTCCCATAAACCCTACCTTAGCAAGACCCGTATTGAGTCCGATTCGAATCTGCATCTCTTGGGCTTCGGGAATATATACCTTTCGATCCCTCCAATCCTGCCTGAGTTTTTCCAGAGTCTCGATCATTTCCACGGAAGCCCTCGCCGCCTTAATACAATGACTTTCCACTTCCACGGGCGCATTGAAAATTCCTACGATCGCGTCCCCGATATATTTATCCAGAACACCTTCGTGTTTCTTTAGGATAAGCGTCATCGCGGAAAGGTATTCGTTTAACAAAGATGCTAATTCGACAGAAGTGAGTTTTTCGCTGATATTGGAAAAACCGGCGACGTCCGAAAAAAAAGCAGTGATCCGTTTCTCGCTACCGCGTTTTAACGCAGCGAGATCGACCATCGCTTCGCTTACAACGACCGGGTCGATCATGGTCCCGAGGATATTTTTGATCTTCTCGCGTTCGCGCAAACCGGCTACCATCGAGTTGAGCGCGATCGTCAACGTCCCCAATTCGTCCTTACCGCCCTGTTCGAATTGAACTTCTAAATTTCCTTGTCCTACTTCCTCCGCGTGAAAGATAATCCGTTTGATTTTTTGAACCACAAAACCGGAGATTAAAATCGCGAGAAGAATAGACATCGCGCAAATGATCAGAGCGGTCGCGATCGCGGAATTCCTATTTTTACGGATCATCTGCAACCCTTCCGTACGATCCACGAGAGTTCTGGAAATCCCGGAAAGATTCGCGGTGAGAATCGACGAAACGATCCCTTCTCCAGATTCGGAAAGCAGCGGTTTCGAATCCAAACTCCACAGGATTTCCTCCGCCTCACCTCTCGAATTCGCAACGATTCCGTCGGAAATTAATTTCTTGAGTTGAGGCGGAGGAGTTTCACTTTTACCGGAATAGATCCAATCCCGAAGCGCCGCATAACGTTCTTTCGCGAGAATCTGCTCTTTCGGATTTCTTAGATAATCCTGGTACGCTCCGGAATTTTGGCTGAATCTAAGTACGATCCAATCCTCCAAAGCCGCGTTTCTCGCACGACCGATGGAATCGATCCACAGATCGGTCTCGCTCTGAATCGGAAAATACGCCCTAGGATTTTTTTGATTTCCCGACTTCGGTTTTGCCGCCGTTTCTGCGACGGTCTTTTTATCCTCCGAAAATTCATCTCGGAATTTTTCGAACATCTCGTCCCGATCCTGGACGAGTTTGGAATAACGGGCATACAAATCTCGGTACGTCTTATCTTGAAACGGAGGAACCGGAGGTTTTTTGCCTTTGAGCTCCTGGATCCTTTTTTTAAGGGAAGGAATCAGATCACGAATCTGCGCCGAAACGTTAGTATCATTCTGTAAATAACCTTTAGCGAAATCCGGAGTAGTTTCACGGAGCTTTAACGCGCGTTCGGTGGAATTTTGATTTCGGAAAATGGGGGAATACAACGTCTGCAACTCCGTTTTTCCGATCGTGTATGCGTTTTCTCTAATATTTTGGGAAAAGTCGAGAGCCAAAATTTTCCGGATAGAATCCTTGAGGTGCGCGTCGATTTCGGAGAAAAAAAGATCCGAATTGACCGGTCCGTCGGGTTTGAAAATTTTCGTGTCGAAGGAAGGAATCAGATTCTCCTTTACCTGATTACCGATTACGGGAAACGTCTGGATCCGATACAAGGACATATCCAGACCGAGTTCTTCGATCTTTCTGTGTTGTTTGGACAAAGAAAGTTCCAAAATGGAACGATCCAACACGTTACGCGCCTTTTCAATCTTATCCTTTAAGGACTCGGTGGCGGCCTCCGTTTCCTGAATTTCCTTTTCGGAAACTTTCGTTTTCGAACGTAACTCGTCTCGTTTAGCTTTTTGTTCGTTCAGATCCGCTTCTAAAATCGCGACGACCTGGGCCAGGTTTTTGAGCTTGGAATACGTCGCGTCCGCAATTCCGAGACCGTTCGGATCCCGCAGAAGAGAATGGGTTTTTTTCTCCAATTCCTCGATGTCCGATTTGGAAAGATAAACGGAATAGTATGTGTCCTTGATTTCGGATTTTTTTTCCGTACCCAAAACGCCGAACAACTTCGTCTTAAAACCGAAAAGGCTGACCTGCTTTTCCTCTTGAGTAACCACCTTCGTTCTGTATTTGCGAAGAGCCTGGCTTTGACGTTTTACGCGTTCACGAAAGGATTCCACACGAATCAGACTGCTCGAAATATTCTCCAACTCCAAAACCAAACCGGAGATATAATGTCTGGAAATCGCCGCTTGTTTTTCGTAACTTTGGGTGAGGATTTCGGTCTGTTGATTTACGTCGATAAAGGAAAGAACCACTACGGTCAGTGCAATCAAGGCGCCGGTAAAAAGGGCGAGTTTGGCTCGGATTCCAAGGGAGAGTAACCTGGTAAAATCGAATACGACTCCCAGTATTCCTTTCGTTTTTTTCGAAAGTGGAAGCGTTTGTGCGGATGCGTTTCGGATCGGATCAGTGTCCACTGCGGTTTCCTCGGCGTTCAAAGATGGTTCTCAGCATTCTGATGAATACCCGAGCGTGAGTCACGAAATTATTGATACGAACATGCGGAATTTTCAAAGCGGGAAAATCTTAGAAGGCCGATTCTCTGAAAATATTTGACAAATCCTTTGGAGACCCCAACTTATCCGGATGCGATTCGTGTCTTGTTTCGGACGAAAAGTTTTTTGGATCGCGTTTTTTATTCTTTCGAATTCTCTTTTTGCAATCGAACCCGCTCTGATTATAAAACCGGATTTCCCCGGAAAACAATCCTTACTGAATTCCGTTTATTACGTAAGAGATCCGGAACTAAGGTTTCACGCGAAGGATTTTTTCGAATCTCTCGGTTCGCTTCCGGTGCAGAAGGTGGAAAATCCCACCTTCGGATTCGGCTATGATTCTGTTCCTTATTGGCTCTATTTCGAAGTGGAAACGCCGGATTTCGTCGAAAACCGATTTTTGCTGACCCTCCACTATCCTCATTTGGATCGGGTGGACGTCTTTTTCAAAGATGCAAACGGAGTTTCGGGTGAATACAATACGGGCGACGTCCTTCCGTTTATGACGAGACCCGTGGAAAACCGACTGTTTTTGTTTCCCCTTCCTTTGGAAAAAAAAGGAAGAACGAAAGTTGCCGTCCGCATTTTCACCGAAGGAGCCTTGAGTCTTTCGATGACCCTTTACGACGTAAAAACCAAGGAACGTGAAACCTCATCCGAGCTCGCCAAAGATTCCGCATTTTTCGGCGCGTTAGGCGTCATGGCGATTTTCAACCTGTTTCTTTTCTTTGGAATCCGGGAGAGATATCTACTTTATTATTCTTTTCTAATACTTTCGGTTCTGCTTCATCAGATCATTCTCGCCGGTTATGCGTTCGAATGGTTTTTCCCGAATCAACCGAAATTCATCAATCAACTTCATTTGGAAGCCGTGGCGCTGATGATGATTTTTATGTCGCTGTTTCTCTCTTCCTATCTGGAAGCGAAGCGGAAATATTCGGGAATGTACTTGTTTCTCAAAGGTTCCTTATGGATCGGATTGGGATTGGCGTTTTTGATTCCTTTGGTTCCGGGAAGATATCTGATACCGTTCACGTCCTTGTTTCCTCTGTTGCAGATGACGGTGATTTTTTTGATCTCCTTTTTCCGCGCCATCAAAGGGGAGCGGAAGGCGGTGATTTTTTTAACGGCCTGGTTTTTTACCTTAACCGGCGGGATCATTTTCGCGTTCAGTCGTTTCGGATTTTTTCTCAAGGACTCGCCCGCCATTCCGTTTTTACAGACCGGGATCATGTTGAGCGTGTTGTTTTTGTCCTTGGCCCTTTCGGAACGGATTCGAAGTATAAGAAAGGAAAAGGAAGAAATCGAGGAATACGCAGGCAAACTCGAAGAACTTTCCTATATGGATCCGTTGACCCGGGTGTTCAATCGAAGGTATTTCGACGAACAAATCCGAATCGCTTGGAGCCGCGCCACACGCGGGCGTTCATCCCTATCGTTATTGATGATCGACGTGGATTTTTTTAAACAGTTCAACGACACCTACGGACATAGGGAAGGTGATAGCGCATTGATTCAGGTCGCGCACGAAATCAAAGCGGGACTAAGAAGATCTCACGATATCGTGACCCGTTACGGAGGCGAGGAATTCGCCGTCATTCTTCCGGACACTCCGATCGAAGGAGCGGTCGTTGTCGCATTAAATATTTTGGCGAAGGTGGAAGCCCTGGGGATAGTTCATATCCGAAGTCCTTTCTCCAAAATCACGGTTTCGATCGGAATCGCCTGCACCGACGAACCGCAAATCCGTTCCTTTGCGGAATTGATCGAACTCTCGGATCAGAATTTATACCAGGCGAAGTTTTCCGGTAGAAATCATATCAAACATTGATCCGAGCCGGGTTGTATTCCGAAATCATAAAAGGGAATAATTTCTTTCCATTCGCGATTTCTACTCGACTCATAAAAGGGATTTTTTAGAATCCTTCCCTGCTATGAAATCCAGTCGAATCCCCTCCATACCTTCCCAAACTTTGTATCACGTCCTCAAGGCTTCCGCGGAAACGTTCGCCGATTCCACGGCTCAGTATTACAAACCGGACGGTAAAACGTATCAACCCTTCAGTTTTAAAAAATTAAACGAGACCGTACAACAGATCGGAAGCGGCTTGATCTCCTTGGGATTGGAACCGGGAACCCCCGTCGGATTGATCGCGGATTCCGGCGCTCGCTGGATCTGGTGTAGTATGGCGATCACCAACATAGGATGTGTGGACGTTCCGCGGGGAACGGATTCTACCGAAGAGGATCTTCTTTATATTCTCAATCACGCGGAATGTTCGATCGCATTCTTAGAAAACGAAAACGCGCTCAAAAAAATTCTCAATCGTAAATCGGAATATCCGCACCTTAAAAAGGTCGTTCTTTTCGATCGTAAGGGCGACGCGGAAGCGGACGGGCCCTTCGAAATACTATTGTTAAACGACTTGATACAAAAAGGAAAAGAATGGATCCGTTCCAAAGGCGCAGACGAATTCCATAAACGCGGGAGCGCAATCCGCGAAGAAGATCTTGCTACGATCGTATATACTTCGGGAACGACTGGAAGACCGAAAGGAGTGATGTTGACCCACAAAAATATAGTCTTCAACGTGGACAGCGCCTTAAAAGGAAACGACCTGAACATCTACCCGAGCGATCGAAGTATGGCGTATCTACCTCCTTGGCATATCGCAGAACGTCTGGTCGAAACGGTATGTCTTCGCGCAGGCGGAGCCGAAGCGTTCACCTCGATTTCCACGTTGAGTCAGGACTTAGCGGAAATCAAACCGACACTATTGCTTTCCGTACCGAGAGTGTGGGAAAGTCTTTACAACAAGATCCACGATAAGGTGAAAACGGCGTCCCCTCTTCAGCAGACGTTGTTTCAATTATTCAAGGAGATCGCGGTCGCCTATTACAAACATCTTTCCCGATTGCAAGGATTGGAATATTCCTTCGAGAATAAATCCGTATTCGCCGCCCTATGGCAAAAATTTATTTCCGCTTGGGTTGTGATTCTGCTCTGGCTTCCGAATCAGATCGCACAACTCGCGTTTAATAAAATCAAACAAGGATTAGGCGGAGAATTGAGATTCGCCCTTTCCGGAGCGGGCGCTCTGCCTCAATACATCGATACGTTTTTCAACGCGATCGGAATTCCGATCCTAGAAGGTTACGGAATGACGGAATTATCCGGAATTTCCACGAGACGTATCCTAGGGGAAATCACCGTCGGAACGTTGGGACGTTGTATTCCCGGCGTTCAAATCAAACTAACGGACGAAAAAGGAAACGAAATCACTAAACCCGGCGTGAAAGGGATCGCTTGGCACAAAGGCGATCACGTGATGAAAGGTTATTACAAAGAGCCCGAAAAAACCAAGGAGATTCTGAGTTCGGACGGATGGTTGAACTCGGGCGACCTTTTGACTTGGACCGTTTCCGGAGAATTGAAATATTCCGGAAGAGCTAAGGATACGATCGTACTTTTGGGAGGAGAAAATCTCGAACCGGAACCGATCGAATTCGCCCTGGTGCGAAGCGAATTCATTCATCAGGTTATGGTGGTAGGGCACGATCAAAAAACCTTAGGAGCTCTGATCGTTCCGAACGAAGAAGCCTTGGAGAAATATCTCAAAGAACTTCGTTCGAAAATGTTAAACGAAGTGAAAAATCTCAACTCCGATCCGGACGTGTTGAGTCTTTTTAAGAACGAAATCAAATCGCTCGTATCCAACGAAACCGGATTTAAGAACTTCGAAAAAGTTTCCAATTTCAGAATTCTCGACAAAAAATTCGAACCGGGAGACGAGTTGACTCAGACGATGAAAATAAAGCGGAACGTGGTTGCGGATAAGTATAAAAAGGAAATCGAGGATATGTATCGATAAATCCGTAATACGCGTAAAAAACGGGGGCAAAAGCCTAAATTCTTCCTGGATCCGTAACCGATCCGATATTGGATCGAAGAAACGGAAAGATCGCAAGGAGAAAATCTTTTGTCCCTCATCGAACCTATCAACAAAGAACGTCTATTACGAATCTTAAGCGTCGTCGTTGCTTTGATATTTTTACAGACATTATTCTTCAAATTCACCGGCGCCGCGGAATCGGTGGCGATTTTCACGCAACTGCAAATGGAACCTTGGGGAAGGATCGGAAGCGGAGTCGCGGAGTTGATCGTTTCCGTTCTCGTCTTGATTCCGAAACGAAGATGGATAGGCGCCGTATTGGGATTGGGTTTGATGATCGGAGCGATCGTTTCTCACCTATTCGTGATAGGAATCGAACAGGAGGGAGACGGAGGACTTCTTTTTTTCCTCGCGGTTCTGTGCGCCTTGATCTGTTCCTTTTTTTTATGGACCGACAAGGAAAAACTAACACGGATTTTACGAAAATTCGGAAGAAAATAAACTTTCCCGAATATCGAAAAAACGTAATCCTCTCCTAACTTCAAATAAGGCGGACTTCGATGGGGGAAGAACAGGCAAAAATCCACGCGTTAAATAAGATCGTCTCGATCATAGACGAAAAGGCTTCGCTTTATAAAAACGAACGTAAATCCATGCCTCAAGCGCGCGCCTTAGCCGAAAAAAAACTCATTTTGGATCTGATCGACGACGGTCTTAAACTTGCCAAAACGATTCGTCCAAAACCGGAAGACCTGATCCGGGATCTCGAAACCCTAAACAAACAGATGATGAACCTCTGATCATTCGGACGATTGCCCGAGATTAAAAAACAGAATCGCGACCAAAGCTGCCGCGATGGAAAGATAATGATACAGGTTTACTTTTTCGGAGAATAGGAACACCCCCACGAAGATCGAAGTCGTGAGAATGGACAATACCGCATAAAGAATGTAATACGAAGCTCCGTATCTGCTATATAAAAGATAAAATCCCAAAAACGTGAAGTAAAGACCGACTCCGCTTATCCAAAAGTAATTAGTATTCTCCGTCAGATAACGTTTGAGATCCTCGGGTCTGTAAAAGAGAACCGAAACGATCAAAAGTGCGATACAAATAGACAAGGTAGGAATCAAAAATAGGAAAGGCCCCGATGTGGGAGAGGATTTTTTCTGGCCGAACGCGTAAAACGCGTTTCCTATAGCGGCCATCAAAGCGAACAACAAGGGTAAAAGTGCGGAACCGAATTTCATGTATTATCTCCGATCTTCAGGGTTTTATTTTTCGAATACGAAAGAAAGAACTTTCCTCGATCGTGATCCGTTCGGAATTCGGAAGACTCTGCGTTTTCGTTCTTAGTTTCCTTTTATCGATTCCACGTTAGACGACAGCGCAAGCCGAAGCGCAACGAATGCCGTCCATTGCCGCTGATATGATTCCCCCCGCATAACCGGCGCCTTCTCCGCAGGGATACAAACCCTGGATTCTGATATGCTGCAAGGTGACCGGATCCCGCGGGATTTGAACGGGTGAAGAAGTTCTCGTTTCGGGAGCGTGAACGACCGCTTCGTTCGTAAGATAACCTTTCATCGATTTATCGAATTCTCGAAAGCCCTTTCGCAACGTTTGCAAGATGATCGGAGGTAAAACCTCTTCGAGCGCCACGGATACGATTCCGGGAGTATAAGAAGTTCGCGGAAGATCGACGGACAACCTACCTTCCACAAAGTCGCCCAATTTTTGCGCAGGAGCGGTTTGTCTACGACCACCCGCGATCCAGGCCTTACGTTCGATTTCCTTTTGGAATTCCATCGCTGCCAAAGGACCGAACGAGGAAAAGGATTTAAAATCTTCGGGACGAAGCTCCACAACTACGCCGGAATTGGCGGAAGGACGGGCGCGTTTGGAGGAGGACCAACCGTTCGTCACGATCTCTTCCTGTTTTGTCGCGCACGCTGCGACCACACCTCCGGGACACATACAAAAGGAATATACCCCTCTTCCTTCGATTTGTTTTACGATATTATACGGGGAAGGAGGAAGAAACGGGCTTCGTACCTCGCACGCGTATTGGATCGAATCGATCAGGGATTGTTTGTGTTCCACCCTGACCCCGATGGCAATCGGTTTTAGCTCGATTTCGATACCCTTTATATGCAATAATTCGAATATATCTCTCGCCGAATGCCCCGTCGATAAAATTACTTTTTTTGAATATATTTTAAGACCGGATTTGGTCTCCACTCCGGCGATTCTGTTTCCTTCAAGAATAAGATCGACGACCCGTTCTCCGAAACGAACTTCGCCGCCGCACTCCGCTATCTTTTCGCGGATATTGCGTACGATTTTCGGAAGTTTGTTCGTGCCGATATGCGGATGAGCTTCCACTAGAATGTCCGGATTGGCGCCGAAACCGACGAGCCATTCCAGAATTTGGCGGACGTTACCGCGCTTTTTGGAACGTGTATATAGTTTTCCGTCCGAATAAGTGCCCGCCCCTCCTTCGCCGAAACAATAATTGGAATCTTCGTTAACGAGGTGATGTACGTTGATCTCCTTAAGATCGAAAGGCCTATTTTTAACGTCCTTCCCTCGTTCCAAAAGGATCGGCTTTTTGCCGGAAAGTATCAACTGAAGACAAGCGAAAAGACCGGCCGGCCCCGCTCCGACCACGATGATTTCCTCCGCGTTAGTCACGTTTGGAAAATCCGGAAACGGAATCGGCTCCGGAATAAAATTTTCGCCGATGTAAACGGCGACGTTAAGATTAAAAAAAACGTTCTTTTGACGCGCATCGATGGAACGGCGAAGTACGATCAAGTCTTGAATCTCTTCGGTACGGACCTTGAGGATTTTGGAGACGAATTCTTTGAGAACTTCTTCCTGACCCGCGACGTGGGGCGGGACTCTAAGTTGCAGTTCCTGTATCATAAATATACTTGATTTAGGAAATGAGTTTAAAACAAATCTTAATTTTTCAATCGGAGGTAAGTTTAGGAAGGAAAAGGAGGGAAAGACCGGCGCCTACGTGCAAAAACACGACGAACAAACTCAAGGAAAATAAACCGAAGTGCAAAAAAGGCGCGATAAACGCCGTACCCAGAGAGGAAACGGAAATGATAGAAAGAAGAATGAGGGAAGAAGCCCGATTGTCGTCCCCGTTCGACGCAAGGATTCCCTTCAGAAAACCCGTAGGACCGCGAAGTCCCAAACCCAAGTTCATCAGAGGAAAGATCGCCAAAATCCAGTTCGGATTGTTGTTGCCAAAAATGGAATATAATAAAAGTAAAATAGATGAAAAAAGGGAAAGAAACGTTCCGATCGTGACGAGCGATTCCGGTTCGAATTTACGGTTAAGAAAAGAGGAGGAAATCGCTCCAGTAATAAAAAAAACGACTCCGATGGTCTGCATCTGGGCGAATTTGGAGATATCCGAATTCATCGTCTTGACGATGATTACGGGTGCTCCGAAAACGAAAACGAGAAGACCTCCCAAATTCAAAGCCTGGCTCAACGAATATCTCTGAAAAACCGGGGAACGTAAAAGTTGTCGATAGGAACCCGTATCCACTTTTGCCGAAACCGGACGAGGGCTTTCTATCCGTAAAAACAAAAACGCGAACGCAAGAAAAAGCGAGAAAAACGCTGTGATCAAAAAGGAATACTTCCAAGTTCCGAACGTGAGGAGCCAAACTCCTAAGATCGGAGCCAACGCAGGTACGAGAGACTCTACACTTCCCAACATTCCCAAAACGCGGGTCGCGCCCTTTTCGTCGAAAAGGTTTTTAACGATTCCAGGAGCCAACACCGCAGGGGCGGAGGAACACAGACCTTGGAAAAAACGCAACACGATCAGGACGTCCAAAGACTCGGACAAAGAACACAAAAAAGAAACAAGAGCGTATAACGTGAGCGAGGAGAAAAGGAGGGAGGAAGTTTTTATCTTTGAGCCGATATATCCCGAGAAAAGTATACCGAACGCGGTTCCTCCGATAAAAGCCGCGATCACGAGTTGGGAACGAGTCTGATTCCCTCCCAAAATTTCGGGTAAAGCGGGGATGCTGGGAAGAACCAAGTCGATTCCGGAAAGACCGAGCACGGAACCCAGTCCGAGGAGTATACAAAGTAAAATCGCATTTTTTGGCTTGCCTGAGTTCATGTCACACTCGGAATTCAAAATCACTAAAATTCAAATTCCAAAAACAAAACCGTTCCAAAGAAAGCAAGTAATTAGAAGAAAATCGAGTGTGTGTAAAATTCGGTCATTCTAACCTAACACCGGACTTTCGTAGTTCGATTCGTGACAAAAAGAACATTCTTAAAAAGAAGATATCGGAGCGGAAATCGGGAATGAGTCAAAAAATTTATTACAAAGAACGCGAACTTTTTTCGAACCCTAGAGGAAACGAAAAAGTAAATCGAAAATCCCCGCGACTGACGTAACGTGTAAATCCCAACTTCGATTCGAATTACCTAACGGATTCGAGATTCCCCTATTTCAGCAAAATCAAGACCGGAAAATCGGATCGGCGTATATCCTCAAAAGGAAATAAAATTATGGGATAGATGAAATATGAATCATAGATAAAATATCAGTAAAAGTAATATTAATAATTTCAAATAAATTAAATTATAATTTGACTGTATTATACTATTGTTTTATTTTTATTCTCTAAATTTTTCTTATAGGGGATTTTCGTGAAAAAAATAACTATTCTTTTAGTTTTGGTTGTTTCTATCTACGCATTCAATTGCAAGGAAGGGGACAAAACAACTGTGGATGAGACTAAGACCATTTTAGAAGGGATTTGGGTTTTAGATTTTGGATGCCAGCAGGATCCGACTCCCAATCCGATAGCTTGGTTGATCGTCAGCAACAACCGAGACGTTGTGTCCTGCATTCAGGCGTCGAATACGGTTACGAAAGGATTGATCATCAAAGGTCAGCCGGAGGGAAATTATACGATCGATTGGCAACAAGGACCGCCTTCCACCGCGCAGTATCCCGTTACCCAGTGGAATCTCTTAGGATTGACCTCGCAAGGAACTACAAACTGTTACTCTAGGGTTAGAAATCCCGCGAATAATCCTCCCGCATTCTGCAAATACTAATCGCAAGATATCGCGACAAAAACTTCGAAGGAAAGAAAGACTTTCCTTCGATTCAAGTTGAAATGAAGGGGAAAGGATTCCCCGCATCGTCGTCGGAACGATTAACAAAAGAAAATCCGGAAAACAAAGTTTCCTCGATGAAACGATTCCGAGAGGCAAAGGAAGCCCTTTTGTTTCGTATAATCACGGTTAGGTGAACCAAGCGAGAAATCTCCGTCACCAACCCTATCCCGCCCCGTTCTCAAAAACGTCATATCGAATTTTTTCTCAGTATGACGTGCAAAGCTCCTTCGCCCTGTTTTTCTTCCGCGATCTTGAATCCAAGACCGGGCAAATCGATACCTGTCAAAAGATTCTCGCCTTGACCTAAATATACGGGTGAATGGGCGAAATGAATCTCATCGATCAGACCTTTCTGCAGATATTGTCGAATCGTCTGTACTCCGCCGCCGATACGAACGTCCTTACCTTTGGCTGCCGCTTTTGCTTTTTCAAGCGCGGCTTCGATCCCCTCGGTTTCAAAGTAGAAGGTCGTACCACCCGCCATTTCAAGCGGCTTACGCGCGTTATGTGTAATGACGAAAACGGGCATATGATACGGCGGGTTATCTCCCCACCAACCTTTCCAGGATTCATCACCCCAAGACCCGCGAATCGGACCGAACATATTACGACCTAAGATCCATGCACCTACGTTGTCGAAAGAACGTATCGCGAAATCGTTGTCTATACCCGTCGTTCCGGTCTCACCCCCGTCGCCGTGCATTTGTTGAAAGAATTTAGTCGGAAAGAACCAACTCATGAGTTCCGGACCGCGCACTCCGAGCGGTGCTTCGAGGCTTTGATTCGGCCCTGCTCCAAATCCGTCGAGGGAAATACCGAAAGCGGCCACTTTGACTTTACTCATTTGAACTCCTTGATTGAAAAACAATAAGACCGGACTTTTATCACGAGATCAAGTGTATTTCCAGGAGCGGGTGTGATCAAACTTCCAAATCAAACGACTCTCTCCTTTTAGTTCCCAACGTTACGAATACTCTTCTTTCCTTACGAACCGAAATCTCGAACGTCGCGACCACATTGTTTGCGAGCCTGAAGCCGGATTCGACCCAAATTCAAAGAGCGCCCAAGTCGATTTAAGATTGTAAGAACGATGATCTACTTTACGGAAGCACGCTCGGTCAGACGATCCAAAGTCCCGTTCAAGACATTCATATCCACAGGCCCGCTGATTCCTTCGACTCTTGCTCTACTCGAATATTGCCAAATGATCCACTCCACGGATGAAAACGTATTCGGGTGCATAAAAATATTTCTGATCCAAACGGGATGATCAAAGAAACCGTCCTTCAGATATTTCTCGATGAATTCGTTCGTTAAATAAAGAATCGTTTTCGAGTTATAGTGCGCGTCTATCCTATCGAGAAAAACCGAAATCTCACGTTGAACATTTTCGACTTTCGGTCTTTCTTTGCAGTTCCCGACAAATTCAAGATCCACTACCGGAGGAAGAGAATCCGGAAGATTAGGAACGGTTTGAATAAAATTTTCCGCTTGTTCGGCACCGGTTTTGCATAACGTGAAAAAATGATACGCACCAACCTTAAAACCGTGTCTTCTGGCCCCATTCCAATTCGCCGAAAAGGATTTATCCTTAAAATCTCCGCCCTCCGTAGATTTGACGTAAACGAAGGAGACATTTTTTTTCGGAACCGAACTCCAATCGATCGAACCTTGATGATTGGAAACGTCGATGCCTCGAATCGGATAAGTACTTTCCGAAGGATAAACGAACCATAACAAGCCTAAATCGAAGGACTTATAGAAAGAAAAAGCGACAACTCCGGAACCAAGGGTGAGAATGAAAAATTTTTTAAACATACGAAAACGCCAACGGATTTACGATCAAGGTAGGAATCGGCAAAACGGATCGGCCTAAGACGACAGAGAATTCAAACGATGGGCTCGCATCAAAGTCCAAGATACGCGGTCCGTTTATTTGGCGGCCTTTTGTTTTGACTCGAAAGACAAAAACGAACTCGTACCGTTTTCGAAAATATAATCCTTCAAAACGTTCGAAACTAATATCGTCGTTTTAGACTTAGATTTCAATTCAATTTCGGAAGAGCCCGGAATGGGTTTCGTATTCACATAAACGCTCGTGGCCGTCAATATTACGTTATCTTTAGTATCGTTGATGATTACCCAACTCAAAGAAAATTCCTCGATGTTGATCGTATTCCAATATTTCTCCTTAATGATTTCTTTTAGAGAACGAAAGTGTTCCGGACTCAGATACAAACCTAATCGAATTTTTTCTCCCGGAGTAACGGAGATATTCAGCAAACCGGGAATCGAAGTAAATCGGCTTTCGGTCGTACGAACGATCGGAATTTTCGCCGAAGCCTGAAAGTAAGTTTCGAAATCCTCCTTTAAACATTGTACGTTCGTAATTTCATGAAAAAAATTTCCGAGTGTTTCCGTTAAATATTCCCTATCTTCTTCGCATTTATCCTGCGAACTTACTCCGAACTTCAACTCCGAATTGGCGAAATACCCGCCTCCTTCCTTTGCGAAGGCTATTCGAATCATTTCGGACAAATATAAATCGCTAGCGATTTTATATTTGCAAAAAGAAAAGAATATTACGACGAAAAGTAAAACGGAAGGACTTCGAGCGGGTTCGAAAGGTTTCGTTCGAATCCCAAGAATAAACCAAGAGATCGCGGCTTTGATCCTTAGGCGTAACTCTCGAAGTGATGACTTGATTCGCGTTCAACGTTTCGATTCTTACGCATACAATTATTCTTAGATGTCGGTTTTAAATAAAATCCGAACGCCGCCTGTGGATCGTAAATCAACCCTCGAATAACCTGAGAATTAAACTATATCGCATGCAGTATATCGAATGTACTAAATAAACGAAACGAGCGACGTGAAACAAGCGACTAACGTTTCATCAACGGACTTGGACATCTTTCTGTCATTGATTCCTAATTTTATGAGATCTCAACGACCCCGTTTTTATAAGAAAGATGTATGGCACGATTGGCTAGGTCTTTCAGAAAAGTTTCCTTGTCGATCGGAGAAATCATAAAAAATCCCATTTTACCTTTGTATTCAATGCGAATTCGATCCAAGGAAAGCGCCGGAGAAGAGAGAGGATTCTTGGTAGGTCGCGCACCGGTTATCATCCCGTACGGATACTTCCAACGTATCAGCCCGCTTTTTATGATAATCTCACTTTGAGTCAGTCTATATTCGATCGGATATACCAAAACGAGAATAAACGAAACCGTCCCCAAGCCGGCGGCGAGCATAGACCACGGAACGATCGTAGAATCTCCGTAAAAAAGGCTGTAAATGCCCGCACAGACGGAAAGAAGTCCACCGCCAAACAGCGTTAATACGATTGCACCCAACCACCAATCCACTTTTGATTTATAAATCGAATCCATCCCAGCGAAGCCTATATCGTTCGAATTCGATGTCAATGGAAAAACGATGAATCGATAGAAGCAACATATTTCGTATAGGTTCAATCATCGAACGAAATCGGAATGGGTCCGAAAAAGGGGATTCGTTTCGAAGAGCAGGGAAATATTCCCGATTTCCACCGTGCTCGAAGCAGGTTCAACGCGCGGTAAAATTAGCGGGAGAAGTTCGAGCTGAACTATACAAACTTCTCGTAAGGCAAGCCGAGTGCGTTTCGCTTGCCTTGATAGGGACCGAACGTCGCATAACGATCCGATGGTTTGTGATGAGTCAAAATGGAGGATACACTTTAACCGGAACTAGATTCTAACGTTGAAGAAGTTTCTTCCACCCCCTGATCCGTCACAGAAGAATCCTTAGTTTCTTTCTTGGGAGACGGCGAAGAACTACGAAGATAAGTATTCGCCGCTTTTTGTATTTTTTTCTTGGCATCGATCGACTTGTCTCCCTCTAATACATCTCTTTTAATGATATCGGATCTTAATACTTCTTCGATCTCTTCGTTTTCAATCTTGACTCCCGGCGTAAGTCTCTTTAACTCGCGCTTGATAACATCCAAAATGGTCTCCGTTAAAAGCATCTGCCCGATATAGTATTTGCTGAGAGCTTGTTTTTGCGAATGGTATTCATCCAATAAGGACTTCCCGAGCGCCTCACGACACAAATAATAAACCGGCTCTATATGATTTTCGTTTTTCGGATTAATATTGGAAAAAATAATTTCATAGACTAATTCCTTATCAATCGGCTTAGAAAAAGAGATTCGGTATATCTGCCAATTCATTCCATTCGTCAAAATAACCCATTCTATCCCAGCATTGGCACCGTAATCGATCGCTTGTTTGATGTGATCATCTTTCAAGTCTAAACCGATCGCCTTCACCTCAATCAATAGTTTAACTTTACCGTCGATCTTAATCGCTAAGTCGCAAAACGTTTTTTTAACGACGTGTTCCGTAGTAATTTCCGAATACTTATCATAACCGAATACTTCGGAAAGCAAGTCCGTAATGATTACTACGGTATCGGATTCGTTTACATCCCTTATTTTAGCAGACGAAAGTATAGGTTGAAATTTTTTTAATCCTGAAGTGATTCTATCTAGTACCTTTGCTGGAATTGCCATATAATCTCCTGACTTATTGTTCCGTTTCGGATAACGCAACGATAGCTTGCGCCCATTTTACATATTTTAAGTTCGCCAATTCGCGAACAGTTTTCACGTTGAACGCCTTTTGCAGCAAATCGGCATCACCTTCACTCAAACCTTGCAAAGCAGAAACGGGAGAATCCGCTATTTCTGCAAGTTTTTTAGATTCATAAAGTTTATCCACGGCTTTATTGATATTCATATTTACTCCTGACTAACGTATTAATAAGTAGTCCAAACTATTAGTATATTCTAATTTAGTCCAATGGATTGATCCGAAAAAATAAATCAATCTATTAAATATTTCCGGGGATGGATTTGTTATCCTGACATTTTCGATTCGAATCAGCACAAACACGGAAACTTGGGAGTTCGAACGGAAACACTTGGAGATCTGAAATCGCAACTCGAAAGGCAAAACGATACGAAAATCGGAAACTACGTTAAATCGCCAGATTACGCGCGAAGAGACAAACTAAAGTCGTGCGTTATGCGCTTCTTTCCCGATAAAAGTTAAGTTCTATTTTTTCAAGGTAAAATCCGAAAGGAGAGTTTTAAAGAAAAAAGGATCGAATTCTATTTTAGAACTCTTAAAACCGGAGTTCATCACGATTCATCAATCACGGATCGATAATAAGTTCGAAAATGGACGCCGGTTGAATAAGGAAGAAGATCGTATTTTTCGTTCCGCAAAAGCGCGCGGGCAGTGACGAATATTTCGTGATACCGAAGGGAAACGAATTCGGCTTCTATTCGGGTAGCTCTTTTCTGCTTTTTAAATAATTTTCAATCTCCTTCCCGATATCCTTGTCCCACGTTGCACGAAGATAGTCGATATACGATAAGTGTAATTTAGCGAATCGTTCCATATCGGAATTGAAAAAAGTATTCGCCGTTCGCTCGTCGCATATTTTTGCATGAACACAGTGAATTAAAGAAGTAAAGAATCCAATCAGAACGTCGATATCCTTCCCCACTCTATTCTCCTTAATGATAGAAAGCGAAGTTACTCTATAAGCATGTTCTAACTCTGTCGGATTATCTTGATTCGCGTCCAACGCCGCTTCTAAGATTGAGTAATCCCTTTCCCACATTTCGAAGAGCCGTTGATTCGAAACGGACACTTCGCCGGTGGAATATTTCGTAACGTATTCCAATGTCGATTTGATTCTTTCAGCCTTGATACCTTCGCGATATTCGTTTAAACTAAAAAGGCCCCCGACAACTCCCGCGAAAAGACTAGTGAATAGAGTAAGCCCGGTAAGTTTTTCATTGATAGACTTCCAATTGAATTTCATTTTTCTGTCGCCGACCTTTCGTTTTCAGGATTCGCGATAAACCTACCGCAACTTGGTAATTTAGGATACCGCTCGCAAAGATCCGGATCCGTTCTTTGAGTTGAACCTTTGTTTTTAGAATTTTTACCCGATCCGTTTCCTTTTTCTCGGAGTTTTTTCAAATATAAATCCAAACCCGATTCCTTACTTTGCAAAAATACATCGTAAACGGATAAGTAGAGAATCATCATAAAGATAATCTTGATTAGCCGTCTTTTCATTCCAATCCTCTTTCAAATTTATTTTCAGCGATACTACCGAACGACCCGATAATTCCAACGTTCGCTTAGGCGAAGTGATAGAACACGGATGAATTGAAGTGCGGGTAGGGCCCGCCTTTAAGAGCGACTCACGAAGCGAAGTAACGTAACAAGATTCCGAAATTCGCGATGATCGGAAGTTGTCCGATGAAAACTGAACGAAGCGAGGAAACGAAGCGACGCGAAGTTTCCTCGCTTACGGTTTTTTACATTTTACTTCAACTCTGAAAGCACTAGTTTCGTTTGTTTGAAGGTGTTCATCAATGCTTTCTCTCTGATCGAAGGATTGCTATTGTGAATGAGATCGAAATACTCGGTCGGAACCACTTGCCACGATAATCCATACTTATCTTTGCACCAACCGCATGGCCCCTCCTCACCTCCATTAGCCGTCAATGCTTCCCAAAAGTAATCTACTTCTGCTTGGTCTTTACAATTGACAACGAGAGATATTGCTTCGTTGAATTTAAAGAGTGGCCCTGCAGCCAAGATACTGAATTCAACACCCGCCAATTCCATGACGGCAGTATCAAATTCGCCCGACAAGTCATCCATGTTTCCGTCTTTCGGCATATTCGTAAAAAGTCGATAGTCCTTCAATTTACCATCTTTGAATATTGATAGATAATATTCCGCTACGGATTTAGCGTCCTTTTCCACCCATAGACAAGGAGTAATTTTTTGTTGTATCATTCTTTTTTTCCTCCGTTAATTGTATCGGTTCTCGATTTAAAACGAGTAACTAAGATTGGAAACAGATTTTTTAAATTCATTTATCTCTGGCTATTCTATTATTTTGTATAAGGATGGGATCTCCTTTTCGATACGAGACGAATACGGTTGAGTTCAATCAATCTCGAATGGGGAATTATGTCTAACGACGTAGGTTTGTCTATTTCGGGTTATGGACGCGTTAAACACGCGAAAGGAAATGGGCGGCCCTTGAACAATTTTATTCGCTTCTTGCGAAGCGAGCGACGGAGTAAATGCGACTAAGCCCAGGCAGAGCCGGGCGGAACCGAGAATCTCTAAGCGTCTCGATTAACCGTAGTTAGACGACGTAATCTCATGTTTCATATTTAATATACAATCAAATCAGTTTGCGGAAATAGATATTTAGGAATGATGACTTTCTCAGCGGCAATGACCGTTCCTGTTTCGATATTTATTATTCTTGAATTGATCAAAATTTCCTCTTTATCGTTTTTGATTGTCCCGATTAAAATTGCGTCAGCACCTAAAAACTTTCCAAGTTTATTTCTAAGGTCCGATCCGTCTGTTAAACCCGTTTTTTGAAATGATAGTTCCTTTAAAGCAGAATCTAAAGAACGACGTTCCAATATTTGAATATTATTCGAAGTTAAATGAGTAATTAAAGATTCAGGTATTCTTTTTCCGAGAATGGTTCGTTCACCTTTTATACCTTCGAAATCGAAGATTGCAATTTTTAAATGCTTAGGAATATTATCTGAAAGATTCTTAGCAAGTAAGTTTAAATAATTTTCTATATTCTGCGTTTGACCGAAAACGATCGCGCTTTCAACCAAGTTGACTTGAAATTGGATCTTGTCTTTTCCTGGAGGTGTAACAATTGCTGTCGCTGTATGTGTCCCATTGAGAATATAAATAATTTTCGCTACTTATCCTGGAGACTCAACGGATTCAACATCGAATTTAATTTCACCCGAGGGCCAATCACTCTCCATCTTTTCGATATTATTAAACTTAAGACGGATTAGGTATTCGCCGTCTTTTTTATTTTGCTCAAGTGCATTTTTCGCAATTGAATAAGAAATTGGGGCGACCAAGAGAGCTAAATTTTCAGGCCTCTGACAATTATACAAAAATAAGAAGTTAAATATTAATATGACAAGTTGATTCGAAAGTTTCATTCTACCTCGCAAAGTTGACCTGAGATTATGGTATATAACGACGTAAGTTTCTCGACGTTTGAGTGAGCCTTAGTCGCGGCTCGCGAACCGAAGTGACAAAGCAAATGTGCGGAGCCGAAGTGAGAGTCGCATTGGCGATTCCGAACGGAGCGACAAACCGTAGTTAGACGAAGGTCTCGTACAGGTTCGAGCTTGTGGAGATAGAACGGCAAGACACAATTATTTTAATCTTCTTCGCGTTTAAGCCAATAGTTTTCGAGAGCCTCAGTTATACAGAGATCTTCGTCATGGTTCGAGACCAATTTCCACAAAAGATAGGCGATAATGGCGGAAACCTGGCGGGAATCGAAGTGCCTATGACAGTCCTCCGCACGATCCTTGATCGTACCTCCTCCCCATACTTTACCGATGCGTTGCTCCCCGCCGGATGCAGTGTGAGACCAGCAAAGGCGCACCGATGGATCATCCCATTCCAGGGCTCCTTGTATATCAGCGATCATAAAAGCAGGGAGATAAAATCGAAAGGCCATGTCCGAGAGAAACGAAAGAGCTCCGCAAGGTTCATTCAGAAAATCAGAACCTAAACCGCGCCAATCGCGCTTTCCTGCAAAGTGGCGTGCTATCAATTGAGACTCCGGATCCGATGGGTTTGTAACAAGGTGTTCATCCCCGGGATGAGGGATTTGCTGAAATGCTGATTCTATCTGCTGGATGAGGTCGTCTGACATATGGTCCTGAGAAACGTCTCGAATGCTGCGTTGAAATGCCGCCTAACGACGCAGGCTTCTCGACCTTCGCGTTCCCGGAGCGCTTGTGCGCGAAGGAATTGGAACGAGGTTCGAGGCGCCTTAGCGCCGTCTTGCAAGCCGAACGTCAAAGCAAATGTGCGGAAGGCCAAGCGAGAGTTGCCTTAGCAATCTCAAAGCGCCCCCCTTCCGGGTTCCGGTGCTACCGCTCACGCTCGTAGCAAGAATGATAGGTTGGACCGGAGAATTTCCTTATGAGCGGCGAATATGTAACGCGAAATACTAAACAATTATTAGACGTGAAGGATAACTCATAGATCCCAAAGAAAGGATTAAAGGTGAAGATTTGTGAGTCGAAAAGTGGACGGATCGTTGCGCTGCTCGCGAGCTGTTGCTTTCGTGCGAGAAGCTCGCGCGCGAAATTTGGCCCTATGACTTCGATATGCTGAGTAGAACAGCTAGGTGATAGCTTGATGAGACAGTCGCTCTGCGGCTGGAGCTCTATGGTATAGGCGCGGATGTCCTGAAGAACAATGGACGCACTGTAGCGAAAAAAGACTTGTACAGCGATAAGTAGTAGCACAAGCGTTCCTATGCCGCCACAAAGGGCGAAAATAATAAGTGTCTTTTTCGATATCATTTCTAAAGGGCGAGCTTTCGCCTAACGATCCAGGTTTCTCGACGTTTACGTTCCCGGAGCGCCTATGCAATGGGGTTGGCCCGAGGTTCGAGCGAACCTTAGTGAGCGGCTCGCAAACCGAGTATAACAAAGCAAATGTGCCGGAGGCCAAGCGAGGCCGAACGGGGAACCGTGAGTGACGAACGGAGCGAGGAACCGCAGTTAGACGGCGTTTTTATCAAGTGGATTGGAATGCTAATCAACCAACATTTCTTTTATAACCAGTTTCATTTTATGAACCGTTTTAGGATCTATTTTCCCTAACTTTTTTATCAAACGTATTTTATCTACAGTTCGAATTTGATCTAACACGACCCAGCCTTTTTTTCCTTGAAATGTTAATTCAACTCTTGTGGGATACGATCGAGATTTAGTAGTCATTGGTGCAATAATAATTGTCCCGATAGTTTTGTTCATTTCATTAGGTGAAATTATTACACAAGGTCTCGATTTTTTTATTTCGTGTCCAATCGTTGGGTCTAAATTTATCAAATATACTTCGTATTGAGAAATCACCATTCCCAATCCTTGCTTGATAGGTCTATTGAATCAGGGATGAGCAATTTATCGTCTTTATTAGATGCCATTGCCTTAAATTGTTTTTCCCACCCTTCTCTTGGCTTTGATTTTAAAGGTACAATAATTAGTTTATTATTATCGATTAGTAAATCTACTTCTTCCTCGATATGACATTCTTCTAAAACTGCTTTAGGAATCCGAATACCTTTAGAATTACCTATTTTTACAACTGAAGCCTTCATAGTAATTACTATGTAATTACACTAGTATTTGTCAACGAAAAGAAATGTCCTTCCTGCCTTGAAATATGCGAATTGCGAGAATCAATTTCTATAGTAAAATTCCTAAAAGTTTTCATTTCAAAAAGATATTTAAAAACTGTCGTCTAACGACTTAGGTTTCTCGACGTTTGCGTTCCCGAAGCGCTTGTGCGCGAAAGGATTTTAACTCAACTTGAGTGAGCCTTAGCGAACGTCTTGCAAGTCGAAGCGACAAAGCAATGTGGCGAAGGCCAAGCAAGACTGAGCGGGGACAGCGAATGTCGCAGCGCAGCGAGAAACCGAAGTTAGACGAAGTGCCCTTAATCTAAGCCTATAACTAACTTAAGTCCTACTTCAACTTCGTTTAGTTTATTGGATTTAAGTTTTCCCGCTTTGTTTATAAATCTTTCCTTATCTAAAGTCACAATCTGTGCAACATTGATTACCGAGTCTTTAGATAAACTTGAGTCTTTCTTACTAATTAGAACATTACCTGGTGCTTCAGAGAGATTTAGATTCGATGTAATTGCAATCGAAACTATTGTGTTAATATTACTTTGATTAAAAGAATCATCTTGAATTATAAGAACAGGACGTTTAAATCCAGGTTCACTCCCAAATGGAATTCCTAAGTCTACCCACCAAATCTCACCACGAATCATTTTTTAAACTCTTACGAAGTGATTCTATGGCTAAGTCAGTGATGTTATTTCTAGTTTCTTTGGACTGGTCACTATAAATTTTATTTAATTTCTCAGTCACAGATTCCTTACTATGAGATTGAATAAATTCTTCTAATGCTTTTGCAAATAATTGGCTACGTGGTATTCCAAGTTTTTTGGCTGTTTTTTCAGCTGTTTTAAATAGCTCATCGGGAATTGAAATTGCCGTTTTCATATTCTCGGTATAACCCTGGTCATACCAACGTCAACTTTAAAATAGGCTGATTTCAATACCAAATTTAGAAAATAAGGCGACAAATTGTCTTTTGATTTCCTCTTCAATATCAAGTTAATCTTAGGGCATTTCATCTAACGACGTAGGTTTCTCGACGTTTGCGGTTCTGGAGCGCGTCTAAAACGCGCGGAAGAATTGGAACGAGGTTCGAGGCGCCTTAGCGCCGTCCTGCGAACCGAGTGACAAAGCAAATGTGCCGGAGGCCAAGCGAGAGTCGCGAAGCGATCTCACAGCGCCGCGAGAAACCGCAGTTATGCGAAGTGGCTGCTATTATTTCGAATGAAAAATCTTTTCTGGGCTTAAGACTTTTAATATTTTCTTATCCAAAGTCCAAAGTTTTAAATTTCTTTTCATTGCTTCATTGATTATTACAGAGTCAATAAGTCCAACGCCTTTATCTTTTAGCTTCTGATCGTATGAAAGCTTTCCTGCTTCAAGAAAACTATTTTCCGCAGTCAAAGTATTTAAATTTTCCCAATACTCCAATATAAATGAAACTTCTAATTTACTTTTACAGCCTTGAAGAAGTTCTCCGAAGATAACTTCATGCACAATTACTTCAGAAGATTCTATTAAATCTCTTAATTCACTAAAATACGGTTCTTTTCTTTTGAAAAACTCGATCCAGATCGAAGTATCAACTAATACCATTATCTATCTCGATTTAGATTGCGTATATTTTCGCTACTAAATCCTTTCTGAAAAGCTAATGGTGATTTATCTAATTTCTGATTTAGTTTCTTAATTTTCGCCTGTCTTAACCATTCAGAAAGTGCCTTCTGCAACGAATCTGTTATATTCTTTCCGCCGGAGTATTTCTGAACTTCCGTTATTAAATCATCGGGTAAAATAGCTGTGACTTTCATACGATTCATAATACGATGTATTTTCGTATTTTTCCAGCATTTTTTATAATTTCACCCAAATTTCTTTATAGAAGCTCTGCTTTTAAAATTAAGTTTTGCAGGCATTTCGCATAACGACATAACGAAATAGGTTTCTCGACGTTTGCGGTTCTGGAGCGCGTTAAACGCGCGGAAGAATTGGCGCGAGGCTTGAGACGCCTTAGCGAACGTCTTGCGAGCCAAGTGACAAAGCGAATGTGGCGAAGCCCGAAGTGAGTCCGAGCGGGAACCGTGAGTGACGAACGGAGCGAGAAACCGCAGTTAGGCGACGCGGCTTTTCAAGCAGTAAGCGCAGTTTTTAAGAATGATTTAATCCTGTCAAAATTTTCAATTGATAGTATATATTCAATTGTAGAATGAACAAAATCTTCTTTGTTTCCATGACCTCGTTCAACTTCGCGGATTAAATGTTGAAATAATATTTTTCCGTCGTCATCCTTTTTAATTTTATTCGAATAGTTGGCAAGCACTGTTGTTAATGATTCGACCCGAAAAAACCTATCGCCGAATTCTTTAATAAAACTTTTATTTCTCTGTAAGATAAGTTTATCCCTCAGATATTTTTCAAGACTCTTAATAGGAAGATAATTAAGTTTCCCAATTATCCCGAATAGGACATTGGAAAAATTGGCTAAAAAAATAAATTGAAAAGCCTGAGATAACTAATTATCTATGAAACTTATCAATAACACTACAAATAATTATTCTAAGAATCCTCCAATAGATTCTCTTCCGAAAAGAAAGGTAAAAGCGGGGACCCTAATTAACATAGCAGGAGCACTTTTCTTTCTATGCGACGATATTACTGTTGCAGGGAACAGCTCAATTCATTATACTTCTGATAATAGCCCCGGCCCTTATTATATAGATGATACAGACTATTCTGATTTATCGGAGAATCTTTAAAACTTTTAGATCTTCATAAACATTTTTATCTGTTAGTGATAGATTATATTGATCTGCTTCGGACTTTGTTATATCAAATAAGAGAAAAGAATTTCCCGAACCAATTAGAGAGTGCATACTAAAATTCAAAGATTTAATCGGGTCATTCGTGATTATTATAAAAGATTCACTGGTCAATTGAACTCCCTCTGAATATTTCAATGATAATTTTTCATAAAACTGATCTATATTAAACCCTGATGAGTTGATCTTCAAGAGAAGTAAGTAATGTTTCATTAGAAAAAAATAATGCAATAAGAATCTAATTGTCAACAATATTTGGATTTAATTATTTCCCGAATAGGACACTAGAAATGTGTTTTTTTAAGCCTAATTAGTAATCTCAAGGGTTACTATTTAAATATGGAAAAAAACTTAGAACTATTTTCGAAAAAGATAAAAGAATTCCTCGCTGATAAGGATATCAAGATTACTCATACTCATGCCTTTGGAAGTGATCCTGCCGATCACTTTGATTTAAAAATTAGAGTTTTTTATAAGGGAGAGACTTCTCCTGCGAATCATGAAGATTATATCCGTTTTACAGATTTGATTTGGGATGCGTATGATTCAGTTAGCGAGAACTCAAAGATTTAGTAAATTTAAGCCCATTTAACCGATTCTATCAGATCAAAAGAGTATTGTTGATGTTTGTCTAATTCGTCAGTATAGGTTAATATTCCTTCCGAATTTTCATGATCCACACTATGCTCATAATATTTTCCAATTATAGCAGTTAATATGCTATAAACATGAATTGAGATATTATCTCCTTTTTTAAATATCTTAACCCAATTATCCCGAATAGGACATTAGAAATAGTGGTTTAAATTCTTTATTTGTACAACTAAGTGATTTCCGGCTCTTTATCTTCATTTTTTTTTAATTCTTCGATAAAATCTAAAATCCAATCGGAGCACAATTCTTTTTCATAGCTATCACAAACTTTATAAACTTCAGATAATAGAGACCTATAGGCAGACTTATTATAGTGAACTCGATAATCTTTATTAGATTTTCCCATAAGATTTTGCCTAAGTTCCGCAACAAACTTATCCATCACTTCCGTTGAGCTAAAATCTGCATTATAGTGCAAACTTGAAATGCAGGAAAATAGGCTATCCATACTCTCTACTTCGATTGGGACTTTAGAGTTCAAAAAGACAGTTTTATGAATAGAGACAAATCTTTGGTTTTCAGGCGGGTCTTTTTTTATTGCAATAAATCCCGCTACTAATTTCTCCAAAAGACCTTCAGCTTTTAAGAAAAAAGATGATTTACCGTTTTCATGAGGACGAGGTTCGAAATAAGATCTGATAAGGCTCTCAAAATCTTTATGATTAGGATCATCAAACGGACTGGGCGATTTGTTGAAAAACCGTATAAATTCCATTTGAATTTTCCAAAATCTCCAAAGCAGTTTCTTGAATTCTTATATTAGAATCAGTAATAAATAGTTTTCTAATTCGGTCAAAGTCCTGAATTTCTTCTAACCCATATAAAACACCAAAACGAACTAAACTATCAGTATCTTCGAGTATTCGCGTAATAATCTCATCAAGATCCGATGAATACGAGTTTTTAATTAAAAGTTTAGCCGCAAAACCACGAACATCAGAACGTTCAGTCTTAGTATTAACTATTGAAAGCAATAGATCCTTTTTGGTTTTCGCAAGATGATTGATTATATTTTCTAATCTGATTGCGTCTTGCTCAGGAATTGATTCAGTAAGAATATTTAAAATTGAACTACATATATAATCATGTAGAACTGAAAGATTTGGGGATTGTATTTCAGAGTAAATCGATTGGATAGGAAATTCAATTTTGTAATAGTAAGGAATATCAGTCAGTGCCATAAAATTTTCTTATTTAATTAGTGCCTTTTTGCAAGATTCAACATATTTAATGAAATGGTAATTTGGCATGGATACTTCTGCTAAACTAGGTACATGAATTATATTTAATTTATTTTTCTGCGTTTGATCAATTGATAGTGGGTGTAAATACCCCATTGATAAATGAACTATATCATTGTACATTTGGGGTAAAATAACCGAAACTCTAAAGACTGGCATTTCCCTCATAATTTTTTTCCGATCATCCCAAGGAATAAAAGTTCCTTCTCTTGACTGGATAATCTTATCAATTTCGGTTGCTTTTTTTAAAAATTGATCGATGCAACTAATCGTTAAAGCAATCGTGATACATGTGGCTGGGTCACTGCTCATATCGTCAAAAATGAAATTGCAAATGATGTCCTCACCGCTTTTTAGAAATGAAAAGTTGTTTGCAGGAAATGAACGAGAACTTTGACCAACTATTTGAATTTGAAATTCATTCGGGTTCATCACAAACTATACACTCAGCCCCCTTCACTTAGTGTCAATTCTTTCGCTCAAATCAAATTTTCTTGGCGAGTCTTTTTTGCAGAAAATCAGGATAATTTTTGTTAAATTTTAGACATCCAATAAATCTTTCGGTTTTACTTTCAACCGTTTCGAAATCTTAAAAATAGAACGTACCGATGGATGTGACTGCCCATTCTCAATATCCTGAACAGTTCGATATGAAATGGCGAATTCACCCTCATCCATTTGTTCTTGGGTTATGCCCTTCGCTACCCGGATTTCCTTAATTTTCTGTCCAACTTTCCGGATAAATTCTTCATATTCCACGCACGAAATTATGTGCCTTTCTTGACAATTTTAACACACGAATTTACGTGTATT
>NZ_RQFA01000079.1 GCF_004770155.1 Leptospira gomenensis | reverse complement strand
TGAATGATGGAGGTCCTACCTTCCACAAGATCTACAATTATATTCTCCACCTCGATCTCTCCAGCAACCGGATCGCCCGAATCCTAAACTGCGAACCGGAACACAGCTTTTACGTGTACAACCACCCAACTCTCTACGATTCCTAAAAAAGGCGATTCCAAACATACAAACCGGCAAACAATTCCATACCTGCGGCAAGTGCAATATGCGCATACAAACCTCCGCGAATCGAACGAGTCCGTAAACTCAGAGCCCCCATCACCAAACCTCCGAAAAAAGAACTTAGAATTTCACCTTGCGGTTTTTCAAAATGAACGATACCGTAAACGAGAGCCGCCATTCCTACGGAATGGTATTTACCCGCGACGCTCAGGTAACGAATTAAGAATTTCCGAAAGAAAAATTCCGTAAAATAAAACGTGGAAAGATACACGAACTCGAACGATAGGGTCGTAAACCAATTGGCACGATACAAAAGCTGTTCCGAACTCAACGGAGCCCTCGGATAAAATTCCTGAAAGCCGGGAATCAAAGATCCGAATCCGGCCAAAACAAAACCGCCGACTAAAATGGGAAAATAGGAAGGATTTCCTTTTTTTTCGAAAGGGATATCCGGGATCTTCGCGATTTTGCTCCTATAAAAATCGTATAAAACCGGAAACAATAATAACGGAAAAAACTGAGTGAATTGTTTTAACACCTTCCAGGCCCAAAAGATGTAAGGTTTAGGTAAGAATATTAGAATTTTCTCATACGGAGGTTGCAAAAATTCCAAAACGACCAGACAAAACCAAAACGAAAAAAGAAAACCAAACGCGCCGGTTCGTCTAAATTTTTCTTTTTTGCGTTTAGAAAGAACCAAGTAGAATCCTAAAATCAGAATTCCGTATAAAAAACAGGAGCCGGAGATTTTGATAAGGAGGTTTGGCGAAGAAAAAATCGGAAATCCAAATTCTTCGTTTAAAAAAAGAAATACGAATGCGGTTCCGTAAAGGCCGAATAATAAAGAATAAATTCGGGAATTTTTTCTAAAAAAACCCCTTAAAATCCGAACGATTTCCATCCAAACCTGTGTTTTACAAAACGGTGGATTCTTTCCATTCGTTTCGAGAATTGCAAAAGAATTTCCAGAAAATTTTCGACAAAGTCCTGATTTAAGGTTGCTAAATCAAATATACTTTACAAAAAATCCAATATATAAAACTTTGGAAGTTAAATAGAGCCGTTTTTTCTTAAATCCGAGCTATTTTTGGCCTTCGATGATAAAATCAGGCTGGATATCCGAGCCTTCGATTTAAGACTGAGAGTATCGTATGTCACCGCAAGAGTTAGAACTGAAACTTGCGCCTTTGAGCCTGGAAGATTCCTTGGAATGGATCAGCAAGGAATTCGGCGATTCTGCGGCTTTTTCCACCAGTCTCGGTTTGGAAGACCAGGTGATCACTCACGTCATTTTTTCACGAAATCTGAATATCCGCGTTTTTACCTTGGATACGGGCCGGTTGTTTAACGAGACATACGATCTTCATCGTTTGACTAACGCAAGTTACGGTAAAAGGATCGAAACTTTTTTTCCGGAAACTATATCGATCCAAAATCTGATCAATCGCAAAGGCCCCGACAGCTTTTACGAATCGGTAGAAAATCGAAAAGAATGTTGTCATATCCGCAAAGTGGAACCTCTCAACAGAGCTTTGATCGGAGCGAAACTTTGGATCACGGGGATTCGTGCGGAACAATCGGAGTCCAGACATTCTCTCGCCAAAGTGGAATTAGATTCGTCCCGAAATATTTTAAAATATCATCCGCTTTTAGATTGGGATTTGGAAAAAACCCAAGATTACATCGACACGTTTAGAATTCCGGTTAACGTTCTTCATAAAAAAGGTTTTCCTTCCATCGGATGCGCTCCTTGTACTAGGGCGGTTCAACCGGACGAAGACGTTCGCGCCGGAAGATGGTGGTGGGAAGCCGACAATCAAGAATGCGGATTGCACGTCGTGGACGGTAAACTCGTCCGTCAAAAATCGGGTCCGAAAAGAGCGTTATGAATTCTACTATGAATAAATCCAGACTTACACATCTCGAACAATTGGAAGCGGAATCGATTTACATCCTTCGGGAAACCGCCGCTCAATTCGAAAGACCGGCACTTCTTTTTTCCGGCGGAAAGGATTCGATCACCCTCGTACATCTTGCGTTGAAGGCGTTTCGTCCCGGCAAGTTTCCGTTTCCTTTGGTTCACATAGATACCGGTCATAACTTTCAGGAAGCCCTCGATTTTCGGGATGAGCTTGCTTCCAAAATCGGCGAAAAACTGATCGTTCGTTACGTTCAGGATTCTATCGATCAAGGAAAGGCCGTTGAGGAAAAGGGTAAATTCCCGAGTCGCAACGGAATCCAAACGGTCACACTTCTTGATACGATCGCCGAATTCAAGTTCGACGCTTGTATCGGAGGCGCGCGTAGAGACGAAGAAAAGGCGCGCGCCAAGGAAAGGGTTTTTTCGGTTCGCGACGAATTCGGTCAGTGGGATCCTAAACTACAAAGACCCGAACTTTGGAATATCTACAACGGTAAAATCAGTCCTGGCGAAAACGTCCGCGTATTTCCGATTTCCAATTGGACGGAATTGGACGTTTGGGAATACATCCGCAAAGAAAACATAGCGCTTCCTTCATTATATTTTTCTCATAAACGAGAAGTAATCTATCGCGAGAATCTTCTCTTTCCCGTTTCGAAATTCATTACGATCGATGCGGGCGATCGCGTGGAAGACAAGATCGTACGTTTCAGAACGGTCGGAGATATGACCTGCACCGCGGCCGTGGATTCGCAGGCGGATAACATAGACGATATCATCCTCGAAATCCAAACCACTCGAACCACGGAAAGGGGTTCGCGTCTCGACGACAAACGTTCCGAAGCGGCTATGGAAGATAGAAAAAGAGGAGGATACTTCTGATGGATTTATTGCGTTTTATCACCGCAGGAAGTGTGGATGATGGAAAGTCCACTTTGATCGGAAGACTCCTCTACGACAGCAAATCGATTTTCGAGGATCAACTCGAAGCCATAGAAAAGTCGGCGAGAGGCAATAACGGACAAATCAATTTGGCTCTTCTTACCGACGGTCTTAAGGCCGAACGCGAACAGGGAATTACGATCGACGTCGCTTACAAATATTTTTCCACTCCTAAGAGGAAATTCATCATCGCGGATGCGCCGGGTCACGTTCAATATACGCGTAATATGGTTACCGGAGCGTCGAATTCCAACCTTGCAATCATTCTGATCGACGCAAGAAAAGGTGTCATCGAGCAAACCTATCGTCACTCCTACATCGCGTCGATGTTGCGAATTCCGCATCTCGTTGTTTGTATCAATAAAATGGATCTCGTCGAATTCTCCCAAACACGTTTCGAAGAGATCAAAGCGGAATATCTCGACTTCGCATCCAAATTGGATATTAAGGATATTGAATTTATTCCGATCAGCGCCCTCAACGGGGATAACGTGGTCGATAAGTCCGCGGAACTTTCCTGGTATCAAGGCAGAACTCTTCTCAATCATCTGGAAGAAGTTTACATCGAAAGCGACGAAAATTTCGAAGACGCTCGATTTCCGGTGCAATACGTGATTCGCCCGCTTTCGGACGAATTCCACGATTACCGCGGTTATGCCGGTCAGGTTCGAAGCGGAGTTTTTCGCAAAGGGGATACGATCACCGTTCTACCCAGCGGATTCACCAGTACGATCCAATCCATCGATACGTATTCGGGTGAAGTGGAAGAGGCGTTTCCTCCTATGTCGGTCACGATTCGTTTGACGGACGAGATCGACATCTCGCGCGGAGACATGATCGTAAAGGCGGAGAATCTCCCGAAAGTTTCCCAGGATTTGGAGGCGAACATCTGTTGGATGGATTCGAAAGCTCTCGTGGCGGGAAACAAATATCTACTTCGTCAAACGACTAACGCGGTAAAGGCGATCGTCAAAGAGATAGAATTTAAAGTCGCCCCCGACACGCACGCAAAACTTGAAGCGGACAAAGGACTCGCACTCAACGAAATCGGTAAAATCAAAATTCGTACCGCAAAACCCGTAAGTTTCGACGAATATAGAATCAATCGTTCCACAGGAAGTTTTATCCTCGTGGACGAAGGTACGAATTCCACAGTCGGAGCCGGAATGATCACCGGAATTGGAGCCTAATCGATGTTAAACGAGGCTGAAAGGACGGATCTTTCTACCGGTAAGGTTTATCTTGTCG
Organism: Leptospira gomenensis; assembly: GCF_004770155.1. GTDB lineage: Bacteria > Spirochaetota > Leptospiria > Leptospirales > Leptospiraceae > Leptospira > Leptospira gomenensis. The sequence goes on along the minus strand of NZ_RQFA01000079.1, from coordinate 47,932 downwards.
GCGCCGGTCCCGGTAATCCGGAAGATCTGACTCTGCGCGCTTATCGTATTTTGAACAAAGCGGAAGTGGTTTTGTACGACGCTCTTTTGGATCCTTCCTTTTTGGAACTATTTCCGGAAAACGCGATCGTTCATTACGTAGGAAAACGTTCCGGAGCTCATTCCGCCACGCAGGAGGAAATCAACGAACTTCTCCTTTCTTATGCGCTGCGAGGAAAGAACGTAGTGCGTCTCAAAGGGGGCGATCCTTTCGTTTTCGGACGCGGAGGAGAGGAATTAATAGCATTAATCAATCATAATATAGAATACGAAATCGTTCCGGGCGTAAGCTCCCTCAATGCGGGATCCTCCTTCGCTGGCTTTCCTCTAACTCACAGGGGACTTTCTCGTCAGGTTTTGATCATGGACGGTCATACCGTTCTGAACGAAAATACCGATTGGACTTGGTTTGCGCGGTTTCAAGGGACCATCGCTTTATTTATGGGAACCTCGTCGCTCCCGAAAATCGCCTCGCTTTTACTCGAACACGGAGCCGATTCGGATTTACCCGTTGCGCTCGTAGAGAATGCTTCTTTAGAAAATTTTAATATTCAAATTTCCACATTGAAGGAAGCTGCGAGTTTCGCTATAGAAAAGAAAACGAAAGGGCCGGGGATCATTTATATCGGCAAAGTGGTCCGTTTTTCCGAAGACAAGGATTTACGATCGTCTTTTTCCGGAGTAGTGGAAAAAACTTCTTACGGGACGATTTCGCAAAAGATCCGGGGAGAGGAAAAATGAGCCGTAAATATCCGGCGTTTCTTAATTTAGAAAATAAGAATGTTCTTTTAATCGGAGGCGGCAAGGTCGCTCTGGAAAAACTTCCGCATCTGATAGACTGCGGCGCAAAAATTTCCGTAATCAGTCTCGAGGCGTGTTCGGAGGTTCGTTCCATTTTAAGGGATCACCCCGAAATCAAAATCGAATATCGCGCCGTGGAATTTTCCGATCTTCAAGGAAGAGCTTTGGTTTTTTCCGCGACCAACGATCCCGAGTTGAACCGAAGACTCAGCGACTACGCTCATTCCTGGAAAATTTGGATCAACTGCGCGGACAACCCCGCTAACTGCGATTTTTATTCCGCGGCTGTTTTTAATCGCGGGCCGATACGAGTTGCGGTTTCGACGGAAGGAGGTTTTGCCGGTTTATCGGGAGTCGTTAAATCGACGTTAGATGAATTGATTCCGGAAGACCACGAGGCCGAATTTCTCGATCTGATCGAATTCAGAAAAGAATTAAAAACGATTCTTCCCGACGCCGACAAAAGGAAAAAAGCGCTGCAAAATCTGATTCTGTCCCTCAGGGAAGAATACTTTAAACTCCCCTCCGGTCGGGGAACAATATAACGAAATTATAAACTCCCAAAAAGGTAAAAGGCTAAGTTATGTCAGAAACTAAAGAATTGTCCCCCGTGGAAGAAATCAAACTCAACTCGAATAATCTGAGAGGAAAGATCGCGGAAGGTTTGGACCGCAATATCGATTCGTACGAAGAAGAGGAAAAACAACTTCTTAAGTTCCACGGACTCTATCAACAAAAAGATCGGGACCGCAAAAAGGACGAAAACGGAAACGACATCGAAGCTCCGACCAGTTTTATGATCCGCGGAAGAATTCCCGGAGGAAGGCTTACCGCCGAACAATATCTGGTCTGGGACAACTTGGGAGATAAGTTCGGAGGCGGTGCGATTCGGTTGACGACGAGACAATCCGTACAACTTCACACTCTCCGCATCTTTCATTTAAGGGATGTTATGCGAGAGATCGATCGAATCAATCTTTCCAGCATGGGGGCCTGCGGAGACGTTGTTCGTAACGTAACTCAGGCTGTGAACCCGCTCGGGAAAAAGGATCTTTCCCTTTTGGACGGAGTGGCGCAACTTCTATCCGATCACTTCAAATATAAAACCAACGCTTACGCCGAAGTCTGGCTCGGAGACAAACAAGTCAATAAGGATCAGGACGATCCTATTTACGGAAAAACCTATCTTCCCCGTAAATTCAAAATCGCGGTTACGTTGGCCGGAAACAACACCGTCGATCTTTATGCAAACGACATGGGTTTTGCCGCGACGCTGAGTTCCTCCGGACAAATCGACGGCTATTTCGTGTTTGCTGGAGGCGGTTTCGGAATGACGCATAACAAACCGGAAACGTTCGCGAGGGCGGCGAGTTTGTTGGGTTGGGTTCCGGAAGCGCAATTGATTCCGGTTGCGGAAGCGATCGTTACGGCTCACCGCGATTTCGGAGACAGAACCAATCGTAAACACGCGCGTTTAAAATACGTTCTTGCTGATAAAGGTGTGGAATGGTTCCGCACCGAAGTGGAATCCCGCTCCAAAGCCAAGTTCGACGTAAATAAACAACTTCCCGCTTGGGAAATCCCTTCCTATCTCGGTTGGTCCGAAAGGGAAGACGGAACTTTGGCTCTCGGGTTTCACACGCTTGCGGGCCGCATCAAGGACGTTCCCGGTAAACCGTTGAAATCCGCGTTACGCGAAATCATAGGCGGTTACAAGTTGGACGTTCAGATCAGCGCGGACCAGGATCTGATTCTTATGGGGATCAAAAAAGAGGACCGTCCGAAGATCGAAAAAAGATTAGAAGAATTGAATGTAAGCGCGAAAAGCCCTTCTCCGTTGTTCGATCGGGCTCTCGCGTGTCCCGCGCTTCCGACTTGTGCTCTCGCTTTGACCGAATCGGAACGCTCCTTTCCAGAACTTCTCAACGGAATTCAAAAGGTTCTCGATAAACTCGGATTGAGCGATCGAGCGCCCGTCGTCCGCATGACCGGTTGTCCAAACGGATGCGCCCGTCCTTATTCCGCGGAAGTAGGTATCGTCGGTCAACAAGCAGGAGGAAAATACTCCCTGTTTTTCGGTGCGGACGCGGCGGGAACGAAAGTGGGGGATTACGTAGCGAAGAAAATCGCCCTCGCCGACATTCCGGCACAACTGGAAAAAGTGTTCGTACTTTGGAAGGAAGAGGGAAATCCCGGAGAAAAATTCGGGGACTATGTAAACCGTTTTCCTTTGGACAAATTTAGACAGGCGATCGGTTCTTTTTAAGAATATTAAAAAAATCTAATTTCTTCGACTACGGGTTTCATTTTCGCGATTTTTCCCGAGGTCGAAGAGACTAGAAAAATATTTCCCGCGTGTTCCAAAACGGCAGTAATTCCAGAAATCGAAGAACCGGTGAAATCCTGATAGTTTGCCATGACGTCGCCGAAATCGTTCATCGAAACGACTAACCCTCTGGGGTTTTTTTGAACGAAAAAAAACGCGGGCAATCCGCTTAGTAAATTTTTGATCTCGGGATATTCCTGAATACGATCCAATATTTCATTTCTATAATATGGAATTCCGATCCAAAATGCCGCGGACTTTCCGGAAATCAAGGTAGGAATTCCGGGAATATTGGTAAGAAAGAATTTTTCTATCCCCCGTTTTTTTCCGGTCAAAGGAACGGACGATATCCTATGACGAAACGGTTCGGACACGAGTAAAAAACGTCCGTCTCGGGATAAGGCGATTCCCGCGGGATAATACAATTCTTGATTCAAAATTTCTAATTTACTAAAATCAGGTTCCGCGATCAAAATCATTCCTTCGGGTTTGGCGGATAGTTCCTCCAAAAAGGAATTATCCCAGGAATGTTCTAAGCTGGAAACGGTGAAAAAAATCCTTCCGTCTCGGGCGACGTCGATTCCGTGGGGAAATCGAAGCGGAGTTCCGTCGGGAAGTTCGGAAATCACCGTCCGCACGTTTCCGTTTTTGTCTATTCTGACGATTCCTACCTCTTCCACACATACGAAAAGATTTCCAGCTTGATCGAAGTCCAGTCCCAAGGGTCTTCCGCCTAACAATGCGAAGGTTTCCGTCTTTTCGTTGGTCCGAATGCGTACGATTCTGCGATCGGCGGTACCCGTATAAATCGAACCGCCGGAATCGATCGCGATTCCGTAGGGACGATCCAGGACTTCTTTGTGGATCCATTCCGCTTCGAGAAGATGATTGTTCTTTCCCAATTCGAACGGCGAATCCGTTAGATACGTTTCCGTGGAAATGCCAATGGATCGGATGAAGACGATTCCGAAAAATACGGAACAGACACAAATCAAAACGACCGAAAAAAGAAAAAATTTCCTAAACATGTCCGTTAAAAACCGGTTTTTGTCTTTGATTGAATCTTCTGACTTCGAAGTGAAGATGATTTCCAGTGGCTCGCCCGGTTTGTCCCACTTCGCCGATCTTCTGACCTTTGCGGACTTTTTCTCCCGGCCGGACGGACATGGAACTGAGATGACCGTATAACGTCTGATAGCCGAGTTTGTGATCCACGACGATCAGATTTCCGTAACCGCCTTTTTGTTTGGAGAAGGAGATTTCGCCGTCGGCGGAAGCGTAAACGGGCGTACCTTCTTCGGCGGCGATATCGATTCCGCCGTGAAAGGTTTCTTTTCTTGTGAACGGATCCTTTCGTTTTCCGAAACGGGAAGACACGATTCCCTCCTCGCCCAAAGGACGATAAAATGCCATTCCGTAAAAGAAGGAACGCTCTTCTTTAGGAAGTCCTTTGCCGGGAACGAACCAAAGTCCTTTCGATTCGTCGTAGCTGAAAAATTTTTCCGAAAGACGATATTTGTCGGAAAGTTTTTTCCTTGCGGAGGGAGAATTTTCCCTTTCTTCGAAATCGTAAATTCCCCTCATATTCGGGATTAAAAGTTCCATTCCGGGATAAATGTCGTAAGGAGACGAAAGGCTGTTCACGGAAGAAATGGTGTCGATGTCCATCCCGGTTCGGGCCATGATTTTGAAAAAATTATCCTCGTGTTTGACCACGTAACGATAGAATTCCAAAGAAGTAAGATCGGATCGTTCCAGATTGGAAACGGAGATCCGCAGGTTGATTTTTACGTCCTCTCGAAGACGTTTGACCGAGTCGTTGTTGTAGTCTAGATTTTTTAAAAGTTCGGCCTTTTGCCGTGAACCGATAGGAATCGTATAAAAAAATAGAAGTAGAGCGGCGGGAATCAATCCGATGGGACATTTAATCGATCGAATCATGGTCTTATACGTGTAGAATCGGCCGATTTTAAAAAAACAATGACGCAAAAAAAGAGACAGAAATGCTTGTAACCGAGACTTCCGACACGATGGACACATTAGAAAACTCCGGTACTCCGAAAAAGAATCCGTTTGAACCGGTTTTTATCGCGTTTCAGCAGCTCCTGGTTTTGATACTAGGAACCTATGTTCTTCTTCCTTTAATCGCCACTTCCATCGTTTTGACGGTTTTGATTTCTAAGGAACTTCCGAGCGATTTTCCGTATCTCGACGCGGAAACCCGTGCGGAAATTTACAAGGAAACCACTGAGAAATTCCAGAAGGAAATCCAATCGAACACGAAACAGATTTATCAAAGATATATCGAAGTTATGGTAAAGGAAAAACCGTGGTTGCTGATCGTGGATCGTTTGGTTTGGGCCTTGTGTTTTATTCTTCCGGCGTATTTTATTTTGGGGCGTTTTTTTAAGGGCGCTTATACGAATCTCGGGGATCCGTTTTCGTTGCGTACTATGTTTACCGGAGCGGGCCTCGGCGGGCTAGTTTTTTTATTCGTCATCGTATTCGGTTTTTTTCTCACGAAAATTTTCGGCAAACAAACTCCGAACGAATTTCAGGAAGCCTTGTTCCGGGAAATCAAGGGAAATCGTTCCCTTTTGTTATGGTCCCTCTATAGCGTAGGTTTAATCACCGGAATCGTGGAAGAGGTTTTTTTCCGGGGATTCTGTCTGAAACAATTTCAGGCGAGAGGTTTGGAAATACCGGGTCTGTTGTTTACATCGATCGTATTCGGCTTGGCGCATTATAGCGGACAATCTTCCGTAAGTGTTCCTATTCTTCTGAGTTTTGTGGGGATGTTCTTCGGGCTTTTTTATCTGCGAACCGGAAATATCTGGTATTCCATATCGGCGCACGTTAGTTACAATTCCATCATGTTGTTGATCGCTTTCATAAAAGGAGGTGAAATCCAGTGAATGTTTCCCAGAAAATCCGGACGGGAATTCCGATTCAAACCCCGTTCGTTTTCGGAATCGTTTTGATTCTCCTTTTTTGCTCCGTTTCGCTTTCCGCCTCCGAAGTGATCGAGTTACAGGGAAATATCGAAGACAACAACATGAAGGTTTTTGAATCCTTGAATAAGTTCGCGGAAGGTTCGATCAAGTTCAGTAAAAACACGAAAGGATTCAAATATCATTATACGAATCCGTGGTATTCCAGATATTCCTTCAACGTTTATCTCGGCGAATTCGCGAAACGCGAAAACGTAAGTATTTTGCGCATCGAAACTTCGAAAGCAGGAATGGAAAAGGCGTTTCGAAATTACTTTAAGGAAGAATTGACGAAACGAGACGCCGCGGGAATCGGGACCGTTACCGATCCTTCCCGTACCGAGGAAAAAGGGGAAAGGTTGGAGCGTAAATCGCATCTGATTTCCCAGGGATTGAATCTCGTTTCACCCGTGTTTTCGGTCCTTTATAATTCCAGAAAATCCCCGGTTTATCTTTCCGGTGATACGTTTATTCGTTCCTCGTTTTACTTTTTGGCGGATTTGATCGTAGGCGGATTGGCGTATTATTTCGTGATGAACAACAATCATAAAAAAAGTATGTGGGACAATCTTTTTCTAAAGGAAGGTCCGAGCGGTAACGTATTCGAGGCGAGATACAGCGGTGTTTTTATCGCGGCTCTCGCGATTCCGAGGTTGTATCGTATGACCGGCGCTTTGGAGGACACGACATCTCACAATCGTCTTTTCGAGTTGTCGTATTCGTTTCGTTATTAATTCGTACCGTTCGCGGATGAACCGTATCGTATTCCTTTCATTCGAAATTCGCGATTCTTACAAAGATGGAGCAGAGTAAACAACCTTTATTTAGAATCAGCGGTAGAAGATCATTATACTTCTATTGTATTCTCACCGGTATCGTATCGGGACTTGGAGCGTTTTTATTTTCCCGACTTCTCGCCGTGTGCGAATATCTGTTTTTAGAAAGGGCCGCGGGTCTGACCTTACCGCACGCATCCGGCGAATTTTTAGTCGAACCCAAGGACGTGTCGAATTGGGGGATTCCTTTTGCGGACGAATACCGGCCTTGGTTTCTTTTTCTTCTTCCGATTTTTGGCGGTTTGCTTACGGGTTGGATCGTAAATAAGTTTTCACCCGAATCGGGAGGAACCGGCTCCGATGCGATGATCGATTCCTTTCACAATCGCGAAGGTAAGATGAATCCCGTCGTTTCGCTTATCAAATCCGTCGCTACGATCTTCACTCTTGCAAGCGGAGGAAGCGGAGGAAAGGAAGGTCCTATTTCCCAAATCGGGGCGGGTTTCGGTTCTTTGTTGGCGACGTTATTAAAAGCGGGCGCAAGAGCCAGGAGGACGCTCCTTCTTGCCGGAACCGCGGGCGGTCTGGGGGCGATCTTTCACGCTCCTTTGGGCGGAGCGCTCACTTCGGTGGAAATGATTTACCGGGAGGACATCGAAAGCGATTCCCTCATTCCGTGTATCATTTCCTCCGTCTCCGCGTATCTCGTATATTCCGCGTTAAACGGTTTTAAGACGGTTTATCGTGTGGCAGACACGGAATTCAGCCGTTATACCGATCTGATATTCTATCTCGCTTTAGGCGTTTTGTGTTTTATATGCGGGGACATTTTCATCCGTTTTTTCAGACGTATTCAGGCTTATTCCGCCGGATTGCGTATATCTCCGATCATTAAACCTGCGTTAGGTGGAATCGTCGTGGGAACGGTGGGGCTTTTTCTGCCGGAAACGATCGGAACCGGTGCCGGAATCCTTCAAGTCGCTTTGGACGGAAAAGATCCGGTCGGAACACAAGGGTTGTTTTCGGTTCTGTATCGTGACGCCGGATTATGGTTGGTCTTTCTGTTTTTTATCCTCGCCGGAATGAAAATGATAACCACCTCGTTTACCATCGGAACCGGCGGTTCAGCGGGAATGTTCGGACCTTCGCTGTTTATCGGAGGTATGCTCGGGGGCGGAGTCGGAACACTTGCAAAAATTCTAATGTATCCGGATCTTTCCGTAACCTCGTTTATACTCGTCGGAATGGGAGCTTTTTACGCGGGAGTAGCAAGCGCTCCCATCGCAGGAATGATCATGATCTGCGAAATGATCGGAAGTTATACGTTATTACCGCCGTTGATGGTGGTTTCGATTTTGACGTTCGTCTTAAGTCATAAATTGAGTTTGTATAAGGCTCAAAAAGAGAATCGTTTCCAATCTCCGGCGCATTTTTGGGATATGAATCGGGACTTTTTGGAGGAGTTATCGGTGAATTCGTATCGGGATCGTTTACGGAAAATCGCCGTAACGTACGAGAACAGACTTCTTTCCGAATTGGAAGAAGAGGCGTTGAAGATTCAAGCCAGCGATTACGTCGTTTTAAATCGGGAAAACCGTTATCTGGGAATTTTGTCGTTACGAAAAGTCAGACATACTTTGGAATCGCGAAACTCCGCCGGGAATCTGATCACCGTCGGCGATGTGATCGATACGGAAGCTCCTGTTGGTGGTCCCGAAGATTCCCTAGCGGGTTTGCTCAAATCCTTGATCGATCAGGATCTTGATAAGATTGCGATCCTGGAAAACGGGACGTTTATCGGTTATTTACGTTTCGCCGATCTAATGAAAATTTATTTTGAAAATACGTTTCCGAAACTTTCGAAACCCGCCTCATCCGAAGCAAAGTTGTAGATCAAATTTCTGATTGTAGCGTACGCTCTAATTTTTTCGATATTTTTCTCGACTTTTTATGCCCAGCTTATAAAATACCCCTACTTTTTAAAAACAACTGGTATTTAATAATAAGCAGTAAAGCCGGTTGTCCTCGGATTGGATCTTCCTTTGCTTCGGGAGGGAAAGAGGGTAGGCGAATTTGGAACATTTAAAGTTAAAAAGAATCCTAGAAATCGGCGTACTTTTTGGGATCGTTTTGCGAAATGACTTGCATGCGGGAAGTTACGGAGACATCTACGGCGCTCATCCTGCAGCGGCCGGGATGGGAAGTGCGGTGACTGCGATCGTCAACAATTCTTCGGCGGTTTTTTACAATCCTGCGGGTTTGGGGCGTTTGTCGGAAGGAGATTTGATTCTCGCAGGTATAGAAAAAGAAGCCCGAAATAAAGACCAGGAAATTCCCGAAAATAAGGACACTACTTCCGCAACCCAAACCGCCGATTCTTTAGTTACTGATCCGGCGACACAGCCGATCGTCGCGACCGGTCCTTGGTACAAGCGACTTTGGGGCGACACAAAGGAAGGATTTACGAAGGACGTTCTGAAATACAAGCCCCTCAATCGTCCCGAACGAAACGTCCATGAACTTACGTTTCAATATCATTATGCTAATCCGACATCGCATACGACGGCTCCTCGAAATCAAAGTATCGATAAAATTCAGGATAGTTTCGTAGGTTTAGGGCTTACTCTCAATCTGAACGATATGTTCGATATCGGCAGAGGAATTCGATTCGGTATCAACGCACTGGTTCCCGGATCCGGAAATCTTCTGACTATAAACGATCAAAATCCCACGGTACCACGTTATCTGCAACAGGGCATAAGCAACGAACGACCTACGATCATGGGCGGCTTAGGTTTAGAAATTTGGAAAGACAGAATTTTTGCCGGAATCGGCTTTACCGCCCTCGCCGGAGGGAGCGGAAGTATTTTGATGAAGGATGTTCCGATTTCTCCCGATCCTGTTTCTCCGAATTCGCAGGTCATACTTACCGTAAAACCTTTGGTTAACCCGACGTACGGTTTACAATTCACGTACGGAAAATTCAGCTTAGGTGCTTCCTATAAACGAGAAACCCTTATGCAGATCGATCCCGTTCCGGCACGAGCGCAGGCAACGGTTTTAGGAATTCAATTGGACTTCGACCTTGCGATTTTAGACGGATTTAATCCGAGGGTGTTTTCTTACGGTATCGCCTTTCGTCCCAACGATCGGCTTGTCTTGAGTTTGGATGCGAATCGAGAAATTTGGAGCCAGTTTAAGGTTTCGAGAATCAAGGAAAAATATTCGGAAGCCTTTTATCTTCATGATACGACGAACTTCCGTATCGGCGCGGAATACGCTCTTTTCAAATTTTTAAAGACGAGATTGGGTTTTGCCACCCGCCCCACACCGCTTCCTTCCATGCCGGGAACGAACAACTGGATGGATTCCGATCGTAATATATTTAGTTTAGGATTTTCTTATATATTTAGCCCTACGACGTTTCGATTTATGAATCGTTTGAAAAAGCCGATCGTCTTTGATTTGGTCGTGGAAAATCATCAGCTGAAAGCTATGGAAGTAAATAAGTACAATCCCACGGAAAGAAACCCGAATTACGCCTATGGAGGATATATTTGGAGCGTCGGGGTTTCTATGACCATTTTCTTTTGAATTCCAATGAATGCTCCCAAGTTATAAAAAAGTGGATTTATTCGTAACGTCCGATATTCCAAGTTTTTTAAAAGAGGTCCTTTTTTGTTGACACGAGCGTTCGCTACAGAGCAAATTTTGGGGAAGAAGTCGGGTTTTGTTGAGTAGTTTTGGTTTGGTCGGAACTCCGGACAAAATCGACCTTTTGCAAATATCAAATAGGAAAAGCGAATATGGAAAAAAATTTGATCGAGTTGATAACACCCGTCTTTTTCGTACTATTAGCGATCGAACTGGTCACCGGATATGCGATCAAAAAGCCGGTTTATCGTTTTAAGGATTCCGTAAGCAATCTGACGGCGGGAATTTATATGCAGGTGTTCGCCGTTTTCGTCACGGTCGGACTCGTATCGATCTACGCTTGGGTATATAAGAATTTTGGAATTTTCCAAATATCGAATACTTCCGTTTTGGGGTGGATCGCCTGCTACGTGTTAGCCGATTTTTTCTATTATTGGTATCATAGATTCGGACACGAAATCAACGTTTTCTGGGCGTCGCACGTCGCACATCATCAAAGCGAGGATTATAATTATACGGTCGCGCTGCGACAAGGCGTCTTTCAAAATCTATTCTCGCTTCCGTTTTATCTTCCTTTGGCCGTGATCGGATTTTCTCCGTTGATGTTCGTTCTTTGTATCCAAATCAATTTCGCTTATCAATTTTGGATTCATACCCGTTTGATCGGTAAATTAGGTATTTTAGAATACGTTCTGAATACACCTTCTCAGCACAGGGTTCATCACGCACGCAATCCTAAATACATCGATAAAAACTACGCAGGAACCTTCTCGATCTGGGATCGTATGCTGGGTACCTTCATCGAAGAAGAAGACGAACCGATTTACGGAATCGTAAAGCCGCTTCAGACGTGGAACCCCGTTCACGCACAAATACATCACTTCGAAGAGTTGTTCGGAATATCCTGGAGAACGAAACGTTGGAGGGACAAAATCGCCGTTTGGTTCAAACCTCCGGGTTGGGTTCCTGCAGATATCGGAGAATTTAAAGCTCCCCCCGAAATCGATAAAAAAACATACAAAAAATTTAATACTGAAATTCCACCAAGTTTGATGACTTACTCCGCGGTTCAATTCGTTCTCGGAGTCGGAGGTTCTATGATTTACATAGAGTTTAAGAAGGAACTTCCTCTGTTGGAAATGTCCGTTTTGGGCTTTTATATCCTCTGGACTTTCTGGAACATCGGTGCGATTTTCGAAACTAAAACGAGCGGGCTGATTTCCGAAATCGTGAGGATGAGTTCCATCGTTCTAATTTCATTCCTGTTTCCGATGGACTTTAACGGAGTAGAAAAACTCCAAGTCGTTTTGAGCCGGGAGTGGATCGTCGCACTTCCCCGAATTCTGCAAATCGGATCGATCGTTTCCCTCGGAATTTTGGGCGGTTTCTTAATCAGTCAGAAACGATTCTTCAGCGTTAGCGGTCGAAAAACCCGAACACAAAGCACATTTTAGACCTCTTCCTTCGATCGGGAAAACGGTTGACCCGACTCGGGAACCGGAGTTTCTTTCGTGAAGAAAGAGACCCGGTTTCCTGGAGATGAAGTCGTATGTTACGTTCCCTTTTTACGCTTAAATTAGAAAAAAAATTATTTCCGATTTTTTTGATTAGCTCTTCGATTCTTCTACATCCCATCCAAAGTCAGGAAGAGGATGAGGGAGCAGATCCATCGGCCGGAGTTTCCGCCGCCCTCACTTCCGGTCCAGAAAAAACGGACCGTTCCAGAATCCAATCCGTCGTCCTTTACTCCAGCTTCGCGTATGTGACTCGCAGCTTAAGAACGAAAATTAAAGCGGGAAGTTCGGAGGTTTTTATCGGAGAGATTCCGGAACAGGTTTCGGAAAGAACGATTTCCGTCCGCTTTCCGGATTCTTCCGGTAAGATCAAGATCCGCGGAATTCGGGGAAAAATTTCCGTACAAAGAAAAGCGAGGACGAAAGAGATCGCAACCTTGCTAAAACGACAGGAAACTTTAAACGATCAGATCGAATTGTTGAGCAACGAAATTCAGGAATTGATCGAAGAAGAAAAGTCCATCGTAAAAATTTCTCCCGTGCTCCGAGGGGATCAGTTTCACCAGGAAGACGTAGCCGATCCGGAATTTTTGTCCGGCTTTCAAAAACAATATCAGGAGCATCTTCAACAATTATCCGCTGTTAGACAAAAGAAATTGGAGATCTTGGATCAAGTGCGGGAGGAAGGTTTGGTCGTCGATGCTCGGTTGGATCATCTCGGGAGATTGGAATCCAAACGAAAAAAAGAACTTTATCTTGAAACGGAATCCGATGAAGAATCCGAAGCGTTGGTTGAATACAAATATCTGATTCCCGGTGCGAGTTGGTTTCCCCGTTATTCGCTGCAACTTACCGACGAATCTAAGAGCGGCGAGTTGAGATGGTTCGCCTTGGTTCGCAACGATACGGGAGAGGATTGGGAAAAAGTAAAATTATTTTTTACCGCTTCCAATCCGGATCTCGATATCGATCTTCCCGTCGTTCGGGAATGGAGAATTCAAACACAATCCTCCGTGGACGATCTTAAGGTTCAAGCTGAAACGGCGGCTAACGACGAAGAACGCCTTCGCAACGACGATTCCAATATTTCCGCAGGAACGGCTCGGGAAAAAACCAAAGAAGAGGCTAAGAAAAAAAACAAACGCGCATATCCTTCCAAAGCGGACGGGTATGCTCAAAGCGGGGTTGTTATGGGTAAACCTTCGCCCGCTCCTATGGAACAATCAAGACAAATCATCGAGCAGAACTATAACAATCGAGCCAACTCCTTGAGAACCGAAGAGAATCTCAATCAGCTTAAAAACGATCTGGCTAATCAGCAATATAACTTTAAGAACGGTCAATACGATCAGGCAAACTACTACGGACAAGAGGCGTTGAAAAAATTCTCCAAACTTTCGGATTTCTCGCGGAAGGAATTGAATTCTCTGGAAACTTATACGGAAGATCTGTTGCGAAAAGGAAGTTTGATTTCTTCCTCTCAAAAGGTCCCGGGAGGTTTGATTCCTCCTTCTCCCTTAGAGGGTTTCGATTACCAATATTCTTCCGGAATTTCGGAAACGATTCCTTCGGACAGATCGCTAAATAAGGTTTTTCTAAAGAAGAAATCCCTGTCCTTGATTCCCGGTTATGCGGCTTCGCCCGTCGCGGGACCGGGCGCTTATCTCACCGTTGAATCCGCGAATACGGACGGCGAACCGCTGTTAGCCGGACCGATGGAGGTTTTTTCCGGTAATACACTTTTGGGAAACACGGTGTTGGGGGTGAGTAAACCGGGAGAAGCGATTCGAATGGAACTCGGACAGGATCGAGACATCACGGTTGCACGTCGGGAAACTTCCTTCGAACAAAAGGAAGGTGTGATTTCATCGCGCACTAAAATCAAATACAAGGTAAGTTTGGAGATTCGGAATCGTAAAAAAAGAAACACTGCGATTACTTTGATCGATCGTATTCCTTATACGGTGGACGACAGCGTGGAGATCAGGTTCGAAGCGGGTAAGGACGTTCCGGAAAAGAACGAGGAAGGAATTTTAACTTATAAAACTGATCTTCCTCCGGGAGGAAAGAAGATTATAGAATATGAATATTCGATAAGTTATCCGTCCGAAAACAGACTTATCAGAACGCCCGGTGCGGGAGGTTATTAAGATGATGGTTATTTTTACTAAAAACGTTATCGAATTTATCATTGAGGTTCGGGGAAAACGAACCTTAAAAAATCGCAGTTTCGTAACTCACCGCGGAAAGGGAACTTTCTTCGTGTTTTTCTTTTTGTTCCTCGCGTTTTCGCTTTTCGGGAAGGAGGTGGAATTAAAGGTTCAGGACGTGACCTTATACGAATCCTCCGCCGGAGTGTTACGATCTGGGAAAATCAATCTCGAACCGGGAGTTAACGAATTATTGATTCGTAATCTTCCGGTTCAGCTTAAGGACGAATCCTTAGTCGCCTCCGTGGAACTCGCGGGCGCATCGGTGGTCGGATCAAGTACTTGGATAGAAACCGGCGCAATCATCCACAACGTGGAGGCTTTGGAATTACAAAAACAAATCCGAGTCGTGGAAAAGGAAATCGAAGGATATGAAAGCAAGGATTCCAATCTGAGGAATCTTAAGAAAATCCTGACCGATACTAGGTTTAAACTTGCGGATATGATTTCCCGGAATCTGTTTTATCGAAAGAACGAATCCGAGTCCAAGAAATGGTTTCAATCTATTTTAAATAATCGTAATTCGATTCACGCCGCTTTGGCTTCTTCCAAAGAAGTTCACAGATCTATCAAGGATCTTCATAAAAAACTTTCCGATCTTAAAGACAAACTGGATATCATTCTTTCTTTGTCCGAAAAATCCTCGAGGTTAACGAAGGTGCTGGTGAGTTTTGCGGGTTCCGAAAAACAAGAGGCTAAACTTAATTTAACTTATCAAACCGGCGGAGTCTCCTGGAAGCCTTTCTACTCCGTTCGAATGGAAGGTAGAGAGAAGATAGACTTCGAATATTTGGCCGAGATTGTCCAAGAAAGCGGGGAAGATTGGAACAATATTAATCTTCTCTTATCTACATCCAGTCCGGACGTCAGCGGAAGAAGACCTCGATTGACCAGCCAAAGATTGTACGATCAGAAAAAACAGGCCGACAAGGACGGTTTAATCGCGGTTCAAAATCAGAGCGCGACTAACGAAGTCGGAAACTCCGTCGAAGTAGAATCTCCGGAAGCGAATACGGACCCTAATCCGGGTAAAAGCGAGGAATCCGGAAGCGGATTTTTATTCCGTTATTCCAAGCCGGTCACGCTACCTTCGAGAAAGGAATCGAAAAAACTTTCCCTCTCCACTTTCAAAACGGACGGCGTCTTTAGCGCGTTCTACGTACCTCATTTGAAACGTTATCCGCTCATTCGAGGTAGTTTTAAGAACCTTTCCGAGTTTCCCATTCTACCCGGAGAAGCCGCGGTTTTTAGACAAGCGGGAATGGTGGGGACGTCGAATTTCGGTTATATCAGTCCGGGTGAAAAAGCGGAAATTTCTTTCGGGTCCGAAAACGAAATCCGTGCGGTATACAGAAAAGAATCCAATCAAACGAAGGAAGGACTTCTGTCCGGAACTAAGGTGATCGAAAAATCGATCCGAGTTGAGTTGGAAAATTTCGGGAAAGAAACCAGGACGCTTTCGTTTCAGGAGTCGATTCCGGTTTCCGGCGTGGAGACCGTGCGCATCAGCGTCGATCCCGGAACGACTCCTGGTTATACGGAAATACGGAAGGATTCTGGAATCTTGGAATGGAAAATCGAACTTTCGCCGAATAAAAAACAGGAAATCAAACTGAAGTATAAGGTAAGTTTTCCCGCGGAATTCGATCTTCACCTGTGACGTCTAACGTAACTCCTCTTCTTCGGTGACGTCCAAAGGAGAGGGGACTTCGGTCATATCCCAAAGCTCCAAAACCCCCGATAATCCGTTTTGTTTGGGGATTTCGAGAGTGAATTTTCCCTTACTTTCCGAAAGATCGAAACAGGAACTTTGATTTACGATTATACTTTCGGGCGAACTGATTCGTTTCGATCCCAGTACGGCGCCCGTTTTTCCGGATGAGTTTTTTAAATTCAAGATTATGCAATTTTTCGAATATTTATCCGCACCGGTTTTAAAACCGAACTCGATCGTATAAGATATTTTTGATTCGGTTTCCAGTTCTTTATCGATCTTCTCGAACCAGATCATACCGCGTTTCCGATCCTTGAACGTCTCCTTCGTCTGCGAAAATGCGGTGCTTTCGTTTTCGTTTAAGGAATCCAAGGCGATATGAAACGAAGAGTCGTCTTCTATTCCGAAGTATCTTCCTCCTCCTTCTTCGGAAAGAATTTTCATCTGTTGTTCCTCGTTCGACTTAAGACCCAATCCTAATATGTGGAATCGGAACGGGATTTTTTGTTTTTTCAACGTCTGGAGTTCCTTCTTAGGATCTCCGTAACAACTTTCCACTCCGTCCGTTACCAATATGATTTCCACTTTTTCTTTTTTTCCTGCGGCAATCGTTCCAGCTATGCGGATCGATTCCGCCAACGGAGTGGCTCCGGAAGGTGTTAATCCGAAAAGACGATTCTTAAAGTCTTTGCGGTTTTCCGGTTCTAAAGGATGATAAAGTCTGGAAGAGGAACATCCCGGAATACGGTTTCCATATGCTAAAAAACCGATTTCGGTTTCGGCAGGCAAGGAGGCAATGTATCGGCTAACGTGCTTTTTGGCGAGGTGCATTTTCTGATAGATTCCCAAATATTCGTTCATGGAACCCGACGCGTCCACGATGAATAACTTGGAACTTTTTTTCGTTTCCGAAGCGGAAGGGAATCCCGCGATCGCAAAATATACCAGTACGATAAATAGACGTTTTGAACCGACGCGCATACTAATACTTGTTATCGGTCGATTCCTAAAAATCTTTCGTCGTGTGATTCTTTTTCGGAAAGGAAAAGAGGGTTTAGGGAAACTAAGATCGGTTAGGCGATTTGGTTCGCGGTATTTTTCGCGGATTAAAGATTCCAAAATATAAGTTTGGCGGAAACTTCTGTCCCATTTCGCTCGATTTTTAGTTTTCCGATCGATCCGTAACCGACTTCGAAACGGAATCCCGTTTCCAAAGGAAGATTCAAATATTTGCAGAGAATACTTCGAATCACTCCGGCATGGGTCACGATACCTATCTTTTCATCCGAGGGGAAGTTTCGTTTATTTTCTAAAAAGGTCGAAACACGATCGAAAAGTTGTCCGTAACTTTCTCCGTTGGGGGTTTGGGCTTGGACGAAGTTTTCGGTCCAAAAAACCGATTCGGATTCGGGAATTTCAGACCATAGTTTTCCCTCCCAGGATCCGAAATTCAACTCCATCAGTAAATCAGAATATTCTAATTTATTTTCGAATGATTCGATTATTGATTCCGCCAAAAGAGAACATCGGAGGCTCGGACTCGAATAAATCCTGTCGGGGATTATCCTCAATTTGGAGATAACGCCGGATATGTCCGTTCGATACGAGGAAGCCAGCGGTACGTCCGTCCTTCCATAACAAGTCCCGGTAGGAACGTCCGGAGCGGTGTGTCTGATCAGATAAAGTTCCAAGATACGGAAATTCCTAGATAGATCATCAGTTCGGTCGTTTGTTGTGTGAAACCTAGGCAATCTCCGGTAAAGCCGCCGATCCATTTTCTAAAATAATATCTAAGATAAAATACCGTTCCGAAACAAAGCGCTACTGCAAGGAGTACGTTGGAAGTAAGATCCTGATTTTTTAACAGTAAATAGAACGCAGGAAGCCATCCGAAAAAAACGGAAACGATAAAATCCGAAGGAGGTAATTTTTTTACCATAGGTTTCGATTTGGAAAGATCGTTGTCCCGCGAATAAGGAATTAACATCATCAATAACAACGCGAACCAACGACTGATCGAGTGCGCAAGCCAAGTCGTTAAAAGAAAAATCGAAGGTGAAGTACGAAGCAGATGAACGAGAAGATAGAATTTCAGACCTAAAACGAGGATCAGTCCTAAGGATCCGAAGGTTCCGATCCGACTATCCTTCATGATCTCGAGAATTTTTTCCTTGTTCCAGCCGCCGCCGAAGGCGTCGCATACGTCCGCTAATCCGTCTTCGTGAAAACCTCCGGTAATCAATACGCTTACGATCATTCCTAAAATCACCGATATTTCCGGCGGTAACAAAAAGGAAAATCCGTAGATGGAAAACGAAGAACCCGCGAATACGATCCAGCCTATCAAAGGGAAATAACGCGAAGACCTGGAAACCGTAGCTTCGGAATAAAGATAAAAGAACGGAATCGGCAACCTAGTGTTGAACATCAAAGAGGCGCAAAAACGATTCAGCTCTTCCCGTAACGTCGAAAATATCAAAGTTTACGATCCACTTTGGCGCTTTCAAAGGAAGCCATTTCGTTCAAAAAGGAAACCGCAGACTTTACGATCGGATACGCGACCGCACAACCCGTTCCTTCTCCTAAACGTAAACCGAGATCCAGAATCGGTTTTACATTAAATTCTTCTAATATATATGAGTGGCCGGGTTCGACTGATTTATGACAAAAGACCGCATTGTCTTTAAGGGAAGGTTCCATTTTCGACGCGAGCAAAAACGCGGAAGAAGCTATAAAACCGTCGATCAAGAGGATTCTTCCTTTTTTCACCGAATCGATCATAGCGCCGATCATCATCGCGATTTCGAAACCTCCGAAAATCATAAGAACGTCGAAAGGGTTGTGGAAAGAATTTTTGTATTTAAGATAACATTCCTCTAAGATCACTTTTTTCTTTTCGAAACCCTGATCGTTCAAGCCGGTTCCCCGCCCGGTTACCTCCTTGAGATTCTTGTTCAGTAAGGCCGCCGTTATCAGACTTGCGGAGGAAGTGTTTCCGATTCCCATTTCACCGAATCCGATTATATTACAATTTTTTGATACGATTTCCTCCGATACCCAGGTCCCTCTTTGAAGGGCTTGTTGGCATTCTTCGCGGCTCATGGCGGGTTCCATTAGTATGTTTCTGGTGCCGAATCCGACCTTTGCGTTGATAAAATCGGGGTTTTTGGAAAACGAGTCGAGAGGAAAGGAAAAATCCACGCCGGCGTCGATCACCTTCAATCGGATGGAGTTTTGCGCGCAGAACACGTTGATTGCCGCTCCTCCATTCAAAAAATTGAATACCATTTGGTAGGTTACTTCTTTGGGAAACGCGCTGACGCCAGAATTGGCCAATCCGTGGTCTCCTGCAAAAACGAGGATATGGGGATCTTTCAATTCGGGTGAATCCGTATTTTGAATCGATCCGATTTGTAACGCAAGAACCTCCAACATTCCGAGGGATCCGGGAGGTTTCGTTTTAAGGTCGATCTTGTTTTGTAATCTAGTTAGAAGCTCTTGTTCTACGGTTTTCAAACGAAACGTCCTTTTGCTCCGGACCGAAGGCGGCCTTCGCTTTTATCCTCGCTTCGATTCGACCCAAAAATACGAAAAGTATCGGAGTATAGATGAGGTCTCCGAGCAGAGTTCCTCCAAAATAAGGGATGGCGGCGATATAGCAAGTCAATAAGCCTTCGAACGTTCCCGGATAAAAGGAAGAGAATGCCCAGACGGAAAAATTGGAGAGAAGAAAAAATTGTGTACTCGCAAGAAGCGTTACCGAGAGTAGTCTCGAAATTTTTACGTTACCTTTTAACAACGTTTTTCCGAGAGCGACGTTGAGCAGTAAAGAGAAATAAACCAGCGCGAAACCCGGATAAAACGCAGCGTATCCGTGAATTTGCGCGAGTATGATATCCGTTAAAAAGATCGTGAAAAGCGGAACCGCGAACGATTTCCATCCTTGCGTCCTCGATCCGGAATATACGGTCAAAGCTCCCACCAAAGTGAAGTTAGGCGGATGCGGCAGAAATCGGAACGTTCCCGCCAATATAATCCCGAAAAAGGAGATTCCATCCGCGCTTTTCGTAAGCCGGAATTTTTCGGCGAATCGGCTGATACGGTCGAAATAATACATTCAATTCTCCTTATGTTATGGACCAAGTTGTTTGGCGATGACGCCGTCGATGTCAGGGTTTTCGTTTGCGCCCGGAACGGGAAGTGCGGTTTGAATTTCTTTGGCGGCCGTTATTTTTATGAAAAGAAATCCGTTCGTTTGAAGTTCGTTTTTGAGGGTCGCGTCACATCCATTTCCGGAATTTCCGAAATTGGCGTCCGACAAATCGAAAGCGTCTCCTCCCCCCGTCGCGAACAAGGTCGCGGAGTCCATGGGATTGGCGATTTGATTATAATCTACGTAGTTGATTCCGGCAAAACGAATCCAATCGGCCGGATCGTTGGAATACGTTGCACCACCCGCGTATGTCGGATTCCAACCGCACCAATCGGTCTGATTATTTCCGACTTCTACTATGACCGGTTCCACGAATACGGTGCTCGGATTTCCGTTTAACAAAAACGGATTTTCGAAAACGATGAAATCGGTGCCTACGGTATCCAGAACCTTTTTACCTTCCCAGCCTAAAATCAAAGAGGCCCCCGCACCGCTCGTGTCCAAAGTGAAGACGTCTAGCGAGCCGTTAAAATCGCCCAACCCCATCACTCCGTTGACCGAACAGTACGAATCTTGAAAACCGGAATCCGTATTCGCGGGTGCGCTTACGATCTGTTTCGCGTGATAAACTCCGACTTGATCGATCGCTGTCCTGGGTCGGCATGGATTCGTCGTATCTATCTGCGAATTCTGCTGCGCCAAAAGAAGGAACGCAAGTGCGGAGTCTTCGTTCTGAGAATTCGTTCCGCAGAAAGTGAAAAAACAAACGTTAGCCGCAACGAGTGCGATTATCTTGATTTCCGAAAAATTTTTCATGAATATCCTTCGATTCAGGTAAAATAGATCCTGAAAATCTATTTTACCTTTTTTGAATGTTCTTTATTTAGTTTCCAGCCTGTTCCAGGTGAAGCCGATTCCCGGCGTAAACGTGTTGTTAGTATAACACCCGGTAATCATGTTCGTCTTGTCGTTTATCTGAGTGCTGGCTTTAATTTCGGCTAACGTATTTTTGTTGCCGGACACGTCGCCGCAGACGTACAATTTATTATCCGTAAAACGAGTCCAATAATAGGCCGAAAATTTTCCGGTCCCTCCGAACGGATGTTGCGTAAACTGAACGTAGACCGTCTGCTTCGTGTTGTCGTATTCGACGATATTCGCCTGAAATACGGAAGCGCCGGATATCTGCGTTAGGATCTGATTGTCGAAGTAGAATTCCCCGGCCTTTTCCGTTCCAGGTGCGTTGAACATATCTCCCGGATAATCGGGGGTTCCGTTGAAATAATCCCAATAACCGGTTACTTCCAATCTGGTTGCGTTTACAAGAGCGAGAAGAGCGTTGTTGTTTTGCTCTTCGTTTTCTTTCGATTCGAAACAG
The DNA here is from genome assembly GCF_004770155.1 of Leptospira gomenensis. Classification (GTDB taxonomy): domain Bacteria; phylum Spirochaetota; class Leptospiria; order Leptospirales; family Leptospiraceae; genus Leptospira; species Leptospira gomenensis. The sequence continues at coordinate 26,378 of NZ_RQFA01000079.1, read as the reverse complement.
TTCACAAATCCTAAAATCAGGATAACAACCGTTGCGATTTTCCAAGTCGTTTTGCGTTTCATGTCTTACCTACAAAAGTTTTCTTTTGCCGGTTTCCCCCGATTCTAAACTTAGAATACGGAACTATATTTAGAATCCACACGTATGGTTTCTAAGATCGTAATTCTCGCAGGGGTCCGCCGGCGTTCTTCGTCTTTCGGGACCCCATCGCGGCGCATGAAATGCTAAGGCGAGTTTCGAACTGTCCCTACCTCGAGGACGTTGTTCGCGGGGAAGATCTGGCTTATCGATTCCTTACGGAAACGAAATCACAGTTGCGGGTCAGCGTGGGAATTTCACCCAACTTCCTCCCTGAAAGCTTGAGTACAGAGGAAATTTCCGAAGTTGTGAGAGCAAGTTTTTTTATAATCGGAAAATCGGTTTTTTAAAATCGAATAAAATCTTACCGAGAAAGGCGGTAAAACTACCGAAACTCATAAAAGGAAGAATTTTCCAAATCATTACCGGATAAAAACAATGAAACTTACCAGATCGGAGTTTATCAAACTCGGAGTATTGACCGCAGCCGGAATTTCGGGATTGCCCGGTTTGAATCTTCGCGCACAAGGACCTTCTTCGCACAAGACCGTGATCGTGTTAGGCGGAGGGATCGCTGGTTTGTATTCCGCGTATCTTTTGGGAAAAACCGGGATCAAGGTAAAACTTTTGGAAGCTACGGATCGTTTGGGTGGAAGAATTCGAACGGTAGCGGATTCGAGCGGCAACTTTCTCGATCTAGGAGCGGAGTGGATCCAATCCGATCATCGTACCGCGAGAAGTTTGATTCGCGAATTGGGATTGAAGACGAATGAGTTCGAAGTTCAATCGGATCTCTTTTTCGGTTCGTATCAAAAGGCGGGAACTTGGGATATTTCTCCTAAGTCGCAGGAGACTCTGAATAAACTCGTGCAGATGAATTCCAAAATCAATTCCGTACAACAACAGGAATTGGACAGAATCAGTTTTTATAATTTTCTCGCCTACCAAGGAATGACTTCGGAAGACCTTGCGATTTTGAACTTTAAGTATTCCTTATATTACGGAGACTCGCTCCGTTCCTTATCCGCACAAAAGGTTTTGTCCGACTTAGTCAACTTTCCTAAATACAATACAAGATTGGAAGGCGGAATGGAGTCGCTTGCGAAAGCGCTCGTATTTTCCTTGGAAAACACGGAGACGAGTTTTGCGGATCCCGTCGTATCCGTTTCTCAGGGAGAAGGAAAGGTCGTCGTGACGACTGCCTCCGGAAAAAAAATTGAAGGCAACGCCTGCGTTTCCACTCTTCCGGCCAATCAACTCACATCCATCCAGTGGGATCCCGAATTGGATAAGGAGAAAAAACTTTCCGCGTTACGGATCCGCTATTCAAGAATATATAAGACTTTTCTAATTCTTCGGGAAGCCCCTTGGAATAGGGAAAACTTTTCCGCATATTCCGATTCCGCCGCCGGTTTCGTTTACGACGCCGGTACCAAGCCGAATTCGGAGGACAAAGTTTTGGGAATGATTTCCACGGGCGATCGTTTCGACGTTTTGTCGTCTTCGACGGATGCGATGAAAGTGGAATACATCCGTCTCGCGTTGGAACGTCTGGGACAAAAAAAGGAATTACAAGTATTGAGAATTCAAAGTAGCGAAACCTCATATTCGAAATACGTTCCGAGCGGGATCGCGACCTTTCCTCCGGGAAGTTACGGATCCATCATTTCACTTTTGAAACCGATGGATCGGATTTTTTTCGCGGGAGAACATACCGCGGAATCGAACGGAACCGTCGAAGGGGCGCTTACTTCCGCGATTCGAGCCGTAAATCAGGTGTAATAAGTCTTACTTTAACGCTCGTTAAAGATCGTTTTTCGCTGTTTGGCGGTTCCTATCGGTTCTGTTTTTTGAAAGAAATCGATAATTTACGCGAATTTTCAGGAGTAATTGGGTTTCGTTTGTGGTTTTCAAACGATTCTTATTTCAAAATTATTTCAAAACTCCGAAATACGAATATTTTTTCTTGACCTAAATTATAATTTTACACCTTAATTCCTCTCAATTGGAAATCCGCAACTATGGCGAAATTGAGATACACGGGAATCGGCTTGGGATGTATGATTTTACTTCTTTTTTCGGGAGTGAAATTCGTCTCTTGGTACGAAACAGTTCCTACACTTCTCCAGTTTCGTTGTTCCTCAGATTATAAAACGAATTGTTTTTTCTCCTCAAAGACAGCCGTTAGGCGAAATCTTGTTTCGTTCGGACCCAATATGGATTCTCCGTATCGCTATGATTTTTCCCATTTTGACACGTTGAAAATCAAAACCCATTCTCCCGCATCGGTTTCCTCTTTGAAAAGTTGGCTTCGTTCCAATCCGATACGTTTTGCTCCGGGTCGGGACGATATTACCGCTTCATACATTAGAGAATCGGAATATCTTGCCTCTCAGTTCGATTTTTTTCTAAAAGTCGTCTGTAATCCGAAAATTAGATTTTTGCGTTTAAAGAATTTTTCGAAACCGTTCCATATCGGAAAACCTGCTTCCGAAAATAAGGGCGGATCATTCTTTGCCGAAACGACGTTTATTGCAACGGCTGCCGATTCGGAGAAGCGGAACTATAAACCGCTCCCCGTTAAAAATGTGAAAACATATTCCATTTTTCTAAAACACTTTTCGGTTTTCGACTCGATTCCGTCGCAGCCCGATCGAGCTCTGATAAATTTTAAATTTCACCGTTACCTTACCTTACTTCTAAATTTTCCGCCTAATCTTATCGAAGGAACATTTCTATGCTGAACACAAAATCCTCTCACAACTCCTCTTTCTCTTTTCCGCAATATTCAGATCAAGATCGCAACCGGGATTCCGACTTTTCCGATCGAAACATTTCGATTCGTTTTTTTTCTAAGTCTTTTTTCTTCCGAAGAACCGGTCGTTCGTTGGAAAGCGGAATTCGTTTTCTCGGCCGGCCTCTTTCATTCTTTCGTAAAAAACAAGAACGTCCTCTTCCGACGGATAACGATTTAGGTTGGGCCGCATCCGACATTCTCCAGGGTGGAATCAAAACCGCTCTCCGTCATGCGCCTTGGACCAAGACGATCGCGTTGAAGATGATTTTCGTATTCTTATTCGAATTCGTTTTTATGCCCGTGTTTGAAACACGAAATCTCTTCGCCGATCCGTTCGACAAATCCTTCGAAGATAGAAACAAAGCCAAAGGTAGATTGGAGTCGTATTACAACGCCGCCCAAAAGGCCCAAGATTCCGTCGAGTGGCAGACTGTGATCGACAGTGGAAAGCGGATCTTGGGAGCGGAATGGGAAGCGAACGCGAACGCGGAGATAGAAAAGCAGCTGAAGAATTTCACGGGAAATTCCGCTGCGCGCGAAGAAGAACGGAAGAAACTTCAGGACCTTAAACAGATCGCGTCAGACAAATGGGAACAGGAGCTTTCTCAAGAAATTTTGGAAAAGCGAGGTTCCTGGAAAGCGAATCTTAAAAAGCAGGACTTCGACGCTTATTTCACTACGGAAAAGAAAAAGGAAATCCGAACTGCGTTGGAAAATCTCGTTAAGGCGGCTAACGTCGCCAAAGATTCGACTAACGGTGATTCGGTGGCTAAGTTGGGAGCTTGGGACGCTACGATCGCCGCCGGATTGACGGGAGCGTCCGGTATTCGCGCACTTTGGGAGGATCAGATCTCCCAGATTAAAACGAACATTTTAGGCGGAACATCCGCGTTGAGCGGAGCGGAGAAGACCGAGTTCGAGAAAAAACTCGGCGAGATAGAACTCTATTATAGAAATTATTTCAACCTCGAAGAGAACGGCGTCAAACTTCCCGCAAGGCAAAGTCTGATTCAAGGTTTGAACCGCGACATGGATATCGCGATCGCTCAGGAAACAGATCCGACAAAACTCACCGAATTGCTAATCGAAAAAACCCGTCAGCAGTTGGATCCGGCTACGGGACAACTTCTTAATACGTTAGACGAAACAGGTGCCATTCCCACTAGTTTCGACGATATTACCGGCGCTAACGCGCAGGAAAAAATCCTCAAAGCGCTTCTGGACGGACAGGCGCTTTGGGACGAAGCGATCGAAAGATTAGTCGTCAAAAAATTGGAATACGATCGTGTCGCGGAGGATAAAAGAATCCGCAACGAGGATCAATGGTCGCGGGCTTATTACGCATTGTTGGACGCTCAGGCAAAGTGGAATCGGGACGTTAATAAGCAGATCGAAGACGGTCTTAAAAAATGGGACGAATCCGAATTAAAACTCAAAGAAAATAAGCAGAAAGCGATCGAAGAGTTGAATCGTTATCTCACGACTAGTCAGGAACAATACGTCGCTCATATCAACGGATTACAGGGAACGTTACTTTCCAGTTCCGATACGATCGCTTCCATCGTTTCCAACATCGCTTGGTATCAGGATCAGATCGATAAGGAAAATAAAAAGTCGCCGCCCGACTCGAGTATGATTTCTACTTATACGATCGAACGCGATAAGTGGGCGGCTTTGCAGAATCAATTCCGCCAATACGTGGCCTCGGTTCAGAATAAGATCCATGACGAGGATATTCGAGGCGCCAACGGAGGCGCGGGAATTCTCGACGACAACGGAACTTCTTCCGATCCTTATCTTTATAGTACGGCGGAATTCGAATACAGATTGGCGAAGGCCGAACTCGCCGAAATCGAAAAGAAAAAAAATCGCGCCCAAGCGGTCGTCGATTACGCGGAAGCGAACGTCAACGTCACCGATATGGCTGCGCTTCAAACCGGTTTGGATTCCGCAAAAACCGATTACGAATCCAAACAGACCGCTTATCTCAATCTGTTGAAGGAATTGAACGGAACCGTTCCCGTTGTGGGCGCGACAACCGGAACGGATCCTAACTCGGGAAGCGATTCCGGCGCGTCAACACCCGTTGCGACAACCGTTTTGTCCGAATTGGACGCCGCTAAAAAGAATGCGGATGAAAAAAGAAAAGCTCTGTCGATCGCGCAAGCTGAATTGGAGAACGCGCGCAAACGTTTTGACGAAGCGAAACAACTTCAGATTTTGGTTTTGAATAACTCGCCCGAATTTTTAGGAAGTATCGGCTCTCTCAATACGGACGGCGCGACATACGATCCCAATAAACCGAACAGCGGTATCAAATACGAAATTTATCAAGCCGACCTTCAGATCGCGGAAGCGCGCGAAAAATTAAAGGACAACGAAAAGGTTTACTTTTCCAAAAATTACGATAGGACGAACGCAGCGAGAACGGAGGACTTCTTCGGAGATTTGTGGAATCGGATTCAATCTTTCGAAACGAACAAGGAAAAGCTGAGTCTTTTAGAAGGTGCAATTTCAGGTTCAGGAAAAACTCTTTTGGAAAAAGTGAACGACCTTTTGAAACCGGATAACGCGGTTTTGGTGACCGTTTTCGGAAACCAGGGCGCCGCGCAGATCAAGGCGCAGTTACAAGGGTTGACCGACGCGCTGGCTAAGAAGGTCAAGGACGAACAGAACGGCAACGTAGAAAAAGAAAAACTTCCTTATGCGATCGAAAAATATTCCGCGAGCCTCGATCCTATATTAGCAAAATCGGATGAACTTTTGGCCGATTTCGAGGATGCGGATAAAAACCAATATCAACAATATCTAAACGGAATCGCAAATATTTCCTCGTTTCTGACTTCGTTTGCAAATACGTATAATTTGAACGGCAATTATCTGGAGATCGAAAATTTCGACGTCTGGAAAACGGGACTTTCCGAAGCCTTGGGAGATTGGAACGAAAATCTCACCGGGTTTCAAACCGCCAAGACGGAATTTTCGCAGGCTCTTTCGACTTACAAGGCTTATGCGACCGCGCACCCGAACACGGAATCCACTTTAGAGTATCAATTGGAAATCCAGAAGTTGACTACGGCGTTTTCCAAGTATCAGGAAAAAACGGCCGATCTCGAGGAATACTGGGATGATTTATCGACCAGGTCGCAACATCTGAGATACGAGGCATTGGATCGTTTACAAAGGGCGAAAACACTCGTCGATATGTCCACATTGGATTTAACGACGAGAAAAAACCTGAAAACGCAGTTGGACGGTTTCAATAATATTTTCGTTAAAAAAGATTCCTCCGGAAAAGAGATTCCGGACGATACGAGCGCGTTGATCGCCGCTACGGGAACCAAGTTCGGCGTTCTCGGAAATACGTTCTCCGATTATGCGAACCGTTATTCATATTATAGAAATACGATAGACGAACGAAGCGCAATCGTGGACGGAATGACGTCCGTATTGATCCAAGCCTTGGAGACACAACGGGCATCCGTCACCGCCGGTAAAGCGCAGCTCGGTTTTCTTTTGGACGAGGACGGGGATATCGACGATTTGCAGAACGCCGTCGCGGGTGTCGAAGAAACCGCCAAAACGGAAGCTGCAAAATTGGACGCTAGAGTTACGGAAATATTATATTCTAAAATTGGAAATTTAGGTGCGAATAAGTCTGATCGGAAATTCGAACCGATTTATCTGTCGCTCACCAACGAGATCAACGCACTTTATTCCGGTTTTACCGGAGGCGCCGACGACATTCTTGAAATCCGCGCCAGAAAAATCGCTTTGAGTCATCTGCAAAACGCAGGTCAAAGTTTTTCCGCGATATTCGACGACGATCAGGAATATTCCAAATTGAAGGAAGACCTGAAAAAGATGCGGGATCAAGCCGCGGAGACGCTTTCCTTTTACGAAGACGATCACGGATTTCTCGACGAAAACGATCGGGTTTCTTTGAGAATGTCCGACGACGAAAACGAAAGAAGAAAGGTTTCCGAATATTACAGTTTTGGAAGTACGTTTTTTTTCGCGAATCAAGTGCTTCAGTCGTCGTCCACTTGGATGAACTTAGCCGGCTCCATGAAAAGTTTCGCCGAAGCCGTGAAGTCCGGAGCCATTTTAAGCGGTTTAAGGGACGACTATTTTAAGGAGCAGGAAGCGACGGCGACGGGGTTATTCAAAGAACTAACCGTTGCGGCCGGAATCGGTTCCTATACTTCCGCGGATTTTTATAAGGATTCCATTCGAACAAAATCCGGCGCGGACGAATTGGATTCCGCGAAGATCGCCGAAAAAAAAGCGGAACTTGCCGCGCTCATTTCCGGAATCACCGATCCTCAGGAACAACTTGCGAAACTCGTTAAGGCGAACGAATTGAGTTCGATATTCGGTCTTCTTACGGGTTCGGCGGTTAAACAGGACTTGAACGTTTGGCAAAAAGAAATCGCCGACGCTAAAATCCTTTTCGAAAACTTGGATCGGAATATCCAGGATCCTATCCTGTCTTTTTCCGCAGAGTTCGATAGTCTATTAAACTTTTTTAATACTCCTGCGCTCGCACAAATGCAAGGTTATTCCAACGGGGTTTTATCCGGAATCGACACGTTGAAGAATACGACCGATTCGTCCAAACCGATTTACGACCCGGTAAACGACATCGACGGCAATTCCCCCTATTTGGCTGCTCCCGACTCGGAAGGAGATCCGGTCGGTTCTCCTTCCTGGAACCCGACCTATTTGGATACAAACGGAAAGCTGCCTTGGGAATCAGGATATCAGGCGGATAATCTTCAGATTTCGCCGGTTTGGACGCCTACTTATCGGGACGTGAACGGTCTCGTTCCGACCGATTCCGGCTACAACGGAAGTTCCCTGAAAATTCTCGGATATAGAAAACCTCTTTCGACACTCGATACTTCGAACCTATCCTCGATGAAGAATACGTTCGATACGGAGGCGGCAAAATGGAACACGATCAAGGCGACCGCCTTAACACAGTTAGGCGTATATAAAACAAGTCTCGCCGCGGTGGTTGCTTTTAAGGCGGCGCATCCGACCGATTTTACTTCTGCGGAAGGTGGTACATATCTTACGTTGATCGCGAAACTTAAGGACGACGGTCTTGTTTTAGCGGATACGTATACCGCGACCACGGCTTATCTCAAAGACATTTCGGATAAATTTCAGGAAATGAAAGCGGAACAGGATTATTTAATACGATCTGCGAAGCAGATTCTCGGTCTTCCGATCGATAAAATATTGGTTCCCGAAGCGGCGATGGCAATCACCCTTCCTCCTTTACCTCCCGGCCCGAACGAATTACCTTTGAACAGTCCGCTTAGAAACCAAATCGCGAACGTCAAACCGGAAGATTATTCCATCGTATCGGGAACGCAGAGGGCGATCGTTCAAAGTGTTGCCGCGTTCGAATTCTCAAAGGAAAAAGAAGTCGGTCAGTTTTCGGGTGCAGCGGACCAAGGCGCGTATTTTTTCTTATACAATCTGGGTCGCGCCAATGCCAAGCTGGAACCCGCGTCACAGGCTTTCTCCAAAGACGCGGCGGCTTGGGTGAATTCTCTTCAGGGAAAAGACGTTCCTTTAAACGGATTGGCGGCACGTCTGAACTCCTTGAACGACAGAGTCGTTTATTATAAGGAGGGAGCCGGTCCGAATCAAATCGGTCAGAGCGAACTGGTAGGCATCGTAAATAGGTTACGCGATTTTCTTTTGGAAAAAAGTTTAAACGGAATCGAGTTCAATCCGGTTCTAAAGGAGATCGTCGAATCAGCCGGGGCGTTCACGGATCAGATAGAGAACATACAATATCTTCAATCCTATGCGAGCACGGATAAAAAAGTTTCCGACGCTAATTTGTTGGCGGTACAGGAAGCGCAAAAAACCTTAACGGAAGTTTCGAAACTGGCTACGGAACTGAACTCTTTTCTCGTAGCCGGAAACGGACCCGCATATACCAACCTCTCCCAGGTTCAAGGAATATTAGAAAAGTATGAAACTTTAAAAAATAAACCTATGGACCAATCCGCTTTTGAAACCCAGTTCCGAAATAAACTGGGCGATTCATACTGGTTAGGCGCGTTCCAAACCTATAAGGACACTCTTGCGTCCTCGGAATATTTTTTCTCTCCTACAACCAGGGAAAAGATAGAGGAACTCAAAGCCAACAGTTGGGAGATATACAAACGCAATCTTTCGAACGCATATCTCACACAAAGGGTCGGGAATCCGATTCTGTCCGAATTCTTAAACGAATTGCGCGGAGGTAAGTTCAGCGTATTGATTCCGAACCAAGGTGTCATTTCGATCGATTCAAAATTTTTAGGCAAGAATTTGTCCGAGGCGCAAATCGTCGAAATCGGAGATTACCTAAAACCTTTCGATTCGATGGCTTTGGTTCAAAGACAAGGACTGATTTCCGATCTGGATAATTTTTTAAAAGACTACGATCCGGATCTGAAAGCTCAGATGAAAACTTTTTCCTTGGTGAATCAGTACGGCGAAATACGTTCCGGCGTGGCGCAAGGCGCGGTTTTTCCGGATCGAAATCTTCCTCCGGAGTTGAAGGACTTCGCATTAATAAGCGCCTTCGAATATTTTCTCGATACGACTCGGGAAACGATAACTACCGGTGAAGGCGAAAATAAAAAAACGGAACTCGTCGCCAAATACGATCCTAAAAACGCCGATTCGAGAAGAAAGGCGATGAGCGATTTCCTTTTGAAACTGGGCCCGGTTCATAAAATGGGAACGGACGGAAAACTCGTTTTGGATACCGCGAGACAAACCGAGATAGAAAATTTAACCAACGGTTATCTCGCCGATTACGGAACTAAAAATCCGGCGAGTTTCTTAAATTCCCAAATCCTGAAAGACTTCGAAGCGCGTAACGCGTATTATACGGAAAAGGAATTAAGGATTAGAAAAAACGCGGATCCGTCGGTTCCCGCCGAGGAAAAAAAGAACGAGTTGAGTTACGACGATCTTGTCGCATTAAAATCCTGGATTGTGGAGGCTAAATTCGACGTTTCCACCGAGACCGCGGTAATCGAAGCGGCTCGAATGGATTTCCTTCTTTCGCATTATTACGGTGAAGATACCGAGGATTTAAAACCGGAAGAACTCGCTAAAAATCCGGAACTCTCTAAATTTTACGGAGACGGCGGTAAGGGTTATTTCTCCGAAATGGATTCCTACTTTACCGGTTTAGGACAAGGAGTTTTGACCCAAGCCGATAAGGATCGATTCAATCTTTTGAGTTCGGGGGTTGCCGACGTCTGGGGACTTTGGCAGTACGATCCGAGCAGTTTGATTTCAAGCCAAATCGTTCTGAGAAACTTTTCCTATGCGGACGAATACTCCGACCTCGTCGAATCGTTAAACGAAGAAGGAAAAAGGCTTCAGAAGGAATTGGCGAAGTCGGACGCTCTCGTAAAAAAGGAAAAATACGTCAACGACTACCGCAACGGTCTGATTAAATTCACCAGTTATCAATCCTATCTCGGCGTTCCCACCGATAACGTCGCGTCCGATGTTACGACTAACGAAGGTTTGGCGATTCAGGGAAAACTCAGGGAACTGGAGATGGACGCCGAACAAAAATTAGGCGGTCTTTTCAATCTTCTCGAAACGCATAAAAGTTACGTGTTCGACGATACACAGCTTGCGGACGCCTTGCCGGACGACGCGATTCAAACGGTTGCGGATTTGAATCCGGGTTTGAGGACCACCGCGAAGTTTATGAGTTCCTCTTATACTTTGGGCGATTCGATTCTTCCGAAGGACGGCGACGGAAATTATAATTTCGACGGGGACTTCACGAATTTAAAAGCAAGGTTGGATCAGGCGTTGAACGTCGTTTCACCGGGCTCCGTCGATTATGATAAGTATTCGCAGGAAGTTTCCAAACAATCGGGTATGATCGGTACTTTAAAAAACTCGATAGAAATGGCGGGTCAGAGTTACGTTCTTCTGAGTGAAAAACTCAAGTCGGGTGTGGATCCGAGAGCGGAGCTCGCCGCCGCGACGATCGCGTTCGAAACCGCAAATTCCAAAATAGAAGATCCGACGACCGGTTTGAAAAAACAATACCAGGATGCGGAAGCGGCCGTCGCCGCTAAACAAAACGAATACCTGAACAAGGAAAAGCAGGTAAGCGACGCGTATAAGATCATGCTTTCCGCTCAGGATACGTTTAATCAGAAAGCGGCGCTTTACGATTATGCGACGCTTCTCAACTATTCCAAACACGACTTGTTCCAAGCGTCAACTAACGCGGCGAATACGACCGAAGCAGATTCGATTCCTCCCGGTTATATCGACACTCCTAAAAAGATGGCCAAGGAACGTCTTGCCGCGGTTCAAAAGGAATATGACGAAAAGGTGAAACAGGTCGAAAAACTCGAGAAAAAAATTTCCTCCCAAATCGGCACGACCGATCTGAAAAATTACGTTCAAAACGAGGAAAAGGAAGTCGAGAAGTGGGCTCAACTAACGGTGAAATACAATACCGCGGAAACGTTGCTTCGGCAAAAAATTGCGGATCTAAAAAGACAAATCGGTACACAACAAGCCGCATTGGACGGCGAACTCGATAAACTCTGGGGACTTGCTCCTCCTTTGGATATGAATTCCGCCGGCATGATGGATTCTCTGGACGGTTCTCTCGATTTCGGAGGAGCGCGTTATATCAAAACGGAAAATTGGAATCGGGATCGAACCCGTATAACGGAAGGTATCATCGGCGGACAACTCGGTTATATGGATGTGTTGACCGCGTATCAATGGGAGTATTCGAAAGGTGTTCCTCCCGAAATGGAGCAATATAATCTCGGAAACTTCTTAGGACGTTGGAGCCATGAGTTGCAGTATTCATCGTTTAAGTCGTTGCCTAAACGGGCCAACGAACACATGAATTCGATCCTATTTCCCGCTCCCGATACGCGTCCCGCTAGATTCGGCGCGGGATCCGGTCCGGACTCTGCAGGAAAATACGTTCAAGGTTATATGGGCGCCCTCAATATTCAAACCATGGCGCAGATTTATTTTCTGCAACAGTTGGATCTGATTTGTATGGGGATGTGTATGTTGACTATTCCTTATGTCAACGAAATCCAAACCCATTTTAATTATCGGGATCAGCTCAACGACGCGGTGGGCGGAATTAGAAACGAAGGTATTAAATTAAGAAATCTTTATACGGAACTTCAAACGCTGACGGACGTTGACGATACGGATCAATTGTTGGGCGTGTTGGGTCGTCCTGAGTTCGGTTTAACGGCGGAAGATTTGACTATGATCGGCAAAGTTTCGCCTTCAGGTAACGGTCTCAAAGACCTGGTGTGGAAATCGACGGCGGACACCGCGACACCACTTTCGTTCAACGACTTGGTCGGAAGCGACGGTCTCCGACTCGCACAACAAAAAGCGATACACGATTCCTACGGAAACTATGTAAGAGATAATGAATATACCGCGGGCGGTGCCACGGCTTCGATCGAACAGACGGATCAATACGGAAGAAAAACCGCATTGATGGTGGGTTCGGACGAATTTCTGGATGCAATGGGTGTTTTGGCGGAAGCGCAATATCAGGTCGCAAGGGACGCTTATTTCAAAAAGGCGGAAAGTTTCGTAAAACAGGTCGGTACCGGAGCGGATAAGGTCGCCGTAAAGGTGGATGCGAAAGTGATTCTCGACGAACGGGAACAATTCATGTCCGATCTTCTTAAAAAGATCACCAAAACCTCCAACGGCGAGACGGTTGCGTATAACGTGGAAACTACGATCTATAAAACCGTCTTGAACGATTATATGGGTCCGACCGGGGTCGTTTCACAGATATTCGGCGCGGAACTTCAACAAAGACAACGACAGCAAATGCAACAGTGGGATCTGAAAGAAAGGGAATTTTACGATCTCAAATCCGACTGGGTTCAGAACGTATCCTATATCAAACAAACGGGTACCAAACGTTGGGAGAATATGGTTCAGGAATTCCAAGCGAAATGGACCGACTGGAGAGCGGAATACAAAACCCAACACGAGGCGAATCAAAAAGTATTTTTGGACAGGATCGAACAGACCTTGGAAAAAAAGGAAACTTGGACGAAAGACTTTTTACAAAAGAGCAGCGAAGTCTCTGACGAACTTTCCCTAAGACAGATGTACGATTCGATCGCCGGAATCGTATCTTCCATGCAGGAGAATTTGCCGACCGGCGTTTCGGTGAACATCAACGTAAACGATATTCTATCGAACATCTTGTCCAAAAAACCGGGAAGTATTTCGACTTCCCTGATCGATCGCGCATCTTCGATCGATACTAACTTCTTTTTGAACGAAGTGAAAAGATTCAACTTCAACGACGGAGGAGTAAAGGAACAGTTTAAAAATCTAATGAAGGAAATGGACAAGTTATCCCAAAACTTGATCATACTTCAAACGTTGGAATCACTGAGAAGTCTGCCCGAGGCGTTTGCGACCGCCGTTAAAAAACAGAACGAAGCTACGGATAAACAACTGGATTCGACGATGGCCTACGGCGGCTTTGCAAGAATGGGCGGCACCTATATGCGAAGCATCAAAACCGCGAGCGGAGGGGACGAGATACAAGTGCTCGGGACTTATCTTCCGTTCTTATACAATCCTCCGAATAAATTTCCGGAAGTGAAGGATTCCAACGGAAAACTCTGGGATCTCGGAAAAGCGGATGCGCTTATCAACGGAAGCAACGTTCCGAGTCCGAGCGATTTGACGGTTATGGTTCGTCTCGCTAAGAACAAGATGAGTTCCGATTTTAAAAAAGTATTAAATCCTGAAAAACAAAGAAACTACGAACTAGAGTTGGGTCTTTTCGATCCTTCCGAATTGGTCGATAGTATGGACAATTTTATCGAAGGCGTTCGTGAAGGTGAGACCGTTTCTTGTATGAATAAAACTCCCGAAGAATGTGCCAAGTCGGCGATGAGCTCCGGTTTTCTCGTGGGCGAGGTGCCTGACGGAGATTTCGGTTTTGCGCAGTTCGGCCAGTTCTACCAAATCCTTAAAACCAAAAAGGAGATGGATAAACGCAAGGCCCAGATGGATCAAGCGCGCAAAAGAAAGTCGGGAGGAATGGGACGTTTTTACAATCAGATAGGCGCCATCGGTGAAGGATATGCGGAAGTGATCAAAGGAACCGGGCAGATGATTTTGAGCGGAGGTAAGGCGTATTTAAAAGCCATTACCGGAGATTTCGACGGAGCGAAGAAGGATTTAAAAGCGGCAGGCAAGGCGGGCGAGCGAGCGCTTCAGGGATATCTCTATGCCGTGTCCGGAGTGGTTGACTTCGTTATGTTTGCGGCGGAGACGGCGATTGAATCCGTACTCGGTGTTTTTACCGCCGGTACGGTAAACATGCGGAATACGGGTTTGGACGGGACATTCGCGGAAGGGAATTACGAACTTGCCAAGTTCCGAGACAGCAACAAAGCCCAAAGACAACTGAACGAACTCGGTACGAGAACCGGAGCCGAGATGTATGAGAACGACGCCATCGTGGATAAGGTGGTCAGCACTACGTTAGCCGTCGCTGGGATCGTAGGCACGATTCTGTCCTTTACTCCTTTGGCGCCGATAGGAGCCGCTTTAGTCGTGGGTTCTACTCTTGGATTAGCCGCATGGAAATCGTTTCGAGGAGCGTATGAAGGCGGAGGCGCCGGCGCGCTTGCGGGGATCGCTTCTGCAGGTATCAATTTTGGTTTAAATAAACTTACCGGAGGTGCCGTTTCCGTAAATTTAAGCTATAGTTATGCAGGAGGTTTTGGCGCCGGTGTCAACGTAGGTGGTGCTGGTTTGGCGGCCGGAGTGAACTACAACGAGAAAACGGGTTACGGTGTGAGCGCGGGAGTTGCGTCCGGTGATTTCTCGCTGATGTATACGGAAAGTTATGGTCGCGGAGATAAGCGCGCTAGTCACGGTTGGTCAACAAAAGTTGGAGGATTGAACGTAAGTTACGATAATTTGGATGGTTATTCGGCGAGTTTACAAGCTGCCAGCGCTATGTTCGGAACCGAATTCGGCGCGATCGGCGTGGAAAGTGCTTTGACCTGGTCCGATAAAAGCGGTTTTAACGGCTCTGCCGATATCAAAATGATGGACCATGAGCAGTATCAAAAATACCAAAAAGGGCAGCAAGAAAAAGCCGCCGCTACCAAAGACGCTTGGAATCAGAATATGTTTTTGGGTGTTTTGGAAGGAATGGGAATTGCTGTGGCGAATCGTCCCGGTAGAAATACGATCTTAGACGATATCAGCGAAGCCTTCGGTGGAGCCGCAAGTACGATTTGGGGAGGCTTAAAGGGAATCGGAAATGCGATTGCCGGCGGTTACGACGCGGTCAGCAATTTTATTAAGGATCGCTGGAACAGAGCGTTTGGACCAAAGCAGGTATTTATGGGGCCTGTCATGGGTGGAGTGCCGATGAATAACAGCGTAGTTCAAAGACAAACTGCCTTGGGTACGTCAGCCAATCCAAATACCTTAAATGAGGCGATTGAAAATGGAGCCGATCCGAATAATTTGCGACAACAAATTAATGACGCTTTGGATTCGAATCCGAAGCTGGCCGCAAACTTAAATGACGGATCAACGTTAAATAACGTTATTATCATAGATTACAAAGGAGGCTCCGGACAACCTTCAAACGTAAAGGCTATCGGCGGAAACGGTGACACTGGATTATCTTACAATCCGGAAGATTTATTAAATGCCGATACAATTTCGAGATTAGGCGGTGGGCATGATATAAAAGTTATATACGGTCAGTTTACGTATACGGATGAATTGGGTCAGCAAATCCCCACCATTAAACAATTGATATACGTAAATTACGGATCTGAATCAGAACCCAAATGGACTTTAGGACGGGATACGAATTACTATGCGTATAAACCGGGTGTTCCAATCGTCGAAGGTCAGCGCGCAGGTTTACACCCATCAACCAACGGTGAACCTAATCAAAGTTACCAACCGACGGTCGCATTAGCTTTTTTTAAACTCGGAAGGGATACAGGTCAATATGAGTTGTCATATTTCGAAAGGTATAACGTGATAACCGGAAATCAGGTCGATGCATTTGGAAAAGACGGCAACAGACAAACTCCTTTTCATTCCGGAGCTCTTGAATCAAATTATAATGGCGCTTTAAATGGAACCTGGCCAACCGATACGGGTTTACGCGACGGTTTTCACATGTTGATAGATAACAACGTCAATGAAGAACCAAATGGGGCGGCTTATCGCCCATATAAGGATCGATACTACCATTACAGAAACGGCGCTTGGGACGTTGATCGAAGGATAAGACAAAACCAAAGGAGCGGGGAATATTAGTATGCGATTACTATTTTTTTTGCTGATTTTTTTAAATGTCTCTATTTTCGGAATCGATAGGCAAAAACAATCCGTTACTGCCATTAGTAGTCTTTTCGAAGAGTTGGTTATTAATCCGTTAGATCAAAGATATCGAAAAGACTGCAAAAATTTTCCGGCTCAAGTTAGAATCGCCTGGCAACAACGTAATATCGCAATAGGCGAATTACAATTTAAAAAATGTAGGGTAGTTAAACTAGAGATAAAACCATTGGAGGAATCTAGTAGTTTTAAATTTTTAAATTATACTTATTCAGTTGATTTCGCGGAAGATCAAGTGCGTCAGATTTGTAAAGGGTGGTCGAACGTAGTCGAATGTCGTAGATTCGAAACGGATTTAAAGGGAATAATAAAAAAAGAAGTTATTACAAAGAAAAAAGACGAAAAGATCTTAATTAGCGAATATTGCAATTATACGTACGAAAAAAATAAAACGAATATCCAGTGCTACCGAAATGATTTCACTGAAGCTGTTTATAGTTACATTATTGATTATGATGAAAAATTCTTAATGATAAGAAAAGAAAAAAAATATTTGGATTTAATTGAGTCTTTAAGGCCGGCAAAAGATGTAACGGTCTTTCAGAGAGATTATACTAACAATACAGTTAAAGTAAAGACAAGAGGAGAATGGGAAGACGGCTCCGTAAACGATTGGAAGATCGATTATGAGGTCAAATATGATATAACTGTAAATTTTTCAGAATATACCGTGCCTTCTTTGTTTCCTTATAAATATCATTATGATTCTGGTAAAATGACTATAGAACAGAGATATTCAAAGGAAGAAATGTTAACCGTACACATCGAATAAGTGTATAGAAAAAGTATTCACCTTACACTTCATCCAAAAGAAATTTGTACAGAAACAGTATTCACCTTACAGTTCATCCGAAATAAATTTACTAATTTTCAGAAATAGTTTTTTCTTTTCGTTCGAACCTATCTCAAACCTTTGTTATGAACTGCGATACGAAAGGATTCTTCTTGTTGCGTATCTTGTACCGTATGCTCTGAAACCCACGGTTCTTATTTTATAAATGATTTCCTTTCGTTTTTTCGCGTGTCTTTCCGAAATTATATCGCGCAATACTGTAAATCGAAAGGATGAATACTTCTTATAATTTGACATTTTGCGAAGTGTGTTTTTGCCTGAGCGCAACGGTTTTAGAATTTTCCCACGTAACATTTCATGGGTTCCTTTCGTTTTTTTTTGAGTCGTGTCTGGAATCCTATCGAATCCCTTGTATCCGAGTTCTTTCTCCCTACGATAAAGTCTCATTCGTTTTGTTTACGGAGAAATTTAATGCGAAGTGGCTTTTTTCTTCCATCGTTTTACTACGCGAATCATTCGGCACATTATCCTAAATTTGTGTGCGTTCATTTTAGAGAATTTCGATTTTGATCCAATCATAGCATAACGTCGTTTCGTCCGTTTATAATTCGTTCGAATAAAAAATCATCGGCATTATTTTTTTTAGTGGACGGTGTAGGGGCCTTTTTATTCATAGTCGATCTTAACTTTTTTTTAACAAGAACTCTGGGTTTTTGAAACATTTGCGGTTGTCGGTCGCCGAAGCGTGCCCATTTTGCAAAACATTCGAATTATTGAATGTAGAGTATTGATTGAAGACAAGTGAAAGGCGAGAAGGGGGCCTAGGCGTGTTAAAAGCCGTTTTTAATTTTACAAAAGTATGTTTCTTTGTGGGCATAACTTTAATGATTTCGATTTTAAATACCTGTAGTTGGGTCGAAAAGGATCGCAACTCTAACGAGGATGTCAACCTCGCCGGTGCGACTTGGCTTGTGGCCGAAGCCGTGAAAACCCAAGTGGATAACGAAGGTGTGACCGTACGTCCGGGCAATCCGAACACGACTCCGCCTCCCGTAATCGAAATTCATAATTTGTTCAGTCTTCCTCCGGGTAGACCGGTTGCGGCTAACGCGTTATCGGGAACTATCGATCCGACTGGAACTACGATCGTAAACGATTTCGACGGAGACGGTATATTGAACGCGAACGAGACGACTTCGAACGTTTTCGTCTCGGACTATCCTGTGATAGAAACGGTGATCGCACCTCCCGTCACCATGAAGATCGAAATATTAAAAAATTCGAGCAACCAAAGCGACGAGCTTGTGAGCGAAATCAATTCCGACGATTTCGAATCCACCAAAAACGAAGGTTCCGAAAAAATTCATCAAACTGAATTGAATCTGAAGACGGTTCAATATCAGGATTCATTCAGCAATTCGAGTCAAAGTTCTGAATCCGTGTCTTCCGGTTTCGGTGCGGGAGTCACCTCGAGTTCTTTCGGTTTTAATTACAACCAAAACA
Organism: Leptospira gomenensis; assembly: GCF_004770155.1. Classification (GTDB taxonomy): domain Bacteria; phylum Spirochaetota; class Leptospiria; order Leptospirales; family Leptospiraceae; genus Leptospira; species Leptospira gomenensis. Next base: position 7,749 of record NZ_RQFA01000079.1, on the reverse strand, counting down.
ATTCCAGCTCTTGGGAGAGACAAAACTCCACTTCATCCACTACGACTTATTGGGCGGACAAGCCGTTTAAGAATAACATCGATTCGGATTCCTTGAGCCGCAAATCGACGAACGCCAACAACAAGGCAAGAAAATACAGATCGGATAAAAGTCAGAAAGTGAATAGCACTTCGATCGTGGACGCGAACGCGGGTTATATTCGGGCCGCTTTGTATATTAAAAATTTGTCGGTGAATATGCCGGTGAAGTTATCGAATATCCTTTGTTCGGTGATGTTCGAAAACGGAGCGGGGGAGTTGATCCCCATTCAGAGTTTTCGGCTTAGAAACGACGACTACAGCCTCTTCGAGATCGAGGTTTACGGAGGTTCGGAATTCGGTCCTTACGTTATCGAATTATCGAATTTGAATACTGTAGAAATCGAAAAGGCGATCGCTCTCGGTTACAACCCGAAGATTTATATCGTGGATTATCGTATGACGCACGTTCCCGATTCTAATTACAGATCCTCTCTCTTGAACTTTACCGGAGACAATCTGAAAATCATCGAAGAGAACGCGAAGAGCAGAACGAGTCTCGTTAAAATCTACGGACCTAACATCCGGGATCTCTATCGAGTGGCGGCTTTCGATACTCCGGGAACTACGGAAAATTGTTCTACGAGAACTGCTTCCACGCTTGCTCCAGGAGTCACTCTGCGAAAGGCCTTGAATCGGATCGCTTGTTCCGGACCGGAGGTTACGTTTAAGGATTATGTTATCGATCTTTCGGAGATCGCTCCTAGGTTGGGCGAGTCTCGAGCGCATTTATCTTTGATTCATTCGATCGCCGGTGTTACGAGTAGGATCCCCTGCGATCCGGGTACGTTTACCGGATCGGACGGCGTGAGCAGAACCGCTTGTATTCAAAAACCGATCTCGCAGTGGACCGACGACGAAAAAAACAATTCGGGTGTTTGGGCGATCTATTCCAAAGGGAAATACTTTAACACTACACAATATTATAAAGACGGCACGGACGTAAGATTTTTCGATCCATCGAATCTGAATAAGGCTCCGATGTTGAAGAGCGTGGATTCCACAATTTGGGCGGGAGACAACTACGATATAGTTTACATTTCCTTCAGGGATACCCTGTTTAAAAAGCAGACGTTCGGAACCAATCCTCTCGAGACGGGTAAGGAATATCCGCTGAATACCGCTTGGGATTTGAAGAGTATGGGCGACCATCCTTATTATCCGGATATGAATTCGTTGTATTTGGGTGAGGCCGGTTTCGGCGAGAAGATCGAACTGAAATTCAAATTGAATAAGACTAAATATCTGAGACCGGATTTCGGAGTTCCGACCACGAGCGGTGTTTCTCAGTTTTTTCATAATTTCAGTTATAATCCGAGAGAGGTTAACGATCGCTTCGAGATCGATGAAGTTCCGGATTTCGAGATCAGTTTGGGATTCGGCGGAACGAGACCCGACTGGATGCATATCGTCCGTGATCTTTCCACTTCGGATCCGTACAAACCGCAGAGTTGCGGTCAGACTTTGGACTTTCTCTCACAGACTTTTACGTTATGCGTTCGTTTACCGACGATGCACGATACGGTGAGCACCGCTTTGGGTTTGATCAAACTCTACGTGCGCCCCGCATTAAACAGCGGTTATAGAAGAACGATTTGGCCTTTGGCTTATACGGACGTGAGAAAAGTGAGAGCGCAACTGGCCGCGCCTCTCGTAAGCGGAGTTTCTTTCGTTATCGTAAAACCCGGATTCGGGGATAACGGTGTGCCGGAGATCGGAGACTTGTTGTATGTATTGGGAAATAATACGACTGCGTATCGAGTGAATCAGGTTTCCGTTCCGGCTGCGGACGGCACGTATCGAATCGACGTCGATACTCCGTTTCTGCAAGACGCTCCGAAGACGACGGAAGTGTTTGTAAAGAGCAATCTTACCGAATCGGATATCCGCGTTACGTTGGATAACGGATTCATTACGGATTGGAACGCGCAGAACAATGCGAATCTTTCCTCGCAACAATGGACGAACCCGGTGAATTTACCCGTGCTTACGAGTTCCTCCGTGAACTGTACTTCTCAACCGTTACATCCGGGCGGTTGTTTGGGATTTCATCCGGATTTTAACGCGGTCAACTGGATGGGGGCGTACAATCTCGGAGTCGCGTTATGGAACTCCTGGACGGACGGCGGAAACTTTGAATCCTTTTTGTCGGGCGGCTTACCGCAGTTAGTCGCTAACACCGGTAAGATGTTTCGGTTGGAATCCGCGAAAACGGATTTTACGATGAGCACGAATTCGGGCGCCACTGCATTGAGCGAACCGATGGTGGAGAATTTCGGAGACGTTAGTTTCGTTCTCTACAAACGGGATGTGGATTTGTTCGGAAGATTTTTCCAAATATCGACGGGGATGCCTTTGTCGTCGCAAACAAAATTAAATACCGCTCCCGCGAACGGTCTCGTTTCGATGGAAGCATACAACGGTAAGATCGGGATCGTTTGGGAGAGCGGAAGCGATATCTACGTTACCTTTCGGGATATGGCTACCTTCTCAGCGATCGGAACGGAATCGAAGGTGGCGACCACCATGCACGTAACCAATATTCCCTCGCTCGTGAAATCCTCTTTGGACATTGCCGTGGGTTTGAACGGCGCGATGGTTTTCTGGAACTACAACAGCACGGTAATATTGCCGGGAGACAATCCAGGTTGCGGCGTGTGGGGACTCTTCGAATGTCCGCCGAATTTCGATTCGACCGCGATCCTGTTTGGAAGGACGTACCGTTTGGATACGGGAGCGGCGGTTACACCGGCGACCGTCATCCACCAGTTGTTTTCCACTCCGGTCAGACACAGAGGAAGCGAATTGCCGATCGATTACGCGGTTGTCGCCAAAGGTGTCGGCGATCAAGCGGCCGTCGGATTTTGGTTCCGTTCCTGGGGAGCGGAGGCAGCACAGGACGTGCCTTACGTCGCGCCGCTTTTCAATCTTTATACGAACTCGTTTAACTTAAGTAACGGAGCAAGGATCGGCGGGGCTAATACTGCCGTCGATTCCGCTGCGGGTCCGAATGTGACTACGGCTTCTCTTCCGATTTCTATGGCGATTACGGGAGAAGGGAATCGCGGTATGATATTCTGGCGATTAAACGACGGTCTGGGAGATATTTTTGCGAGAGGTTGGAATACGGCGACTAACACGTATTTGGCGAATCGGTTTAAGGTGGATACGGGTATTTCGGATTTCAAAATCAAAACGTACGATACTCTCGCGGTGTTCAATTATTCGAAATCTTCCCGGACGGGAGTTCGGTTGATCGACTTGGCGGGCGGGAATGCGTTGTATTCGAATGCGTTGCAGTTGTATTCTTCGAACAATCCGAGTGCGACCCGTAAGTCGGGGCAAAGTTTTATCTCGGGGAACAACGTGATTTCGCTTTGGGAACACAGGGAAGGTTCCGGTAAATCGACGATCCGCGGTAGAATGTTTACGATCTCTCCGTTCGCGTTAAAAGGAAGCGGCGAATTCATCGTGAGCACGACCAACCAAGGAGATCAAGCGGGTCCGGACGTCCACGCGTATGGCAATAAGGCTTTGGCGGTTTGGAGAGCGCAGGATACGACTCAACCTTGGATCCGCGGTTTCAAGTTGGATTTGAATAATCCGGGTGCGATCACCTACGGTTTGAACAACTTCTTCGTGGCGCCGATGATCGAACGGGATTTTACGGTAAAGGCCAAGATCCAATATTGATCGGTTTCCACGGATCGGAATCGAAGAGGAGCGTCCGCGAAACGCGTTTTAGCATTTTTTCCGCGGAAACTCCAGCTTCGGTTTCGGATCCCGATTTTATCGTATATACAAATGTATTATAAAATTTGAATTTTATAAATTAGAATATCGATATGTAATTTGTCCCTGGAAGGGGCGTTCGTCATCTATCAACCAAATACGGTATACATCCAACCATGAAAATTTTTCTCCGTTCGATTTTTATTCTCGCGATTCTATCGGTTTTTTCCTGCAATCCGTTGGGGGGAAACGGGAAGAATAAAAATTGGTGGTGGTTGTTTTTCGGACTTCCGAGCGGCGCCGGTTTTCCTTCCTCCGGCTCGGGTCCGGGTTCCGCGCCTGCTCCGGAAGGTAGCGATCTTTTTTCGATTTCCACGAACTATAGCAGCGCTTTGGAAGATCCGGAGTCGAAGGCGGATCCTTTGGCGGGCGCTTTGTTTGTCGCACCTCCGGAACCGAATCATTTCGGCGGTATCGGCTTTTCGGTTCCGATCGTCCTTCCTCCGGGTAGATCGGGGGTGGAACCGAAACTTTCCCTGAGTTATTCCTCCACAGGAGGAGACGGTTGGGTAGGCGTCGGTTGGAGTTTGGGATTGGGCGCGATCACTCGTTCGGAGGAATACGGCGCTTTGTATTACGACTCGAGAGATAGTTTTCGTTGGAACGGTTCCGCGCTGGTGAAGGTTTCCGGGAGTTCCGTAAACGAAAACGGGTTGTACAGACTTGAAATTGCGAATGAGGAAAGTATAATATTCAAATTATCAAATATAGAAAACGGAGGGATTTGGGAGGTCTTGGATTCTTCCGGTACTAAATCGTTTTTCGGTGATTCTAGTTCGAGCAGGATTTACAATCCTTCCCTTCCTTCCCAAACTTACAGTTGGTATTTGAGCAAAACCGAGGATAGGAACGGAAACTTCCTGCAAGTCGATTACGACACGTCGGAATACGCCGAAAAACGCAACTTGTATCTGAAAGAAATCCGATATACCGGTAATTCCGGTACTGGTTTGAGCGCTAGACAGTATGTGCGTTTTCATTCCAAAAGAAGAGACGACTTTTACGTTTCCACGGCACCCGGCTTTCTGATGAAGATGGACAAGATCCTGGATCGGATCGAGGTGGGTTGGGACGGCGGTGGAAAACTTTGGGATTACACTCCCGTCTATGATATTTCCTCCGATTCGGGAAGACCGATTCTCCGTAAGATTGTTTCGAGCAGACATTCCACCTCTCCCGAATTCGAGTATCAGTCTTCGAGCAGGATTTTGTCTTGGAGAAACGCGGTCAATCAGGCGTCGATCGAGCCGGAAGACAATCCCGATTCGACCCAATACTTCGAAGGCGATTTTAACGGAGACGGCATTTCCGATTTATTATTTTTTAATCCGAAGTCCGGAAATTGGAAAGCGGCCGAAGGCAGAAAGGAAGGCGGATACAACTTCAAAACGTACGGCAATCGTTATCAAGGTTACAGCGGTCCGGAACGAATCCGTTTTTTTAAAGGAAATGTGAGCGGGGATTTCAACGGGGACGGTAGATCGGACATCGCGTTTTTTCTTCCGGAGACGAGAGACTTCGTCGTGGCGGAACACGACGGTCGCACGTTTCAGTTTAGATCGTACGGTAGACTGATGATCGGTGCGCCGGATATTTTTAGAATGGAATGGTTTCCAGGCGACTACGACGGTAACGGTCTTTCGGATTCCGTGTTGTACGACGAACCAACGGGTCAGTGGACGTTGATGCTGAATCTGGGAGGAAGATTCGAGTTTCTTCGTTTTGCGAAAAAGTTTCAGAACGTTTTCAGATCGGATTATTCGCCTAACGGTAACTTGGACAGTCCGAGCACGTTCGATTCTTCGAAAGCGGGTAAGGACCGCGACAAGGTCCATTTTTTAATCGGGGATTACAACGGAGACGGTAGGACGGATATTTCTTTGTTCGATTCCCGTTCGGGGAAGTGGTTGGTAGGAGAGAATCACCGGAACGCAAACAGAAACGATCCGATTTTTTTTCAGATGCAATGGAAATTGTACAAGACGTTTACGGCCCCCGAACAGGCGCTTTTTTCCCAAGACCGTTTTTCGGGAGATTTTAACGGGGATGGATTTTCCGATTTCCTAATATTCAATCGTTCTAATGGAGAATGGACGCTCGGTGAAACCGGAAACGGAACGATCCAGTTTAGAATTTGGTCGAGAACCCCTCAATTCAAGTCGATTACGCGCTGGTTGCAGGGCGATTTTAACGGTGACGGCAGATCCGATATCGGCTTTTTTTCCATGAGCGACGGTAAGTTTTGGATCGGCGAATCGACGTTAGACGGCTTTCGCTACAAAATCTACAGCGATATGAGTTACGGTCCCGATGCGGATCGAGTGATGAAAACTCCGCTTCCCAAAGACGAGGTGCGTTTGCAATCGGAGGTTTCCCATTTCCAAGTTGCGGGCGGTTCCAAAACGGTCTTGTTGAATTTCCAGTTCGACGGTAATTTGAATCCGGCGCGAGGCGAGTTACCGTTTGCGGGTTGTTTTACGACGGATGATTGTTCCGCTTCTCCCGAACTTTTGTTGTACGACAGAAAAGCGGGCGTCTTCGATTTCAAACGAGGCGGTTCGCTTTTTTCGAACGTTTTTTCCTCCTTCAATCCGGAAGGCTCCGGAATTTCGGCGCTTTTCGGCGGAAGGCCGGGCAGGTTTACGAATTCCTCCAAAGACGAAATTCTTTTTTTTAAAAAACAGGGAAGTGCGAACCTGTTTTTCGTTTTGAAACATTCGAGCGGCAATTCGTTCACCACCTCCAATTTCGTTTCGTTTAACGACGCGGACGTCACCCGTTTTGATCCGCAAAACAGCGGTTATGTGGTGGATCATTTCGAGAACAATTCCTCCCAATCGGTTTTGATCTTGGACGATCAATCGGCGAGCGGGAACGCTCGGTTTCTTCTTTCCGGTTCGGGAGGCAACAGATTTCTTTCTCCTTCCGGGGATTTGTCGTCTTCCGATTTGAACGATCTTTTTCAAGCGGGAACGAGCGAGAATCGTAACAATCGAAAGAGTTTCAGTTTTTTTTCAGGGAAGTTCACTTCTTCTTTGGCTCAGATTGCGATCGTGGACCGAAGGACTTCGGTTACCAAGTGGTATTTGGGAACCATCAGCGGAACGCAGATCGTGTTTAAGAGACTGACGGGGGACGTTTCGTTGCCGTTGGGCGCGGGGGATTTCGATTCTTCGAATCCCGCGGGGATAGAGTTTTCTTTAACCAACGATTCCGAAATCGTTTGCGGAAAAGTTTTAGACAACGGCACTTCTTTTTTCAAGTACAAGATCGGCGCGACTTCCGTTTTGAAATCCGTCTACAACGCCGGGGTCGTCGGGTTTTCGAATCGTTTTGAGAACAACGGGAATCCTCTCGTGGTTTCGGGAGGAGACGATAAAGTGTTCGATCTTGCGACCGGTAGAATCGTCGCTCTTCCCGGATCCGTCTTGGAGAAAACTTTGGATCGTCCGGATCTTTTGTCGCAAGTGTACGTTTTTCAATGGATCCAAGGCGACTATAACGGGGACGGTTTGACGGACGTCGGGATCTTTCATCTGAAGGAACCTACTTGGTACTTCGCGCTTTCGACCGGTTCGGTTCCGGACGTGATCGCGAAGGTTAAAAACGGAATCGGCGGGACGTATGATTTCGTGTTCGAGAATTCCACGAAGTTCGACAATACCGGCGGGGACGAGATTCCCGATCTTCCCACGAACTTCCGGGTTTGCACGCGTCTTACTTTGGAGGACGGTTTTTCGAATCGAATCATTAAAAATTTTGAATATAAAAACGGTTTCTCTTTTTCCGCTTTCGTGAACGGAAAAAAAGAAACGGATTTTTTCGGCTTTAGCGATTTCGTCGTGAATGACGTTTACGGAGGTAAGACGTATTATTCTTA
>NZ_RQFA01000004.1 GCF_004770155.1 Leptospira gomenensis | reverse complement strand
GTAGGAAGTCCGGTGGGGCGCAGGAGAGCGTTGTTGTCCGGTGGGGCGCGGATTCGTTTGTAGAGTGAACTTGTGCGGGAACTCACACAGAAGAGCGTTGTTGTCCGGTGGGGCGCGGATTCGTTTGTAGAGTGAACTTGTGCGGGAACTCACACTTTTTCCTAATTTTGTCTCTTTTTCTCCGAATTTTGCGGGGATTCTCTTCACCAATTTCGAAAAACAACCGAACTTGAATACAGACAAGAGGGTTACCGGACTATGATGCGTTCTCTTTGGACCGCCGCGACGGGAATGATCGCGCAGCAATTTCACATCGATACGATTTCGAACAACTTGGCCAACGTGAATACGACCGGTTTTAAAAAGAACCGCGCGGATTTCGAGGATTTGGTTTATCAACATCAGGTTCTTGCGGGAACTCCCGCAACTTCCGTAAGCGAAATTCCGACGGGAGTCAACGTAGGCCATGGTGTGCGGGCCGCCGCTTCTCAGAAATTATTCGAAATAGGATCCTTCCAAGCTACCGGAAACAAGCTGGATATGGCGATCACCGGAGAGATGGGATTTTTCAAGATCCAAATGCCTGACGGAAGTTTTTCGTATTCGAGGGACGGATCCTTCAAGATCGATTCCAATCAGCAGGTAGTGACGTCTAACGGATATCTTTTGGAGCCGCCTCTCATACTTCCGGAAGGTGCGATCCTAAATACCCTGATGATCTCCGAACAAGGAGAGGTGACGGTAAAGGTCGGCGCCGATATCCGACCGATCGTGATCGGGCAGGTGGAATTGTATCGTTTCGTAAACCCGGCCGGACTACAAGCAATCGGAAAAAATTTATTTCAAGAGACCGTCGCGTCCGGGCCGGAAATTCCGGGTACACCGGGGATGGAAGGTTTCGGGAACGTACTTCAGGGATTTCTCGAAATGAGTAACGTGAAAATCGTGGAAGAGATGGTGAATATGATCGTCGCACAGAGGGCCTATGAATCCAATTCGAAAGCCATTCAAACTTCGGACAACAACGCTCTCCTGTGTGAGTTCCCTCACAAGTTCACTCTACAAACGAATCCGCGTCCCCCACCGGACAACAACGCTCTCCTGTGTGAGTTCCCACACAAGTTCACTCTACAAACGAATCCGCGCCCCACCGGACAACAACGCTCTCCTGCGCCCCACCGGACTTCCTACAACTTATTTAAAATTTCGAAACACGACACAACGGTTCGAATTGGTTCCTTTCTCGTTGTTCGAAACGTTCCAGCAATTGGAAAGTTTCGTAAACTTTTGGTCGTTGATAAAGGTCGTCTCCCATTGCAAACCGGAATCCGCCGAGGCATCGATCACGGATTCATCCAAATTGACGATCGTTTTCCCTTGAGTAACATCCCCCACTTCGACGACACAAACTCCGCCCGGTTTCAAAACCCGAGACAATTCTTCCAAGGTTCCTCGGATAAAATCGCTCCAACCCGACAAGGTCGAAAAAATACTCGGCTTTTTGTCCTCGGGAAGATCGATCTCTAAAAACCAATACCGAAGCCAGTTATCCTCTTCGTAATTCACCTTATCGAGAAACGGAGGAGACGTGATCACGAGATCCACGACGGAATCCTCAATGGATTCCAAATGTAAGGAAGAATGATTCGTATAGCGGTTTCTACCCGAAAACTCGTGATAAAACGGAGGTAAGGCGGTTTTCAGATCCCGTTTCATCTTCTGCAGAATTCTAGGTTTGACCTCTTTGTAGACGGGTTGGATTCCCCGTTTTTCGTTGTTACGTTTTTGCGCCGCGGCGGGAATGGAAATCTGAGGGAAACTATAAACCGAAAAAAATCCGTCGCTGTGTCCGTGTAATCGGGAAAGAGCCGTGACTCCAATGTATTGAACTTCGGGCGAAGAATCTTGAGACAAAATTCTCCGTAAATTTTTGATCTCGTTGAGAGTGTCCTTGTGATAAAAGGCCAAAAGGTCCTTATCTTCCTTTTCCTCTCTGGATTTCTTTTTCAAATCCATCCGATCCAAAACGCGCTGCATACTTTCCAAGGAAGGAATATTCTGCCTCGACTTCGCCAAAAACAAGGACATAGGACTGATGTCGTTGTGAATCGCGGCGTGTCCTTCCAGATTCGCCTGAATGGAAGTCGTACCTCTTCCGCCGAACGGATCCAAAACGATTCCTTTACTTTCGGAAAGATATTTCCCTAAAAAAAACGAAGGAAGTTCCGGTTTGAAGGAAGCGCGATAACTCACGCCGTAATGGATCGGATGAGATTGTCTCTGACGGGAAGTCCAGAATTCTCCCGTCTGAATTTTTCTTTCTTTTCGTTTGAGTGCGGTAGACGACATCCAAAGGCCTCGTATGGCTTGATTGTCGGAAACCACATCGGATCTCAGGCAAAGAAAACTTCCCCGCCCACCGGAAACGAAAATGAAAACGAAAACTGAACCGCAAAGCGGCATAATCCTATTTGAATTTTGTGCGCCCCTTATTTTTATGGAGGAGCGGACCACTTTTAAAAAGCCCGCTCCTCGTATGAAAAAAACCTCCGCCCCTCCTACCGTGCAAACCCTGGATCTCGAATTCGAAAACGAAATCTTTTGGAATCGCTGGTTCGAACGCATCGGACTGCTCTTCGGATACGGAGCCTACATAGTCTGTTTTATCTTCGTCTTCGGTTTAAAATGGGAAGCCGTTAAATACGCCTCCCTTTTTTACCTGGGATTGTTTACGCGTATTTCCAGCTTGTTGATCGGAAAATACTACGAGATACCGAACGTATTCCGCAATCTTTTCTCGGACGACCCGAAAATCGTATCCGCCAGTAGGGAATATCTTTCCCTACATCGGGAAAAGGCCTATCGAAGACTCGCTTCCAAAATTTACGGAATGAACGACGCTTCGGAACTCTACCGCGCGGACGATTCCCAACTCGAAAGAATACTCGCGCCCAAACTCGAAAAACCTTGGAAAAAGGCGGGAAAAAGATATTTCTTTTTTATTTATATACCGATCGCGATAATTTCGATTTGCATCGCGGCGTATTTCTGATTCCATCGTGTTTTGGTGAATCGTTTTCTTCTTTTCATTCTGAACGCAATCTTGCTGAGCGTAACAAGTTCCTGCCTGGGCGAATCCTATCGCTCGGAATTACCTCCGATGTCTTTTTCCGAAAAAAAAATAACCGCGGAAGAAGGAAAATACGTCTGCGCGATTTTGACGAACGTAACCGCGAGAAACAAAATCTACTTTCAAAAAGAAGAATGTTCTAATAAAACCCCGCCTTCTTCCCTGTATCACGCGGTCCTCGCGCTCGCCGCGCTGGAAAACGGATATCTCAAAGAGGATCAATCCCTGTTTTTCTGGGACAAAACCAGATATCCGTATATACGCTGGCAAAAGGATCAGAATTTGGGATCCGCAATGGAATATTCGGTGCAATGGTATTTTACGAAACTCTGGAACGATATCGGACCGGAAAAAGGAAAACAACTATTGGAACGCGCATCCTCGTTTTCCGAACCGCTTCCCGCGAATCGAAACACATTTTGGAACGACGGTTCGTACGTCGTTTCCCCTTCGGAGTTTTCCGATTTTTTAATCCGACTTCAGGAACCACCTTCCCCATTCCGTAAAAAGACGATCCAAACCGTTTTGCGACATTTAAAACGAAATCCCGGCTCAGTTTCCAACGCTAGCGGAACGCACGACCTTCCTGGCGAATGGAACGGACTCCAGGACTTCGTCTCGGACTCCGCGTTTTATTCGGACAAAAACGAAAGCCATTCCTGGTTTTGGACCTCGTTTCAAAAGGCGGAGACGAATTGGCTTTTGCTCGTCCGGGTCCGATCCGTCCAAGGGCCCGCCGTTCCTCTCGAAGCCGCGAAATTCGCGGCCAAAATACTTCAGGAAGAATCCCTTTTAAAATCTGAATGACGGCACCGTAATTCGACCGGATTCTGCTCCCGGAGGCGTTTTTATCGGATGAAAAAGATATCCTTCTTTTACATTTTTCTAATATTCGGTTTCGTACTTTTGTTGGGGCTGATCCTACGCTCCGGCGAACGGCTAAAACTCGAAAAGGAACGATGGCATTCCGTCGAAAACGTATCCTCCAAAACCGAGGCGACCCGAACCGCGGTGGAACGACCCGGTTTTCTGGACTTCGATTCGGTCGGAAAGATATTTTCCGAACATCTGAAACAACCCGTTTCCAGACTTCTTCTACAACTCATCGTGATCATGCTCGCGGCGAGAGGGTTCGGTAAACTCGCGACGATCTTAGGACAACCCGCGGTCATCGGTGAAATCCTCGCCGGAATTCTTCTCGGTCCTTCTCTGCTCGGATTTCTCTTTCCGCAAGGGTTCCAACTTCTTTTTCCCAAAGAATCGCTTTCTACTCTGCAGATACTGAGTCAGTTGGGACTTTTGATGTTCATGTTCGTCATCGGAATGGAACTCGATCTAAAGGTTCTCAAAAATCAGGCCGAATCCGCGGTGGTGATATCGCATTCAAGTATCATGTTTCCGTTTTTACTCGGAGCAGGACTCGCCTATTTTCTTTATATACCGCTCGCACCCAAGGGAGTGGACTTCATCGCATTTTGTCTTTTTATGGGAATCGGAATGAGTATAACCGCATTTCCCGTTCTCGCAAGAATCATACTCGAAAAGGGTTGGACCAAAACCGCGTTAGGCGGTCTTGCCATAACGGCCGCCGCCGCGGACGACGTGACCGCGTGGTGTATACTCGCGATCGTGGTTACGATCGTAAACGCGGGTTCCTTTTCTTCGGGAATTCTCACGATTCTCATGTCGCTCGCCTATATGCTCGTTATGTGGAAGGGAATTCTTCCTTTGATGAGACGCGCGGGCAAACTGTACACGACCAAAGAATCGATGACCAAAACGATATCCGCTTCCTTCTTTCTGTTCATCTTCGTATCCTCATGGATCACGGAAATCATAGGAATCCACGCTCTTTTCGGGGCGTTTTTGGCGGGAGTCGTAATGCCCGACAAAAAGGAACTCAGAAGTAATCTCGTGGACAAGATCGAGGACTTCAGCCTCACCGTGTTACTTCCTTTGTTTTTCGCATTCACCGGTTTACGCACCAAATTCGGACTTCTCTCGAGTTCCGGACTTTGGCCCGTATTTTTTCTGATCCTATTCGTCGCCGTATTGGGGAAGTTAGGCGGAAGTGCGGTCGCCGCGAGAATCTCCGGAAAGAACTGGAAGGATTCGCTTTCGGTCGGAGTTCTTATGAATACCCGCGGTTTGATGGAATTGATCGTTCTCAACATCGGTTACGATCTGGGAATCCTTTCCGAGGAGATATTCTCCATGATGGTTCTTATGGCGCTTACGACCACGGTCATGACCGGACCGGGTCTAAAACTTTTAGACCTTCTATTCTCCCGCGAAACGAAATCCGAGACCGAAACGAACGACGGCGTCCTGATCTCCTTCGCGCAACATTCCAGAGGATTGGAATTATTAAGAATCGCTTATGGACTTTTTCCGGAAAAGAAAAAAGAAAGGGAAGTTACCGCGGTCCATCTTTCTCCCGAATCGAACATATCCGAAACACACGCCGAAAAATACGAAACTTCCAGCTTCACACCTCTGAAAGAACTCGCGGACGTTTTGGGAATACGACTGAAGACGATCTACAAAACTTCCACCAACATCACCAAGGACATCGTCCGTATTTTGGAAGACGGAGATTTTAAACTTCTTTTGATCGGTGCCGCGCGTTCCTTTTTTTCGGACGATATACTCGGAGGAAAAATCCGCACGATCCTAAGCGAAACGGAATGTAACGCGGGAATTCTTTTTTCGACTAGATTGGAAAACGTAAAAAACATTCACGTTCTCTTCGGCGGAGAAAAAGACATGGGCCTTTTGCGGATCGCGAAAAGGATTTCGGACAACTACGGATCCAAACTTTCCCTTGTGGACATGAACGGATCCTTGGAACTACTTCCCGCAAAATCGAAGCAGAGTCTGAAAAAGGAAAAAATAAAAATCCTTCCGGCTCACAAAGGTTCCGCGGATTGGAAACGATACGATCTGATTTTATGCGATCTGGATCTTTGGGAAAACAATCCCGAATTTAGGGTAAACGAACTTCCCCAAGGTGGAGGATTACTTTTGATCCGTTCCGTGGACGGTTTTCTGCCGGAAAGCTAATATATGTGAAATTTAGAATATTCTTATAAACTAACGGAGGAACTGATCCAAAAAAGACGGGCTTTGTCACGTCCCGGGTTGAATATCTCCTGCAGGTCCTTGGCCAAGAAAACGGCCGTATCACCCGGAGAAAGTTGATTTTTCTTTTCTCCGAAAACGAATCCGACTTCACCGAAAACCAAGGAAACGGTCTGCGACTTCTGCTTTTGAAACCAAATCGGCGAAGGATATCTGCCCGGCGCCACTTCCACTTCCAAAAACTCCAGATGATTCTCCTCGTCTTTGAACAAAACTCGGGCGCTCAATTGATCCTTATGAAGCGAAAGAAGTTTAGATTCTTCTTTCTTAAATACCTTCGGGCCGTGTAGGGAAACGTCGGGTAAAAAATCCGCCACCTGAGTGCGAAGAGCTTTGGACAATTTCCAAAGTATCGCGATGCTAGGAGTAGTCTTTCCGGTTTCTATCAAACCCAACATTCCTCGACTGACCTGAGCGATTTGTGCGACCTTCTCCATGGAGAACCCTAACTCCAGTCTTCGTTTTCGAATTTTATCTCCCAAAAAACTGGTCAAAAAATCGTCCGGAGTTTTTCCAGAAGAATATCGAAAAGGAGTTTCTGTATCTAAGCTAGATGTCGTCATCGTTTGCAAGTGAGCCGCTTTACTTGTAAATTTTCTCTTCCAAGAGATTCCTTTTCTTTCGAGTTACGAACTCAGCAAAAAAAACCCGGATTCCCCGGGGTTAGAAAAGGGTCTTTTCAAAAAAAAGTTAGAGTTTAGTGAATCCGAAGATTCACCAAAAAAAACATCTCAAAAAGGAAACCTAGCGTCAATCACTTTTCTGCTATAACATATAAAATTGATTCATATATTAGAAATTCCATAGAATATATTTGACTTTAGGTAAAAATATTCAACATAAACATCAAATTGATAAGATTCTATCCAATGATACATATCCGAACGAAACCTTGAGATTTTGCAAAACCGCATCGAAAAAAATGCGAAACCGAAAAAAACTCGGCCGGAACGATCCAAACGATTCACAGAAATCGACACTCGGTCGCAAAGAAGACTCAGGGAGAGAAAAAGAACCGGAAGCACAAACGCGGAAATTTTTTTCCAATCGCCACGATCACCAAAGACTCGATTTTAGAATTCGGATTTTTTAATCCGAAGAAATCCCGGGAAATCCGAAGTCGTTCGTTTCGTGCGAAAAAAAAGATTTCCCGAGTCGTGGGTCCAGATCCGAAAAACGCTCAACGATTGCCGTGCTCGCACTAACAACACAAGGATCCCATCTTAGAAAATTGTACGCCTATCTCGCAAACGATCCGAGACGCGACCTTCTTCGATTTCTTTTTTGTCGTACGAAATCGCGACTTGGGAAAGAAAACGATTCGCGCAAGGATCCAACGGACCGATACTGCGAGTTCTCTTCCCCTTCGTTTCTCGTAAAAAAGAAGAACGAATAAAACGATACACAAACGTTCCGCATGGATCCGTTTTTCGAATCGTTTTGAGTGGACAGGGAATCGAACGGAAGGATCCTATTTCGTATTCAATGTTTCGAACGACTCACAAAATTTCCGTCCGAGATTCGAGGGACGTATTTCCTCTCGAAGATCAATCCGTGGATTTGATCGTCACTTCTCCTCCGTATCCGATGATCGAAATGTGGAACGATCTATTTTTCGGATTTTCTTCCGAGATAGAAACTTCTTTCGAATCGGATCCGGATCTTTCGTTTGAAAGAATGCACCAAGAGCTGGACAAAGTTTGGAAGGAATCCTTTCGAACTCTCAAAAAAGGCGGCTTTCTCGTGATCAATATCGGAGACGCTACGCGTAAAACCGTTTCCGGATTTCGAATTTTTATGAATCACGCGAGGATCATTCAGAACTGTAATTCCCTGGGTTTTTTCAGCCTTCCCGGCGTCCTCTGGAGAAAACAAACCAATTCCCCGAACAAGTTCATGGGCTCCGGAATGCTTCCCGCAGGCGCGTACGTAACGTTGGAACATGAACATATTCTAATATTCAGAAAAGGTGACAAACGAAACTTCTCCACCAAAGCGGAAAAACTGGCACGCGCGGAAAGCGCTTTTTTTTGGGAGGAAAGAAATCTCTGGTTCGGAGACGTATGGGATTTTAAGGGGAAAAAACAGGGTTTGGAAGCACAGTCCGGAAGGGAAAGGAGCGCGGCGTATCCGTTGGAGTTGGCCAATCGTATCGTACTGATGTATTCCCTCAAAGGCGATTTGGTTTTGGATCCGTTTTTGGGGACCGCAACCACTACGTTAGCCGCCATCGGAAACGGAAGAAACTCGATCGGTTTCGAATTGGATCCTCATCTTTCGCAAAACCGTTTTCGGGATCTAGTTTCCTTAAAAGAGGACTTGAATTCCATTTCCGAAAGAAGGATTTCCAACCACGAGTCCTTTGTAGAAAACAGAAAGGCGGAAGGAAAACCGTTTCTTCACTTTAATACTCGTCTTAGGACTCCGGTCGTAACCGCTCAGGAAAAACTTCTTTGTCTGGACCGGATCGAAACGCTGGAACAATTGGATGAGAATACGATCCGTGCGGATCACGTTCCTCTTTCCCAGACCGAATCTCCTTTGCACTTGAAACCGGCTTCCGCGGTGCAAACGTAACGGCGACTTTCGATTCTCCGACAAACGCGCGTTTTACGACCGACGCTTTCCCGAGATTACGGATAACGTCCGTTTTTTGAAGTCGTTTCGTCCATGTCCGTTTTTTTGAAGTCGTTTTATCGTTTTTTAGTAAATTCTAAACTTCTCATTTCGCTTATCAAAATCCCGTTCCACCGCCCCTTCGGATATTCTGCGCTTATCGTTTCGGACCCGAGGTCAGACGGTTGCAACGTTCGCAGATTTCCGAAGGGATGATCCCCCAACGCATCAGATATCCGAACACGAAACATCCTGCGCAAAACCCGACGACGGATTCCAAGGCCGCAAAAAAGGAAAGAATTCCGAGGACGATCCGAAAAACGAAGACTTCTCCCGTCGAGAGTAAAATCAAGGAAGTCAAGCTGAGTAAAAAACCCAGACTCTGGGCGAAACGTTTGGGCGGTCCGGCGACGGGTTTATCTCCGAAACCGAATAGAGGAACGATTCCATGGATCGCCAACTTCGCAAAAATAGAAAACTTCGGTCCATATAAAACGCGCGCTGCAAAACCGTATGAAAGCGCCGCGTTTAGCCAAATCGATTCCGTAAACACTGTGATCATAGAAAGAATCAAAACCAATCCAGCCACGGTTCGTGCCGCAGACTCATTGACGGTTTCCGGAAAACTGCCGATGGAAAACATTCCCCCTCCTCTTCCATAACGATCTCATTTTATCACAGGAAGTATATTTTATGATAAATAAATCAGAATAATTCCGCAATCTTTTTATTTTTTTCATTATAACAGAAAATAATTCGCCATAACAGGAAATGGTAAACGCTCCAAATCTTTTTCCCGATTCCCAAAACCCCGTTCTTCTCAAATTCAAGAATCCGCATACCTATCGGAAACGGATCGATTTCCTTCGGTGCGAAATCGATCCAATACGTTTCGAGTTCGCGTAAGACCGATGGAAGGGAAAAAATTTCTTCGAAGCACGGAGTCGATTGGTCCGTCTCGAACCGATTCAGTTTTTTTCTCTTTTACTTCGTTCTTTCCCGATCCTGGAAATAATAAATTTACAATTATGATTCCTTACTTCCCTCGCGTATTCGATTCTATTCATTTTTTCGCATATTGATTACGAACGAAGCGTATCGCCCGCGAAAACGCACGCAACGGTCGCCCAACCATCCGGGTAGTTTTACCCGATTCGTCGCAGGTCAACGGATCGATTTCCTTCCGTGTGAAATCGATTCAAAACGTTTCGAATCCGCATGAGACCGACGAAAGGGAAAAAAGGTTCTCCCTTTCGATTTCGTTTCGGAGAACGAGAGCGTCGCGAATTCTTGTAAAAAAACCTTTCAACTCGAGGCTAAATCGTCTTTCTTGTCCATAGAGTCCTTTTTTTGAGATCCACAACAACATGATCGATAAACTGATCCGAGCTTCCATAAAAAACAGAGCCTTGGTGTTGGTGCTCACCGCGATGGTGACCCTGGTCGGGATATACAACGCCTTTCATCTTTCCATCGATGCGATTCCGGACGTGACCAACGTTCAGGTTTCAGCCGTCACCGCGTCTCCCGGGCTTTCCCCTCTTGAGGTAGAACAGTTCATAACGTATCCGATCGAGATGGAATTCACCGGTCTTCCGAACGTGACAGAAATCCGTTCCATTTCCAGAACGGGAGTTAGTTCCGTTACAGTCATCTTTAAGGACGGAACGGACATTTATTTCGCGAGACAACTCGTCAACGAACGTCTGAAACAGACGGAAGGAATCATTCCCCCCGGTTACGGAAGACCGGAACTTTCTCCGATAGCCACCGGTCTCGGCGACATTTACGAATTCGTTCTCACCTCCGATCGACATTCTCCGGAGGAACTCAGAACGTTTATGGACTGGGAATTGTCTCGCGAAATCAAATCCACCGAAGGCGTCATCGACGTGAACATCATCGGAGGTCAGGTGCGCCAATACCAAGTGAAGATCGATCCGAGAAGACTCGCGGTCCACAACCTAACTCTATCACAAATTTATGATAAACTAGAAGCGGCCAACCAGAATACGGGAGGCGGTTATATCTCCAAAAACGCGGAACAAATCGTCATTCGTGGCGAAAGCCAATACAAATCCATCGAGGATCTGAAAAACACCGCCGTCACCACAGCGGGCGACGGAATCCCGCTTTTGCTCGGACAGATCGCAGAGGTAGAGATCGGTCCCGCACTCCGTTTCGGTCTGATTACAAAGGACGCAAAAGGTGAAGTCGTCGGCGCCACGGCGATGATGTTGATGGGTCAGAATTCCCTGGAAGTCGTAAAACGCGTAAAAACGAAGATCGAAGAAGTCCGAGGAAAACTTCCTCCGGGGATGCGGATCGAAACGTTTTACGATCGATCCGAGTTCATCGGGAGAACGTTGAGTACGATCTTCACCAATCTCGCGGAAGCCGCTGCGTTAGTCGTCATCGTTTTGATCGTCGCGTTAGGCACCGTCAAAGGGGCGTTGCTCGTGGCTCTGGCGATTCCGATTCCCATGCTCGTCGCGACGATTTTTATGAACGCGTTCGGGATC
This sequence comes from Leptospira gomenensis, assembly GCF_004770155.1. Classification (GTDB taxonomy): domain Bacteria; phylum Spirochaetota; class Leptospiria; order Leptospirales; family Leptospiraceae; genus Leptospira; species Leptospira gomenensis. The sequence goes on along the minus strand of NZ_RQFA01000004.1, from coordinate 45,085 downwards.
GTGGGTAATCTGATGTCTCTCGGAGCTCTCGACTTCGGTCTGTTAGTCGATGGAACCATCGTCATGCTGGAATCGATATTACACGCGTTCATTCTCAAACGTTCCTTTTACGAAATGCAGAACAAACTCGAAGACAGGGAGCTCGCGGCGGAGGAAATCATCACCGATGCGTGCGTTCGTGTGGGTCGGGCGGCCGCGTTTTCGGTCGCGATCATTATGCTCGTTTATCTTCCTTTGATGAGTTTGGAAGGAGTGGAAGGAAGGATGTTCAAACCGATGGCGATCACGGTCGCTCTCGCTCTCGGTGCGGCCCTTTTATTTTCTCTTACCACGTTTCCGGCGGCGGCGACGATTCTTTTTAAGAACCCGGTGTTCCATCACAGCAAATACTGGGACGTGATCACTGAAAAATACAAACTCCTTCTCGATTTCGGGATGGCGCGTAAAAAACAATTCTCGTATGCAGGAATCGGAGTCGTCGTCTTTGCGTTGTTACTCGGTTCTACCTTGGGCTCCGAATTCCTTCCTCGAATCGACGAAGGCGAAATCGCCGTGGACATTAAACGTCTTCCTTCCACCTCGATCAATTATTCAAGGGACATCAACATGGACATGGAATCCGTGCTCAAAAAATTTCCGGAAGTGATCAGTGTGGTTTCGAGGATGGGTCGGGGAGAATCCGCCGCTGAGCCGGTCGGTACGGACGAAGGCGAAGCGATGGTCAAACTCAAACCGCGTAAGGAATGGGTCAGTGCGAGCGATCGCGAGGAATTGATGACCAAGATGAAGGATGAAATCCTAAAATACGTTCCGTCGAGTACGATCAGTTTGTCGCAGCCGATCGAAAACAGGGTGAACGCGCTTTTGTCCGGTTCGAAAGCGGACGTGGTGATCAAAATTTACGGAGACGATCTGGTTAAACTGAAGGACGTCGCCGCACAGTTTGCGGATAAGCTCAAAGGTGTTCCGGGTGTGGCGGATTTGCGGGTCCAAAGAGTATTAGGACTTCCTTTAGTGGAAATCAAAGTCGATCGGGAAAGTATGGCGCGTTACGGCGTGCAGGCGGAGGAGATTCTCGCGACCGTGGAAGCGTTGCGTCTCGGAAGACAGACGGGCAAGGTGTTCGAAGGTTTCAAACGATTCGATTTAGTGGTTCGATTGAAAATAGATGCGACGGATTTGGAACAAGTGGAAAACATTCCCGTGTTCACTTCCTCGGGTTCCACCGTTCCCCTGGGGCAGGTGGCGGAGATTCGTCTGGTAGAAGGTCCTGCGGCCATTTACCGGGAATCTTTGAAACGTAGAATCATGGTGGAAACCAACATACGTGGTCGGGATCTAGTTGGTTTCGTCAACGAAGCGCAAAAAGCCACGGCCGATATCGAAAAGAATCTTCCTTCCGGTTATAGAACCGATTGGGGAGGTCAGTTCGAAAACTTTACGCGTGCGAAGGAACGTTTGGCGATGGTCGTTCCGATCGCTCTTGCGATCATCTTCTTTATGCTTATGGCTGCGTTCGGAAACATCTACTACGCGTTAGGCGTCTTTATCGTGGTTCCTTTGGCCGTTTCGGGCGGCATCATCGGTCTTGTGTTACGCGGACTTCCTTTCAGTATTCCTGCGGGGGTCGGATTCATCGCCGTAAGCGGCATCGCGGTTTTAAACGGAGTGGTCTACGCTTCCACTCTCAAAGAAGAATTGGAAAAAGGGGCTTCGATTGCGGATGCGGTTTATCTCGCCGGGATTCATTCTCTTAGACCTGTGATGACAACCGAGATTATCGCCGCGGTGGGTTTTATTCCGATGGCGATTTCCACGATGGCGGGGGCGGAAGTGCAGCGTCCTTTGGCTACGGTGGTGATCTTCGGTGTGATCGTAGCGACCGTGTTTTCGCGCGTCTTGCTACCGATCGTGATGGAATATCTTTTGAATCTGTATGAACACCAAGAGCAAAGGAGATCTGCGAAACGGAAACTTTTGGAAAAACAGGCCTTTGCGGATCAGGGTTTTTCGCGACGCAACGGAGAATGGATCGATCCTCATCAGGAACACGGGGAAACTCCCGAAATACTTTCGGAAGAAGAGCCGGCTTCGAAATCGAAAGCGGGGAAGCGTTCGAAAAAAAAGCGATCTTAAATTTGTCCGTGATACAAACTTGGCGGGAACTCACACACAACCCCGCTCTCACACGGAAATTTGTCCGTGATACAAACTTGTGTGGGAACTCACACACAACCCCGCTGTCACACGGAAATTTGTCCGTGATACAAACTTACGCGGGAACTCACACACAACCCCACTGTCACACGGAAATTTCTCCGTCCAAACCGCACAGGAGCGACATAAAAAAGAGTTTTCCCTAAGATTTCCCTCCTCAGGATGATCCTACCGGGAGCCTAAGTCCGGTCCGGAGATTCCGATGTTAGCCCAAAAACCGATCGTTTCGCTTCTCGACCACAGCAAGGATCCGTTCAACCTTGCAATCGCCACCGCAAGAACCTGTTATTCCTCGAAAGGAATTCTCCTACCTGCGGATATGGTCGCTTCCGAAAAATCCATCGAAATCCGAGATCGTGTCGCCAAATCCACCAAAAAAGCGGGACATCTCACGACAAGACAACATCCGCAATTCATCTTTACCTTGGATAAAGTTTCCCGACAATTCGTATGGTCCTTCCTCCACTCCCATCCATTTTATAACTCGGAACAAGTATCTCAGCGATACGTAGAAGTCAAAAAAGAGAACTACTACGTCCCCCCGAGCCTCGACGGTAAACTGCTACAACTTTATCTCGACGCAGTGGAATTCGCAAACCAGGCTTATTACGAATTTACGGAAGTCCTACATCGATACATTCAGGAAGAATACTTTCAAATTTACAAGGCCCGCGCCAATTATCCCGACAAATGGCAGGCCCCAATCAAAAAGAAATGTCTCGAAGTCGCGCGTTATCTGCTACCGTTGGGGACCTACACCTATCTCTATCACTCCGTCAACGGGCTTACCCTACATCGATACTATCGACTGATGAATTCCTTCGACGTTCCGGAAGAACAAAAGGCAGTCGTTACCGAGATGGTAGCGCAAGTGCGCGCCGTAGATCCGTTGTATGCTGGCGAAATGGACGATCCGGTTCCTCTCGAAGAGACGACCGAATATCGTTTTTTCGAATCGGCATTCGGATCCGGCAAACGGGAATTTCATCCGGAAACGGCCGCCTCATTCACGCGGGAATTCGACGAAACGCTCGGCGAAAAATATTCAAAACTCGTCTCGTATTCCGTAAACGGACCGGCAATCCTGGCGCAGTCCGTGCGCTCCGTATTAGGAATACCTAAATCTTCTTTAAACGACGTCGATGCGATCGATCTCGTACTCAACCCGGCAAAAAATAGACATCTAACTTCCACGCTCAACGAAAGTTCCATGAGTCCGATCACTCGCGCATTGTTCAACGTTCAGTATTCCTTTCAAAAAAGAATTTCCCATACCGCGGACAGCCAGGATCAAAGGCACAGAATGGTTCCGGGTTCGAGACCGGTCCTCATGTCACAATACGCAGGAACGCCGGATTACGTCACTCCGCTCGTGGTCCGAAAATATCCGGAACTACTGGAAAAATACAATCATTATCATTCTATAATATTCGAAAAATTGAATCATTTTCTGGAATCGGGAGGTTCGGCGGAACACGGTACGTATCTCCTCCCGAACAGTTTTCCGATCCGATTCTACGAAAGCGGGGACCTACTCAATCTTCATCATAAATGGAGATCCAGAACCTGCTACAACGCGCAAGAAGAGATTTTTCAGGCTTCCGTGGAAGAACTCACGGACGTGACGAAAATTCATCCTGAAATCGCCCGTTGGATCAAAGCCCCCTGCTGGATCCGTCTGCAAGGAGAAGTGAAACCCTATTGCCCCGAAGGAGATCATTATTGCGGAACCCAGGTATGGAAACGGGAATTGTCCGAATATTCCCGGATCATTTGACGAAAACGACGTTCCTCCCGAAATTCCGCGGAGCGAGTAACACGAAAGGCGAAACGAAATCGAAAGTTCTTTCCGAAAACAGAATCTTAACGTAAAATGGACGACGAAGTATGAAACTCACAGTGAATTCCGATCGAACCCAAGAACTCATCCGTTACAGAAGGCTGATCCATAAACATCCCGAACTTCGTTACGAAGAAAACAAAACCGCCGCGTTGGTAACGGACCATCTAAAAAAACTCGGAATAAACTTTCAGGACAAGATCGCGGAAACCGGAGTGGTAGCCCTAATCGATTCTGGTAAACCGGGAAAGACGCTTCTCGTGCGCGCCGATATGGACGCGCTACCGATCTTCGAGGAATCTACCGCCGAATACAAATCGGTGCACGACGGCGTTATGCACGCTTGCGGACACGACGCGCACACTTCCATTCTCATGGGACTCGCGACCGAAATCAAGGAAGACATCCGTTCCATTCTTCCCAAGGGAAAAGTTTTGCTCGTATTCCAACCTGCGGAGGAAGGAGGCCAAGGCGCGGATCGAATGATCGAACAAGGAATATTAGAAAAATATAATGTCGATGCGGCGATCGCACTTCACGTGTGGAATCATATCCCCGTCGGAAAGGTGGGCGTAGTGGACGGACCGATGATGGCCGCCGTCGATGAATTCACGATCCGTATCTCCGGAGTTTCAGGACACGGAGCCATGCCGCAACACACCGTGGATCCGATCGTAACGGGCGCGCATATCGTCACCGCGCTTCAGACGATCGTATCCAGAAATACGGATCCACTCGATTCTTGCGTCGTTACCGTAGGAAGTTTTCATTCGGGAAACGCGTTCAACGTTATACCGGAAACCGCGGAGCTCAAAGGAACGGTTCGCACGTATTCGAAAAGGATGTTCGAAGAAGTTCCCGAACGGTTAAGACGCGTAGTAGAAGGAGTTGCCGACGCCTTCGGAGCCGAGGTCGGAATCCACTACGAACGCACCAACCGTCCAACGATCAACGAACCTTATATGGCGGATATAGTCCGCAAAGCCTCCGTCAACATACTGGGTCAAGGTTCCGTCACCGAAGAGAACACGAAGTCAATGGGAGGTGAGGATTTTTCCGCCTTTCTGATGAAGGTGCCAGGTTGTTATTTTTTCGTGGGGTCCGGCAACGAAACCAAGGGATTGATCCATCCGCATCATAGTTCTAAATTCGATATAGACGAGGATTCCTTATCGATCGGACTTTCCGTACTCAAGGAAGCCGTCCGTCTCTATCTCGAAGAAAATTAACGACCGCTCAACCGAACGAATTTTTCAACTGAAGAGCCTTCGGATTTTCCGGATCGAGAACCAAGGCCTTTCCCAAAAAATCCCGCGCCCGTTCGAAACGTTCCAAAATCCGATAGATGTCCGCAAGATTGATGAGATTCTTTAGATAGGACGGATCTAAGGAGAACGACCGTTCTCCGAATTCCGCTGCCGTCTCATAGGACTTCAGCATTTTATGGCAAAGGGAAACGTAATATACGAATTCCGCGGAATTAGCGTAAAGGCCGGAAAGTTTTTCCCAATAAGTTAAAGATTTTGAATATTCTTTTTCCTTTAAATAAAATTTTCCGAAGGTCGCCAAAACGGACTCGTTCTTCGGATTCAGCGCCAAAGCGTATTCGAGCGATTTTAAACCCTCCTCCACTTTTTTGTCGCGTAAAAGTTCCTTTCCGCTGATAAGCGCGTCCCGGAACGAATCCGAGACCGTTTTCTCCGAAACGATGCCGGCTTCAGATTCGGAAGCTCCCGGATCGTATGTTATTTTTAAAAGGGTGAAATCGTCCACCAAGGATCCGAACTTTAGAATTCGATCATATACTTCGCAAAGATCTCCCGCACCTTCTTCCACACGTTTTAGGAATTGGTTTTGATCCTCGTTGATGATCCGATTCTCCTCGTTTCCGATGAGGATATCGTCCCTTCCGTCCGAACCGATCACGATCGCGTCTCCGGGAAACATACGGAACGTTTTGATCGTTAGGTGTTGTTCGTTTTCGGGAATTCCGATTTTCCGAAGGGTCAGCTCGTCTTCGATATAAGAGGCGACTCCGTCCCGATAGAGCACCGTCCAAGGATGTTCCGCGTTGATGTAATACAATAGACCCGAGGATTCCTCGACCAGGCCTAAAACGATAGAAATATACATGGACCCGTCGAAGGATTCGAAAATTTTCTGAAGTTCCAAAAACGCTTCGGACAACCACTGCTCCGGGGATTTGTTCTTTTGGGTCGCGATTCCTGAACGGGTGAGAATGGTGTTGAAGACCGTTCCCATTACGAGCGCTCCTCCCGCACCCTGGATGGATTTTCCCATCGCGTCTCCGTTTACAAAGACCACATAACGTTTATTACGAAGTTCTATGTTTCCCGAAATCAGAATATCCCCTCCTATCTCGTAGGTTTTTCCCTTGAATTCGAAAGACTTTTTCTGCTTCGTATAAAATTCGGTCCTGACGACTCGGCTGACGTTCTTGTTCGAGGAAAGCGGATTGATCAACAAAGAGGTCAGAAAATAATCCGCATCCTGTTGAACCTTAAGTCGATTGACTTGTTCGAGGGATTGTTTTAACTCTTCGGTCCTTTGTTCGACCTTACGTTCCAAATCCTCGTTCAACTCCTCCACCTCTTCGTTCAAACGAACGAACTTATTCGCCAGAATGGTCGCGATGCTGAGGATAAAAAATAAAAACGCATAACCGACCACTCTCGGAAATACGATGATGTTTCTGGCGCCGAGCGTATCCAAAACCGCAGCGATCACGATGACCAGGACGCCTCCGAGAATCAAAAGAGCGTCCCTATCTTTGGCGACCATCCTTCTGACGAGATAATACGCGATCAAACCTACGTAAAGAAACCAACCGTATTGAACCGCGTGTTTGTTTAGCATATTATAATGGATCACGTTGTTCGAAACGAAATAAAAGAGAGTGAAACAAAGATACGCGCCGTCGAGAACGTTCGAAAATAAATTCCTCTTAAATTTAAAATAGGACCTGATAAAAGCCGCGAAAATCGGAATCAAAACGGTCAGAATGATATATTCCAACTTTTTCATATAGATGAATTCGATACCCAGATCGTATTTGACCTGATTCCTCAGGAATAGGTAGACCACCAAAAGAACAGTGAACAAACCGTAGTATAAATTCTCTTTGTCCGTCCGTCTTCGAACGTATAAAAAAAGGAAATAACCTCCGACGGTAAGATAGATCATCAAAAAGAGAAGTTTTACGTATTCCGCGCGCAATAGGTCCTTTTGAATCAGGGAGGAATCCCCGATTTCGGTGCGATCCTGTTCGATTCCGACTTCTTTACGGAAGAATTTTTTGACTTCGACTAGGATGAGATTCTCCCGTCCCTTGCGTATCAGGCCAGGAGGAATCGTATATATTCTGATTTTATCATATGCTTGGGGAAACTCGGAGTTCCTGTCACCCGTGGCGCCGATCAGTTTTCCGTTCAGATACGTTCGATCCTTATCGTTGATGATTCCCAATCGGATCGAAATCGAGGATGCGTTCCAGTCTTTGGGTGCGACGAACTTTTTAAGTAGATAGACGGTTTCGATCGATAGGTCTGGCAGCTGAAACGCTCCCGGAGCTTTGTAAGGTTCCCAGCGGACCTCCGGCAATGGAGCGCCTTCCAGATACGATCTTGAAAAAGAAACCGGATCCAAAGACTGCGTCGTAATTTCCCACGTGTGTTCCGTACCGGAATCCAAACTCGTGATCTCGTCCAAGGAATCGATCGTTTGAATCGGATGAGAGTATAAAACCGTCGAGGAAAATAAAACGAAGATCGCGAGCGCACATCGGGTCGGGCTCGAAACGAAAAAAGCGGCGGTGGAAAAAAGACGTCGAAGTATTGGCGGATTTTGATGCGCGGATCCGCAACTTCCCCGACCTACGGAAAGATCGTCCTGCAAGAAAAGAAACATACAAGCTACACTTCCTCACGAAATCGGAAACAATACAACTAACGTTTGATTTGGAGTTTATACAAGAAAAAAAACGAGGGACTTTCGAAACCGAGGCCCCGTTTTATAAAAAGAAAATCCGTTCGTTTTATACGAACTACGTTTATAATAAGATCATAAACATCGAATCAATTCCACTTCGCTTAACGTTTTCTCGCCTCTATATCTTCGATTTCCTTCGGAATCTCGCGGGTAAGATTGACCGGGGTATTCCCTTGGACGAGAACGTCGTCTTCGATACGGATTCCGATTCCTCGAAACCGTTCCGGAATGGAAAGATCCTCCGGGTCGAAATACAAACCCGGCTCGATCGTGATCACCTGTCCGTTTTCCAATTTTTTGGAGGCGCCGTCCTGATAATAATGTCCCACGTCGTGGACGTCCATTCCCAAATAGTGGCTCGTCCTGTGCATATAATATTTTTTGAATATTCCTTGTTCAATGACCGAATCCGGAGAACCCTGCAAAAGACCGAGATCGATCAATCCCTCGCAAAGCGTCCGAACCGCGCCGTTATGGACCGCGATAAATTCCGTCCCCTCACGGGCGTTTTCGATCGCCTCTTTTTGCGCCTTCAAAACGATTTCGTAGACGGCTTTCTGTTCCGACGTGAATTTTTTTCCCGCGGGGAAATTTCTCGTAACGTCGGCGGTGTAATATCCTTTTTCCGCGCCGCTGTCCACGAGAACGAGATCGCCTTCCGCCAGCTTACAGTTGTTAGATGTATAATGAAGAACGGTCGCGTTCTTTCCCGATGCGACGATGTGACCGTATCCGCCTCCCCAGGCTCCGTGTTTCAGATATTCCGATTCTAAGATCGCCTCGAGTTCGTATTCAAACATGCCCGGCTTCGATTCGCGGATGATTCGTTCGTGACCGAGCGCGGTGATTCGCGCCGATTCACGCAGAGCGTCTATCTCTTCGGATGATTTGAACATTCTCATGCGGTGTAAAAATTCGGGGGTTTCGATCCGTTTCGGCCCGAACTTTCCCTCCCGCGCCCTTTGGTTGAGTGAATAAATCCATTCGATCAACTTCGTATCTCGAGCCGGATTCCTTCCGAAAAAATGAAACAACGTATGTTGGTTGAGCAAGAGAAAGTCCAACTTAGACTCCCAGTCGTTCAAGTCGAAGGTTTCATCGAGACCCAAAAGATCCTTCGCTTTTTCTTTTCCGACGCGAATCCCCGTCCAAATCTCCTTCTCCTTGTCTTTGGGAAGAAGAAACGCGGCTTTATAAGAATTTTTTAATATTAGAATTCCGTCCGCTTCGTCCAAACCGGTAAGATAAAAATAATCGGAATCCTGACGGAATTTATAATCCACGTCCCGATTCCTGATCGTATGCGAGGCCGCGAAAACGAACAACACCTCGCCGTCCTGAAGACGTTTTTGCGCTTCAGCGATCCTTCGTTTATGAATTTCGTAATTCATGAATGTTTACCCTTTTCTAATTTGACTGCGTAATCGAACAAACGGTCCGGATCCTGTTCCTTCATACAACGGAAATGTCCCTCCGGACAAATCCTTCCGCCGTGGATTCCGCAGGGCCTACAACGTAAACCTTCGATTTCCGAAACGATCGATCGATCCGCCAAAGGTGTGTAACCGAAATCGGGAATCGTGGCTCCAAAGACGGCTAACGTGGGTACGTTGAACGCGGACGCGAAGTGGATCGGAGACGAGTCGTTGCTCACCATCAGCGAAGCCTTGGAAACCAAAAACGAAAGTTCGGTAAGATTGGTTTTTCCCGCCAGGTTGATTCCGAAACCTTCCCCGACCTCTTCGCATAACTTCGTATCCGCTTTGGATCCGATGAGTACGATTTTTTTTCCGAGTTCGGAAAAGAGACGTTTTCCCAAAGTCCGAAACTTATCCGCGGGCATACGTTTCGTTTCCCACACGGAACTGGGCGCGAGAAGGATAAAATTCCCGGTTTCCAAACCGTGTTCCTTCATCAGAACGCGCACTCTAAAAACGGATTCTTCCCTCCAGAAAAGTTCGGGGCGCTTCGACAAGGAAGAGAATCCGCTTTCGTCGTACAACAGAGAAAATAATTTTTCCACCTCGTGTTTGCCGCGCAACGGACGTTCGATTCGTTTCGTAAGCAGAAAGGAAAAACCCGCGGAACGATAACCGATCCTCTCCTTCGCGCCGCTCGCAAAACCGATCAAGGTGGAACGGAACGAAAAATGCGGTAGAAGACACAGATCGTATTTTTCCTTACGAAGATCCGACAGAAAGGAAATAAATTTCCAAAACGATTTTTTGAATTCCCGTTTATCCAGAGGAATCAAACGATCGATATGAGGATTGGCTTCGAGTACACCTTCGGTTCCTTTGTTGACTAACACGGTCAGATGCGAGTTCGGATATTTCCGTTTCACTTCGCGGAAAAAAGCGGTCGTAAGGATCAGATCCCCCAAAAACGCGGTTTGAATCAGAAGTATTTTTTCGTTCACTGTGTATCCGTTTTTATTCTTTGCCGAGAATCGTCGCGAAGTTGTTCACGCCGAGACCTCCGATGGAAAGCGCGAGTCCGTTTCGGAATCGATCCTGCTTGAACATCCAAGTCTGCAATTCCGCGATTTGAGCCAAGCCGGAAACTCCCACCGGATGTCCTCTCGTTTTGAGACCACCCGAAGCGTTGACGGGAAGTTGTCCTTCCGGATGGGTTTTGCCCTCTTTCACATAACGTAGAGCCTTTCCTCTGGGAAACAAACCCGCGTCCTCGGCGCAGATCAATTCGAACGGAGTAAACGCGTCGTGCAGTTCAGCGATAGAAATTTCTTCCGGTTTGATACCGGCTTCCGCATACGCCGTTTGAAACGCGTTCACGCTCGAAGCGAAACTCAATTCGCCCGGAGCGGAGGATAAATTTACGATTCCGTGTCCGATCCCGCGCACAGAAAGTTCCCTTTCCGCGCCCGTTTTCTCCGAAGTCAAAAGAGCCGCGGCACAACCGTCCGAAAGCGGGGAAATATCGTAAAGACAAAGCGGACTCGTGAACATAGGAGAATTAAAATATTCTTCTTCCGTAATATTCTTTCTGATATGTGCGTTTTCGTTTTTCAGACCGTTATCGTGGAGTTTTTTGGAAAGCGCGAACAGATCTTTCCTGTCGTATCCGTATTCGTGCAGATAACGTGTCGCGATCATTCCTCCGCCTTGTGCCATAGACATGGAGAATCCGCGTTGTCTTTCGGAAAGAACGCTTCCCAACAAAAGGTTGTTCTCCTCCCGTTCCAAACGGCTCATAACTTCGGTAGCGATCACGATTCCCCTTTGAAACGCGCCGGAACGCAAAAGATAAACCGCGGTGTGAAACGCACTCGCACCGCTCGAGGAGGCGGTTTCCGTACGGATCGTAAAAAGATTCTTAAGTCCCAGACTTTCCTTGATACGCGCCGGAAGAAAAATTTCTCCCGTATATTTTTCCGGAGCCATCGCCGCGAAAACGAGAAACTGAGGTTCAAACTCAGGATTTCTACGCAACAACTGAAAAGCGGTTCGATAAGAAAGAGAATGATAATCAAGTTCAGTCTTTCCGAACTTACTCAACTGAGAGTCCTTTAAAAAAATCGAAGAAGACATTGGCGTCTATGTTTTCGAATTTTGTGAGATTGAAAATCAAAAAAAACCTCTTCTCGTTCTCTCGGAAACTTTTCTCCTTCGTTTTCAAACTATCCTTGCAAATTTAAGAATGATTTTTATACTGAATGTCTTAAGAGGGAAATAAAGATGAAAGGAAACAAAGAAGTACTCGATATTTTAGGCGAAGTTCTCGCCGCCGAACTTACCGCAATCAATCAATATTTTATCCACGCGAAGATGAACAAAAATTGGGGTTTCAAAAAACTGGCGGAGTTTATGAAACACGAATCCATAGACGAGATGAAACACGCGGACGAGGTCATCGATCGTATCCTATATCTGGACGGCGCTCCGGACCTACAACGTTATATGAAGATCAACGTAGGAAAAAATATAGAAGAGATTTTGAAAGTGGATTTGGAACTCGAATACGCCGCCGTGGAACGTTTCAACCGAGGCATCGCGATCGCAGTCAAAAACAACGACAACGGTACGAGAGAATTGTTCGAAAAGATTCTGGTTTCCGAAGAGGAGCACATCGATTGGATCGAGGCGCAACAGGAGATCATCCGTCAAATCGGCGTTGAAAATTATCTGGCGCAACAAATCGAGTGAACGACAAAAAGATCGCTCCGAAAAAATCACTTCGTTTTAAAACGGGAAAACCGTCGGAAAAAAACTTCGATACGAAACGGAACCGGGAGGAAAAACCGAAACCTCCCCGCAACGATTGGGATTTTTCCAAACCGGATTCTTTCGAATACCACGCGTCTTGTCCGGACGGTTTGTCCGGACTTCTCCGAGAGGAAATTTCGGAATTCGGCCTCAAGATTCTTTCCGAAAATCGGGGAGGAATTTTTTTCCAAGGATCTTCCAAGGAGCTACGGGAATTCATTCTCAGTACGGGAATCGCTTCCGGGATCAGCCTTTCCTTAAAGTATTGGAGAGTGGAAAGCCCGGAGGATCTCTACGAACAGGCGCTTCGTTTCCCGTTCGAATCCATCCTCGACTCCGAACATTCGATTCGTATCGACTCCGCTACGAAAGACTCGCTCAAGGATTCGCGTTATGCGACCTACAAACTCAAGGACGCGATTTTCGATCGTTTTCGATCCAAGGGAAAGGAACCGCCTCGGGTTTCCCGGGACGAACCGGATTTTCTGTTTTATCTCAGATCGCATTCCGATCACGCAAAACTTTCCTTAGGGTTAAACACCCGTCCCTTACAACAAAGAGGGCACGGAAGAATCGGAGGCGAGGCCCCGATGCGTGAGATTTTGGCCGCCGCTCTGGTGCGTTACTCCGGCTGGAACGTAAAATCGACGTTATACGATCCCTTCTGCGGCTCGGGAACGATCGCGATCGAAGCCGCCTTAAAGCTGTTATACGGCGGTTATACGAATTTCCGAAGCCTGAGTTCCTCTCTTCCCTTTCGAAAATTGTTCGGCGAACCTATCTTACGCGAGAAGAATCCGGTTCCTTCCCGTACGACGATATTCGCCTCGGACAACGACGTAAAAACTTTGGAACTGGCAAAGTTAAACGCGAAAAACGCGGGCGTGGATCATTTGATAGAATTTTTCCTATCGGATGTTGCGACTTCCGAAAACGAAAAGGGAATCCGTAACGGATATTTGGTGACCAATCCTCCGTACGGAGTTCGATTGGGAACCAAGGAAGAAGCGAAGGAAACATATTCCTCTTGGGGAAAAAAATTAAAGGATCATTTCCCGGACAACGTATTGGCGATCGTATGCGGCGACCCTTCCCTACTCGGATTTCTGAAATTGAAAAAAGACAAGGAACAATCCTTAACGATAGGGAAGCTGAAAGGAAAATTGGTTGCCTACACCTTGGGCAAATAATCCAATCGAATCGGAATGAAACACCAGGAAATTCTCCTTAAACTTTTAGAAGTAACAGAGAACACAAAGGATTCGTTTCAATTTCTTAAACTCTTCCGCTCCCTTGAACCGGAAAAATTCGCCGTCATCTACGCCGATTCGGGTACTCTTATGGAATCGGCGGAGGCGCTTTTATACAACCTCAAACTTTTGCACAGATTGGAATTGTATCCGGTCGTGGTTTTGGATAAGGACGGAATTTCCTACACCAATCTATTTTACAGAAACCACTCCAAGGAAGAATCCGAAACGACGCTGCCGGGAAAACTTTTCCGGAATTTCGGAAATTTATCCGGCTCCGTAGCGTCCGCGTTAGCCGAAAAAAAACTTCCCGTTTTCGTCGCGGAGGAAAAAGGGGACCTTCTTTTTTCCTTTCTCACGAAACTTAGCACCGAACTACATTCAAAAAAATTGATATATTTGAATCCGAAAGGAGGAATCTACTCCCAAGGCGAAAAGATCTCCATCTACGACGTCGATTCCGAACTGGTCCCGGATTCGACCGACCGATCCTTGTTATATTCTTGTTTAGAACTTTATAAAAATGTAAAGGATAAGGATTTCGGAATCGCGATCACCTCCGCTTCTTCCCTTTTAAAGGAACTTTTCACGATCAAGGGAAGCGGAACGCTCATTCGGAAAAAAAACAGGATCGATTTTATTGAGGATCAAAATTCGGTTTCCCGGGATAAGATGACACAACTCATCGAACGGGCTTTTCAAAGATCCTTAAACCCGGGATTCTGGGATCAGAAATTCTCCGGTATTCTTCTGGAATCCGAATACAAGGGTTGCGCATTGGTGAAGGAAACGGAGTTCGGTTTTTTTCTTTCCAAATTTGCCGTGGACGAGATCGCGCGAGGAGAAGGCGTGGGAAGGGATATCTGGGATCGTATGATGGAACGTTTTCCGGTTCTTTTTTGGAGGGCGAGAAAGGAGAATTCGATCTCGAAGTGGTATATGAAGGTCTGCGACGGAATGCAGAAGGAAGGTATTTGGATTTTTTTTTGGATCGGGGTCAAGGAAGAGAATATTCAAAAAATCTGTTATTTCCTCAAAAATCTCCCGCAGGATCTATCGAGTGTGGAGTAGGAATTAGGATCCAATTAGGGTTGTCGGCCCGGATTCTCTCCCGGTGGAACGGAGATCTCCGATCGAAATCCGGCCGATTGTAGTTGTTCCTACGTCCGATACGGTAAATTTGCGCTTTACAGGAAACGGCAAATGTGATAGGGGAAATTGACGGGAGGTTTTCCCGCCACCTCTCCTCCTCCACCCAATTCAGGGTGGGGCGCCCGCGTTTCACGGAAGGACGGACGTAGTTACTACAAAACGAACTATATTCAAAAAAGGAAATATTCGAAATATGAACACGCTCGTTTTTTTATACGATGGGAACTGCCTTTTCTGCACAAGACTCGCCGCAAAACTTCAAACGTTGAATCGGAACCCGTCGATCCGATTCCGATCGTTTAGAGATTTCTCCGAAAAGGAACTCAAAGAAATTCATCCCGCTTTAAATTTCGAAGTGGCCCAAGGAAACGTGCAAATGATCGCGGAAGGTCGAAGATACCCGGGCTTTTTTGCGGTCCGAAAACTCAGCCATTCCCTCAAAGGATATCGCTGGATTGCCCCGCTTCTTTATCTTCCCCTTATTCCGATCCTCGGAATTTTGGCGATGTCCCTACTCAAGTCTCTGAAAAGCCGTTAAACCATCGTAAAACACGAGCCTCGCGTCCAAAGCCAAACGATTCCCTTCGCGAACCCTATCCTTCTTGTCTTCCGTGTCGGCCGCTGATTCGATAAGACGAAAAAGTTTTTCGGAATGCGATTCGTCGGCGGCCAAATTAACCTGAAAGAATTTCCCCTCGGGCAAAGGAACCCTTTTTCTGAGATCGGAGTAAGACATAAACATTCTTGAATATTCTAATTTTAGCAAGTATTCGTTCGCGGGCCCCAAGGCTCCCAACGCGGAATAAAAATCCCGTTTCGTAATGGACTGCATCAAATCGAGATATGCCTTCGTTTCCGGGAGAATATCGCCGGGCCCGACCGTTTCCCCCATTTCGGAAAGGAATTTACCGAGAATGGAAACGTGGGAATCCTCCTCCTTACCTTCTCCCAACTCCTCCCAGATATTGGATACCAAAACGATCTTCGCCTCGAGGGAATCGGCGATCGACGCGGTATTTAGAAACCAATTTACGAAGTCCACGCTTACGAAATATTCCTGACGAAGCCATAACAAAAGATCCGCCCGTTCCATCCGCTTTTCCTTTTCCTCCAACCAACGATTGGCTTTCAGAACGGAATGGTTTAGAACGGAAGTTTCCAGATCGGCGCGGAAAGAAAGGGAAGTTCGGGAAAAATTGATAAACGACATGAACTTTATTTTGGGAAAAGGATCGAGGATCGTTTCCGTCTCGAATACAAAAACCGGGCGCCCGTAAATTCCGAACGTGCGATCCGTATCATTTCTTGGAACAATGTTTTTTCGTCCCCCAGACTCTGACGATAACAAATCGGAAACGTTGAATAAAACGGCGATAACCCGGGCGTAAGATTGATCTCCAGAAAAAAAGGTTCTCCCGCGTCGTCGCACTTCCAATCGAGGCGGGCCGGACCGGACGAACCCAACTCCTCGCAAAGAACAACGCTTCGTTCCTTAAGAAAGGTTTCCAACGAAGAGGGACAATCGAAAACCAAAGTTTCCGGCATGATCGATTTGGATTTCGTTTTTTCTCCGTAGACCTCTTCGATTTTCCTTTCCTCCCGCAAAACGACCCGACCCGCGTTCGAAACGCGATATCCACCTCGAGAGGATCCCATTACGGAAATCGTATATTCCGTTCCACTTAAGTATCGCTCCGAAAGAAGGGGAAAATACTCCTCCGGTAACGAATCGATCCGCAAATCGAACTCGAGTCTCGAACGAACAATACTTCCTTCTCCGATTCCTAAACTCGAGCCCTCCCCGTTCGGTTTTAAAAAACGGGGGAACTCACGATCCTCCGGAAACGGAAAATCGGAACGGTTTCGGATCAACGACGCGTCGGCCACCGGAATTCCTACGGAAGCCGCGATCATCCGAGTCAGATTTTTATCCAGAGAAACGTTCTGCGCGTACGCATCCGAGCCGGTATGGGGAAAACCGAACATCTCGGCAACGGCCGGCAATAGCGCCTCCCGATTTCTGGAACGGAAGCCCTCCATCAAATGGAACAACACGGGTTTAGAAACTTCCGGAAGTCCGGAATATAAATTCAATTTTTCTAATAGATCTTCCGGAGTTTCAGATAATACGGCACGTTCTCCGATGTCGTCTAACGTTTTTAGGATCGAATCCGCGGAACGTCCGGATTCCCATTCCTGCTTATACGACTCCGGAAAGTCGCCTTCGAACTCGTGTAGGTCCGCGTAAACGATTACGCTCGGAGATTCCCTTTGGTTCATTCCAATTTTCCGCGAACCCCGTAACAGCTCGAACGGATTCCTTCCCAGGTTTCGGAAGAAATTTCAGGATAACTTTCCTCGAACGTAGAATCCTGAGGTTCGGAACTAACGTGATACGTACCTCGTAACGCGGAACGGAACACGTGCAGACGTTCCGGTTTATAATAACCCAAATACCAGTCGGGCCCGAGAGTGATCTTTCCCCCTCCGCCGGGAAGATCGTTGACGAAGGAAGGAATCCCCATACCCGCGATTTTGCCGCGCATATAATCCACGATTTCTATTCCCTTGGCCAGAGGCGTTCGAAAACCCCTCGATCCCGGAATCAGTTCCGGGTCGTACATGTAATACGCGCGCACCCGCATCTCCAACAGTTTTTTATGAAGTTCTAACATAGTTTCCCCGGAATCGTTCACACCTTTCAAAAGAACGCATTGGTTTCCCACGCTGACCCCCGCCTTCAAAAGACGCAAAATCGCCTCTTTAGCCTCAGGAGTACACTCCTTTGCGTGATTGAACTGAGTGTTGCAGAAAATGGAAAGTCTGTCGGTGTTATGCGATTCCAAAATCCCGCACAATTCCTTCGTGATTCGAAACGGAAGCGTGACCGGATTACGCGTACCCAAACGGCAGATGCGCACGTGTTCGATCGATTCTAAGTTTTCCAGAATCCGATCGATTTTCGTGTCGTTTAGATTGAGCGGATCGCCTCCGGACAAAACGACGTCCCGGATTTCCGGATGACTCCGGATATATTCGAAACAAAGCTCCAGATCTTCGGAAGTCATCCTCTCCTTGGAATCGGATACTTTTCTTCCGCGCATACAATGTCTGCAATAAACGGAACATTCATGATTCGTAAACAATAGAACACGATCCGGATACATATGAGTCAACCCGCGAACCGGAGAAAGACGTTCTTCGTGGAGAGGATCCGCGGATTCCTCCGGAGAAAAAACGGATTCGGATTCACGCGGAACGATCATCCTTCGGATCGGGCAATTCGGATCGTTCGGATCGGATAAGGAAAGATAATACGGCGTAGCCGACACGTTCAGTCGAATCGTATCCCGGATCCCGATCCGTTCGCTTTCGGTGAGGCGAAAATAACGATCGAGTTCGATTCCCTTGACGCGGTTTTGGAGCTGGGCTTTCGGATCCGTCCACTCGAACGAGGAGAACAATTCGTTCCGATTCCGATCAATATCCGAGACGAAGGACGGATCGGTGGAATCGATTTCAAAATCCGCGGGTTTCATGACTTCCTCCTATTTTTCCTCGCTTCGAGGAAAATCAAGCAAAGGGAAAAAGAAAATGCCAAAAGGATCGGATTTCAAAAACTGTCCTGGAAATGACAGGATTTTCCGGCGATTCCCTACAGGCACTCGCGTTCGACGTGGACGGAACCCTGTTTTCCTCCGAAGAAATCATCTTAGAAGTGTATAAGGACGCGATCGAACACTTCTCCCGGACTTCCGGAATTCCCATCGAACTTCCTTCCCGGGAACGGATCATGCTCGAAATCGGCAAACCGGTCAAAACGATCTTTCTCAATCTGCTTCCGCAACTCGAGGAATCGCAACGGGATTCGATTTCGGATTCCGTACTTCGTTTTCTCTGTCAGAGAATCCGCTCCGGAGAGGGGGAATTTTATCCCAAAGTAAAGGAGACGATCGAATCCTTGGCCAAAAAAGGATTTCGGATTCTCGCGGCTTCCAACGGAAGAAGGCCCTATGTGGAAACCATTTTGGACGTCGCTGGAGTGCTTCCTTTGTTTGATCCGATCCTGGTTTTGGACAACGACCGAATCAAAACCAAGGGAGGGATTTTGAAAGAGTACGTAAAACTCTACGGTCTGGAACCGGAAAAAATCCTGATGATCGGAGATCGGCTTTCCGACTACGAGGCGGCCCGACAAAACGGTTGTCCCTTTGCCTTTTGCGCCTATGGACACGCCCCTTCCGGGGAAATTCCCGACTTCGAGTTGGAACTAAAAAAGCTGGAAGATCTGACCTCTTTCCTCTGATTTTTGCCTCCACGGAATCCGTTTCTCTTCCGAAATTAAGAATGTGCCGGATCCGGAAAAAAGAAAAAACCTCATCTTCGTTTTAACGGGGATCGTATTTACGTTAGTGCTCTTAGACAAAAGTACCGGATCCGGATTTTCGTTTTCTGGCACCGGATTTACCGGTTTTAGAAATATCGGGAAAATGGATCCGCAATCTCCTTCCTCTGCGAGAGGGAATCTCAATCACAAAGAACTGATGGATCAGGCCGAGGACGAAATTCTCGGAGAACTGATGCAAAACGGGGACGTAGAGACGACTTCCGATTCCTCTTCCCACCTCGACGAGGATGGGAACGAGGACGGTTTGGTTCCGGTGATGGATCCGATTTCCTCTGCGTCGGAAACTTCCGAAACACATTCCTCCGGAGTGGAAACCCCCATTCCCGCACAAAAAGGGGAACTGTCTTTGTATTTCCTAAAATTCTACGGTAAGGGAAACAAAAGTCATTCCAGATTGGTAAAGGTTCTCCGTCTTTCCCAAGGCGGGGATCGGGTTCGTTTGGTCTTGAATTCCCTGATCGCCGGGCCGGTCGTTTCCGAAAAAGAAAAAGGGATTTTGAATTCGATCCCCTCCGGTTTCCACTACGATCCCGACTACAAAATCGAGGACGGGGTCCTAAAACTTTCGATCAACGGAGAATTGGAACGCGGAGCCGGGCCGGAAATTCTCAAAGACCGAATCGATCAATTGGTTTACAGCCTGATGGAAAATCTTCCGATTCGAGGAATCCAACTGAAAATCAACGGCAAAACCGTACGCTCCCTCGGAGGAGAAGGGTTACCTCTTCCCTCCCTCTTGACCAAAAACCCCAGAAAGATCGTCGTTTTTTAAACGAAGTGTTTTTGTCCGATTATCATTTTGCAATATCGAATTTTCGGTAATAATTTCGTATCTCAACCAGTCGAACAAATCCTGATTGTTTAAACTGAGCCATTTATAAAATGAGGAAGCGCGGTCGATATCCCGACTTGCTTTTTATCCATGAAAGGTCCGTTCGGAAAAAATCAAAAAGCCAAATTTTTGGCGCGCCGAGTTTTGTTCAATCCGTTCCCGGACGATTATCTTCGCATCTATCAACCGGAGATCCGTCGCGCCGCGGTGATCTATTTCGGTTTTTGTATCGGAATGAGCATTTTGTCTTCTCTGGTTCCGGACGGCGCCTCTCCTTTCGGCAAGGAAAATCGAATCCTAATGTATTCCCGGCTTTTGGTCGCGGTTTTGTCCTCGTTTTTTATTTTTCTATTAATGAAGCGGAACCGTTTTTTTCGGAAACGAATCGAGGAATTCAGTATCCTTTCCTCTGGAACGATCGTGTTTTCGATTCTGCCGTTCGTGTTTTTGGATTCGGGAAGAATGGAACTTTACTTTCATTTTTTCACCGCCTTGGTCGTAAGCGGAAACATACTTCTTTGGTTCACTGGAACTACGGTGATTTTTTTCAATTCCCTGTTTTACTTTTCCCTGGTTTTGTTCACCACGATCACGGGGCATTCCAAACTTCTGCAACACGACTTTGCGACGGTACTGATTTATCTGACCACGGGGATTTGCGGAAATCTTCTCATCAATTTTTGGAGGGTAATGGATCACCGCGCCAAAAAAAAACTACAACGCGCCGTCCACAAACTCCGGGACAAGAATATTCAAATCGAAAAGATCTCCAAGGTGGACGAGTTGACGAGATTGTACAACCGAAGATATCTCATCGAACAGTTCGAACTTTTTTTAAAACGCGCCCAGAGATACAAATTCTCTCTGGCGATGATCATTCTCGATATGGATTATCTCAAAGAAATCAACGACTCCTTCGGACATTTGGCGGGAGATCAGGCTTTGCGGATGATTTCGGATATTATGAAACGTAGGGTGCGTGCCACGGACGTTTGTTCC
Source organism: Leptospira gomenensis (assembly GCF_004770155.1). Taxonomy (GTDB): domain Bacteria; phylum Spirochaetota; class Leptospiria; order Leptospirales; family Leptospiraceae; genus Leptospira; species Leptospira gomenensis. The sequence continues at coordinate 24,153 of NZ_RQFA01000004.1, read as the reverse complement.
CGAATCGGCGGGGACGAATTCTGCATCCTTCTGGACGCGATCAAAGGGGAAGACCTGACCCAACTCTGCGAAAAACTCAGACAAGAAGTCGAAGAAAGGGAACTTTCCTACAAAACGAAAACCGGGGAATCGGTGAAAGTTACGGTTTCCATCGGAGCTTGTATTTTCGGTCCTGAAGGGGAATTCAGTTTCGACGACATCTACCATTCCATCGATTCCGCCTTGTATGAATCCAAGAAAAAAGGCAGGAACCGCGTTTCCTTTATAGAACCGGTTCGTTATTTTCCGAAAGAACGCTAAAACTCGGATTTTATTTTTTGGGAACGGGAAGTTCGTAGTGATACGTGATTTCGCAGTAAGCTCCGTTGTCCAGATACTTGGTGCCTTTGGCCTCGAGAAAGAATTGTCTGTTTTTCTGTTCCGGTTCCAGTTCTTCCAGTTTTCTTGCTGCTAATGTTTTCGCAGCGGTGCAGGAGGTATTCTGCATTTTAAACGTATCGTTTTCCTCGATCGATGCGGACGACGCTTGCGCGATGGCGACTAACTTGTATTTGTGAGGTCCCAGAGTTTCTACGGTCACACCGGTGTCCATCTGAATCCTATCCTTAACGTCTTGCGCGCACGAAAACAACAAACCCGAAACGAGAAATAAAATCCCTAACTTCATCCTGATTCTCCTAAAATCATTCGAATTCAACAAACGTCCAAAACGAAGGGAACCCCAATCGATCACGAATTCGAAACGAGTTCGTTTCCGTATCGATCGTAATTGTACAAAAGATCCCTGCGTCTCGGACGAAATCCACCTTCTTGTAAAAACTTAACCGCTTCTTTTTCGGTTTTGAGTCCGAAGGAACGCAACACGTTCTCTTCGATGACGACCGAAGAGATATCGTCCGCGCCGCTTGTGAGAGCGAGTTGTCCGACTCCTTTTCCCAGAACCATCACGGAGGTTTCTATATGCGGAATGTTGTCCAAAAAAATCCTGCAGATTCCCAACACCTTGAGATATTCCTGGGTCGAAACCGCACGCACCTTAAACCGTTTCGTCTGTTGTTGAAACGTCCAAGGTATGAAGGACAAAAATCCGCCCGTCCGGTCTTGGAGGTTTCGCACAACGTTTAGGTGTTCGATGACCTCTTCCGGAGTTTCTTCGGAACCGAATACGATATTCGCACTTCCGGGAAGGCCCGATTCGTGACAGGTTTCCATCGCACGAACCCATTCCTCCGTGGTCGCTTTTTTGGGAGAGATGATGTTTCTCATTCGGTCCGTGAGAATCTCCGCGCCCGCCCCCGGCACCGAATCGAGTCCCGTCTGTTTGAGAATTTGTAGGACTTCTTTCAAAGGAAGCCCGGTGATCTTCTCCAAGTTGATGATTTCCACGGGAGAAAACGCACGGATATGCATGTCGGGATACTTTTGTTTGACCGAGGATATTACGTTTAGATAATATTCAAAGGGAAGATCCGGATACACTCCTCCTTGGAGAAACATCTGATCCGCGCCTTCCTGAACCGCGTAATCCATTTTCTGGAGAATTTCCTCGGTCGTAAGAACGTATCCTTTTCCGCTTCCGATCTCGTCCATAAAGGAACAAAAGCTACATTCTACGTTGCAGAAGTTGGTGTAATTGACTACGCGAAACATCGTATAACTCGCGTCCGTATGAGGAAGAATTTTTTCCCGGAGCCTGCGGGCCGTTGCCATAATCTTGAGATGATCCGCTTCTTTGTATAAGGTCAGCGCCTCTTCGGGAGAAATCCGGATCCCGTCCAAGGCTTTTTCTAAGATCGAATCGCTCGGTTGTGATGAAAAAATTGCGGTCACGTTTGTTCCTTTTACTGCCGGTCCCGGGAGATTTGACGAGATAGGCGCGATTCTCTTTTTGTGCGTCCCTTTACTACCCGCCCCAGGAGGTTTCCCTTCAAGGATTGGACCGATTCTATATTTTGCATCCTCTTTTTTTCGGGAATTCTCGCCACGACCTCGCACATCGCCCCCGTGTGAGTTCCCACACAATTTTGTCGTACCAAAGATCGCCGCGACCTCGCACATCGCCCCCGTGTGAGTTCCCACACAGTTTTGTCGTACCAAAGATCGCCACGACCTCGCACAACGGCCCCGTGTGAGTTCCCACACAACACCATTGAGTTTCAATCTCAAGAACGATCGTTCTACTTCCGAACGTCGAATTGAAAATTCCTCGACAGGGGCATTCTCGATTCCTACGCTGTAAAACATTCACCAATCCAAAAGAAAGGGTAACTCATTCATATGGCAATTTCGCAAATCGCCTTTCACTTGATCTTTACGATCTTGTTCGTCATCGCCAACGTCGTTTTTGTCCGCGCGATTCTTTACCGTCTGCAACTGATCTTTAGTGCCAGAAAAGCGGCCGGAACCGAAAACTTTCTGGAAACTCCGAACTGGGGTTTTCGGATCAACAGTTTTCTTCAGAACGTAATTCTTCAGAAGAAAAACTTCAAAGAGCCCTTGCGCGGAATCATGCACGCGTTTATCTTTTACGGATTCGTGACTTATACGATTCATACCACGAGCCAGATGATCGCGGGATTGATCGGGTACGGAATGGACGATCCTTATAAATTCTCCCTCGTAGGATTTTTACTGGGAGAAGGAGCGGGACATTTGTACGAATCCATCGTTCAGGTAGTTTCGATTCTCGTGTTGATTGGTCTCGGTTTTTTCGCATGGAGAAGATGGATCCAAAAGGCGAAGGGACTCGACGTCCATTCCCCCGCTTCGGCGATCGTCATCAGTATGATTTCGATTTTGATGATCTCCACACTTTTGGGAGAAGGGGCAAAAGCGGTCGGAGCTGTTTATGACAGTCCTACCGAAGAGGCTTCGTTTCTTGCTGCCGGAGTCGGCTCCGTTTGGAGATCCATCGGAGTGGAATATTCAACGGCCGATACCGTTTTCCAAATCATGTGGTGGGTTCATATCCTTTCCGTATTCGCATTTATGCTTTATGTGCCGACGTCTAAACACGCGCACTTGATTTTCGCACCGTTCAACTACTTCCTACAATCCGATACTCCGAAAGGCGCTCTTTCCAAAATCAATTTGGAAGACGAGACCGTGGTATGGGGAGTCAACCGGGTGGAAGACTTTCCTTGGCCGAATCTTCTCGACGGAATGTCTTGTATCGAATGCGGACGTTGTCAGGTACAATGTCCTGCGAATAGAACCGGAAAGGTTCTCAATCCAAAGATGATCATCGCGGATTTAAAACACGCCCTTCTGGATAAAATGCCCGAAGTCGCAAAGATCAGAGCGGAAGAACCCGACGCTGCAGCCGCCGCGGAAAAAGTGGCCGCTCTCGACACGGCGGTCATCAACAACTACGAAGGTTTAACCGAAGAGGCGCTTTGGGGTTGTACGACTTGTTATGCGTGTGTAGAAGCATGCCCCGTAGGAAACAACCAGGTCAACGCGATCATGGAAATGAGAAGACATTTGGTTCTCGCGGAATCCAAGTTTCCCGTGGAACTACAAAATGCGTTCGTAAACATGGAAAACAATTCCAACCCTTGGGGTGTGGGAGCTCACACAAGAGCGGACTGGGCGGACGGACTCGGAGTCAAAACGATGGCGGAAGATTCCAACGTGGACATTCTCTACTGGGTCGGATGCGCGGGAGCTTTCGACGAAAGAAATAAAAGTATCGCCAAGTCGTTCGTAAAAATCCTACAGAAAGCGGACGTGAAGTTTGGAATCCTCGGAACGGAAGAAAATTGTTCCGGAGATTCCGCAAGACGAGGCGGAAACGAATATCTGTATCAAACTTTGGCGCAGGCCAACGTGGACACGATGAACGGATACAACGTCAAAAAAGTAGTAACCGCTTGTCCGCATTGCTACAACACGATCAAAAACGAATATCCACAGTTCGGCGGAAATTTCGAAGTGGTTCACCATTCCGAATACATCAACCAATTGGTAAAAGACAAAAAACTCGACGTAAAAACGGCGGAAGACGCTTCTTCCGGAAAATATACCTACCACGATTCCTGCTACATCGGTCGTTACAACGACAACTACGAAAATCCGAGGGAAGTGGTCAAAAAGGTTTCCGGTGGAAAACTGGCCGAGCCATCCGATCACCACACCAAAGGACTTTGTTGCGGAGCGGGCGGAGCGCAGATGTGGATGGAAGAACAGAACAACGATCGCGTCAACGTAAAACGGACCAAACAACTTCTCGATACCGGAGCGACTACGATCGCTACGGCATGTCCTTTCTGTGTGACTATGATCACCGACGGCGTGAAACACGAAGGAAAGATCGAAGAAGTGAAGGTAAAAGACATAGCGGAATTGGTTGCGGACAATCTCCAGTAACGAATTCTAATTTAGAATTTACGAATATGTTTTAGATTCGCCGCTTTTGCAGCGTTTCTAAAACACGGACGAGAAGCCGGTTTTGCGACCGGCTTTTTTTATAAAAACGCGACGTTACACGAAATTGTTTCTTCTCTCGACGCGATCCATGTCGATGTCGGAGCTTTCTCCGAAAAAACGAAACGCGGATCGAAGAGCGGCCATTTTCGTGTGAATCGAAATTTTTCTCCGAGAATAAAAAAAAATCGTTCGAATTTCAAGAGAAAGGTGATTCGAGATTCGCGAGTGACGGAATCAAGGTCCGATTGTAAAATCGTCGTTGATCGTTTCCCGATCGCGATTCCCCGTACAAAAAAACAGGCGAAGTGACGCAACGCCGCTTCGCCTCAAAGACATCTGGTGCAAATACGTTTTATCCGACTCGCAAAAGGAAACGATTCTTACCGAATGAAAAAAGAATTTTCGTTGGATTGGTAACGTTCGAAAAAAGAGACGAACGGGCAGCGTTAAACCGAAAAACAAACCGAAGAAACTCGAATTTCGAAACGGTCGATCCGTCTGTCCTCGTCTTCACAAAATCGATCTACGGACAAACGTTTCTTGGAAAGGCGGGAAATTATATCTTAGGAAGAAGGCGGATAATCCAAAAGGGTTATTTCCGGATTTTTCTTTTGAAAGTAACCCTTGTCCCATTCCGTATCGAACAAAAGAGCGGCCCGCCCGCCCCGATCGGTAACTAAGTTGGCGGAAGAAGGGACTTTTGCCAGATCCTCTCGAGCGATCCAACACGAAATCGCATAAGGAAGAACCGTGATCGTAGACGGAGCGTTGTATTCGTCCAAAAGTCTCCTTCGAAAAACCTCGAACTGAAGTTGGCCCATGGCGCCGATGATCGGCAAACCGCCTCCGATCGTCTGGGAAGAAAAAAGATGCAGAATCCCTTCTTCGGCGAGCTGATCGATCCCCTTTCGAAAACTTTTCATACTCGCCGTGTCGGTGGAAGAAATCGTAGCGAACAATTCGGGTGCGAAAACCGGCAGCCCTTTCAAGTCCGGAACTTTGGAAGAAGCCACAATATCTCCGATCGCATACGTCCCCGGATTGACGAGACCGATGATATCGCCCGGATATGCCTCATCGACGGTGTTCCGATCCTGACCGAAAAATGCGAACGAAGAGGAAAGTTTCACCGACTTTCCCAGTCTACCGTGAAGCACGTTCAACCCTCGTTCGAATTTGCCGGAAGTGACCCGCAGAAACGCGATTCGGTCCCTGTGTTGACGGTTCATGTTCGCCTGAACCTTGAAGATAAAACCGCTGAACGGAGTATGAACCGGATCCAAACGCGAACCGTCCTTTAACGGGAAAAACAAAGGAGGAGGAGCGATTTTGATGAATTCGTCGAGGAACAATTGAATTCCGAAGTTGTTCACGGCCGAACCGAAAAACACGGGAGTAATCTTGGAATCCAAAAAATCATCCTGACTGAATTCGGAAATGCCTCCTTCCACGAGTTCCAATTCTTCTCGAAACGCTTTGATGACCCAATCCTCGAAACGGGAATCCAATTCTGGATCGTTGATTCCGGAAGTTTGAAAGGAAGATTTTTGACTGCCTCCCGGAGTTTTATCGTATGTTAGAATTTTCTTATCTTTGCGAGAATACACTCCGCTAAAATCTACGCCGGTTCCGATCGGCCAAACCATCGGAACCGCGCTGATTCCCAGCACCTTTTCGATCTCATCCAGAAGAACGAAAAGATTTTTCGTCGGACGGTCCATCTTATTGATGAAGGTAACGATCGGAATTCCGCGATCGCGACAAACCTTAAAGAGTTTGATCGTCTGCGGTTCGACTCCCTTCCCCGCGTCGAGCACCATCACCGCCGTATCCGCAGCGATCAACGTGCGATAGGTGTCTTCGGAAAAATCTTCGTGACCGGGCGTGTCGAGGAGATTGAGAACGTGACCGCTATATTCGAACTGAAGCGCGGCGGAGGTGATGGAGATTCCTTTTTCTTTTTCCATCTCCATCCAATCCGAGGTCGCGGCTTTTCGATTCTTGCGCGCTTTGACGGCGCCTGCGAGTTGGATCGCACCTCCGTACAGAAGGAGTTTTTCGGTGAGGGTGGTTTTTCCGGCGTCCGGGTGAGCGATGATCGCGAAGGTTCTTCTTCGTTTCGTTTCTTCTTCGATGGATGAATTCGGTTTTTGTATGGTCTCGCTCACGACTTTTCCGCCTACCACGTTCCAGAATTTTCCCGGGAAGCGCAGTGTCAGCAATTAAACACAAGGAGGGAAACGAGTCCCGTTTACAAAACGATCCGTGTGTTCGTGAAAAATCCTCTCGTCGGAATTCCTTCTTTGGACCGCCTCATTTTTTTGGTTGAAGGTTTTGAATTTTCGTGATAGGGAAAATTCGCCGCAAAGGTTTTCCCGCCTCCACTCCTCCTCCACCCAATTCAGGGTGGGGCGCCCGCGTTTCACGGACGAATCGTCGGAATTACGATAAGACGCAGCGTCTTAAGGGAAGCCGACGCGCTCCAAGAGAACGTTTTTTATTCTTTCGTATTGTTCAAGTAAATCGAATGTAACAGGACTCGGATACATTCTTCTCATCCTAAGATAAAAAGGTATTTGTATGGAAGGGATTCCCCTCACCCCCTCGAAAGTCCTCAAAGGACTGGAACTCCGAATCGACGGTTTCGAGGAATGTTTCGAAATTCTAAAAATCAAAGACAACGGGATTACGCTCACTTCCTCCCGAGAACTGAGTGTTCTCAACGGTTCACCGATCAGCGGGCAGATTTCTTCACCGACTTTGAACCTACAATTCCGATTTCAAGGAAGCCTGGAAAGACAGGTTCGTAGACCTGATGAGAAAGGCTTCCTCCTCGGAATTCAATTCCACCGAACCGATCGAATTCCGGATCTCTGGATTGCGTTAGAACTCGCTTCTTGAAATATCGCCGGCCCGGCATTCCGTATTTCGTTTCTAAAACTGTGCGTCTCTTGGTAGGGGCCAAGCCCCTATTTTTTTGAACGACTTCTAAAAAGCAGATCCCTCAAAAGAATCAACCTGAACTTCCACAAACGTTCCCGTTTGCCCACGACTCGCCGGAGAACGTAGACGGAACGCAAGCGAACGACTGATCCAAGGCCGTCGTACGTCTATTTTCATTTACGAAAGAACTTCCGTTTTGTTTTCTGTATATAAACGATCGTTATGTCCGAAACCGCAGTAAAACATCTGATTTCCTGGGAAGATTGGTCCGATACCGAAATTTTGGATCTGTTGAACTTCGCCATCCACGTAAAAAAGAACCGGGTCAACTACGCAGGACATCTCAGCGGAAGAAGTCTCGCGATGCTTTTCCAAAAAACCTCCACAAGAACGAGAGTATCATTCGAAGTCGCCATGACCGAAATGGGAGGACACGGAATATATCTGGATTGGATGGCGTCTAACTTTCAACTTTCTGACATCGATCTGGAAGCGAGATATCTTTCCAGAAACGTCTCCGTCATCATGGCTCGTCTCAAAAAACACGAGGACCTTCTTTCCATGCGGAACGGATCCCAAGTCCCGGTCATCAACGGATGCGATAACATGTTCCACCCCTGTCAATCCTTGGCCGACATCATGACGATCGCACTCGACAAACCCGAACGTCCCCTGGATCGAGTGCGCCTCACGTATGTGGGAGTACACAACAACGTGGTCAATTCTCTCATAGGAATCACGGCCGCGCTCGGAGTTCGCCTTACGCTTGTTACACCCATCGCGGAAAAGGAAAACATCCACCAACCTACGGTAGAACGCGCCCAGTCCAAAGGAACTCTGACGTGGGAAAACGATCTGGAAAAAGCGGTGCAAAACGCGGATTACGTCTACACCGACACTTGGCTCGATATGGAATTTTTCAACGATCCGTCCTACGCGGACAAAAAACGGACGAGAATGGAATTGATGATGCCCTATCAAATCAATTCTTCTTTGATGGAAAAGACGAACGCAAAGGTGATGCACGATATGCCCATCCACGCCGGATATGAAATCACAAGGGACGTGGTTTTGTCCGACCGATCGATCATCTTTCAACAGGCGGAGAATCGATTGGACGCTCAAAAAGCGGTCATTCTCAAACTTCTCGAAGCCTAATCCGGCTTGAAAATCGGTTTACAGAGGCCTGCGCTTCCAAAATCTGTATTTAGAGCCGTTCCCCCTCACTTGCAGGCTCGAAATAAGAATTAAAGGTATCTCTATGTCTAAATTGACTCATCCAAGAGAGGCGCTCTTCGAAGGAGAAAAGCCTTTCCCGATCATTCCTGCTTGTGAGCACTTTGCAGGTTCCGAAAAGCTGATCACCAAAGCCCTCGAACTCCAAAACAAACTCGGCGGACTCTTCGACATCACTATGGATTGCGAAGACGGAGCGCAAACCGGGAAAGAAAAAGAACACGCGGAACTGATCGTTCGTTTGCAAAACAGCGAACTCAACAAACACAAAATGAGCGGCGTGAGAATTCACGATTATACGAATGCGTACTGGAAACAGGACGTGGACATCATCGTTCCGGGCGCCGGAGAAAAAATCGCATACATCACCATTCCTAAACCGACCCGCGCGGCTCAGGTCGAGGAAATGATCACTTATATCCAAAAAGCGGTTCAAAAAGCGGGAATCAAAAGAGAAATCCCGATTCACGTTTTGATCGAAACCAACGGAGCCCTTCAGGAAATCGAAAAAATCGCGGCCCTTCCCTGGTTGCAAGTTCTCGACTTCGGATTGATGGACTTCATTTCCGGACACCACGGAGCGATTCCCGCTTCTTGTATGAAAAGCCCCGGTCAGTTCGACCACGAACTTTTGAGAAGAGGAAAAGCGAATCTCGTAGCGGCGGCGCTCGCAAACGGAGTAATCCCTGCGCACAACGTAACCCTCGATCTTAAAAACCAATATCAAACGTACAAGGACGCAAAACGCGCCCACGACGATTTCGGTTTTTTAAGAATGTGGTCCATCTATCCGACCCAGATCCAAGCGATCCTCGACGCGATGGCTCCGGATTACAGCGAAGTACAAACCGCGGCGGAAATTCTCATCCAAGCGCAAAACGCGGAATGGGGACCGATCCAATACGCGGGTGATCTTCACGACCGCGCGACTTACAGATACTTCTGGGAAATCATCCAAAAAGCGAAACTTACCGGAATTTCAATCCCGGAAGAAGCGAACAAAAGATTTTTCGGTTGATTTTGAACTATAGTTTCACCGAAACGAATTAGTTTAGAATTTTCTAAATTACAAAAGCCGCAAGTAATTGCGGCTTTTTTTACGGAATTTTATGATGCGGTTCCATACGAGCACCGATTTTTTATTTCGACAACTCACTTACCTCCGGTTAAAACCCTATACGCGGCCGGGATCTCCACTCCCCGAAATCCGTCAGTCAAAGCGAACATCAAAAGACAAAGCGTAAAACAACCCAGGATCAGAATCAGATTCGCCTGACTTCTCGGAGAAAGTCCGAATACGTCCGCTTTTCTCTTTTGTCTGTGAATCGACGCAACGTGGGCGAACACGGACAAAACCGCCAACGAATAATACGGGATAAAAAAAAGATTAAACGGAAACCGATTGATACCGGCCGCTCCGAAATAAAAATTCGTATCCAAATGAAGAAAAAATCTTCCCGTCATGACGGCGGAAACATGGATCGTAAGAAAAAAGGCCAGGTATAAACCGCTCGCGATCTGAAGAAGATCGACCGGAATCTCTTCGGACTTCAACCTTCGAAAAATAAGAACCGGACCCGAAACGATCTGGATCACAACCGAACTAAGAAGAAAAAATTCCACAAACGGATTACGATAAACCGCACGCAAAATTTCCATGAAGGCCGTATGAGTCTCGATACCCCATAAGGCGCTCAGATGATTCTTCAAATGGATTCCGATAAAAAACGCCAAAAGAATTCCCGAAAAGGAATGTATTTTTTTCAATGTCATCTTTCTCTCCCGAAAGAAAGACGAGGGAAAAACAGAATCGTGACGTAAATCGTAAGAAAAGAAGGAAGGTGACGGAATTTGGACCGAATTTTTTACTTAACGAATTTTTCCAGAAGTTTCGCGATCAATTCTTTGAGACTTTTTTCCACATATTCCCAGGATTTTTTGTTCATAGGATCCAAGGGCATTTTTTTATTGAGTTGTTTGTAACGATCGAACGTCTCTCTCGCGTAATCCAAATATTTTTTCGGTTCGATTCCGAGACGTTCCAAATGAGCTTCGTTCTTATTGTATATCGCCGCGATCTTATCGCGAAATTCGTCCTCGAGAAAATAGTAACGGATGTCCAGTTTGATTTCGTCCATCGCTTTATAAATCCTAGAACCGGGACCTTCCTTTTTTTCGGAAACCGGTTGCGGTTTTTCGACCGATTCCGAGGACCCGGTCTTGGGTGAATCCGCGGGATTCGAATTTTTTAGCGAAGTTTCCTTGTTCGTCTTAGCGAGTTTTTCCAGTCTCTCTCGTTTTAAAATGTCGAATAAGGCGCTCTTTTTATTTTGGGACACGATCCGATTCCTACTTCAATAGTTCTATTATTCTTATCGGAAAATACAAGTCTTCCGTCCATTATTAACAGTCCGTACGACGGTTTTTCTTAGAAAAAAATTATATCCATAAAACGGGAAGGTTATGAATCCAATCCTTCTTCGATCCTGGCCTTTCGTAGGGCGCAATTCGGAAGCCATTCGCAACGAAGACAAAAGGGATCCTCCGGTTGAAAGGTGGGAGGTGGACATAAATTGACTTCGGTTTGTTGCAACGGCGCCAAGAATGTTTCTTTTTCGGAGAAAGAAATTTTCCCGGCCAACTCGCCCAATAGATCGCGATTTTTTCTGGTCTGAGAATCCAGATCCTCGGAGATCGTTTTGGTTCTAACGTCTGAATCCTCACGTTTCGCAATTTCTTGACGAAACTGTTTCGGGAAAAGAGTTCCGGTTTGGAACGAGTTCCCTTTTAGGAGCAAAGGTGCGATCAACGTGGCTCCTAACGCGCCGCCCAAATGACAGGAATTACTCACGACGAACGGAGAATGAAAATAATAAACCGAAATCATATCCGCGATAAAACCGCCGCCCACAAAAATCCAAGCCGCATACCTGGCTTTCATACGGAAAAAAATCAGGAACACTTCCGTCTCCGGAAATAAAATTCCGAACAATACCAAAATCCCCGTAACTCCTCCGCTGGCTCCTAAGGTGGTGGTTTGATAAAGATCCATGGGATATTGGATTCCCAAAACGTTCAGAAGAATCGGGGCCAAAAGAACGGTAAACCCTCCCGTAAGAATGGAAACGGAGTAAATCGCGGAAAATTTCCACGCGGGAATATACTTACAGATCAGACCGCCGAACATCACGAAGACGTACATATTGAAAAAAAGATGAATGAACGGAGTACCGTAGGCTTCGTGTAAAAATCCGTACGAAAAAATCTGCCAATAATAGCCGTGAAAAAATCTCGACGGAGTCAGGGCGAAGTAGTATTCCAAAATTCCGGTGCCGCCGGCGAACAACTGGACGATATAAATCAGAACGTTTGCAACTAAGAAGAGATTGATGGGATGAAAAATGGAATAACCGAAAAGGGTGATTCCGTTTCGGTATTTTCTTTTTGCCATATGGGATAGAATACGAACTGTGGTCAGAGAGTCAAGCAGGCAAAGCCGGGGCTTTGATTCACCCCGGGTTTCCTCATTCTCCGGGAGAGGGAGAATGATTTTCAATCACATTCAATGAATCGTAAAATGAGCTTCTCTCCTTTAGGGTTTGGCGGAAAAAAATGCAAAAATCAGTACTAAAACCGATTCTTTGGAGCGATGAGAAATTAATTCTTTTGGATCAGAGAGTTCTTCCCGGATCCACTTCGTATCTCACTGCTACCACGATGGAGGAAGTCATTCACGCAATCCGGGAAATGGCCGTGCGAGGAGCTCCCGCGATCGCGATTACCGGAGCGTTCGGCATCGTGTTGTATCTAAACGGATGTTCGGCCAAACCCTCCTATTCCGAACTCAATAAAAAATTAACCGATCTTTTGGATTCCAGACCTACCGCAGTGAATCTTCGACTCGCGATCGAAGAATTCCTTTCCCGATTTCCGGAAAACTCGTATTCGCAAGCGACTCTTTCCGATCTGCAAAAAGGTGCCAAAGAATTCGCCTTATTTATGTTAAAGGAAGACTTGGATAACAATCTTACGCTTTCTAAACACGGACTTTCTTTGTTTCCGAATTCTCCGAGCGTTCTTCACATCGTCACACATTGTAATACGGGCGCGCTTGCCACCGCCGGGCACGGAACCGCTTTGGGTGTGATTCGAAGCCTGCGTGATGCGGGACATTCCGTGACCGTTTATGCGGATGAAACGAGGCCGTATCTACAAGGCGCTCGATTGACCGCTTGGGAAATGAAAGAGGAAGGGATTCCCGCGTTTCTGATCACGGACAATATGGTCGGTTGGTTGATGTCCACAAGAAACGTGGACGCGGTCATCGTCGGAGCGGATCGAATCGCCTCCAACGGGGACACCGCGAACAAGATCGGAACGTATCCGTTGGCGATCGTCGCCAAACATCACGGGGTTCCTTTTTATGTCGCCGCAACGGAGAAGAGTTTGGATTTCCGGATCTCGGATGGAAGCCAGATTCCGATCGAAATGCGAAATGGATCCGAAGTGACCTCTTTCAGTTTTTTGAAGGACGAAAACGGCAAATCTCTGTTAAACGAAGGTGTAATCGCTCCTGCGGGAATGGAAGCCTTGAATCCCTCTTTCGACGTGACGCCCGCTTCTTTAATTTCCGGAATCATCACAGAACGTGGAATCGTAAGCCCCGTAAATGAAAGTAATCTGCGAAATTTATTCCCGAAAACGGCGCGAGATCGCTGATCACTCATTCGTCCTAAGACTAAGACGCCGGATAGATCTCCCAGAAAAACCCTCTTTGTGGGAACTCCCACAAAATCTCGCCGTGAAACGCGCGCGCCCCACCCTGAATTGGGTGGAGGAGGAGTGGTGGCGGGAAAAATCGGGAGGATTTTCCCTATCACGAAAATTGAAAACCTTCAACCAAAAAAATACCGTGATCCAGAGTAGGAATTCCGACAGTCGGTTCCAAAAGCAGTTTTTTACTTGGTTTGTAACGCGACCATCATCGCCTTATCCTGACCGGGTTCGAAAACCATCATAAACGAAGACTGGAATTTCGTGATTTTTTCCACCTGTCTACGATAATGAATGACCGCACCCGGAAACGCACCTTTTTGAATCGCAAGACGAACCGCACCCGGATTAAATCGAGCGCTCTTGAGCTCATCCTGTCTAAACTTTAGCATATTCAAAATTTTTAATTTTTTATTATAATCCTCGAAGACCGATTTGAATACGGCCTTTTTATCCTCGGGAAGATTGCCGCGAGAACGTTGCACCATATGTTTGATCTGTTGGATTTTAGGAAGAATTTTCTCCATCTCCTTTTCACCCAAGACAACCTTACGACTAATCTCTTGAAAGGAACGATCGTTCTTAAAATGAAAACCGAGTTCAATGGAAACGTCCAGTTCTGCGTTGGAACCCAGGGAACTCAGAGAGATCCCTTCGTAAGTTCTAACCTTGCTCGAAACCAGATTTCCGTTACTACCGTTTAGGATCATGGAACCCAGCGTATCCAAGGTGGAATTGAGAACCGCACCTTCGATCACTACATCACCTTCCGTTTCCAAATGAGCATTTTCAATAAACTTAGCCTGCACCCTTCCCGCGACGTGAATGATATCCGCACTCGAACCTTTGATCCCTCCGTGTACGACCAGATCTTGTCCCACTTGGATGGTGTTACTTTCCAGATTTCCATAGACGATCAAAGAACCGGTGCACGCGAGCACGGAACCGGGTTCGACGTCCCCTCTTACGATCACGTTTCCTTCGAATTGAATGTTCCCCGTGGACAATCCCACGTTGCCCGCGATCTGTAATTCCGGAGAAACGGTGATCGAAGTTTCGGTCGCGAAAATTACTCCGTTACTCGAAGCTAGGTATTCCTTTAATTCTTTTCCGTTTTCTACGACGTTTTTTTCTTCGATGTTTTTTCCGATCATCAACTTAGGACGTTTGATCGAAGGCGGAGGAATGATATTTCCGAAGACGTCGAAGCCGGGAGTCCCCGGAATCCCTTCGAACAACGTCGCCAGTTTTTCCCCCGTTTTCACGTTGATGTATCGATCTATATTTCTATAATCCGCCCTACCGTCTTCGAGCAGTTTAACGCGTTTCGCCATAGGATGATAAAAACGAACCCAACCGTTTTCGCCCGGCACCGGAGGTTGTCCTTTTGCGATCTCCAACTTGATGGGAGTAAAGTCGTTTCGTTTTGCGGAATCCTCCAAACGGAGAAGAACGTTTCGTATCTCGTCCACGAGCATTCGATCCCTATGAATTCCCCAATCCTGAATGATACTCCAAAGTTTATCCTTGGAAACGGTTTCTCCCTTTAAATTATAAGGACGAACCGTCAAAAATGCGGAAAGTTGATCGGGAGAAACGGCGATACTCACGGCGGACTCGACCGAAACGGGAGATATCGGAGAATCCGACGCCGGAGTATTCATAGGATCATTGTTCGCATTCATAGATTACAATCTCGGAATAAAACCGAAAACCTTTCCTCCTTCTGTACTTCGGCCCGGAGAAGAAGAACCTGAATGAAGTATATAAAGTTCCCTTGAATTGAAACTTTTTTTTACTTAGCGACGATTGAATTCACGAATAATCGCAACATTCCAGAGGAACAACAAACGATTTCCTTGTTTTCTCAAACAATCAAGAGAAAGGATATCGAAAGAACGAGTAAAAGCTCGTGTTTCCGATCGTTTGTCGAAATCGAAAAACTTCGCCAAGAGACGAAGAAAAGAAAAAAAAATCCACAAAGAAGGATCGGTTTTTACGAACGCGCCGAAAAAAGAAAACCGCCCCAAAAGTCCGCCATAGGAAGAATCTCCGACAAACGCGCGTAAAGCGGTAAATGATCTCCGTGTGTCAAAAGACTCGTCTCTAAAAACACCGGCTTCGGTCCCGGATTTTTGGAAAGTAAATCCCGTAGGTCTTTCGATTCCTGCGGAGAAATGACCGGATCGTCGTCTCCGTGAAGAAGATAACAAGGTCTGCGATACTGGTGCGCGAAAAAGGCGGGTGAAGTTTCCTCCACAAAAGACTCGGGCGCGCGCGCCTTTAAATTCCAGGAGGTTTCCTCTCTGAACTCGGAGATTTCCAAAAAATTTTTCACGAAAGAGCGATCCTCAACGGAAAGCGTATTCAAAATTTGCGGACCTTTGCGGTCTCCGGAAGAGCGGTGTAAGCCGTTATCCAAAGCGGATTCGAAAAAAAATTCCTGCAGACCCTCCGGACGGGAACGTATTAGATGAACGTAATTGAACATCATAACGTTCACCGCGTAACTTTCCACTTCGAAGTTTTTCAAAACGAACGGAACGGTTTTCGAAAAATCCGAATAGGTTCCGATTAAAAGAAGCGAAGATAAAATTTCCTGACACTGAGGATCTGCTAAACCGACAAAACCCATTCCCGCGGAAAAACTCGCGGAAACATACGCGACGGGACGCCGTTCCAAAGAGTGGATCCGCAAAAAAGCGGATCGTATATTCGAAATGGTTTTCTCCCGTACGAGAAGAGCTTTGACTTCCGGAAGTTCCGGGAGATAAACCCGAAACCCTCGGTTGGCAAGGTTGTTTCCCAACGCCAAAATACGCGCGTCGTCGATTCCCTTCACGCTCATCCCGTGTTGTAGATAAATAACGGGAGAATCCTCTCCTTCTCGAACGTCTAAAACCTTCGTTCTCAAGGAAAACGAATCCGAAATAGGAAGAGAAATCTCCGTTATGCGCGCTTGCCTCGGGGATTTAACACCCGAATAATCCATCAAAAAAGGAAAACCCTTCCACACATTCCAGGAAACCATCGGGCTCGAGGGTTTTTGTTCCGCGAAAAATCTCCACATATTTTTACAATGACCTATCGAAAAAAGGTTGCTCCTTTTTTAAAAATAACCGTCCGGTTGTGGAACTTAGGAACGATACGACCTCGGCTCTAGTCAGATTTCGTGCGCAAAGGAAGCCCAAAAAACCGCGTCCAATAAAAATTGGACCGCTGCAGGAAGTCTATCTCCGGTGGGAGGTTGAAGAATTACTAAAAATTATACAAAGACGTTTCGATCAACTCGACTCTGCTTTAAGAGTTCTAAAAAAACGGCGCATCCGGACCAGGAAGGGCAAAACGCGTTTAGAATTTCTTCATCAAAAGAACGAGGTAAATCCTTCCGAGATATTGTTTCTCTTTCGGATCCTTCAAAAAGTAGATGAGAATGTATTGGCGGTAGGTTTCCAGATCGACCGGAACGAGTTTGTGATTGAGACTCTCCGGAGGAAATAACTCGGTTTCGAAACGTCCCAACCTCATCTCGGAAATCAACGCTCCGCAGATCTGGTTTGCGAATTCCATCAAAATAGAAGGCGCGTCCGCTCTGACGGTCGGATCTATGTGGAACGATCGGGCGATCATCGGCAACAACTTCAATTTCGTATATCCGTCCATGGCAAAAAATAATTTTCCATCCACTTCGCCGTGAAACTCTACCATCGTACAATTTTCGTAACAAAGACCCTCGTTTTTGGAAGGACCGAAGGCCTCCCGGATCGCGCTTACGTTCAACGTCTTGTCCAGATATTCCGGAAAAATCTGCGAGATAGTAAGGATGAATTTTTCGTCGAGTAAAGGATCGATGCTCACAGACAGATATACCGGTTCGGCCCTTGTTCTATCGATTCCGAAAGCGCCTTTCTTGCGTTAGTCGCCCATTCGTCCCTACTTTCCTCGCGGATCGAAACTCCGAAGTTGAGCGAAACCGATCCGTTTTCGCGGCGCAAAGATTCCACGAGTTCCCCCAATCTTTCGCAAAACGTATTCCATTCCTCCGGTTCTAGAAAAAACGCCACCCGATCCTTTCGGATCCTATAAAACCGAATCTGCTTTCGAATAATTTTAGAAGTCCATAAGGAAATCCATTTTAAAACGTACGGAGCGGACGATTCCGTCGAAACGTGGGCAAATATTAGAATTTCCTCATTTACCCTTGCCTTATCCAACTCGAACGCGTGTAGATTGCCGAAGCCCGTCTCCGGATCCGAAGATTCGAATTGGATCGAAACCTGCTCTTCGTATTCTTCTTTCCATGTCCGGAATTCTCCGGGAGAAATGGATTCCCAATCCTTCAGTCCCGTCCTTAGATAACCGAACGGAGAACTTCCCGTTGACAAAGGAATCAGAACGTATTCGCCATCGGTCACGATATTTCCGGAGAAAATTCCGCGTTTGTTATCCTCGGACAAGAGGCGTTCCTGAGGAGATTCGGGAAGATGAAACACACGACCGTTTTTCGAAGCAAGTAGAAGGGAAACTTCCCCGCTCAGGAAATAAATTTCCGCGTTTGAGATCCCGGGACTTAAGTTCGTCAAAAAATTTCGGTGTGCGGAAACGAGCTCCGGATGTGTCGGAACTTCCCGCTTCCAGATACGACGGGCGTTGCTACTCGCGCTGGACGGAGATACATGGATCGGCTTCGAAACGATCCGACTTTGTGACGAGAACAAGTCCGCGGTTTTTTCCCGATCCGCCTCCTCCGTCGTTTCGACCAAAGAGGAACGGTTTGTGTCCTTAGTCTTCCAGGGTTCGGAAGTTTCGGAAAGCTCCGCTGATTTGCGAACGCTTTCCTTTAAAACCAATCCGAAAAGAAACAAAAGCGAAATCGAAATTCCGCCGAGGATCAACGTATCGCCCGAAAAAAGATTCCGCCCGCCGCTCGCAGTTCCGGTTTCGGCGAACGCAGAAAGATTAAAAAAAAAGAAAATGATTCCGAAATGTTGGATTTTCATAAGCCGAGTGCCGTTAATATAGTTAACGGGCGGATCCTGATACCTCTAAACCAATTTTTATGAAGTTGTACAACGAACTCGCAGAATTCTATTTCGACATCGAAAAACCCGCCCGCAAGATCGATTCGGAAGCCCGTTTTTTGGATCGGCTTTTCCGAAAACACAGGATCATGACCATACTCGATATGGGATGCGGAACGGGAGAACACGTACGTTATTTCCAATCGCTCGGTTATCGTCCGAAGGGAATCGATTCCTCTTCGAGAATGATCGACGTCGCCAAAAAAAGATATTCCCATTGTAAGTTCGACGTCGCGCCGATGCAATCCTACCAATCCTCGGTTCTGATGGACTGCGTCGTGAGCCTTTTCGGTTCGTTTAACTACCTTTTGACGAACGAAGAAATCGATTCCACTCTCAAACTCATCGAACAGAATCTGAAACCGGCGGGTCTCGCCGTTCTCGAGGTATGGAACGCAGAACCTCTACGGGCGATCAAACGAAAACCGATCACTCCGGTGGCACAAATCAAATCACAAAACGCGACGATACAAAGAAATCGTGGCTTCCGTTTGGTAAGGGCCGATACTTCCACGATGGTGGAGGTGAATTATATCTATCAGATCAACACGCGGGAAATCAGGGACAAACACGTTATGCGTGTTTTCTATCTACCCGAGATAGAACGGATGATTCTCAGGCATAAATTCGATATCATGCACGTTTATTCCGGTTACAACGAATCGAAGTTCAAAAATTCCGCGGGCAGAATGTTGCTCGTCCTGAAAAAGAAAAGCGCTTAGTTTCGTTTTCCTCAAAAATGTTACATTCTTACTTTGGAATCGTCACCTCCCAACGATAGAGTTGGGACCGGATTCCAAGAAAGAAATAAGGGAAGATTCTATACGCCTTCGCAAATGTAAACGGAAACGTCGGTCCGATGATTCTTCCCCAAAACGTATAAGTAGTCCCTTCTTTCAAATAATAGTATTCGGCGACTCTTTCGTCGTTTAAACTCGGATCTTCCCAACTATCTCCGGTATCTCCCCTTTCGAACGGTATCTTAAAAAGATATTCGAATTCTTTATCCGATTTAGAACCTAGGGATGTTATCATTTCTTCTTCCCCGATTTCCTCTTCCGAGTAATTGGATTTATAAATGGAAAATGTTGGCCCGGAACGATTGCGGGCTAATTCAAATTGCCTCTTCACTCCGGATTCATCCAAAAAAAATTCCTTTCTCAGTAGAGCATTTCCGATGAATACTTTGCGTTTCGGATTTCCTTTTTCGACCGGGTAAAATTCAAAACGAATAAAACAGCGGTGACCTTTACATTCTCGTTTGTCCAAAAAGTCGATATCGGT
Organism: Leptospira gomenensis; assembly: GCF_004770155.1. GTDB lineage: Bacteria > Spirochaetota > Leptospiria > Leptospirales > Leptospiraceae > Leptospira > Leptospira gomenensis. Next base: position 4,408 of record NZ_RQFA01000004.1, on the reverse strand, counting down.
GATCAAACGAAAATAAAGATTGTTCGCTTCTTTTCTTTCCAGTTTTACGGAATGAATTTTAAATTCCGTTGCGGCGCAATTTGTTAAAAGTAAAAGAAGAATCGCAAAGACGATTTTTAGGATCGCAGGCGTTTTTCTTTTTTTTGGATTGAGGCCTTTTTTCAATCGCTTCTCCCGTTTCTATCTCGTATCGAATTCCGATTCGAATAACAAGTCAAGATTCGAGATCGACAATTCTTTTCACTTTTCTCCGAAAATAAAATATTTCGAATTCCTTCAAAAAAATGGATTTCTTTATTTTCGAAAATGAAGAAGAGGATTCGATTCTTTCAAAAAGTCCTTGCCCAACGTAGAGAAAGACTCATCTAATAACTCGGGAGAATTTTATGCCTGAAAGCTATGATTTAACCGTAATCGGAGCGGGGCCGGGCGGTTACGTGGCCGCGATCCGAGCCGCTCAATTGGGAATGAACGTCTGTATCATTGAAAAAGATAGACCCGGCGGAATCTGTCTCAACTGGGGTTGTATTCCCACAAAAGCTCTTTTGGAATCGGCTCATCTTTTGGAGAAAATCCATTCCGCAAAAGAATTCGGGATCGATTCGAACGGAGCCAAACCCGATTTTCCAACGATCATCCAGCGTTCCCGAAAAGTCGCGGACCAGATGGCCTCGGGTGTGGACTTTCTTTTAAATAAGAATAAGATCGTCCGAAAAAAAGGAACCGCTGCATTCAAAGATTTGAATACGATTTGGCTTCCGGATACTTCCAAGGAGGAAATCGTTTCCAAATATTTTATCATCGCCACGGGTGCGAGAGCCAGGGAACTTCCTGGACTTCCTTTCGACGGAAAGACGGTCCTTTCTTCCAAGAGCGCGATGGTATTGGAAAAAATTCCGGATTCCCTTTTGATCGTGGGAGCCGGTGCGATCGGAGTGGAATTCGCCGACTTCTACGCAACGATGGGAACCAAAGTTACGTTAGTCGAAATGTTGGACCAGATTCTTCCCGTAGAAGACAAAGAGGTTTCGACATTCTTAGAAAAGTCTTTTGTAAAAAGAGGAATCCGCGTTTTGACCGGAGTTGGAGTTTCCAATCCGGAACTAAAGGACGGAAAAGTCAAAGTTCTTTTAAAAGGAAAAAATCTGCCGGAAACCGGAGAAATCTTAGAGGTCGAAAAAATTCTCGTTTCGATCGGCCTTGTTCCTAACACCGATTCGATGAATTTGGAAGAGATCGGAATTTTTCTCCAAAAGGGTTTTATCAAAACCGATACGAAATACAAAACCTCTGTTCCCCATATCTATGCGATCGGCGACTGCAACGGTCCCCCGCTTTTGGCGCACGTCGCTTCTATGGAAGGAATCAAAGCTGCCGAGGCGATCTCGATCCATTCCGGAAATCCGCACGGTCTCAGTTATTTTCCTTTGAACTACGACGCGATTCCGGCGTGTACATACTGTCATCCGGAGGTCGCCTCCATCGGTCTTACGGAAAAAAAAGCGACTAATATGGGTTATACGATCGGCGTGGGAAAGTTCCCTTTTACCGCAAGCGGTAGAGCCAGGGCGATGGGAGACGTCGGAGGTTTTACTAAGGTCGTAGTGGACAAGAAGTCGGGCGAAATTTTAGGAGCGCACATGATCGGTCCTGGAGTTACGGAACTTCTTCCCGCGGTGGCGCTGGGAATCACGCAGGAATTGACCGCAAACGATATCGCTTCCACGATTTTCGCGCATCCAACACTTTCGGAAACCGTAATGGAGTCGTTCGCCGCAGCGCTGGGGGAAGCGATCAATCTTTGACGGAGGAGCCGAGATTCCCGCTCAGAAGAATGTCGGTTTTATTCACCTGAAATTCGGAGGGAAGATGGGAACGAAGCGTCAACAGAGAAGGATCGATATCGTGGAATTTGCCCGTGGCCTCGTCGAAAAAATGATAGTGATCTACGATATTGCTGTCGTAGACCGACTTCCCCAAACAGGAAAATTTGAATTCACGTAACAATCCTGCGGACACGAGAACGTTGAGGGTATTGTAGACCGTGGCAAGACTCATCTTAAAGGAGCGACTATCCACCCACTCCTTCACTTCTTCCGCGGTCGGATGATCGGCCTCGCAGAGAACGTATTGGCAGATGGAAATCCTTTGCATCGTAGGTTGAATGGAAACCGACTTCAAGCGTTGTTCGATTTCGGCGGGAGTCAAACAGGCGTTTTTTGAAAAGAGTGCTTCCATTCGTTCCATACCTTTGGAGGGAATCCCCTCTTACCATCTGACACCCGTAAACCGTGTTTTTGCACGATTTTATGCGGAGGCTTTTCTGGAAAACATCTCTTTCTTGAAAAATTCTGCAATCCAAAAAAGTTCGCAAAACCGTCCCGTTACGATTCGTAAAAAAGAGACGAAAAGAATCTTTTTACTTTTACACTTCGTTTTCACTCACAAAACTGTCTAAAATTCTTCAGAAGATACGAGCTTATGAAACAAAAACTGATTTCCGTCTTACTGGCGATTTCCCTATTCGTGCCCGCAGCGGCGCTCTTTGCGGACGAACCCGCGGGAGAAACTCACACACCGGTACCTGTCGAACAGACGCAAAACTCCCACGAGGAAACTTCCTCCGGTCATCATGAAACCGTCGGAGAAGATCTTCCGTATTGGAGTGTGATTCCGTTCGCGTTGATTTTGTTGAGCATAGCGCTTTTGCCGATCGTCTCTCACAAGACCGCACATTGGTGGGAAAGCAACACGAACAAACTCATTCTCGCGCTGGCATTGGCGGCCGTTTCGTTTATCATTTTGGTGTTACACGGATGGTTCGGCAAAATCGTTCATACGCTCGTTTTCGAATACGTTCCGTTCATCATTCTTCTCGGATCCCTGTTTTACATTTCCGGAGGAATCCGTCTCAAGGGAGACATCGAAGCCACTCCTTTGAACAACACGATTTTTCTGATCATCGGAACTTTTCTGGCTTCGTTTATCGGAACTACGGGAGCGTCGATGTTATTGATCCGTCCGATTTTGAAGACGAACTCGGAACGTAAACACGTGGTTCATACGGTGATCTTTTTCATCTTTTTGGTTTCGAATATCGGCGGTTCGTTGACTCCACTGGGAGATCCTCCTCTCTTTTTGGGATATCTGATCGGAGTTCCGTTTACGTGGACGTTCAAACTTCTGCCGGAGCTGCTCGTTGCGGGGATCATCCTTCTTTTGGCGTATTTCATCTGGGATACGATCGCCTACGGCAAGGAAGCCAAAAAGGATCTCAAAAGAGACCAAACGAATAACGAAAAGATCAGCTTAGAAGGTCAGGTGAATTTCATCTGGTTGTTGGGAGTGGTGTTATCCGTGGCGTTTTTAAATCAGAATTATATTCCCGCGATCAACGAAAATCCGTATTTAGCGTTCGTGCGCGAGGGAGTGTTGATCGCGCTGATACTTGCGTCCAAGTTTACCACGAATAGAAAGGTAAGAGAACAGAACAAATTCACGTTACATCCGATCCAAGAGGTGGCGTATCTTTTTATCGGGATATTCGTAACGATGATACCTGCATTGATCCTGCTCGAACATCACGGAAAAGAGTTGGGTGTAACGGAAACTTGGCAATTCTTCTGGGTGACCGGACTTTTTTCCGGAGTTTTGGATAACGCACCTACGTATCTCACCTTCCTATCTTTAGCGAAAGGCACCTTAGGTTTGGGCAACGTCGCTCAAATATTAGCGGATCCTCATGCAGAAAGTATTCTCAAAGCGATCTCCGTAGGGGCGGTGTTTATGGGAGCTTTGACTTACATCGGAAACGCGCCTAACTTTATGGTGAAATCGGTTGCGGAAGAAAACAAGGTGAAGATGCCTAGTTTCGGCGGATATGTTTTGTATTCGTTCGGAATATTGATCCCGACGTTCATCCTTTTAACGTTTATTTTTTTCCGATAAACGATTGTAATTCCTACGATCGATAAACGCCGTTCTTCCCGTTTCCGTTTCGGGACGACGGCGTCCTTGAAAAGAATCGTCAACAACGTTCCGAACCGGTCGTAGATTTACCCGTTTTGCTCCTTGGTAGCAGATTTAGGAGGTTCGGGGCGTGTCTCGGAGCCGCCGGTGGTCGGCCGAACTACATTCATTTTTTGGAATATTCTGGCGGCTCCGAGTCGCGTGACTCCGGGCTCGCGGATTCCCGCTCGTCCTCTTCGAGGACGCTTCGCGCCCTGCGGCCCGCTCACGCAGGAAATGTAAGAGGAGGCGAGATGGACGTTTGTGCCAAACGGCCGCCCAGCCGTAGCCACGGGATTTTGCACGAGAAGCGCGGTATGGTGTTGTCACGGGCGAGCGCGGTGCAACGCAAAACAAAAAGAACGCGAAGTATGCGCGCCGCGCAACGCGTTTGATGAGG
>NZ_RQFA01000034.1 GCF_004770155.1 Leptospira gomenensis | reverse complement strand
TATACACATCTCACGCGCTTCTCACACAGTTTCTCTGCAAGTCCGCGCTGACCGCGCACAACTTCGTGCCGACCATGCACAACAAAGGCAACATGCCGTTCTCAATACAAAAAACGGAGCGATTGACTACACGCTCCACTCTCCCATTGTCCCACTGCTCTGCCTTCAGCCTTTCTACGCGCTCCGCGAAAGCCGAAGGGAGGACATGCATCGACATTCTCACATGCGAGAAAAAACAAACAAGCAGATGGACAAACGGAAGGATGAGCGAACGAACAAACTCACCTACAAACTTCGACCTACACCCACACGAGCCCCCGCCTCACTCACACTCACAAACAAGACGAATCACCAAGCGGGCCCGTCTACCACGTACAAACTCCCCGACACAAGCAGCGAACAAACGAACAAACGAACAAACGAACGAACGAACGAACGAACGAACGAACGAACGAACGAACGAACAAACAAGCAAGCAAGCAAGCAAGCAAGCAACTTACGTACGGACCAACCTGCAACCTGCCAACTCGCCAACTCGGCAACCAACGGACACAAACCCTCTCAGGTTGGTAAGACAAACCGGCGGTCAAACGAATTCATTCACAAGCTCGGAGATACACCAACTCGTCCCATGAGCGCACGAAACGAAACGAAACAAACAAATCCAACGACCGACTAACGCAGCCAAACCAACCGGCAAAACGCACCACCACATTCAACCTAGACCGGATAGTTTCAGCATTCGGTGCCGTCAGGATCCCGTTCCGAATCGGATTTCTACGCTACGATCGGAGCACGAATTTGAGCGGTCTGTCGCTCACTCTCACTCTCACTCACAACGAGTTTCCTTTTAACCGGATTCCAAAAGTTTTTTGCGTTCCTCGTTGGAGAGGCGAATCAGCTTTCTCATCCTCATATGAAATTCCCGAAAGTTTCTCCCGGAAGATTCGAATTCCTTTTTAAAGAAAGAGGTTCCCGAATGATATCGAAGATAACCTACGAAATCTTCGTTGTTCCAATCCCGTTTAAAGAGACGTTCGACCGAAATCAATTTGAACTCGTTTCTTCGTGCGAAAAGGGAATTTTTGAACTCGTCGATGATCCGACGTTTTCCTTCCAACTTTCGACCGTCGTCTTCCGCGGACGCGTACAACAACTTGAGCCTTTGAGCGGTTTCCATCAGAAGAAAACGAAGAAGTTTACTTTCCTCTTTTCGTTTCAGAATTTCTTTTTGGATCGGACCGTCCCTTCCTTCGGAAGACTCCAGGTAATGAAAGATTCCTTCCTCTTCCACGAAGCTCGCATAACTTTCGTTAAACGAAGAATCGCCTGGAAAATAGACGGTGGCATGCGCCATCTCGTGGAAGACCAAGGAGCCTATCTCGTAGGATTCTGAACGAAGCTGCGAGGAAAAAACCGGATCTTCGAACCAACCTAACGTCGAATAACCGGCGGTGACGCGGATTCTCGTGTCTAGACCGAGTTGTTTCAATTTTTTTTCCTCTTCTTTGGCTTTTTCCAAATCGAAATAACCCTTGTAAGGAACGGTTCCGGCGATCGGAAACCACCAAGTATACGATTCCAAACGAAGCGGATAACAAGCCGCTACGTGCCATCCCACTTCTTCCCGTTTCAGCTGAACGAAGGAACGGAATCCCGCGGACGCTTCCAGTCCCAAACGCGAGATTCCATATTCGCGAAAGTTTTCCACCTCGCGCAGCTTCTGTTTCGTTTCTTCCTTTACGTTAGGATCCGTAAGTGCTTCCGAGATCGGTCGTTTTTGCACCCAGATATCCAGTTGCCCGGTTCCTAAGTGCCAAAGATATCCGACACAATTTTCGAGGCTCAGCCCGAGCAAAAACAGAATCAGGATTCTTACGATCTTTCTCCCGGTTTTGGATTTACAAGCATCGTATATCGAAGAAGGATAGAATTCGGATTTTACCATGGAATTTTTACGTTCACTTCCCAAGATCGTTCTTATCAACGGATTTCTTTTGACGGCTCTCATTTTGATCCTGATTTTTCCGAAGGATTGTTCGTTGTCTTCCCTTTTCTCCGGCAAACGCCCCATCAGTCCCGGCGAACAAAAGTCGGCGATCGAAATCCAAAATTCGTTCCGAAACGTATATCGTTTCGCAAAGGATTCGGTCGTATCGATCCGCACGAAAAAAAGCGAATCCATTTCCAATCCGTATCACTATTTCGATTTCAGAAACGAAAGACTCGCTTCGTTCGGGAGCGGTTTTTTGGTTCACGATAAGGGTTATATCGTCACCAACTTCCACGTGATCGAAGGCGCGGAAAGTATCGAGGTGATCACCTCCAACGGAGGAATTCATCCCGCTCGTTACATAGGTAGTCACGAACGCGCCGATATCGCTTTGTTGAAAATCCGGGAAGGCTCCGGTTTGAGAGCGGTGACGTTCGGAGATTCGGATCGGATCGAAGTGGGGGATTGGGCGATTGCGATCGGTTCCCCGTTCGGATTGGAACGCTCCTTCAGCGTCGGAGTCGTTTCCGCAAAATACAGAGAGGACTTGGATGAAACGGGGCAGACTCATATTCAGACCGATAGTATGATCAATCCGGGAAGCAGCGGCGGGCCGCTTCTCAATATTTACGGAGAAGTGATCGGAATCAATCGACTGATCCGCAGTGAAACCGGACGAAATTCCGGGATCGGCTTCGCCATTCCTAGTAACTATGCCCGCAAGATCATACGTATGATCGAGGCCAATCAAGGTCGTCATATCCGCCCCGCGATCTTAGGCGTGATGGCCACCGTTCCGCTTCCCGATCACCGGACCGCTCTGGGAATTCCGGATTCGTGGACCGGAGTTCTCGTCTACGATATGGATCCTCAGTCTTCCGCGGAACTCGGCGGAATCAAACGTTACGATTTTATTCTCGAAGCCAACGGAACTCCGATCAAAAATATTAATGATCTGCGCGAACAGGTTGGAATAGTGGGACTGGGGGGCAAGATCAAGCTCCGTATCTACCGGGAGAAGACGATGCTCGAACTTTCGGTGAAGCTGATTCAGAAATAATACAAAAATTTTCGCGACAGGAATTCGAACGGGATGAGAAGAAATATCGTTCATAGCGGAGCGGACGCGCTGATCTACGAAATCAGACAGATCGTCGCAATCGCAAAAAAGCTGGAAGCCATGGGCCTTCAGATCACCTACGAAAACATAGGAGATCCGATTCAAAAGGGAGAATCCATTCCCGATTGGATGAAAGAGATCGTCTCCAACCTGGTTCTCAAAGATAAATCCTGGGCGTACACGGCGACTCAGGGATACGAACCGACGCGCAAGTTTCTCGCCGAAAAAGTGAACGAACGGGGAGGAGCGCAGATCACCGCGGACGATCTTCTTTTTTTCAACGGACTCGGCGACGCGGTCGCGAAAATTTTCGGCTTTATGAGAAGGGAAGCGCGAGTGCTCGGTCCGAGTCCGGCGTATTCCACGATTTCCTCGGCCGAAGCGGCTCATAGCGGTTACGAACACCTGACCTACGACCTTCTTCCGGAAAACAATTGGATGCCGGATTTAAAGGACATGGAGAACAAGGTCCGTTATAACGATTCCATTGCTGGAATCCTGTTGATCAATCCGGACAATCCGACCGGAGCAGTATATGATAAAACTCTAATGAAAGAGATCGTGTCGATCTGCGAAAAATACGATCTGATGCTCATCTGCGACGAGACCTATGCGCACGTAAATTATTCCGACCACGGTCCTTTACATCTTTCCGAGGTCATCGGAGATAAGGTTCCCGGAATGGCTTTGCGTTCCATTTCCAAGGAATTTCCATGGCCGGGCGGACGTTGCGGTTGGTTGGAGATTTTCAACAAGGACAAGGATCCGGTTTTTAGCCGTTACGTGAAATCGTTGTTAGACGCTAAAATGCTGGAAGTATGTTCCACAACGCTGCCGCAGATGGCCATTCCGGAAGTTTATTCGCATCCTGAATTTTTACCGCACCTCAAACGGAGGAACGAAAAATTCAAACGGAAGGCCAGGATTGCGACGGATATGTTCGCCGGGCTCAAAGGGGTCAAAGTCATCGCTCCCAAGGGGGCCTTTTATCTTACTGTGGCTTTCGAAGACGGCGTTCTCAATTCGTCGATGAAGCTGGACGTTGAAAATTCAGCCGCCGCGGGTTTTATCCGACCGCTTCTGGATCAGGCGGCGAACGACAGAAGGTTCGTGTATTATCTTCTGGCTTCGACCGGAATTTGTGTGGTTCCGCTTTCTGCTTTCTGCACGAAGAAGGACGGATTTCGCGTAACGTTGCTGGAAGAAGACGAAGATAAATTCCATTGGATCTACAAAACACTCCGAGAAAAAATCGGTGAGTATATCGCCTCGGTTTAAAATCGGTCTGATGGATTCCGGAACGGGAGGTCTTTCCGTTCTTAAGGAAATTCTAAAATACGACGCGGAGTTGGAGGTTCTGTATTACGGGGACCTTTACAACAGTCCGTACGGGGAAAAGGACGCTTCGGTCGTTTTGGATCTTACGAGAAATGTTTGTCTTCGTTTAGTCGAACTAGGTGCGCGCGCCATTCTTCTTGCGTGTAATACCGCCACTTCCGCCGCCGCGGAGACGCTTCGTAAGGAATTTGCGATTCCGATTTTCGGAATGGAGCCGGCGATCAAACCGGCCGTTCTCAAAAATCCGGGTGCGGAGATCGCGTTGCTTGCGACTCCAGTCACGCAGAAAGAGGAAAAATTACAACGGCTCAAAAAGGAATTGAACGCGGAAAATTCCATTCTCCCGATTTCCTGTCCCGGACTCGCGGGTCTTGTGGATCAGGGCGACTTTGAAAAAGCGGAAGCGTATCTGTTTCCGATTCTCGAGGAATTAAAACGTCGGAACGTCAAGGCGATCGTACTCGGATGTACACATTACGTTTTTCTTAAGCACATCGTTTTAAAACTTTATCCACAGGCGGAATTATTCGACGGGAACGCGGGAACGGTCCGGCATCTTTTCCGTTCCCTTTCCGTAAAGGTCCTTCCTCCGGATTCGGACCAAGGTTTCGACGGAAGGAAAAAAAACTCGATCCACTACCAAATAGAATTGAACACAGACGACGAGGACCGGATTCGTTTTGCGGAACGTCTTTTGAACGATCGGGAAGGTTTTTGAGTTCGTGTTCGAATAGTCTTCCATAGCGGAAGTTTGAAATCGCTCGCAATCCGATCCATCGGAACTTTCGAACACGGTCCGTTCGCCGCGTGAAAGACTTTCTTTCCGAAGGGGCGAACTTTCTTTTTACAACCGTGTATGCGCGAGTTAGGCATTTTTCGCCGATAGAAAAAAATTTCCTTTTTTTCTTCCGATTCCGGGAAACGCTCCGATTGGAAATAATAAATTTCCAATCCTCGATCCGTTTCGTTTTTTATGAAATTTATTATTTCCGGAATAAAAAACGATGTGATTGTTGTAATCCATAGTATAATACGAAAATTCCTGAAAGAAGGGGTTGATTCCGGAGCGTCTATGATTCGTGTTTTTACCGCGATCGCGGTTTTATCCTGTTTTGTGGTCTGTAAACCGAACGCGCGGGAGGGTTCGGATGTTGTGGTCACTTTCCTCAAAGGGAAGGCGGTCGTTTTCGAAACCGGAAAGGTTCTGGTTCCTTTTGCGAATGTTTTCGAAAAACAATCCGTGAAAACGGAAGAAGATGCGGTCGTCGATTTGACCTCCTCTCTCGGAAGTTTTCGTCTTCTCGGAGGAAGTACGGCCGAGGTAGCCGCGTTGAATGCGGATGCGGTCGAGTTTCAAGTTTCGCTAGGAAACGTTCTTGTGAAGTCTTCCAAACTTTCCAAAGGACAAACTCTTACGGTTAACACTCCGACGGTGGTCGCTTCCGTTCGAGGAACCCAGTTTTGGGGAAGGGTGAACGGCAAGGACCAATCCGGAACCTTCGCCGTGCGGGAAGGCGCCGTGGAGATCACGAGAAAATCCGACAAACGCAAGATTCTCATCGAAGCGGGGCAAGCCTTGGACCTGAAACCCGGCGAAGCGGAGTGGAAACTCAGAACCGCCGCCAAAGAAGAATTGGCCGCTATGGAACAGATAGACCAGATGAAATAATTTCCCGAATTCCCGAATCTTCGTCCTTAGAACCGGATTTCCCGCGTGGATCCGGTTTTTTTTTTGTGTGCAGGGATTTCATCTTCTCCAAGCTATTCTAAAAAAGAGTTCGGGCCGAAGAATGGAAGATAAGATCACGTACAAAAGCGCCGGTGTGGATACGGAAAAAGGAAGAGAGTTCGTTCAGAGGATCAAACGGAACGTAGAGTCCACACACGGTCCGAGAGTGCTCGGAGGTTTGGGCGGTTTTGCGGGTGCTTTCGACGCGGGTTTTCTGAAAAAATTCGATCAGCCGGTTCTTCTTTCCGGGACGGACGGGGTCGGTACCAAAATCGAACTCGCACGTATATTACAAAAATTTGATACGATCGGGATCGACCTCGTCGCTATGTGCGTAAACGACATTCTCGTTTGCGGAGGTGAACCTCTTTTTTTCCTGGATTACATCGCGTGCGGCAAACTGGATCCGGAGAAAATGGACCGTATCGTTTCCGGAATCGTACAAGGTTGTAAACTTTCCAACGCCGCGCTGATCGGAGGAGAAACCGCGGAACATCCGGGAACCATGAAAGAGGACGAATTCGACCTCGCCGGTTTCGTAGTGGGCGCCGTGGAAAAGGATCGTATGATCGACGGTTCCTCGATCGTGCCGGGGGACCGGATCCTCGGTTTGGAATCCAGCGGACCTCACAGTAACGGATTCTCCCTGATTCGGAAACTTCTTTTGAAGGAAGGAAAGTATCTTCCATCCGATTCTGCGGAAGTGGATTTTTTGAGGGAATACGCGCTGAAACCAACGAGAATCTACGTGCAAAGTATATTAAAACTTCTGCAAAAGGTTCCAGTAAAAGGAATGATCCATATCACGGGCGGCGGTTATCAGGAAAACGTTCCTCGGGTTCTCCCCAAAAACGCGGCTGCGCGGTTTTTTAAGGATCGTATTCCTTCGGGATACTTTTTCGAAAAACTCAAAAAGGATCATCGTCTCGAAGAGACGGAGATGTTTGCCACGTTCAATATGGGAATCGGTTATATGCTCGTCGTTTCTCCGGATAACGTCGATTTGGCGAAAGAATTTCTCGAATCCACCGGGGAATCCGTTCATCTCATCGGAGAGATCGTCTCCGGTAATAAAGAAGAAGTCCTTTTCGTCTAACGGGAATACTATGCTCCCGCTCCGAGATCTTCTGCGTTCTCCCGCGCTCGTATTATCCAGAAAAAATCCGTTTATGCTTTCCAGGCTCACGTTTTTTTACGTGATTTTAGGTGTGATCGGAGGATTGTTCTCCGCTACTTTTTGGATGTTGCTGGAATATCTTACCAATTTTTTCGCCTCCTTGTCCGGCGTTTATACGGTTCCGGTGATGACCGTTTCCGGTTTGTTGATCGGGATCGTGATCCATTTTTTGGGGGAACCAGGAGAAATTTCATTAGTAATCGATAATATACGTTTTCGAGGCGGAAAGCTGGAGCCGGGTCAAAATCCTTCCATGGCGTTCTCCTCCATTTTGAGCATTTCCACCGGAGGAAGCGCGGGGCCGGAAGCTCCTTTGGTACAGATCACCGGTTCTTTCGGAAATTGGTTCGCCGACAAATTAGGACTCACCGGCGAGGAATATAGGTCCATGACGATTGCGGGGATGGCCGCCGGTTTCACTTCGCTTTTCGGTTCTCCCTTGGGAGGTGCGTTATTCGCGCTTGAAATCCTGCAACACCGTCACGTCGTAGAATACTACAAGGCTTTGCTTCCGGCGTTTTTATCGAGTGCCTCCGCCTTTTTCGTATTTCTTTGGATGACACACGCCGGATTACAACCCACTTGGCAATTCCCGCAGTATGTTCCCGGTGATATTCAAGATTTCTTATATGCTTTGGGTTTGGGGGCGATCGGAGCGGCTTTGGGTTGGTTGTTTCACGGATTGTTCGTAACCAATCGTTGGATTTACGCTCGTGTGCCGGGTCCGATTTATTGGAAGACGGCTCTCGGGGGTTTGGTCCTGGGATTGATAGCGTGGCAGATTCCGCTTACGCGTTTTTTCGGCCATGATCAGTTGAATCAAATCGTGGAGGGGCGTTTTACTCTTTTGTTTCTCGCCGCTTTGATTTTTTGGAAAACCGTCGCGATCACAACAACCGTTTCCAGCGGATGGAGAGGCGGAATTATCATCCCTTTGTTTTTTTTGGGGGCTTGTGCGGGCAAGTTGCTGTCCGGGTTTTTCCCCTCGGAAAACGAGTCTTTTTTTATGATCTGTCTTATGGCAGCGGTCAATTCTTCGGTAACGAAGACGCCGATTTCCACTACGATCCTTTTGGCGGAACTTACCGGTTTGTACAGTTTTACTCCCGTTCTAATCGCCAGTTTAAGCGGATATTTCCTTTCGCCCAAGGAACCTTTGATTTCCACGCAGGGAAAATAGAATTAGAAGAAATTTCGTCTAACGTATTTCCGAGACGTGCGTTTTCGGATTCACCGAACGACGTCCGCGCCTACGGCGCGGACGTTCTATAACTTCGACTACTGTTCTACGCAGAGAAGATTCAATCTGGAATTACAAGCGTGGGTATCGATGGTAAAGGCTCCTTCCGGAGTGGCATCGGCCGTTACCGCGGAGGTATTGCCGGCTTGTCCTATCTCGGCTGCGCCTGCGGAAGTCCATTCCAAACAATTGCCGCCTTCTTCCCACAGATCGGTTCCGTTGGCGGGGCTGCTCAAACCGGACCAAAAGTAGGTTTGTGCTCCTCCGTTGATTCCGTTTTGTAGGTTGGCGGTTACGATCGCTTGTGCGTTGGTCGTAAACGTTACGGTAGTTCCGTCTTGTCTTCTGTATTCCTTATTCGGATACAAAACCCAATCGGTCGCGGTCGTAACCGCGCCGGTAGGAACTGCGGAACGAACGGTTCCCGCGCCCGCGACGATCAACGCTTTGTAGGTCCCCGTGAATGCGGCCGGTTTTTCGGCGGCACACTTTGCATCGGCTCCGGTCACTCCACCCAGGTTTCCATCGAATCCTTGGCCGCCGTTGTTTGCGATAAATGTTCTACAAAATGCGGAATCTTCACAGGAGGTGATCACGGCGGCGGCCGTGTTTCCGCCGGACAGTAACAATAAGGCGAACAATCCGGTATTGTCCTCCTTGGATTCCTCGCAGGATACGAGGGAGATAAAAGAAATTCCTACGAAGAGTAGGAAGAGACGTTTCTGTAACATTCTAAATTTCCTTGTTTGTCATTGTGGATCGATGTTTTTCGAATTCTACGATTTACCGTTCGTTACGATGAAGTAGGAATTACTCCACTTGGTTGTGATCCGAGTGGGAACTCACACTTTTATTCACATACGGCGAACGTAGGACTCCGAATCGATCCTTACTCGAAATCAACAGATACGTTTTTTATTTTTTCAAAAGTGATTCAAAAGGAGAAGAATTCTGCGTCCAAATTAATTTCGCATTATAAATCGAACAATCAGTAGGATTTTATTTTTTTATCCGTTTATCATTTGAAATGAAACATCCGTTTCTTCTGAATGAGTTTTCTTATATATTAAAAAAATAGTATATTCCATAATCGTTTTTTTATATCGAATCCTTGTTTTGTTCGGATCCGAATTCCGTGGAAAATACGGACGCAAGGGCTCTACTTTGTTGATTCGGAACGGTGGATTTGAAGCGGGCGAATGCCCTTTTTCGTCGAAGAAAGGATTTATAATTCCCGAGGCAGGGAAGGGGTAAAGAAGGAAAAAAGTATAGAAAAACCGAAGTTTAAATTTTATATTTGGAAAATTCTTTTTCGATTCGAGAAGAATGACTGACTCGGTCTCTCCCTTCTTGTTTGGAACGATAGAGCGCGACGTCGGCTCGGTCGATTACGTTGGAAATCATATCCGAACCGAGCAAAGGATGATCGGCTCCGTACGGTTGTGTTGCGATCCCTACGCTGATCGTAATCGGTCTGAGTTTCCAGGAATGGGCGCGAACCGATTCTGCCAGACGTTCTCCGATTTCTATCGATTCCTTTTCGGAAGTGTCGGGCAATGCGGCGATAAATTCCTCTCCTCCGTAACGAGCGAGAAGATCGGAATCACGCAGTGTTCCTTCCAAAAGAGAAGCCACGGTGATCAACACCCGATCCCCCGCGGCGTGACCGAAGGAATCGTTGAAATTTTTAAAATGATCCACGTCGATCATGAGCACGGAAAAAAACGCGTTTTGTTGTTTCGTTTTTTGAAGTATGAATTTTAATTCTTCGTCGAAAAATCTTCTGTTTTTCACTCCGGTCAGAGAGTCGGTACAGGCCTGTTCGAACAGAGTATCGTTGGCTTTTTTTAGTTCCTGGGCCAGTTGACTGATTTTACGGTTGGATTCCACGAGTTCCGTGATGTCCCGGCCCGTGATGTAAACCAAGCCGGTTTCCAGATCGGGATATCCGGTCCACTGAAAGTTCCTGTAGGTTCCGTCGGCGCAGAGATATCGGTTTTGAATCGAAGAATTGGAAATCCCATCCTTTAACTTTCTGAATTCTTTCAACGAAGTTTCCCGATCCTCCGGATGCAGTCTGTCGAAGGGAATCGTTCCGATCAATTCGTCCGGTGTAAAACCGAGGATCTTTTCGAAGGCCCCGTTTACCTGCAAAACGACTCCGTCCAAGGTTTGTATCGAAAGTAAATCCAAGGAATGTCGAAAAAATTTTTCAAAGTCGTAGTTCATAGTCGTCCATTCTCTCCGATTTTTGAAGAGAATTGATTTCGGATTATCAGATGATGTGAATTTAGTTTTCGAACCCGATGAGAGAAAAGAATTCGGATCGTTTCGGTTGATTCCGGGGAATTCGAGATTTCTTGTCGGAATTTTGCGGATCCCGCCGAATCCCGTCCTTGACAGTCTTCCTTGGAGTTCCCACATTGAACCTATTCATGGGAAAAATTCGCGAGCTCAGTCCGGAATTAATCAATCAGATCGCCGCCGGCGAAGTCATCGAATCGGCCCATTCCGTCGTAAAGGAATTGGTGGAAAATTCCCTGGATGCGGGCGCCACCCAAATCGACATAGAATCCAAGGACGGGGGACTTTCGCTCCTTCGGATTACCGACAACGGTTCCGGAATCGATCCAGAAGATTTGGAGTCAGCGCTTCGTCGTCACGCCACGAGTAAAATCCGCGAATACGGGGATTTGGAATCGGTTCTGAGTTACGGTTTTCGGGGAGAAGCCTTGGCTTCCATCGCCTCCGTATCTCGCCTGACCTTGGAAAGCGGGACCAAGGATCAGAAAACCGCTTGGAGAATCCGTTCCGAAGGAGGAACGATTTCCGATCGCGAAGAAATTCCCGGGTTTGTCGGAACCAAACTTCTCGTGGAAGAACTTTTTTTCAACACGCCGGTCCGCAGAAAATTTTTAAAATCCGTCCGCTCCGAAGACAAAAAAATCCGGGACCGCGTTACGACGCAGGCACTGGCCCGGGAGGACGTCCGCTTCCGATTGTTTCAAGACGGAAAGGAGACGTTCGTCCTTCCTGCCCGAAACGATAAAAAGGAAAGGATCGTTGATTTGTTCGGGGAGAATTTTCGGGATCATCTTTTACCGGTGAGTTTGGAACGGGGAGGAATTTCCGCCTCCGGTTTTATCAGCGATCCTGATTTTTATAAATCCAATCGTACCGGTCAGTTTATCTTCGTAAACGGAAGACCGATCGAAATTAAATACGGATCAGCCCTTTTGAAAAAGGCCTACGACGAACTTCTTCCTCCGAACGGTCATCCGTATTGTTTTTTATTCTTCGAAATCGATCCGTCCCGCGTGGACGTGAACGTTCATCCCGCTAAGAAGGAAATCCGCTTTTTGGACGAAGAAGGTTTCAACGGTTTTTTCCTTTCCTTGATTCAAAACGAACTGAGGTCCAGTACACCCGTGAGTTTTTTGGAACTCAAAAAACGGCTCCTCAAACCGTCTCCAGATTCTTTTACTTCTTCGTCTTTGTATCAAAATCGTTCCTCGTCCGCGGAAGGACAAAGCCCTTTGCTCAGTCGTGATCTGTTTTTGGACGTTCCGCGTCAGGAAGGATTCGAACTGAACCGTATGGGACCGGGCGCTTCCTTAACGGCGCTTACGGATCAGGCAGTCAAACATTCAGCCTTCGTTCCCAAAAAACACTTCGGCGTTCTGTTCGAGACCTTCATTCTCGCGGAAGCGGAAGACGGCTTTTATATCATAGACCAACATACCGCGCACGAACGGATCCGTTACGAGGAAGTTCTGCGTAAACTCGAAAAGAAAAACTACGGAATCCAACCTTTGTTGACGCCGATGCGTATCGACGTTTCCAAACAGGAACAGGAAGACATCCTAAACCGCAAAAAGGAATACGAAGAGGTAGGAATCCATCTCGACGCGCTCGGTGAAGACAGCGTCGTGTTGCGGGAAATTCCCGCGTATCTTGAACCCGGGATGGAAAAGGAAACCATACTCGATTTTTTAAACCGAACCGAAGGTGCGAGCGCCACCGAACCGGAGTTATACGATCTAATGGCTAAGTGTGTAGCTTGCCGTTCCGCGATCAAAAAAGGGGATCAACTTTCCGATCCCATTCTCGCGGAAATTCTGAACCGTCTGAGTTATTGCGAAAATCCTTCCCGTTGTCCGCACGGGAGACCCACCTTGGTGAAGTTGAGCAGAGATGACCTCGAAAGAATGTTCCACAGAAAATGAAGTTCCCCAAAAGGAACCGGACCGCGTCGTCCGTAAATTATTCCGGCAAACGTTAGTCGGAATCGTAATCCTATTGTTCGGCGTCGTTTTTATGGCCCGCGTTTTTCCCGAACCGGTGCTTGCGGTTTCCGAGAAGTTCATCGAAATCACGGGGGTGTTCGGAGTAGGGATCGGAATTCTGTTGGCCGATTCGTTACACGTATTCGTTCCTCCCGACGTCTTTTTGATGATGGCGGTCGCGGGAAAACTCAATTCGGTCCTCGTGATCGTTTCGGCTTCGGTGGGAAGTCTGATCGGTGGGACGGTTTCCTATCTTACCGGCCGTATCCTTTTGCCGAAGATTGAACGTGTCGCTACCTTCGTAAAACGACACGAACAGAAGTTGGAACACTACCTTCATCGATACGGTTTTTGGGCGGTCGTTTTGGCGGCGTTGACTCCGCTTCCGTATTCCTGGGTTTCGTTGGCCGCGGGTACGATGAAAATGAGATATCTTCTTTTTTTTCAGGGTTGTCTTTTCCGGATTCCCCGTTTTATAGTATTCTATTATCTCATTCAATTCGGTTGGATCGGCGGCGGAATGTAGAATCTTTTCGGGCATTCGGACTGTCCAATCGAGAGAAGAACTTTATAAAATTAGGTCGAACGTTTGGAAACCAATCAACCCGAACTATTTCCGAAAACTCAGGAGCAAATCATCCGCGAAAACCTGGATCTGTTCGATCTTCCGATCCGAATTCAAGGTCTGATCGAAAATATTCTCCGGGGAAATATACGGGAACAATCTCTGGTCTGTTGTCACAGCGCTTGCGACGTATGCAACGCGACGATACGAACCTGTCTTCGTAAGATCAAAAACGAATTGGAACTTTCGTGAGCGATCTTTTCGCAAAAAAACCGATTCCTCCTTTGGCGCATAAAATCCGTCCCTCCACTTTCGAAGAGGTGATCGGTCAAACAAGGGCGAGAAAACAACTGGTCAATTATCGTTCTCCGGTTTCGATCATACTTTACGGACCTCCGGGCACCGGCAAATCCACGTTAGCCGGAATTCTTTGTAGAAACTGGAATCTTCCCTTCGTGGAATACAACGCCGTTTCCACGGGCGTCGCTGAAATCAAAAAGTTGCTGGAAAGAGCGGAACGGGAAGGAACCGTCCTTCTTTTTTTGGACGAGATCCATCGTTTCAGCGCTTCGCAGCAGGACAGTCTTTTGCGCGGGGTGGAAACGGGGCGTCTCGTCCTGATCGGAGCTACGACGGAAAATCCTGCGTTTCGAATCACGAGGCCTTTGTTGTCCCGTTGTCAGATTCTTAAGATAGAACCCCTCAGTCTCGGGGAACAGGCGGCGCTTCTGGAACGAGGAATTTCGCACCTCGAGGTAGCTCTGCGTTTGAACGAGGAAGCGAAGGAAACTTTGATCCGTTTTTCGGGAGGGGACGGAAGGAAACTTCTTTCCAATTTGGAAGGGTTGGCTTTTAGTTTTCCTCCGGATTCTTCTATATCCAGATCGGATATAGAGGAATATCTGGAAAGTCGCGTCATAGAATACGACAAAAGCGGGGAATCCCACTACGACGTCATCTCCGCCTTCATCAAGTCCGTGCGTGGCAGCGACCCGGATGCGGCCTTGTATTATCTCGCGGTACTTTTGGAGGGAGGGGAAGATCCGCTTTTTATCATGCGTCGTCTGATCATACTCGCCAGCGAGGACGTCGGGAACGCTTCCGTAAACGGATTACCTCTCGCCGTTTCCGGCTTACACGCGTTAGAGGCAATCGGCATGCCGGAGGGAAGATTGATCCTCGCACACGTTACCACGTTTCTCGCCTCCTGTCCCAAATCGAACGCGAGTTATAAGGGATTGGGCTCGGCGTTGTCC
Organism: Leptospira gomenensis; assembly: GCF_004770155.1. GTDB lineage: Bacteria > Spirochaetota > Leptospiria > Leptospirales > Leptospiraceae > Leptospira > Leptospira gomenensis. The sequence goes on along the minus strand of NZ_RQFA01000034.1, from coordinate 45,276 downwards.
TTCGTAAGGGAGCACGGGACCGGGATCAAAATACCGAACCGTCTCAGAAACGCGCCCACCTTTCTTCATAAAAAAGAAGGAGCCTCGGAAGGATACGCGTATCCGCACGACCACGGGGGATTTACGGAACAAAATTATTTCCCGGACGAGTTCGCCGAAAATCCTCCCCGATTCTATGTTCCGACCGGAAACGGAATGGAGTTAAAACTTAAGGAATATCTGGATACGATGTGGAAGAATTCCCCGCGAAAACGAGGACGTTGATCACTTATCGTGAAGTTCGGGGAGAACCCGGATTCGTTTGTGCGAGGAGCCGGCGGATTTCTGCGACTCGGTCTGGGGTTCATCGGCGCGGGATCGAGCAACGGATTTGTCGGAAAAGAAATTCGATTTGATGTCGAGCGCGTCGCGTTTTTGTTTGTATTCGGAACGGAACATCTTTCCTCCTTTTCGAATGGGACCGTTTGTATTCTTCTTAAGTTTCGTGCACATACGGAAAATTCTAAATCCTTTTTCCTGTCGGCTCGCTACAAAAGAATTTCGGATCCGAAACGTTTTGCGATTTTGAAACCGCTTCGGAGGAATTTATGGAAGTTGCGGAAACGGATTTTTCGCGAAGAAAAAACTTTTTCCGTTTACGCGAATTCCTTCGTGAGAGCTTCCAAAACACGATCGTTTTGTTCCGGTCTTCCGATCGTGATACGGATCGCGTTGAGGTCGTAACTTTTCAGATCCCGCAAGATGATTCCTTGACGCAACAAGGAACGGCAGATCTCCTCTGAGGTTTTTCCGTTTTTTCTCGCGAACAATGTTATAAAATTCGCATACGAATCGATCCAAGTCAAATCTTGTTCCCGTGCGAACGTTTCGTAGCGGTTCATTTGTGCGAGATTGTTTTCGAGATAAAATTCCACGTGCTCCGGACGACACAAAGCCTCGGTAGCTGCCAACGCTGATAGATTGGCGACGCTAAAAGGAGGGCGCATCTTGTATAAGTTACGAATCAATTCCGCGTTTCCGATTCCGTATCCGATCCTCATTCCCCCCAATCCGTAGACTTTGGAAAATGTACCTACGTACAAGACGTTTGGAAAACGGTCGGTAAGTTGGCGGGGAGAAAGCAATTTTTCCGGATCCTTTTTTGCGGCGAATTCCATGTAAGCGCCGTCGATGACGACTAACGTGTTCGGGGAGAGTTGCTCCAAAAATCCGTAGACGTCCGTTTTCGATAGGGCGTCTCCGGCGGGGTTGGAAGGAGTGCACAAAAAAATTATCTTAGGTTTGTGAAGTTTCGAGAGTTCTAAAAACGCGTTCAAATCGTGGGGAAGCGTTTCGGTGGAATGGATTTTGGCGCCGCATTGTAACGAGTAGATCTTATACATCGCAAAGGTGACCCGATTGATGAGAACCGGATCGCCCGGAAGTAGCACGGAACGACACGCAAAATCCAAAACCTGATCGCTTCCGTTTCCCGGTAGGATCCGTTCGGGGGTCACTTCGAATTTCCGCGCGAGTTCGTTTTTTAGTTCCAGATACGAATCGTCCGGATAAAGATACATCTGCGACGCGGCTGCGCGCACCCGTTCTGCGACGTGTTCCGAACATCCGAACGGATTTTCGTTCGAACCGAGTTTGATCACGTCTTCGGGACGGATTCCGAATTCACGTACTACGAGTTCGATCGGTTTTCCCGCTTCGTAACTTTTTAGTGAGCCCAATACAGGGTGAAACTGAATCATCTTCTCCCATGGTTTTTTCAGGAAATTTTTTGGGAACCGATTTAAGAATAAAACTTCCGTCGCGTTTCGGAAAAGTGCGGAGCTCCGTTGGATCGGAACGTTTTTTTTCCTCCAATCTCCAATGTTTCGATCCGAAGAATTCGAAGGAAAGGGGAAAGAGATGAAGTTTTTCGATCTGGCGGAAGCGGCCGAAGAAAATGATACGGATTTTTCGGAAGACGGCAAAACCGGCGAGGTCTTGCTCGAAGAAATCCTAAGATCCTTCGAACGATTCGACCGGGAGTTGGGGGAGCTGATTTCCGAATATTTACCTTCGGATCAGAAATAATTTAATTACAAATTTCGCGGATCGTTTTCCAGCGATCGATGCGAATCCGTTTCGTTCCCATTTTCGTTTTTTTGGAATATTCCTTGGCGGTTTCTATCCTTTTTTTATTGTCCGGGTGTGTGCTGAACCAATCGAGTATTTTGGCGGCGTTCCATTTTGATTCGTTTTCCTTTTTGTGCTCGTCGGATGGAGTTTCCCTTTTGCCGAGTTTGTCTTCCTCTCTTTGGAAAAAGTCCACGAATCCTCCGATTCCCAATCCGGATTTTTTGAGCCGCTCAAACGCGTAAAGGTCCGCTTCCTCTTCGAACTCCCTCGAATATCTTAGGATCGCGAGAGTGTTCGCGATTTCGGATAACGTTTCCAGTGTGTCTATGTCGGTGAACCCGATTCCCACCGAAAGTTTGATGACGATTGAAATTCCCAAGATGCGGATGAGTTGCCGGATCCCATGCCTTTTTTCCACGTGGGCTATTTCGTGGGCGAGAACGGCCGCGATTTCGTCCGGGCTTTCGGATTCCTCCAATAGTCCTGAAAATAGATAAATCGTTCCTCCCGGCAGGGCGAAGGCGTTGACCTCGGAACTTTTTAGAACCGAGATCGTATATCGTTCCCGATCTTTGGGACGTAAGACCGCTTCCGTAATGGGACGTAGTCCCCGTTTTAATTTTGGATTTTTACATTCCGGATATTCCGTTTCAAACCGTTTGGACAACAGTTCTCCGAGCGACCGGTCCACGGTCTCCGGTACGAATACGTAGGTTCTGTCCAATTTGACCACGAGAAGATATCCGATTCCCAGAGCGGGGATTGCGGCTAACAGAATCTGTACGAGTACGGGCAACAACAAAAACCGTTTGAACCAACCCGAGGCTCCTTGTCCGAAGGTTTTTTTTCGGAATGTCCGGATTTTCTCCGCGGTTTCCTCGGATTCGAACGTTAGTATATAATCGTTGTTAGTTTCTTTTGGATCGTCGAATTGAAGTCTGTACGCCTCTCCCAATTTTTCCAAGGAGCGGAGATGTTTATAAGAAAAATGGAATGTTTGCGGGTCGGTTCCTTGTGTGACGAAACGTAGGTTCCCGGCTTCCGGAAAAAGCGTCCCCTCGTAAGGAGACGCCGTTTTTCCGTCGTAGAGACGGTCGGTCATGTTTAGCCGCCGAAGACTGAGTTGAAGGCTTCTCCCGCTTCTTGGATTCCGTCGGCGAGTGCGCTGGCTCCGGGGTCCTTGACGCTGCGGATCGAAGCAAGGTCGGGCGAGTTTTCCAAAGAGAGGGATTGTACGATCATTCGGAGAGAACGCAGATACGCCCAGGGAATTCCGATTCCCAACGTGAACAGTATCAACGCGGTCGATACGAACGCGTTCCAAAGTAAGGTCCCTCCTTTGAGATCGGAGCGGAAGGATATTCCCTGAAATTTGACGCGGTTCCAGTAGTAGTTGTGCAGGTTGGCTCCCAACCAAAAACTATAAATTCCCGCTGTGGGAATCAAAAGAAGAATCCCTTTGAGATAAATTTTGAACAGTTCCTTTCCCTGTCCTTCGTAACTGAAATCCGCGTTGCCCAAGTGCGTGTGTGCCGTAAAAAATCGATCCAACTTGTTGGAAAACCAAGCGGAATAAATTCCGAACGTGATCGCGGACAGGAACGCTCCGGGAATGAAAATTTTCAACAACTCGGTTACGCTTCCCGTAAACCGGAAACGCACGTTGTTAAACGAAGTCCTGCTGAGAAAATATCTTCTGGATCCGATCGAAAGATACGGGATCACACATAAAAATCCAGCGTAAACCGAGAGGGTCACTACGACCACCGCTGCGGTTCCGATTTGGAAAGCCAGCCAATAGATTCCGGCGAGGAGCGCGGCGACGGCGAGTACGATTCCGATTCCTTTGACAAAACCGATAAAATTCTCCTTACCCGTTCCGTGATAGTCGAAACGTTGTCCTTGGAACGACACGTGACGGAAAAGATATTTCTGCGTGTTCACCTTGGCCCAGAAATAGTAGATTCCGATCGTGATGATCGTAAAAAATATGTTCTTCAAATAGATGAGAAAGAGTTCCTCTCCTTTTGCATCGACGGCAAAACGATTTTCGGTTTGCATTTGTTTTCCTCGTTATTTCAGTTTCATTGGGTCGAAGGGGATAGAAGCAGCACGGTAGAGTCTGTTCGAATTCGTTCAAGAAAAAAATTTCCGAAGATTTCTAAGAAACGAGTTTTAGATACGTCTTCGTAAAGTCCTCGAAAAACCGATTCTGATTGAGCGCGTATTCCAATACGAGAGCCCTGGATTCGTCGTTTTTGAGGAGTTCCCGATCGTTCGGTATCAACAAAGGTCCTTCCAAACCTGCCTTTAACAACACGTGAAAGTAACTGTTGTCGAAATAATACGGATTTGCCGTAAAGGATTCTCCGCCTAACCATCCTATGGTGCGCGCTCCGGAGATCGCGACCAAGTCGCGGACATTCAGTTTCATTCGGTCCAAACAGGGAAGTTGATCCTTTTGGCTTTGCATTCCCAAGGGTAGAATCTGTTCGATTTCCGCGTATGTTTCGTCCTTTCTTCCCGGTAGGATCGGAATCCTAGGGCCGCCCGATTTTTCCAACGCGACCGCTCCCGCGAGAGCCAAAAAATCGGCCAAGGAAAATTCGGTTCCGTTTTTTTCGTTGAAGTCGAATCTGGACCGAAGCAGTCGATCGAGGTTCGACTTCAAATCCTCGTTCTCGGGTAAAGAACGAAACGCGTCAAAGGACGCCGCGGCCTTGAGTCCCAGCCAGTTCCGTTGCGAATCGAAAAGACAAGCCGAGTGATACACGAGTTTGAGCCAGCTTCCTGTTTCACGGACGAGGACGGTTTTTCTGAGTTGATTTCGAGCCTCTTCCCATACGTTGACGCTGGCCTTGTTTAGGATTTCCTTGATCTCGTAGAGTTTGTATTCTCCCGTTTTTCCCTTGAGTTTCGCGGAAAAAACCCTGCCCTTTGTTACCCGGTCGCGGATCGGTGTGTATAAGGATTCTGAAACGAGTACGGTCGCTCCGGCCTTCTTCGTTTTCGATTCGATCCTGCTGGCCATGTTCACAGAATCTCCGATCGCCGTATAAGACATGTTAGCCGGATGTCCCAGTTGTCCTAATATGCAGGTTCCGTAATGTACTCCCACGCCGATCCGGAACGTTATGTGAAAGTGGGATTTCAGATATTCGTTCAGGGAATACAACTCCAGTTCCATTTCCTTCGCGGCGCGTAAAGCGGAGATACAAACTTCCTCCGCGGAACCTCCTTCCGTTCCGAACAGAGCCATTAGCCCGTCTCCGATGTATTTGTCTATCGTCCCTCCGTGTTTTAAGACGATATCGCCCATCTTATAAAAGTAACGGTTGAGTATGTGGATCACGTCGTAGGGAAGGTGCGATTCCGAGAAGGAGGTGAAGTCGCGTATGTCGCTGAAAAGGATCGCTATGTCCTTCTCTTCACCGGAGACTTCCGCGGAGCCGGCGATGGTGAGGTTGTAATCTTCGTCGTCCAACACGATTCTGCGGACTCTCACATCGCCTTGAACCTTCGCTTGGCATGCGAGTCGCACCGACTCCGGAAATCCTTTCTTTTGCGATAGTTCCTTTTCCTTTTGTTCCGGAGCGGAAAGATGGGACGGATTTTCCAAAACCAACACGCGGCAAGTGGAACAACGCGCGTTTCCTCCGCAGGCGTGTGTATGAGGAATCGAGTTTTCTAAACTGATTTGCAGCAGGCTCTTGGGAGCGGAACTTTCAGGTAAACTAATTTCTTTTTCGTTTTCAAAATTTACTAAAATCATAAAACCTTCCGGAAGAATCGGAGATATCAAAAAAATAATTGGCGTCTGAGAAGGAAGAATACAATTACAAACCCCGCTGTCAATTGAAGAACTACGATCTTGTTCCCGCACGGGACGAAGTTCGTAACGAAGGACTAACACGGTTTTGCGGGCATGCGGAAAAACGTTCCGCACCGGATCTCCGAAATCGAAACGACGCGGGCGCGTGAACGAGAACGGCGGTCGAATTTCGAAGATCCTCGAAATAAGTTTGGTACGATGCGAATGAATGAATGGGAAAAACCATCCGACAAAAACCGAGAATCGAATCCGGTGATACTGCTCGTGGACGACGAACAGATCATTCTCCGCGGCTTGAAGGAGCAACTCAAACTCGCCTTCGGCAACGAATTCGATATCGAGACCGCGGAGGACGCGGAGTCGGCCTGGGAAATTCTCGAGGAATACATTTCCGAAGGGATCGATGTCCCGGTAGTGGTTTGCGATCAAGTGATGCCCGGGGTTAAAGGCGACGAACTTCTGATTCGGATCCATAAAAAACGTCCGGAAATCCGCAAGATCATGCTTACCGGTCAAGCCTCCGCGGACGCGGTCGGAAACGCGCTCAATCACGCCGACTTGTATCGTTATCTTTCGAAACCCTGGGATTCCAACGATTTGATTTTGACGATCCGGGAAGCGATCAAGTCGTATTTTCGGGACGTTTCGCTTTCGGAGCTCAATCGTAGATTGGAGAACACTTTGTTTTTCGATCGGGAAACGGGGCTTCCCAATCTGGAAAGTCTACGGAAGATTTTGGAAGAACTGGAAAGCGTAGGAACCCCTTCCACGTTAGCCGTCATTCGAATCGAATCGTCCACCGCGACGACCCATCATTTCGGAGTCGGCGTGTATCAGAAGGTTCTGCATCGGTTTCTCGGTTCTCTTTCCGTTTTTTTGGGAACTTCGGGCGCGGTTTTCCATCTGTATCAGGACGAGGTCGCGGTTTTGTCCAACGTGAACGAGGAGGAATTTTATTCTCTTTTACTCGCGTTTCGAATCCTGCTTCGATCCGAATACGTGGAGGCGGAGGGAATTTCCTTCCGGATGAACGTGTCCGTCGGAATCGCCACGGACGTTTTCTCCCTATACTACAAGGCTCGGATCGCGATGATACACGCGTCTCAGAATTCCGAATCGGAACCGATACGTTATTCCAACTCTATGGAAGAGGAAAATCAGTATCGTATCAACCTGATTCTGGGACGAAAATTGAACGAAGCGATCAATGCGGGCAACGTGATTCCTTTTTTCCAGGGAATCTACGACAACCAACTCGATAAGATTACGAAATTTGAATGTCTTGCGAGGATTCAGGAAGGGGATCGAATCTATTCCCCCGCGAGTTTTATCGCGATCGCCAGGTCCACGGGTATCATTCGTCTTCTGACTCCGATCATGATCGAAAAGTCGCTCCGCTATTTCTCCCGTTATCCGGATTTTTCCCTTTCGGTCAACATCTCGGAATCCGATCTGGAAAAAAAGGGATTCGCAGTGTGGGTAGTCAGTCGGCTACAACACTACGGAATCGCACCCGAACGCCTGACTTTGGAGATTTTGGAAACGGATCGTCTTCACGGAGCGGAACGAGGTTTGGAAACGTTGCGCGATTTGAAGGAATGCGGTTGTAAGATCGCGATCGACGACTTCGGAGTCGATCAATCCAACTTCGAAAGACTCATGAAGATCGATCCGGACTTCATCAAAATCGACGGAAAGTTCATCCAGGGAATCCATCTCAACAAAACGCCTTATCTATTGACTTCCGCTATGACGGAAATGTCGCATAGGATCGGCGCAAAGGTGATCGCGGAATTCGTGTCCGAAAAGGACGAATTCGACACCGTTCGATCTTTGGGGATCGAATATTCACAGGGTTATTACATCATGCAACCTTCCGCGGAAATTCTTCCGATCCCGGAAATTATAGTTTGAGTCGGATGGTTTTTTTCAAAATTGACTTGCCATTATTTTTTTTCCAAATACTGTAACGCCTTGCGTTTTTTGTTAATTCGACAAGTCGAATAAATAGGTGAGTGATTTAAGTTGGATAAGGCGATTCTTTTCGTAGACGACGAGGCATTGATCCTCATGAGTATGAAATCCCAGGTCAAACGGCATTTGGGGGACGGATATCGTTATGAAACCGCCCTGGACGCAGGAGAGGCTTGGCAGATCATCGAGGAGTTGGTGCACGAAGACGTGCGGATTCTGGTCATCATTTCGGACTGGTTGATGCCGAACGTCAAAGGCGACGAATTTCTCAGACAGGTCCACAGTAAATATCCGGACATTCAGAAAGTGATCGTGACCGGTCACGCGGACGATTCCTCTATTGAAGCGTTGAAAAAAGAGATCAATCTACGCTCCTATCTCAAAAAACCTTGGGACGAACGCGAGCTCGTTTCCACGATCACCACGGCCTTACAAAGTTGAACGTCGTGTTTCTAATACGATCGGAATGTAGATCTTAAACGAGGTTCTTCCCGGTTCGCTTTCCAATTCTATTTTTCCTTCGTGTTTTTGTACGATCTTCTTCACGATGTCCAATCCTAGTCCGCTTCCTTCTCCCGGTGCCTTGGTGGTGAAAAACGGTTCGAAAATCCTCTCCTGGATTTCCTTAGGAATTCCAGGTCCGTTGTCCCGGACTTCCACCATCAGTTCTTTTTCCAATTTTTTTAAACGGATCAGAATCGAACCTTTGAACTGCATCGCCTGTAGGGAATTGTAGATGAGATTGGTCCAGATATGAAGTAGGTCGTCGGGAAAACAAAGAACCGCGGGAACATCCTCGAATTCCTTCTGCAAGTCCACGCCTTTTTTCAATTGGTTTTGATAGATAGTCAGTACGGTTTCTATGGTTTCTTTCACCGACGCGAGCGTCCTTTCTCCGCCGATGTCGAAGTGGGAGAAGTTTTTGAGTGCGTATAAAATCTTAGAGATGCGGTCGATGGCGATTCGGATCGTTTTAGTGTTTCTGAAAAAGAAGGATTCCAAGGACGTATATTCCAGGATCAACGGGGTCTGTTCGAGTACTAAGAGCGGAATGAATCGTTCTGGAAGTTCGCCGATTCCCATGTCCACGAGAGTATCCGCGTAAGAGACCGCGGTTTTCAATGGTATTCGCAAATTTTCTAATATACTTGCGATCGTTTTTTTGCGGTTTCTCTGCTCCATTCCGGTGAAATTTTCTCCGCTGGCTATCGCGGTTTCTATGAGATCGGCGCATAACGTGCGTTTTTCCGGGCCCAAAGAAGTCATCAGAGTTTGAACCTCGGGGAGCAGGCTCCGGAATCTAAATAAACATTCCTGAATGTTCTGACTGGAAGCCTGTACGGCTCCGATCGGATTGTTGATTTCGTGCGCGATTCCCGCCATCAACTGGCCCAACGCGGCCATCTTTTCGGATTGTATGAGTTGGGATTGGGTTTTTTTGAGATTTTCTAGTGTTGTTTCCAGTTCGGATTTTTGGATTTCGATCAATCGATTTCGGACCAGGATTTCGTTGTTTACGATCCTCAATTTTTCCGCCTCCTTAAACGGAGTCGTGTCGATGATATTGATCGAAAAAAACTCCCTTCCTTTATCGAAGAACACCGCATGACTTACGACCGAAGGAAACAGATTCCCGTTTTTCTTTTTTGCGACTACCTCGACCGAGGTTTTGCCTCCGAACACGAATTTTTTTCGAAGCAGGTCCCGCAAGGAATCGCGGGACAGAAGCCGGAGAATGCTGAGATCGGCCGCCTCTTCGGAGGTGTAACCGAAAAGTTTTTGGAAGGCTTGGTTGCTGTCGGAGATTCGGTTCTTTCCCTTTTCCAAAAGTAGAATGGCTTCGTTGGAAAATTGATAAAACGTCTGGAACCGCGTTTCGGATGCTTTGAGCATCTCTTCCGCTTTTTTCTTTTCCGCGACGTCTATCATCGCCCCTAAAATACGATTCGGTTTTCCGTTCGAGTCGAAAAGAAACGCTCCTCTGTCCTCGACGAACGTGTATTCGCCGGACTTGGTTCTGAATCTATACGTGGAACGGAAACGTTCTCCCCGGCTCATCGCGGTTTGCAACGAGGACAATACGAAGGGTAGGTCCTCGGGATGAATCGAACCTTGACAGGTATCCACGGTAAAGTTTTGGAATTCCTCCGGATCGTAACCGGTGATGGAGCGGATGGCGCCGGCCCATTTGATTCGACCGCTCGCGAGATCGTAGTCGTAGACGATACTTCCCGTCTGTTCCGCGACCGTTCTGTATCGTTCTTCGCTTTCCCGCAGATCCCTTTCTTTGAGGACTTGGTTGGTGATGTCCGTGATCATAAACGCAAGCGATTGGATTTCGCCGTTTTGATTTTTGACGGGCGCGCCGTTTACGGAAAGAAACCGTTTCTCTCCGTTCTCCGCGGTGATCGAATGACGTATGTCGTAGACCGGTTTTCCGGTTTTGAGCACCTGCGTAAACGGTTGGTCCTCTTCCTTCCATTCTTCTCCGTCGATGGAAGCGGATTTCCATTCGGGAGAATCGTAATTTCTGGATACGATCTCCTCCGGTCGGATTCCTAGGATCGTTTCCGAACTCGGATTGGCGTAGAGGATTTTTCCTTCGGGATTCAACACCACGACCGCGGTTGGAGTGTTCTCCATGATGGACGAGAATAAATCGCGTTCCTGTTTTAGTTCCTCTTCCACCCGTTTCCGTTCGAGCGCGTTGATGATGATTTCGGCGAAATTTTCGAGGAGCTGATTTTCCAGACGGTCCAGATCCTTTTCTTTGGAAGAGGTTTTTTCGCTTCCGCCGAATCCCAATCTTCCCTTCAGTTTGCCTCCGATCAACAAGGGAACCGCGATGTAGGTTTGGGTTCCGTTCCGCAACAGATGTTCCCGATCGGATTTGGCGTTTCGCGGAAGATCGTCGATCGAGTTTATCTTGGCGATACGTCCCGTTTTCATCACGGACGTGAAAAAACTCATAGGATCGATCGGTTCCCTGCGGCCCAGATAACTCGTTTTGATCTCCGAATCGGGATGAATCCATTCATACGCGATCACTCGTTCCGTACAGTCTTCGTTGTAGAAGGCGATGACGGCCCGGTTCATAGACAAAAAACGGCCCGATTTTTCGATGCCGTTGCGGATCGTATTTTCTATTTCGGAGGAGGGAAGATTGATGATGTTTCTGGAAACTTCCGTCGCGATCGTTTCGAATCCGAGTCGGAACTGAAGAAGTCTTTCGTTCTTCCTTTTTTCGCTCACGTCCATGACCGAACCGATGATCTTTACGATTTTTCCGTTTTCGCCTCGTATCAGTTCGCTCTGATTGAGTAGGACTTTCGTTTTTCCGCTTTCAGTAGAGATTCTATATTCTATTTCACGAATATAATCGTTTATTAATGCTTCTTCGAAATAGGATATCACCCTTTCCCGGTCTTCCGGGTGTATTCTGTCGAAGGCGTAAATGCCCCGGGAGGTTAGTTCCTTTCTTTCGTAGATTTCGGCGAGTTGTTCGGAGACGTTCATCGTGGAATCGGAGAGGTCGTATTCCCAGGAACCGAGTCCGGACAATTTTTGAAAACGGGAAAGAGTCGCCTTTTTTTCGGTAAGTTCGAGTTCGAACTTTCGTTTTTCCTCCGATCCTTTTTCGTATCCTTTCGTTTCGTAACATCGGGCTTGGACGAGTTCGGGGAAATTCGGATCGGGGTCCAATTCGATTCGTAAGGGAAATATTTTTCCGGATTTCGAAAGTAAGATCCAAGGAAAAACCGCCGATTCGCCCTGTGAAACCCGGGCCAGCGTTTCGGCCCAAAATTCTTCGTTACGATTGGAATCAAAACGAAACGAAAGATCCGTCGGTCGCATACGGTTCAGGGTTTCGGAGTCGTATTCCAATCGGGTTTGGATTTCTCGGGAGACGGATCGAAGACAGAGAGTTTCCAGATCGACGCAAAAACGACCGATCCATTCGTCGGAGTGCGAGGACGCGACGGTTTTATTTTTAAATACGGAGGTTTCGAAATCCTGCGCGGACGTTCGATCCCGACGGATACGTTCCAGAATCCGATTTCGTATTTCGGAAACGTCATCGACCGAAGTCGATCGTTCTCTGTTTTTCTGTTCCTGATCCATATTTCCTACAACGGTCTTCGAAGAAGTTCAAAGATTTTGGTTTATAACTTGATACGATATTCCGAAACTACGGTGTCCGATCCTATTCTTTCTCCGTTTTATGTCTTCCACAATCGGTAACACCTGAGTTCGGAATTTTCGTTTTTTACTTCCTTGGTTTCGGTTTCGTAAATCATGAATTATAAAATTAGATTTTACTATATGATTCGGGAATTCCGTTTTCGGATTTCGTTTTTCCATCCTTTCCGTTTTACGTAAATCCCTCCCTTGCGGTCGGTAAAACCGTAGTCCGATTCCATATTCCCGTATTCCGTTTCCGGTTTCGGATGTTTTGTCCAAAAAAAGACGCAAATTTGTCTCAATTCGTTTTGTATGAAAATCTTCCGTGACTTCGTTTTGATAGACGACGGAGTTCCATTTCGTCGAAAGAAAAAGTTTTTTCCGAGTTGATTCTTACTCTTAGTTTTTGTCTTTGTAATTCTCTTCTCGGTTACAACCGGCGGACTTTCCCGATTTTGGAAATTTATTTCCGAACCGGTATGCGAAAAAAGTAAACTATAAAAAGATAAGGTTGAGTATCATGAAGTTAAGAGCGGTGACTTTCGTTTTCTGTGTTTCGTTTTTTTCAGTTTTCTCCCTTGCGGCTGCGGACATAGTCCGTTTAAAAAACGGACTCATCTATCGGGGGAAGGTTCTTTTGGAGGACGACGAAAAAGTCCTTCTCGCGGAGAACGAAGACTTCATCCGATATATCGCCAAAGAAAACGTCGTGAGCGTGATCCTCGAAAAACCTTCGGATAAATCGAAGAACGTTTTTGCGAACGATAAATCTTCCGGTGCCAACTCCAAGTCCGACGGACATTCCGGTCCATATTCCGGAATCGCGACGCCTATCGAACGAGAACCGCCTCATTCTTCCTCTCCCGGCAACGATACCACCGTGGACGTCACACACGAGATCGTTTCGGACTTTATCTGGCGCGGTTTGAGTTTTTCCGGTGAGATGGCAAACCGAAGACGAAACGAAAGTTATCCTTCGACCACTTTCGTTCCTTCCTACCAACCTACGATCAACATCAACACTCCCTTAAAGGGATTTATGATTCAGTTCTGGGGGAATTTCCAAATGACCGAACGCAACGACCGTGACAGCGACGGTCGCTTTCAGTTGTATCCGGGCGGACCTGGCCCCGCGTATCCCGGTCAAGGAAGTCCTTATACTCCGGCCGATCCGGATCTTCAGAACAACAATTGTGTGTTCCAATCACAGGATAACGTGTTGAACGGTACTCCGGGTCTCGGACCTACCTGCGGCGGCTTGACGCCCAAACCGTATAAGGAACAAAACGGTATGAGACGGGCGGACGGTCTATTTTATGCGTTCTATTATACGTTCGAAAAAACGAGTTGGGGTAAGTTTACGGTGGGAACCTGGTTCTACAATACCTTCAACAAAAACCCGGCTTACGCTTCGGCTCCCCTCGGCGGTTACAATTCCCTCGCCGCCCAAGGTGTGGGGAGTTCCAACAACTATTCCAATCAGGTGATCCGTCTCGCTTGGCAGGAATATTATTTCTTTTGGCAGCTTCCGTTCCTTTCGTATCTGACTCCGACGATCTCCTTTTATACGCAGATCAGCGCGGAGAACGCGAGTTTGGCCGCGGGAAAAAACTACCTTTCCCTCTATCTCAGCCACGAATACTTCAGCGATAAGTTTTTCCGGATCACCCCCGCGGTGAACATCGGTTATGCGATGTCCAATAACATCGTGGACAATCGGAACGGAATTCAGGATATCACGAGCAGCTTGACGTTTTATTTCGGTAAATTTTTCATCAAAGGAAACCACGTTTATCGACCCAATTTATACATGTACGACACGGACAACTACTACGGCGCGACAGGGGGATACGTTAACCGAAATACCAAGGACGGTCTGATCGTAGATCCTTCCAAAGTGAACGGTCCGGTGAATCAATACATCCTGGATCAGATCTCCAACAGTTCCCTGATTCCGGACGCTGGAGACGGTTCGTTGCGACAGATGATTCGGGAATCGTATTTGTTGCAGAAAATCCCCGCGCATTTGTTCTGGTTTAGCGTAGGTTTTTCGCACAGTTTTTAAGTTAGGATCAATCAGGAAGATCAATGAGCATACGGTTTAGAATTTCCTTATTTCTCTCACTCGCGCTTTTGGCCGGATCGATCGTGATCACAACCGTGAACACGATCGCGACTTATTTTAAACTTTCGAAGGATATACGGGATTCCTCTTCGCTCGTCGCTTCGCGATACGGTTTCGAAGTCCAGGATTTTTTCGATAAGGCTCTCGGTGGTTTGAGAGGACTGGAGTTTCAACTAACGCATGCAAGGCCGACTCGTGAGGAGACGATCGAAACCCTGAAGGATCTCGCACAATCCGATCCCAATTATTTCGGAGCTTGGTCGGTTTTCGAACCCGGCAAATTCGATTCCAAGGACGCACAATACGTAAACAAATTGGGATACGATTCCACCGGAAGATTCATCCCTTACATCAACAAGGCGGCGGGTGCGGACAAACCTTTGGTGTTGGAGCAGGTGATCTACTACGAAAACCAGGATACGAGCGGATATTTTTACAACGTGCCGAAACGGTCGGGGCTTGATTATATCGCGGATCCGTTTTCGTATCCGGTTTCGGGCCGGGAAATTCTGATGATTTCCGTCGTGAAACCCGTACGACGCGGGGGACAATTCGCGGGAGTCGTGGGAATGGACGTCACGATGGAAAACATGCAGAAGATGTTGGCCCCGATCCGTCCGTATCAAGGAGAGGGTTATATCAGCCTCATTTCTCCGGGGGGATATTATGCGGCGAACGGACAGGATCCGTCCCTGGTCGGAAAAGAAATTCAAGATCCGGAATGGAAAAAAAATATTTTAGAAGGAAGCGTCCATCCGGATCTGCTGACGCTTCACAGGAACGGAGCGACCCACTTTTTTCATTCGTTTTACCTCGGTAGTTACGATAAAAAATGGATCTTGGAAGTGAGCGTTCCCAATTCCATTTTTTGGATCAACCTATCCAAGGTCGTTCTTGAAACCATGATTTCCTCCTTGTTGACGATGGTAATCATAGTACTCGTATTAAATCTAATATTCCAAAAATTGATTACGAACGGCATCAACGCCGCCATTTCCTTTTCCGAGGAGATCGCGTCCGGAAATCTGATCGTAAACAATTCGTACGCGCGCGGGGATGAAATCGGAAAATTGTTGTCTTCCCTCGATCGGATGAAGAACAACCTCAAAAGTATCATTCTGGAAATCAAAGGTTCTTCGGAATCGCTCAATTCAACGTCGGATAAGATGGCGGACGCCTCGCGAAATTTCTACGACGTCGCGCAGGAACAGGCTTCCGCTTCGGAGGAATCCTCCGCCGCGATCGAAGAGTTGGCGGCTTCCGCGGAAAACGTGGGCAAGTCTATGGAAACGGCGATTTCCCATATGAAGGACATCGACGGCAACGTCGTTCTTCTTAAGGAACAGATAGAACGGATCAACGACGAGATGAAATCGCTTTCCTCGTTGGCGGGGGAATCCCAAAAACAAGCCACTACGGGCGAAGGTTCGATGAACCAATCCACGAAGGCGATGGACGAGATCGGCGACAGCGCCTCCCGGATCAACGAGATCCTTTCGATCATAACGGATATCTCCGAAAAGACCAACTTACTCGCGTTAAACGCCGCCATCGAAGCGGCCCGGGCCGGGGAAGCGGGAAAAGGTTTTGCGGTGGTGGCAGAGGAGATTTCGAAACTCGCCTCCCAGACGTCGAACAGCGTGCAGGAAATCGGTCAACTCGTGGATTCGACGAACCGCGCGGTGATGAACGGTACGAGCAAGGTGAAAGAGGCTTCCGACATTCTCGCCAGACTCAGAAGTTCCGTGGATATGTTCGGAGTTTCCGCAAAGACCGTTTTGGAATCCGTGAACACGCAGGAGCGTAACACCGAAAAAATCCATCAAAGCGCGAGTTCTCTGATGACGTTCAGCATTCAAATCGAGGAGGCGGTGCGCGAACAAAAACGCGCCACGGACGAAATCACGAAAACGATCGTAAGCATTTCGGACGGAACCCAAGAGATCGCGAGCGGCGCGGACGACCTCACCGCTTTCTCCGGAAACATGCACACCCAATCCCAGGCTTTGTTACGGCTGATCGATAAGTTTAAGATATGATGCGATCGTCCGTAAAACGAAAGCGGGCGGAAAAGTCCTGGAAGAAACGCGGGATTCGTTTTAGACGATTGTAAATGAGAATATTATAAAACTCTTATTCTTATAGGAAGATTTTTAGATTTAAAAACGTATGTCGGTTTTGTCCAAATTCGTAAACGAGGATCCTAGGAATCTATTTCTGATCGACGGATCGGGGGCCGCGTTTTCCGGATTCGCTTGCGCCGTGGTGTTGGCAGGGTTCGAAAACTTTTTCGGAATCCCGTCCCGGGTCGCGTACGCGCTTTCCGTCGCGGCTTTTTCGTTTTCCGTATATTCGTCGTTCTGTTATTTGCTCAAACCGGAATCGTGGCGGATTTTTTTGAAAACGATCGCCACCGCGAATTTGTCGTATTGTGCGGTGACGGCGTTCGTTTTGTTTTATTACAGAGATACGATCACGTTTTACGGCGCGGCGTATTTCGTTTCCGAAAAGATCGTGGTTGCCTTTTTGGCCTTTCAGGAATTTAGAGTTTCGCGCCTCGGTCGGTCTAACGGTTGAAGATCTTATCCAAAAATTCCCTTTGTTTTTTGCAGCGAGGTTCCACGATCCCGTTTTGCATGACGTATTTCGTTTTACCGTTTTGACGGATCGTAAGACGCCAGATTTTTTTTTGAAGAACGGTATGAACGTAGGAAACGAAGGATTCCGCGAAAAAATCGTCCCCGTTCATCGCGGAATACAATGTGGGAAATGGAGTCGAGGTTAAGGCCGGGTAGATCGATTCCCAATTCGAAGCGAGATCCAAAGGACGGTCCGTATAAAATTTGATCCGTTTGCGTTGCGGAAATCCGGAATCGAGTAGACTTTCCGTTTCGGTGTTCCAGATGCCCGCTGAAAATTCGAACCCGGAAAAATCGCGGTCCCTGTTTCGAAAGTCCGGAACGATCTTTCGTTGAACGGAGATTATATGACCCAACTCGTGGAGAAGGATGTATTCGAGCGCGGCCTCTACGTCGTTGTCCGTTCGTTTTTCTATCTCCACGGCGAGTTCGATTTCTTGGGAACGGAAGGCCGAATTTTCCTTACGAGTGATCCAGTCGTTTGCGTTTCGATTCAACATTCCGGAATCCAGAAAGACGATCCCTCCCACGGGTTCGTTCCTGTCGTAGACGAAACCGGTCACACCTGTGCCGCCTAAGTTTCTGCAAAGAATCACTTTCAAAAGGGATCGATCCAGTACGGAATTCACCGATTCCGGGAGACGACTTCTAACGGCGCGAAGGCGGTCTTTCCAAAGTTCCGGTTCGGTTTCCGGTTCGGGAGAATCCTCGAAGCCGTCGATTTGATTGAGCTCGCGTATGAAATCCCGTTCTACGGAATCCAGTTGGGAAATTCTAGTATCCCAAGTTCCCGTTGTGGAATATCGTTCGGCCTTCGTGATTCGGTGTTCCGAAAATAAATTCGCGTACGGATTATTTCCCATTGGGGACGGTTTACACACTAAGAATACGGAAAAGACGGATACGATCCAAAACGTACGAAAACGTTTTTCCGGGACATACCGGGACAATAATTTCATAGGAAATATTTTTCCAGATTCGGCCCAAAAAGTAAACCTCATTCGTAAATCGGGAATCTCCTAAAAAAATAAGGAAGCGGATCGGAATGGTTTGCGCTATTCCGGGAGAGTTATAACTTTGGATTCGAATCCCCGGCGGGAAACCGAAGAAACGCGATGTTTTATCTCCTACTTCCCGTAGTATTTTTTTCCGTTTTGCCCGTTTTTGCGGAAACCAACCCTTGGAGTCTACCTTTAGGGGAAAGGATCGTGAACCGTAAACACGTGTCGCATATCGTGATCGAATCCAGAACCGATCATTTTCGAGTAACACTTTTGTTAAACGAACGGTTTCCGTATAACTATAAATCGACGGCGGCCTCCTTATTTATACGCGTACGAAACGAAAAAGAAGCGATGGACGTTTCGGAAAAACTGGATCGTTATTTGGAATCCGGCTGGAACATGAAACTTTATCTTTCCGGATCGGAAATCACCCGGTATGACTTGGATAAAACGATTCAATAGATTGCGATCCGGTTTTCTGAATCCCTTCACTTTTTTCGACAGGGAATTCAATTACAGGGAAGCCCAAGCCTGGAAGGATCAGACACGCATCGATCAATCCTTTATCCGTCTCGCCTTTCTGCTTCATTTCACGATGTATCCTACGTTGGCAATTCCGGAAGTGAGAAACTCGGAACGCGGCGTGTTTTATCTGGGAATCATCTTTCTCATAAACGTTATGGGCCTCGTTCTTTCCTTTCAGGAGAAATTTCTTTCCTGGGTCATTCATATCTCCAACTTCGCGATCATCTTTCTGATGATGAATCTGTTCCACGAATCCTTTTTCAATTCCCGCGATCCGGAAAGCCTTCAGATTTATAACAATTTCTTCCTTTTGATCTCCTTGATCGTGATCTTTCAGATGTTTCGTCTTAAAAAAGGATCCTGTTTTTTTACGGGATCGTTGGCGATTCTTCTGCATATTTTTTTCATTTCCTTAAAACGGATCGAACTCGGTTTGGACGATTTTCCGCGTCTTCTTTTTGTGCCTGACGTCGTGTATGCGCTTTGTATCGTCCTCGGAACGTCTTCCGTTATCATCGTAAAACGTCTGATTTCGATCTCCTCCGAACTCGATCTGGAATACAAGTTCATCCAGCAGGATCTTATCGTGGCTAAGCAGGTTCAGGAAAATCTTTTTCCAGGACGTCTTAGTATCAAGGGAATCAAATACGAGGTTATGCGGATTACCCCGAATCATATCGGAGGCGACTTCTTCGACTTCGTCCAACTGCGGGAAGGCAACACGGGAATTTTTCTGACGGACGTCGCCGGACACGGAATCGCCTCTGCGCTCGTCGCGTCTATGGTGAAGATCATGGTTTCAACGATGCCTTATATCCTGAAGGTTCATCCTTCGCGTTTGATGGATTACATCGACGATTCCCTACAACAACAGTTCGAGTCGTATCACGCTTCCGCGGTTTATATGTTTTTGGATTTTATTTCCAAGGAGATCACGTTTGCGAACGCAGGACATCCGTATGTGATTCACGGATCGTTCACACGAGAATTCAACGAGATAGAAACGGTAGGCGCGATTCTCGGTTTCGGAATCAAAAAACCGATCGCGGAACAGATCAAACTTCCCCTCGTATCCAAGGATCGATACTTTTTATACACTGACGGTTTGATAGAAAACGAAAACGAGGATGGAAAACAGCTTGGAACGGAAGGGATTTTAGAAATATTAAACGAAAATCGATCCGAAACGGACCTCGGTGTTTTTAAGGCGAAGGTTCAAAGGGCCGTGGAAAAATTTTTCGGAAACGTAACACTGGAGGACGACACCCTCTTTCTTATCGTGGAAGTGGAGTAAAAAAGAAAATGAGTGAAAAGTTGATTAACGTAACCAAGGAAGGACAAATTGGGATTCTTACGATCCAAAGACCGTCCGCTCTCAACGCTCTCAATCGCGAGGTTTTGACGCAGATCGGAAACGCGGTGGATTCGCTCGAAACGGATAAGGACGTCCGTGTATTGATCGTTACCGGAGAAGGGAAAGCCTTCGTTGCCGGAGCCGACATCGCCGAGATGAAGGATTTAAACGTCGCGCAGGGGCAGGAATTCTCCGCTTTGGGTAATCGCGTATTCCAAAAATTGCATACATCAAGAATCGTTTCCATAGCCGCGATCAACGGTTTTTCGTTGGGCGGAGGAATGGAACTTGCGCTCGCGTGTGATATCCGTGTCGGTTCCGAAAAAGCGAAACTCGGTTTGCCGGAGGTTTCGCTGGGATTGGTTCCCGGCTTCGGTGGAACGCAGAGATTGGCGCGTTTGATCGGATACGGAAGAGCGATCGAACTCGTAACGACCGGCGAAATGATCGGCGCAGAGGAAGGTTATCGGATCGGTATTCTGAACAAGTTGGTGAAGGAAGGCGACGATCTATTAGAATTTTGTAAAACGATTGCCGGCTCGATCCTCAAAAAAGGTCCGCGAGCGATCGCACTCGTAAAAAAGACGATTCAGGAAGGTTTGGACGTATCTTTGCATGCCGGGATTTCGATCGAAGAAAAGGCGTTCGGATCCTGTTTCGACGGAGGTCAATCCAAGGAAGGAATGAGCGCGTTTTTGGAAAAACGTCCCGCCCAATTTTAGGGAAAAGCGAAACCGATTGCGGAGCGACGATCGAAGCGGCTCTCTTTTTTGATTTGTCGTTGTTCCGCCGTTTTTCGTTAAACGCCGCCCCACCCTGAATTGGGTGGAGGAGGAGTGGAGGCGGGAAAACCTTTGCGGCGGATTTTCCCTATCACGAAATTCGACTTTATACAATCGGAATTTTTCCTCGATGTTGGTAGGAACTACGACGGTAAATTCGACCGGAGCTACGAGATGTCCCGGAAAAAAAATTCCAATTCCATTGGGTCCTTTTAACCGATACGATTACGAATAAAAAATCCCCTTCTACAAGGCGAATCAACATGTTCTCGAAACGTTTCCAATTCTTGTTTTTGTTTTTTCTTCTTTCGATTTCGCATAACGTGCAACCGGGAGAACCGGAAAAAATCACCGTTTACGTGGACGATCATCCGTTGCTCGTCGAAGTCGTCAATACTCCCGCGGATCGCGCCAAAGGATTGATGTATCGCAAACGACTCCCCGAAAACGAGGGTATGCTGTTCGTTTTTCCGGAACCGGATTACCTGAGTTTCTGGATGAAAAACACTTGGATTCCGCTCAGTATCGCGTATTTTAACGCGGACCGCAGAATCACCGATTTGCACGACATGAAGCCCAATCAGACCTCGGAATTATATCATTCGAGCGAAAAGGTACTTTATGCTTTGGAAGTGAATCAGGGTTGGTTTGCAAAGAGGAATATCGGAAAATACGGAGTGTTAAAGCTGCCGGATCGAATCAAGAATGCGCGTTAGTCGCGATTGCTTCGAAGGTCCGCCGCGGTAACGAACAGAAGAACGTCGCCGGACGGACAAGGGCGTCTAACGTAATCGGAAAATCAGAGGGATTCCGAAACGAATTTAGCTTCCAGATCGGAGACGGTTTTAGCGTCGATGACTTTGCTGGACTTAAGTTTTCCCTGTTCAGCCATCTTCAAGATCATTTTGGAACCGACGGTTTCGGAAGTCACAACGATCTCCTCGAGTTTTCCGTTTTTCTCGGTATAAAACTTTCCTTTCTCGGAACGAAGCGCGGTTAAGGTCTGCGTTTTACCGTCCTTTTCATGTGCCAGATCCAAACGACTTCCGAAGTTGGAGTAGGTCAGAGTCAGTTTTTCTCCGTTCTCCTCCAGGGTTTTGACGAATTTTCCGTCCTGATCGTATTCGTTCAAGCCGATCGGATTGCTCCCGGACCAGAATTCGATCAGATTGAAAAGGAAGAAGTCGAAAAGTCCTCCGATCAACATCAAAAAACCGAATGGGATATAGAATAGAACGGTCTTGATGATTTTCGCAAGCATCCCGCTTCCGATATTCAAATCGTCGTTTGCGTTGTAAAATTTTCTCAGAACAGCGAACTTGCCGAAACAATTGGAAAAGGATATCAACGTTATCATCGGAATGAGTAAGGCTACGAGGGCTTTACGAAACTTATTTTGTTGCATGAAAATCAACTCCTTGGATCAGATTTTTGAGAATTGAAACCTTCGGCTGAAAATATGCAAGGTTTTTCTTTTTTTAAGAGAGAATTTCGGCTTTTGCGACCGGAGAAGAGAGACCATATTTCCTTGACCGGAGGTCTATGTCGAAAAACATGAGAGGAACCTAAGGAGCGGAATTTGCTTTTTCCAACTTTAGAATTTTTCGTATTTTTCGTTTTCGTCTTTCTGATCTATTGGTACGTTATTCCATTCCTTTTCGGCAAAGACGCGCGCGCTCTTTCCGTCACTCATTATTTTCTTCTGATCGTCAGTTACTATTTTTACATGAGTTGGGATTGGAGATTCGGCGGGCTGATTCTTCTTTCCACCGTGATCGATTTCGTCTTGGCGGCTAAAATCCATTCGTCGTCGAATAAAAACGCCAAGTTCGCTTTGATCACGATCAGTCTCGTTCTCAACCTCGTTTTTATTTTGGGTTTTTTCAAATATTATAATTTTTTTGCGGACTCGCTTAACCTTTTCCTCGGGACGTTCGGTATCAAGAACTCGCTTCCCATTCTCAACATCATTCTACCCGTGGGGATTTCGTTTTATACGTTTCAATCCTTGAGTTATACCATCGACGTGTATCGAGGGCAGATTCAACCGGAAAAAAGTTTTTTAAGATTCGCGTTGTTCGTTTCTTTTTTTCCGCAGCTCGTCGCAGGACCGATCGTCACGGCGAAGACGTTTCTTCCTCAGATGGATACGGTGAAAAATCTCACCGAGATCCAGTTCAGAAAAGCGATCCGCTATTTTATCATGGGCTATTTCAAGAAGGTGGTCTTGTCGGATAATATTTCCCCGATCACGCAGTTGATCTACGCCAATCCCCAAGACTACGGAACCGCCGCTTTGTGGTTGGCGGCGACGTTATTTGCGGTGCAGGTGTACTGCGATTTCAGCGGTTATACGGATATGGCGTATGGAAGCGCGCTTCTTCTCGGTTATGAACTTCCCGAAAACTTCCGTATGCCCTACGTGGCGAGAAGTATCACCGAACACTGGAGACGCTGGCATATGACCTTGTCCACGTGGTTGCGCGATTACGTCTATATCTCGTTAGGTGGAAATCGGGCAGGTATTCTCAGGCATCGATTTAATCTTTGGTTTACGATGTTCGTGGCCGGTTTTTGGCACGGAGCCAACTGGACTTTCGTCCTTTGGGGAGCTTGTCAGGGAACACTTCTCTTGATCGAATCGATTTACGGAAATCTAAAGGACAAATACTTTCCCGAATTCCGTTTATTGCCCGATAAGATTCTCGCTCCGATCCAGATTTTGATCACTAACTTTTTGGTGGTTACCGTAGGGACTAGTTTTCGTGCGGAATCCCTGACCAAGGAATGGATCATGCTGAAACGTATGTTCGTTTATACGGAAGGAGGTTTGAGGCCGTATATGCTGAAAACCGGTATTCCGGTTTTATTATGTATCGCTTTGGGGCAATGGCTCGGTTTTCTTATCTTTGAGAAGAAAAAAAGTTGGGAACCTCCCGTTTGGCTCGAGTTCGCGTTCTATCCGATCGTCGCCGTAGGACTAGCCCTTTTGACTCCCGATTTGGAACTTCCTTTCATTTACTTTCAGTTTTAAGGTTCTTTTTCGGCTAACAACGGATAAACGGTAGGTCCGCTTCCTATTAGGGAATGAAACGTATTTCGGAAAACGAGAAGCGTTGTTAGGCGACTTTCTTCGGGTAAAAACCTTCTCGACAAACCCGTATTCCGCTGTAACCCTGATTTTGATGTCCGGAAACCCCGACCAACAACCGAGAAGTCAAAGATATCATCCGAATTCCTTCGCGGACTATATCATACAAATCGAATTCGGTTTGATAACGCTTCACGCAAAGTTGGGAAACATTTCGGAAACAGGAATCTGTCTCATCTTCAACGGAGAGGATTTGGATCCGATGCAGCCGGTTTGCGGTTGTGTCATCGAGAAACAATCGGAGAAACGTCTCGAATTCGAAGGAGATATCGTTTGGGCCGGTCCGGAAACGATCGATCATAAACTTAAATTCGTTTACGGACTTAGATTTCGAGCCCCTTTGGTTCTTACGGAAACCTTAGTTTTAATCAATCTCTCTTTGCAGGATCTTTGAGCGGGTCGAAGGTTCCAATTTCCGGATTGCCATTTCCGCTTCGTTGGGGATTCTTGAATTAGGAATTCACCTTCTACAAGCATGGACCAAAAACAAATCATCCCTAAAAAACCGACCCTGCGCGAACTGGAAATCGCGTTGTTAAAACGAATTAAGGAAGGGGACGACGAGGCGTATATTCAACTCGTAAATCCGTTCCGGGAAAGATTGTATCGTAAGGCCGTTTCCATGGTGAAAGACGGAGACGACGCGGAAGACATCGTGCAGGATGCGTTGATCTCCGGTTATAGATCGATTCGTAATTTTCGTGCTGAATCGGGGGTTTATACCTGGTTGTATCGGATCGTGGTCAATAAATCCAAGGACTTGTTAGCGAAACGGAAACGAGCTAAAGAGAATTCCATGGACGATAAGGAATATCAGGTTACGGACGATCGGGTCGGGTTCGAAAAAAAAATTGAACTTAGCGACGAGTCCAACTATCTAATTAGCAAAATCAACGAGTTGGAAGATCTCTACAAAGAGGTGATCGAACTCAGATATTTCGAGGAAATGTCCTACGCCGAGATTGCGGAAGTTCTCGGAACCAACGTAGGAACCGTAAAGAGCAGACTCTTTAAGGCGAAAGAATTCCTGAAACATTTGATATTACAAGACGGCAAGGGCGAAGGATACTTCAGGTAATAAAAATGAAACGTTTAGACTCTAAATTTAAGGTGCCTCTGTTTCTCAAACGGGAAGACGGGGATCTTCTGAAAATAGAACATTCTCTGATTAAGACGATGTCCGAATTGCGGAATCAAGAACTTCGTTCTCTTAGAATGAGTGATGATTTTTCTGTCCGATTGAAAAATCAACTGACTCAAATTCGTCCCGAACCGGAAGACGGCTGGTTCAAAATACGGGAATTGGTTTTTGGAAGTCGCGGCTTGCAACTTTCTTTATCGGCGGCATTGGCCCTTGCTCTCGTTTTTGCGGTTTATAATCGTGTTCAATCTTCTTATCTGCCCATTCAATCCGAGCGTTCCGGAACCGTTTTCGGTCAGAACGAAACGGGGTCGTTTCAGGATATTCCTTCTTCCGGAAAATTCGTTTCGGACGGTGACAACGTGTTTTTACGGGAAATTCCTTCCGGACCCGAAGCGAAGAAAACGATCGATTCTCTCCAACGTTATTTCTCGGAAAAAGGGGATTTGCGAACTGCGGAAGAATTGGGAAAAATTTTCGAGCTGACCCAAGGGATTTCTTCGGGCAAATAATTTTTCGAAACGGAATTTTTAGTTGGAAAAGCCTGCCGCCTCGTAAGGGGTTGCAGGCTTTTTTGTGAGAGTTCCCACACAGATTTGTGTTGCCGAGCAAACTTTGTGCGTGGTTTGAGTGTGGTTTTGTGAGAGTTCCCACACAGATTTGTGTTGGCCGGTAAACTTTGTGCGTGGTTTGAGTTTGGTTTTGTGAGAGTTCCCACACAGATTTGTGTTGGCCGGTAAACTTTGCGCGCAGGACTTCGATTACTTACCAATCTTTTGTTGTCTTCTTTGAAAAAACTCAGGATCGACGCTGTCCAAAATACGTCTGGATTCTTGATACATTTCACTGTATTGCATACCCCGAAAGAGATCCAACAGAAGACAAGCGTGTTGCAAAATCCTACACCGAATTTTAAAATCGAACGAATCCTTTCTCGAATTCAGAGTGTCTTTCAGACGAATCAAATTCTGAAACAAGGCTTGCGTTTCTTTTTCCGAATAATTGCGGGTTTCCTCGAAAATGCCGCGCTCCGCCAAAACCACGGGTAAAATTTCCTTCAGATCCGATTCTTCCGGATACGAAGAAAACAAACGTTCCCTCCAAACAAAAATCGGATCGGCTTTGATCACCGAAAGAGGGGCGGAAGTCGGATCCTTGAGAAAGGCTTCCCGAAACAGAATCAGAGCCCTTCTTTCTTCGCCGGTTTGAAACAAGGATTCCGCGCGAAGATACAAAAACTCGGGAGAATTTCTTTCCACCGAAGATGAATAATTAAGAATTTCTAAAGCGTTTCGATAATCCCGAAATCGAATGAGTTCTCGGATCAGACCCAAAAGAGCGGAAGGATCCTGAAAGTGAAGTCCTTCCCGCTGGACCGAAAGTTTGAGTTGTTCTACCGCCTCGGAAAGAATCGCCTCGGAAATACTACGATACGAGGTCGTTCCGGAGAATTTTCGAAGTTCGAACGCGTTCTGGAATTCGGAAAAAGACTGTACCAAAAGATGGCTTCTCTCCCTTCCTTCCCGGGAATTGTGAATCCGATCCAAACGATTGTCCCAATACGACGCCGTAAAAAAACCGGCGACCGCTTCCGGATCCTCCGGATATTCGCTCAAAAGGGAATCGAAGGACTTCTTCGCTTTTTCGAAATCTCCGTCCGAAAGGAATTGATTGGCTTCTTCGAGTTTTCTGGAAAAGGACATGGGGAATGTTGGATGACGCGATATCCGGCGGAAGAACCGCCGGACGAATTTGAATTACGATCCTTTCAATGGGTCGCTTTTTTGTCGTGATGTTTGCTGACTTGTTTTACGATTTTATCCTCCAATCCGTCGATACAAGCGTAGATATCTTTATGGGAGTTTTGCGCGTTGAATTTATTTCCGTCTCCGTGCAGGTTCAAATTCGCTGTGACCTCACCGTGAATCATTTCGAAGGAAATTTCGAACGATTGAATCGAGTGAAGGTATTTGGAAACGCGTTCTAGTTTGTTGTCTGCGTATTCTTCGGCTGCTTTCGAATGATCTACATTCTTCCAATTGTAATTTATTTTCATAGGCTGCTCCGAATTTTTTTTTCGCCGAATCGACATTGACGAAGAGGATGAAGTAGGCCGTCAGGATTCGGGAATTTCAGGTTAGTCTGAAAAGGGGAAGAGTCAAATCAAAAAAAATCCCGCCCTTGCGGGCGGGCCAAGTCAGTTAGAACTAGAGATGGGATGAATGAATGGGTTCCGATCGAGTTTCTTATTGCGCAGCTACGTTCTCCATGTGAATGGAGCAGGCTTCCTGATATTTCTTAAGGGCTTCTTCTTCGGCATTCAAAGCGGAATCGATGTCGCCGATTTTTTGATAGATGGAAATTACGTTTTTTATATTCTCCAGGGCCTGGCAGGATTTGCCTTGGCGAAATTCGGAGATGGATTTTAAATAAAGCACGAGAGCATATCCGGAGGAAACTTTTTCTCCCATTTTTTCGCGAACCGTCAAGGATTGATTGTAGAGTTGGATCGCGGAATCGTACTCTCTGACTTTTTGTTTCAGGCTTCCTAAGGCGCTCAGTTTGTTGGCCAGCTGGATTTCGTTCTCTGGTGTAAACTTATTCAGCTCTTCCTCTACTCTTTGAGCCTCTGGCATGGCGTAAAGTCCGGTAGAAATGCTTAAAAACAGAGCAACTGCAGCAAACTTGTTCATATTATCACCCCAAATCCTTTGTTCTGTTTAGATATATGCAAGTGGCGTGCCAAAAATTCTGGTTTCGATCGAGATTCGGTTCTTTTTTTTCTGGTTTTGTAGAGCGGGGTTGGCAAGATCGAAATTGCATTCCGCCGGATGACCGCGCCGCTTTTTGAAAACGAAAAGGGTGAGGAAAGTCCGGACACCAGGAAACACGGGACCGGGTAATTCCCGGAATTCTTCTCGGGAAAGAAATTTCTTTGTGAAGAAGATGGAAAGTGCAACAGAAAGTATACCGCCGTTCGGAGGATTCTCCGGTCGGTAAGGGTGAAACGGTGGGGTAAGAGCCCACCTCCGAATTCGAGAGGATTCGGGAACGGTAAACCCTCCCGGGTGCAATCTCAAGTAGGCAGTCTTTCGTCGTTTCCGCGGGGCTGCGGGTAGGGAGCAAGGACTCCGGTCGGCAACTTCCGGAGCAAGATAAATGGTCATCCATCTCTTCGGAGAGGACAGAATCCGGCTTATAGGCGGAATGCGTTGTCCTGATTTTGTTTGAGCAGTGAGGTTCCGCGTAGAATCGCTGCGCGATTATAGCGGAATGCGTCGTATATTATGATAATTTAATTCTTAAGGTTTGAAGTTATGGCAAAGCCGATCCGATATCCGTACAGTTATAATCAAAAAGTTTCTTGGGGAGATATGGACGCTTTCGGACATGTGAATCACGTCGTTTATGCGAAGTATTTCGAAAATGCGAGAGCCGATTATTTTACCGATCTCAAACTTTGGGAAAGTCCGGATCGACCTTCCGAAGGCGGACCGGTGATCACTCATATCGAGGTTGGTTATCGAAAGCAGGTGCGTTATCCGGAATCTCTGGCGATTACGATGCAGGTGGATTCCGTTTCATCCCGCTCTTTCAAAATTTCCTGTACGATGTGGAACGATTCGGATGAATGTGTTTCCACTGCTTCGGGGGAGTTTATTTGGTTTAACTTTGCTACTCAAAAACCGATGCTGGTTCCCGAGTCGTTTCGGAATTTATTCGCGAACAATAAGAACTTTTCGATCAATGGTCGGTTGTAACGGGGAATAAAGCGGCTACATTCCGAAAGGAATGTAGCCGCTTTGAAAGTCAGTTCGGTTCGACGTTCTTCCCCCGAACCTACTATTTTGGAAAACGAAGAAACGTTTTCTTCAGAGGGAAAAGATCAATTGATCCAGAGAATACGATCCTGCTCCGGTGATCGTCAATAATAGCGCGGCTCCGATCGCTAAAATGTGGAATTCGTAACCTTCTCCTTTTTGTGCTCCGTACCAGTTCATGAAAAATCCGTTCTCTTTATGGACAAGTAAAGCTGCACCTAACAGGATGATTGCGATGCTGACTGCCGTAAATCGTGTGAAAAGTCCTAAGATCAATGCTAAGGAACCGAACGATTCCCCGATAATCACCAAAAATGCGACTACCGCGGGCAATTTCATGGTCCCGGTAAAAAATCCCATCGTTCCCTTGAATCCATAACCTCCGAACCATCCGAAAAGTTTTTGTGCTCCATGAGGGAATATCACTAATCCCAAAACGACCCTGAGTATCAGGGAATTGAGGTCTCCGGTGTTCGCAAATAGCGTTTCAAACATTTTTTCTCCTTTTGATCCCGAGATCGACATTCGGGTCTCTTGCTTTATTATTAAATGGTTTAAATATGAAGTATTTGGTCAAGGGGTTTTTGCAAACGTTGGTGCGTTTTTTGTTTTTGTGAGAGGTTGGTCCGTGAGATCGGTGTGAGTTCCCACACCGGTTTGTAGTCACAACGGATTCTCCGTGGATCTGCGGTGTGTGTGAGTTCCCACACCGATTTGTAGTCACAACGAAATCTCCGTGGAACCGCGGTGTGTGTGAGTTCCCACACCGGTTTGTAGTCACAACGAAATCTCCGTGGAACCGCGGTGTGTGTGAGTTCCCACACCGATTTGTAGTCACAACGAAATCTCTGTGGAACCGCGGTGTGTGTGAGTTCCCACACCGGTTTGTAGTCACAACGAAATCTCTGTGGAACCGCGGTGTGTGTGAGTTCCCACGAATTCCCATCCTCAATCCCAGAACGAATCCGAAAAACGACTTGCTAAGAGGTTCTGAACGGGTTTTGTTTCCCGTGAATGTGTGATACTTTTTTAGCAACTTCCTCTTTTACCGGAAACGGATCTTTGATTTTCGGCAAAAATTCGGATCGAGAACCAAACGAGGCACAGGCCTTGCTTCGGGTGCCTTCTCGACCGAGAGAGACCGAAACGAAATGTACGTATATCAGCGTCCCCGGTGCGGAGAGAACGCAGGAAATACTTCTTTCCAAACCGTTCGAGATGTGGGGTGCGGAAATGGGGGCGAACGCGGCAGGGGTCGTCATCGGAAACGAGGCCGTGTTTACAAAAATTCCTTTCGAGAAAAAAAACACCGGATTGACCGGAATGGATTTACTACGTTTGGCTTTAGAAAGAGGCACGAACGCGGAAACCGCCCGCGAAATCATTCTCGAATTTTTGGAGCGTTTCGGCCCGGATGCCTGCGGAGGATATACCAATTCCTCCTTTTACTATCATAACAGTTTTCTGATCGCCGATGCAAAAAACGCGTATGTCCTTGAGACCGCGGGAAAATTTTGGGCTTGGAAACGGATCGAGGGCTTTTATTCGATCTCAAACGGACTTACTTTGGAAGATAATTACGACGCGATTCATCCGAAAGCGATCGACTTCGCTTATCAAAAAGGATGGGTTACTAAAGGAAAATCGTTCTCGTTTCGATCCGCATTTTCGGATTCCTTCTTTACGTTTTTCAGCAGGTGTAAGGTGCGAAGAAAAATCACCTCCGACTTAGGCGAGGAGCAACGGGGAGATTTCGGACCTCGAGAAGCGATGGAAATTCTCAGGCAGGAAGGAAAACCGGGGGATTCAAAACCGTTTTTTCCTTCCGGATCGAATATGGCATCGGTTTGTCTTCACGCGACCGGACCGATTACTCCTAACGGAACCACGGCTTCTTTCGTCGCCGAGTTGCGTCCTGAAGTTTCTAAAAATAGATTCTGGTTTACCGGGACTTCCATCCCTTCGATTTCGTTGTTTATTCCGGCCGGGTTTCCGGGAACTAGTTTTTTGGAAAAAAATTTCCAAACTCCGGGACCACATCTCGACGATTCACTTTGGTGGACTCACGAAAAATTCTACAGAGAAGTGCAGAGATTTTATCCGGAGGCAAAAAACGCGGTACATCGTAGGATCGTCGATTTGGAGAACGAGTGGTTTGAGGAATCGAATCACATCCTAAAAAAAGGGAACGATCCGAATACCTTGGACGCGTTGAGCGAAACCGCGCTGAAAAAAACACTTCAGGAATACCGTTTTTGGAACGCTTCTTTGTTAAACGAACTCAAAAGGAAGGATCCAAAACGGACCTTTGCGCCGTTTTACGGTTTACAATGGTCCGTTTGGAATTCAAGGGCAAAGGTCAACGTTTCTTAGAAATCGATTTTCTGATCCTCATGTTGATCAATTCCACCCCCAAGGAAAAAGCCATAGAAAAGTAGATGTATCCTTTCGGGATGTGGAAGTGAAGTCCGTCGGCGAACAACATCGCGCCGATCATGATCAAAAAGGAAAGTGCGAGGATTTTCATCGTCGGATGTTCGTTGATGAAATCGCTTACCGTTCCCGAAAAGATCAACATGACGATCATAGAAAGCACGACGGCGGTCACCATAACGTGGAAGTTGCCCGATAGACCGACCGCGGTCACGATCGAATCGACGGAGAAGATGATGTCCAACAGAATGAGTTGGACGATTACCCCCCAAAAAGAAATTTTTTTCTTGGACGAGCCGGAATGTCCGTCCTCGCCGCCTTCGATTTTTCCGTGAATCTCGCTCGTACTTTTGGCGATCAAAAACAAACCTCCCCCGAGCATGATCAGATCCCTACCGGTGACCGTGAATTCCAAGAGTGTGATCAACGGAGAAGTCAAGGACGCGATCCAACTCACCGCAAACAAAAGACCGATTCTAAATCCCAACGCCAGAACCAAACCCGTATTTCTAGCGGCGGTTTGTTTGTCTTTCGGTAGTTTTCCGGCGACGATCGAAAGAAAAACGATATTGTCGATGCCGAGAACTATTTCCATCAGAGTGAGGGTCAAAACTGCGACGATTTTATCGAAGGTGAAAAGTTCCATGGATTTGCAGTTAAATTTTCGAAAACCCAAAAATC
This sequence comes from Leptospira gomenensis, assembly GCF_004770155.1. Taxonomy (GTDB): domain Bacteria; phylum Spirochaetota; class Leptospiria; order Leptospirales; family Leptospiraceae; genus Leptospira; species Leptospira gomenensis. The sequence goes on along the minus strand of NZ_RQFA01000034.1, from coordinate 13,520 downwards.
AATCGATTTACAAGGGGAAGTAAGAGGGGCATACTGAGAAGGTATGGAATTTCTTCCCGAAAGATTTAAGACCGGAAAAATAACCGGCACGAAGTTGCGCGGGAACACGGTCTTGTCTTGTCTACCTTCCGGACTTTGTCTTCTCGTTTTTCTAAGACACGGAGGTTGTATCTTCAGTCGGGAAGCGGTTTCCGATCTTCGGGAAATTTCGGAGTCTTGTCTTTCGTTTCCTCCGGTACTGTTTTTTTTCCCGGGCTCGGAAACGGAAGCGGCCGCTTTGTTTTCGGGAATCTGGGACGACGCGTGTGTAGTCTTCGATCCGGAGGTTTCGTTTTACGAAGACATGGAACTTTCGACCGGAACGTTTTCCCAATTGATCGGTCCCGAGGTTTTCTTCGGAACTGCGCGGGCCGTTCTCAAAGGACATTTTTACGGAATTCCGGGAAGTAATTCTCTGAGAATGCCCGGAGTATTTTTGACGGTCCGCGACAGAATCGTTTGGGAACATCGATACAGACATATCGGAGATCATCCGGATTGGAAAAACATACCCGGGGTAACTTTGTTGACGAACGGGGAGTTCGTACCCGGAGTCCAGCCCGCCTAACAATGATTTGGTGAAATGCAGGGGATTTTCCGGTCTTACGATCCGCGCGGGACTTCACCGAACGTCCGTTTGTCGAGTTAGGTCGTAACGATCCTTTCAAATCGAATCGCGGGAAACGAGCGAAACGTAATACGGGACTTCACCGAACCACCGTCACGGAACAGGGGGAATGATGGACGATCCGATCGGAAACCGAACCCACCAAAAAACGACCGACCGCGGACAATCCCCTGGAACCGATCACGATCATATCATACTTTCCTTTCGCCGCGGTTTCCACGATCGTATCCGCGGGATATCCTTCCAAAACGAGACGATCCCATTTGATGGTATCGGGCGATTCGTCCAAAGGAGAATGGATCTTTTCGAATCGTTGTTCGGCGATCCACTTTACCCGATCCTTTCCTTCGGGGGCTTTCTCGTAGTAACCGGGCAAAGGGCCGAACTCTTCGATTACCTCCAAAATCGTAAGACTCGCGTTCGCCGCTTTTGCGATCGCGATCGCCATTTCTAAAGCCTTTTTGGAACTTTCGGAACCGTCCACAGGGACCAGTATTTTTTTGATGAATTTTTGCATGATGTTTCTCTCTGCAAAAAGTGTATCCCTTCGGAACCGATTTCCAATCAAAAAAACCGGAAATTTAGGTCTTAGAATCTTGATTTTAATCAAACGGATACTTTCGATAGCGCGAAAAAAATCGACAACTCGCCCTTTCATTTTTCCTTTCCGACTTATGAAAGAAAACGAAGAAAACGACATCACATTCAAAAAAACTTATTTAGAATACGAGCGGTCCGGAAACTGCGAATCCTTGCTCGTGCAGATCGAACTTCGTATCCGCAGAATATCCTCGTACAAATATCGATTGGACGAGGACGGAAGAGCCGAAGTCCTTCTTGCGTTCCTACAAAAGTTGGATAACTTCTCCAAGCTGAAGAAGGAACGTAACGTCGAAAATCTTCCCGCCTTCGCGAATACGTTCGTCGGCAATCTCATTCGCAACCAATGGAAAAAGGAAAACCGCTTTCTAAAAAAGGATTGTTTATCTTTGAACGTGGAACGGTTTCTCGATCCGAAATCGGAGGAAATTCATACCGAGGAAAGTTCTTTCTCCGAGCGTTTTTGGGAGGAGGTTTTCCGGAATTCCGATCCTCGGGCCGCGTTGATTTTTAAATTAAAACACAATCTTTATCTGAATCGAAGGGATCTTTTCCTTTTAAAAAGTATTCTTCTGGTTTCGGGAAATTCTCCGAAATCTTTCCTGGAACAGAGAAAACAAAAACGTTATCGGATTCGAAACCGGGAATTGACTCTTTGCGAGAAATTGGAACGTTCGCACCAGTTGTTATTCGGTCCACAAAAGGATGCTCGTCTTGTTTCCTCCAAAATAAAACGGAATTGGAGAAAGAAATTGTTAAAAGCAGATTCGATCTACACGTATCGGGAAATTTCGTTTTGGTTCGGTTGGAAGGATTCGGTGATCAAAAAATTGTATCGTCAAATGAGGAAACGAGTAAAAAACGTCTGGTCGGAGAACGAATCTTCGAACACGATAGCGGAACAAAAAGAGGCCGCCTGATCCGAATCGCAAATTGTGGGAATCTTTGTTTTCCTGTGTCAGAATCGGACTTTTTGTCAAAAGCCGCCCCGGATTTTTCCGATCCTTGGAACGTGTTTCCCGATACGGAAACGAAAGGAACCGGAAAAAAGTCCTCGTCGAATGAGAGAAAGTCCGTTTCAATTTTCTCCGCTTCGTGGTAGTAAAATCTTATTTGAAAGAGTTGTATATGAATCGATCGGAATCCCGTAAACTCAGATGGAAATTGACCGTCGGTCTGGAACTATTGACCGCGGTTCTTGCCGTTCCTTTGGCGGTGTTATTCATCATTACCGCGGGAGGTTACGACTTCGATCAATCGCTCGCGCTGATCATGGCGGCTTGTATTTCCCTTTTCTCGTCGTATGTGGTTCCTACGTTTCGATTTTATTACTTAGGTAAAATTCTGCGGGAGCTGGAGGACGATCTCTGGTTCGGTGCCAACTCGCAGGAAAAGTCCGCCGTCAAAACGAGAATTCTCAACTTCCCCGTCTATAACACCTTCTTCTACATCGTTCAGTGGAGCGGGGGAATTTTTTTCGCTTGGAGATTCATCCACCTCTTTTTTATTCCGACGACGCTCGAGTCGCTACCTTTCGCGTTTTTGCCGGGAATCATTTATCCTATATTAGGAGTTTCGCATTTCTTTCTCGCCGAATCGTCGTTTGTCGATGTCCTCGAATCCGATCGGTTGAAGGAGATACCGACCGATTCTTCTAAGGTGATCCGTATCGGAGTCGGTCTGCGAATTTTCAGCACCATAACCGCAATCGCGATCCTTCCCGTCGTGATCCTCGGATATCTGTTGTTCGAGGAGACTTCCGGCTGGATCAAATTGGGGGACGTGACGATTCCGCTCATTTTGACGCTCGTGTTTATGTTGATCGCGGTGGCAATCGCGTCTCGCCAGTTGTCGTCCACGATACGGAGGAATTCCGAAAATATGATCCGTATATTCGGGGACATGTCCGAAGGAAGTCTTACCCAGGTTTTGCCGATGGTTTCCAGCGACGAGTTGGGATCCAACAGCCGCGCCTTGAACGAATTTATTAAACGACTTCGTATTATCGTAAAAAGCGTGATACGCGAAGCGGAAAAACTTTCCGAAAGTTCCAAGTCGTTGTCCGAAAATACGAGAGAACTTTCCCGGAAGATGCAGGATCAGGCGGCTTCCACGGAACAGATGAGTTCCGGAGTGGAAGAGATCGCCGCTTCGATCCAATCCACCGCATCGAGAGCGGACGGACAGGCGGAGACCGCGCATAAGGCGAGGCGATCCCTGGAGGAACTGGAGGAGCGAATCCGCAAGGTGCACGCGGCTCTTTTGGATACGAAGACGGATGCGAACCGTATGAAAAGCGAAACCAAAAACGGAGAGGACGCGTTAGCCGGAACACAAAGGGCCATGGAAGCGATCGAAGAAAGTACCGCGAAAATGGGGGCAACCGTAAACGTGATCAAGGAAATCACGGATCGGATCGGGCTTTTGTCCTTGAACGCCGCGATCGAAGCGGCTCGGGCGGGGGAGGCGGGAAAAGGATTCGCGGTCGTTGCCCAGGAGATTTCCAAACTAGGGGAGCAGACTCAAGACAACGCGAAACGAATTACTGCGGCGATCGCCGAAGCGTTAGGCGCCACCAAAAGCGGAAGGGATGTGATCGAATCGACTCAGACAGTATTCAAGCGGATCGGAGATACTGCGGCGGTCACTTTGCATCGCGTCGGAGAAGTGGCGACTTTGTCGGATTCGCAGTTGGCCGCAAGCGAACAGGTCAAAACCGCGTTTCAGGAATTGTCCTCTTCTTCGGAGGAAATCCGAAATCATACGAAAGAACAGGCGGAGACCTCCGGGGAATTTTCTAAGACGATCTCCTCCATCTCCGAAACCACCGAATTTTTGAATCAGGTCGTATCCGAAATCGACGAACTGGCGGCGAGGTTGAACGGACAGGCGGCCAAACTCAAATCCGAAGTCGAATTCTTCAAAACCTGATCCGAATTATTGAATATTCAAATTTTTGAATATTTCCGCATAAAAACGTATCATCTCCTCGTAATTGGAGATTTTTATCCGTTCGTCGATTCCGTGAAACCGTTTTAGATCGTCCGTCGTTGCGCGAATCGGAAAAAACCGGTAAACATTGTCCGCGAGGGGAAAATAATGCATGGAATCGGTATAAGCGGCGACTAACGCGGGCGCGACGATCGCGTCCGGGATCACCCGAACGATCGAACGCCGAATCGTCTCGAAACCTTTGGAATCCGTAGCGGATACGGGGGAAGGATCGATGATCGTTTCCGGAACGATTAGACTCACCCTGTCGTCGTCGATGATTTCGGAGATTCTACGCAAAACGGAACGATGTGTGTCGCCTTGAAGAATCCGAATATTGACCACCGCCTCCGCACGGGCAGGAAGTACGTTGTCCTTAAATCCGCCCGAAATTTGTGTGATCGCGGTCGTGGTATGAAGTTGCGCGCGTGTGGAACTTTTACCGCTCAGTTTGCTTTCTAAAAACGGCCTAAATAGCCAAAGGTTGGAAAAAAGAAGTCGCGATACGAAATCCGATTCCGGCGCCAACCAACGAAACATGGATTCCGAAACCGGAGTTAAGGAATAAGGGAAGGGGGAACCTTCAAGTTTGTTCAACGCCGAAACAAGAACGCCGATCGCGGTGTTTTCGGGCGGCAGGGACGAGTGTCCGCCTTCCCGTAAGTTGACTACGAGACGCAGAGTGAGATAACCCTTGCCAGCAATGCCGACTAACGCGACCGGTTTTTCGATTCCAGGAATCATTCCTTCGGTTATAAGTTGTCCTTCGTCGAGAACGAATTCGAAATGTATATTCAATTTTCTGAATATTTCGGAGATGCTTTTAGCGCCGGACGTTCCGTAAACGAGTTCTTCGTCCGCACCGACGGCGATAAAAACGGTCCTTTTCGGACGGAATCCGCGTGCGAGAAGTATTTCAACCGATTCTAATATTGCGAAAAGACTCGCCTTGTCGTCCAAAACCCCTCTTCCCCAGATGAAACCTTCCTTGACTTCTCCGGAAAAAGGTGGAACGGACCAGGACGTTTCGGTCGAAGAATCCGCGTCCACAACGTCGGAATGTACGCTGAGAAGGATCGGGCGCAACGTTTCGTCGATACCTTTCCATTCGTAAAAAAAAGAAAAAGCGCCCGCTTTCGTACGTTTCAGTTTTGCGTTTAAAAGCGGATAATTCGTTTCTATGTGCCGATTGATGCCTTGGAACTGATCCGAATTCGAGTCTTTATCGGAAAACGAAGAGACCGTTTTAAAACGCACTGCTTTCGAAAGACGATTAACGGCGCCGTCTATCGGAACGGATTCTTTTTCTCCGGGTTCGACTTCCGTTTGTAGGGAAGGTTTGCGTATCACGTTGAATACGAATATACAGATTAGAACGCAAAAAAGAAGTATCGCCTTATAAATAATTTTTTTCACGGTTAGTTTTGAAATTCCTTCGTTTGTTTTTCTAAAACGATTTTTCCGAGCCAAAACGAAATCGTTTCATAGATCGGATTTTCGAAACGTCTTTTGTGTTCCTCTAGCAAAAGATCCAGATCCTTTTTGCGGTACAATCTGCCTTGGGCGACGACCGCGTACAATGAGGAAAGATTTTCCAAATTAGACACGGGATTTTTCCGGAACAATAAAAGATCGGGGGAAGTTCCCGGTCGAATCCGAAACGAATCGAAGTTCTTCAAAGACTCATGTGCCTTGATCGTGGCGAGATTCCATACTTCTTCGGAAGGAATACCAGCTTTCTGGAAGAGTTTCATTTCGCGTTGTAGGGAATCTCCCGGAACTACGAAAGGCTGTTGCGTGTCTGAACCTAAACGAAGTTCCGCTCCCGCCTGAAACAATTTATATACCAAACGCATCTTCTTCCGCAGAGCCTTTTCGACGTTTTCCCTCAAATACGCCGGATCCAAATTTCGATACGCGGGAATTCCGTGTATCGGATTCCATACGATTTCGCGGAAAAAACGAGGCATAAATAAAACGGAAGGTTGGAGGAGCGCGGAATCGTAATCGAGAAAGGAAAGTAATCGTTCGGAAGCGACTAACGTAGGAGTGTTTGCGATACGATTGAGTTTAGAAAAAATCACGATGTCGTTTAACAATTTTTCGTCCACGTTCTCCCAATCGGAACCTCTGTGGACCACCGTGTTTTTTTCGATTGAGTCGGGTCTTGGAACTCCGAAAAAATGTTGAACGTCAGGAATCGAGGCTTCTTCGTAGGTGAGTCCGAAAGGAACGTGCCCGAGTACCGTTAGATTCCGTTCCTGCGCGGATTTTACCAAAGCCCGGATCATCGGTACGGTCAGGTTTTCGTAGGATTTGATACAATCAGCTCCTTTCGCTTCCAGGGTTCGGACGGCTTGAGCGGCTTGTTCCGGGGATTCGACGACGATTGAATTTTTCCATCTCGGAATTCCGGCGGTGACGAAGGCATCACAGGAAAAAATTTTCGGACCGAAAAAAAGATTCTTAGAAATTCCGTCCTTAGCGTAAGGAACGGAAGTTCCGTCTATATCGCCCGCCACTCTCAGAACTGTGACTCCGTGGCTCAAATAGAGGAGGGAAAAATAAGGAATCAGATCGAGTAGATTATTAGGAGGTAAATGGGCGTGCATATCCGCTAACCCCGGCGTTGCGGTCATATTCGAAAATTCTGAATTCGTCGAACTACTGGAATCCGATACTTCCGCGATTTTAGAATTTTCAAACCGAAGATCCAATCTGTCGAATCTGTTTGTCTTAGGATCGAAAACAAGAATACCTTTCAACACAAAGTCCGTGTCGGGCTTCGAAGTGGGCGCCGGCGTTCGAAACGTTAAAGAAAGAGTCAAACCCACCAAGGCCAAAATGGATGTTATAAAATACAAAAGGATACGTTTCAAATTCACCTTCTTTAAAAATGAGGAATACTCATTTTTATAAGTTTTAATAATGAGCATTCCTCATTTTTTGTCAAGAATGATTTTGTTGAAGGTTTCGGAAAAGATAAAACGATGACTTTATGGAAGAGGAAACAGTTTTAGGTCTGAGGACCAATCCGATTCAAAAGCGGGCACGGGAAAAACGGGAGATCATTCTGAATTCGGCCAAGAAGCTCATTCTTAAAAAAGGCCCGGATAAATTCACGTTACAGGAGATCGCGGAAGACATCGATTCTCCGATCGGTACGATTTATCGTTATTATTCGGGAAAACCGGCGATTTTGCGCGCCATCGCTCAGATTCATCTGGATCTATTACGATCCGAGTTGAAAGTTCAATTGACGGATCTCGGTAAAAGCGGTTCGGAGGAGGTTCGTTTTTACAGGATCGTACGCAAAATCCTGAATCTATTCGAAAAATTCTATGAAGCCGATCCGGCGTTCCAAACCGTATGGAGCGGATCCCAGGCCTATCCTTCGTTGAGGGAATTGGATTTGGATGACACCAGAAAAAACGCGGAGATCGTCGCGGACGCTCTGGAATGTTTCGTTCCCAGGATGCAGAGAACAAAACTCGCTACTTTGTGTGTTTTACTTTGTGACTCGATCGGTAGCGCGCTTCGTATGACTTCGATGATGGATGAGAAAGAAAAAAAAAGGATTTTGTCCCAGTTGCGAGCAATGATCACCAATCACCTTTATTGGGCCAGAAAAAGTTTCGGACCCAGGTGAGTTTATCATATTTCCATGTTAGGCGTTTTGAAAAGGACGTTGAGTCCTCCTATGATCGATCCGAACAATAAACTTGCAACGACCAAAGGCAATAAGTGTTGGTAGTTTTCCGGGATTACGACTAACGTAATATACCAAGGAAGATTCATCAGTTCCGTCAGAAGGATCGAAGAGAAAAATTTTGGAACTCCGATTTCGGCGATGCTAACGATCGCTCCGCAAGAAAACCAGAACAACATCGACTGAATGAGAACGAACACTCCCGCGTCGGGATCGGCCACCCCTATCAAAATTCCTTCCAGAGCGGCTACAATCGAGCCTATGATCGCAGCGTTCCTGATTCGAATTAGACGTATACCCATATAAAAGCTCCTTTTTCATTTATGGTTTCGTTCGGGTTTGCGCGGTAAAATCGAATTTCGTCGATATAGAATTTTAAAATAATCGAATATACTCTCCTTTTAAAATCCCGGTCAGAATCGGTCATATATTGCGGTCGAATTCGTTTCCGGAAAAAAACAGCGCCGGAATTTTTGTGGAATGAAAATTATTATATAGGGAATGAAAATTTATTTTCGGGGAATGTAATATGAAAGGAGGACCGAATCGCGAGCAAGGCGGCCTTTCGATGTTGGTTGTAGTTAAGGAAAAAAAAGAAGATCCCTAAGTAAGGAGCGATCTCATGCAGAACTTGAATTCGAATTCGAACGTAGAATCAAAATTATATCAAACCCAGGAATACTTTACCGAAGTCCGCTGGCAGGAAATCGACCAGAACAAACACGTCAATAATATCGTTTTTTTGGGTTATTTCGACGAAGCGAGATTTCGGGCGATGGTTCAATCCGGAGTGGATATGAACCGTTTGCTTAAGGAGTTCGGAGTCAGTCCAGTCGTCACAAGAATCGAATTGGATTATAAGAGCGAGCTGACATATCCCGAAAAGATACGAATCGATTCTACGATACGGATCGAAGGAAAGATCAAAGCCTTTCACGATCAATATGCGTATCGCCTTTCCGACGGAAAACTCGTCGCCGTCTGCGTTGCACATTGGTTTTTTTTGGATATCAATAAACGGAAGCCCGTTCCTTTTTCTCAGATCGGCATCGAACCGGCTCCGGCCTCATTGAATTAGAAATATCTAATTTAGTTTTCTTTTAACTTCTTCGTCGCTGATTCCGCCGGGTTCCATTGCGACCCGGGGAGATGTCTAAGGCGAAACTTACGAAATCAGAGTATTTTCCAACCCTTGTCCTTGAGTTTGGTTTTGAAATGAGAAAATTCGTCCTTGATCGAGGTGACGGCCTTGAATCCGGCTTCGATTCCTCGATTGATGGAACGAGTCAATTTTTCGGCGCTCGTTGTCACCATTGAAAGCTCCTGGTGAGACGGGGATATGACCTTGATCCTTACGTCTTTCGGGGGATGTTTCAGAATTTGAACGGCGCGATTGTACATCGTATGATGCACTTTGGTAATCATATGTTCGAGTTTTTTATCGGTGGGATAAGCGAGCCATCCCGAAAATTTGGAAACGGGATCAGAAAATTCGTTATGATTCGTATTTAATACGACGGTGATGTCCTTGTATCCCGCTTCGATTACTTTTTCTACGGGGATCGGATCGGCGATTCCGCCGTCGCCGTAAAATTGGTCGTTTAATTTCCATTTGCCTCTCGTAGCGATCGGAAGTGATGTCGCCGCTTTCAAAAGATGTAATGCGTTCGAAGCGGATGCCTTGATGTATTCCGCTTGGAGTTTGGCGAGATTGGTGACGGCTACGTAAAGAGGAGGGCTTTCTTTTCTATCAAAATTCTCCGAAGGAAGCCTGTATTTTTCTCCGAACAAAAAATCAATTAGATATTCCTGATCCAAGACGGTTTTACCCTTGAACGGATGAAGGAAGGAAATAAATTTATTCCCGATCAATTCTTTCTTCCAGATATCCAGGATTCGGATCGACTCTTCGTAACTTTGTTCGTAACCGGTCGCGTAATACGCCGCCGAACAAGAACCGGAGGAAACCCCCACGATAAGATCGAAATGAGTAGACGGAATGTATTGATGTAGTGCCGCGAGAACTCCTCCCGCAAACGAGCCTTTCATTCCCCCGCCCGCAACGATTAAGGCGGTGGATTTCTTACCGGGTTTCGGCAAGAGATGATTTTCACCCGGAGCGCCCGGTTTTCCGGGAGTAAAATATGAGCTCATGGTTTCAGGATTTTTTTCGACTATGAATTCATCAACCGCGAATAACGTTTGAATTTTCTTTTCATCAAAAAAATAGAATGTGATTTCTTTCCGAAAAAAGTTATAATATGGCGAATTCGACGAAATCAGTACGGATAGAATGATAGTTCGGAGTGTCGGTTATAAAATGGGAAGAATTAGAGCGGAAGGTTTTCAGAGGGAAGACGGGAGAGAGTCGTTTCTACTTGTGTTTATGGGAAACGAGAAACGACAGAACAGGATCCGATTCTGGGGGATTTTGACAGGACTTGCCCTTATCTTCCTATCAAATTCGATCCAGGCAGAACAAGAATCGGAAAATCGGGAGAACGGTCTTAATAAGCGAAACTTCGAGCTACTTCTCAAGCGGCAGACGTATCAATGGACTCCGTACGATTACACCTCTTATACGGAACGTCCTTGGACAGAGACCTCGATGAAAACGGATTCCGTCAAACAGAATCAAAAAGTCATCGTTCCGTTCGTCTTTCGATACGATCACCCTGAAAGAAAATTCAGGATCGAAATTTCCGCATATGAAATCGAATTAGCCAACGCGAATACGATCGTAACTCAATCGGGGACTGCGGGTTACGAAACGAGAAGGCAATATTTTAATCCTATGATCCGCTCCGAGGCGGAATTCAATCTGTTTCGAATCGTAGAGGCGACGGAAAGTTGGAAATTATTTTTCGGTTTAGGAATTCGGAATATTAATAAATACAAATACGGATATTTTCTTCGAGAAGGCGCTTATCAGGAGTATTTTTACACCTACGGGCCGCAGGCGGTGTTTCGAGGCGATTATAGGATCTCGGAACGGTTTTTTTTGAGTTTTGCACTCGATCTTTTTTACACCCAAGGAAACCGTTTTTACAAACCGACAACGACGACCTTCGATTCGATCGTGGTCTCCAGCGGAAGTTCGGGAGTTCGGGGAATTTATCGTGGAAGTGAAATCGACGTTTCCGTCGCTTATCAAATATCGGAAGCCCTTAAATTCTACTTGGGTTATAGTTATATCGATTCCTATTTTAGTTATTACGGGTTCAATCAAACCGATCTGAGTTTTGGGAATTCTCAGAATTCTCCGTTTCAAACAGAAACGAACGAAGTTTCTCGAATCGACAATATATTACGAATTTCTCATCCGATACGCTCCGGAAATTTCGATCGTTTGCACGGCTTGTATTTGGGGCTTTCGGTGAATTTTTGAAAGAGGTATTATCTTAATCCGGAGCTCGTCGCAAGATTTAGGTTCTCTCGCCTAAAATCCTTTCTTTGGATTTTGATCCGGCCGAGGTTATTTTTCCTATTCCTGAAAATTCAAATTATAGGGTGAAAGGCAGATAACGTTTTTTTTGTTTATCATGCTTTTATGAAACTTCGTTTAACTTTGATTCGTTTAACAGAAATCGCAACGTTCTTTTTTATTTTCAATTGTGGTTTCATGGAAAGGTCGGAAGACACAGAATCGGAATATACAAGTTTAAGGTCGGCTTTGAAAAAGCCGTCCGAGGTTCGGGTTTTGGATTTGAGTTTGCAAGAATTAAAAGTTCTTCCGGAGGAAATCGGACAGCTCGTGAATTTACAAGCGCTTCAATTGAATGCGAACGATCTTATTATTCTTCCTAAAGGGATCGAACGGCTCAAGAAATTAAAAGTTTTAAACTTGAGCAACAATCAGTTTGCCGATTTTCCGCAAGGAATCGCAAAGTTGCGGAATCTCGAACAACTGGAATTGAATTCGAATCGATTCACAACGCTTCCCGAGGAAATTGCACAACTTCAAAAGTTGGAACGACTGGAGTTGGATTCCAATCAATTAGCCGCGTTTCCGATCGAAATCGGACATCTCAATAATTTAAGATGGTTGAATTCTCGCAGAAATAAACTCACAAAACTTCCGGAAGAAATCGGACGGCTCGTGAATTTACAAAATTTGAATTTGGATTATAACAACTTTTCATACGAAGAAAGAGAGAAAATTCGCAAACTTCTTCCCAACTGTGAAATCGATTTTGGAAGGGAATGAGTTTTTTACCCTAATCTTCTCGGCTTAACAAGCTGACCGGGAGAATCTAAAATGAAAGTTGCGTGTTCATTTCGATGGAAGTATACTTTGTCGATTCTTTTGTTTTACGTTACCGATTTGTTCTCGCAGGCGGTGTATTCCGATTTAAATCGCGCGCTTAAAAATCCGCTGGATGTGTTTCGATTGGATTTAAGTTCCCAAGGGATCGCGGTTCTTCCGAAAGAAGTCGAGCGGATGCGGAATTTGGAAAAAATAAATTTAGAAAACAATAAACTTCTCACTCTTCCGAAAGAAATAGGGAGTTTACAGAATTTAAGGGAACTACGTTTGGAAGGGAATCTACGATTCAAAACGTTTCCGCGCGAAATCGGGCAACTCAAAAATCTCAAGGAGTTGTATGTAAGTTCCGAAGAGGTCGGGGATATGATCGAACAAATAAGCCCGCTTCAAGATTTAGAATCGTTACGTTTGCGAAATACGCGGATCAATCCGTTCGAATTCGCGGAGACCATTTTATGTATATTAGGAATTTGTACTCATATCGAAATTCCATATCTTAGCTCGGAAAAAATACCGAACACGATCGGGGGATTGAAAAATTTACGAACCCTGGATATCGAAGGATATTCGTTTCAAACGCTCCCGAAAGAAATAAGCGGATTAAAAGAGCTTAAAAAGATGAGAATTACACAAACGAATCTGGTCTCTTTGCCTTCGGAAATCTCGCGCTTGGAAAAGTTGGAGGAGATCGATTTGAGTTTTAACGCACTGGAAACGCTGCCAAAAAGCATCGGCGATTTGAAAAATTTAAAAACATTAGATTTATCGTTTAATAAATTGACCAGGCTCTCGGTCGAATTGAGGCCTTTGTAGAATCTGAAAGAATTGAATTCGTATCACAATCCGATTTCCTACGAGGAAAAAAGAATCATCGCGACTTCGCTTCCTAAGTGTAGAATTTTGTTCGAATAAAAAAACTTTGATCGGAACGTATGATTCGTTTTCAGGGACTCGCTCTCGTCGCGGATATTATTTGAGCGTGAAAACGAAAATCGATTTTCGCATAAAAAGGAAATGATGAAAGGAATACGATTTTATCTGTATTCCATTTTTATAATATATTGTTTGTCATTTAATTATTTCCTCTCTTTTTATTTTCAAGAAAGAATTGAGGCCCTATATCCTTTCGGATTTGCGGTTCCGTTGATTAAAAACGAGAATTTTTGCCCGAAATCCCTGTTTAAAAAATTCAAAAACGCGTATAAATTCTTACATTTTTTCTAAAAATGGTTTGACCGTCTGGGTGACGTAATTAATTTGGATCATGCGCCGCAGAGGACGCCCTG
>NZ_RQFA01000007.1 GCF_004770155.1 Leptospira gomenensis | reverse complement strand
ACGAGAAGAAGAAGCAACTTAGTTATTCACTGCTGTCTCATTTCTGAAACAGCGGTAAGGACCAAAGTATAAATCCGAAGCGACCCGGCAAGCAATTATTGTAAAAAATATTCCGAATTCGCGGAGAAAAATTCGGAATATTTTCGTTTTTCCCGAAAAATCCCCGAAGAAAAAAGCGGCATCGGCCCGCCCGGGGAACCGATTCGCTCGCAAGGATCCGCCATTTTAGTAGACCGATCGGTCCATAAAAAGAATTAAAGTTTAAGAATATTCAAAAAGAAGCAAATACTCCGCAGACATATCCGTTCGTTCGTTTAACAAAATGATATCGTATTTTCCGGACCTGAAAACAAGAACGGCGAAAGTTCGTCGTATGAAGAACGCAAGCCTCTCGCCCTTTGCGAACGACCGCTCCCGCGACGGAAGAGCCGAAGATTCCAATCGGACAAGTATCACCGACAAAACGGAGACGAAGCAGTGATGAAAAAGCGACACGTTCCTACGTTTTTATGGGAAGAAAGGAAACGATTCAACTACCGATCAACGGAGCCTCGGAAAAACGAAACGGGGAGCCGACAAACGACGAAACACTCCGGCGAAAAACGCGCCGGATCATTGTTGTGCGGCGGTGACCGGGGGAGCCTCTTCAAAATGAATCGAATGATCGTATCTCTGACCGACTACGTTTCGAAAGAATTGAGTCATCGATCCCACGTAAAAATCGTTCGCCTCCACCACCGCGCGCGGAATCTCCCAAGGAACGGTACCCGTCATCTTTCCGAATAAGAACTCTCCGGAAGCCTTCGGCGGAATTCCGGCCGTCTCGCTTTCACAAAGCTCGTACGACCAGACGTAGATAAACCCTCCGCCGGAACCTTGGATTCCGACGTCCGTTCGGAAATTATCTACGTTAAAATCGAAAACGGATTGTGGATTCACAGTTCCGTCGTTCAATCTACCGAGCTGATACGTCGATTCGAAATTACAGACATTGGTCCCGCTGGCATCCGAACAAGTTAAGCCGACACGATTCGGAGACGCGCCTCGATCTCCGTTGAGGTCGTAATAAAAAAACCAGGTCGCGTCCAAGACCGGCTTTCCATCTAACGCGAGTTTGACGTCGGAGGTGACGACCCGGTATTTCTGATACAAATCCCCCGGAAGATCGGAAACGAATCGAAGCGTTTTAGCGTCCGGTTGTGTGACCGAACCCGCAACCGGAATTCCCAATTTCGTGACGCTGATCGTTCCCGAGGAGATATTCTCTTTAAAAACCGCTTCCGCTACGAACACATCCTGAGGAACTACCTTTTCCAAACTGAATACCCCCGCGGATTGACATTGGGGAAAAGTGTAATGCACTCCAGCCTCGGTATAAGAGGAGGCAAATCTACCGTTATGCTCCGGAGAAACCGACTGTATCTCCGCCGGAAAAAAGGAGGAATTTTGGGAAACCGAACTTCCGAATAACAAGGCGAAGGTGGAAGTAGTCGCGTCCATTTCATTCGAAGGGGATTTGGAAGAACAGGCAAGAGTCGCCCCCAAGATCGAACCTAACAAAATAAGGGTATTAAAAAACGGTCTCATAACGAAATCCTCCGAAAAATCCGGGAATCAACTCCGATCGCACAAACGAACGAAATACGAGCGGGATCCTTATCCAAGGAAATACGATCCATTTTTATAACAACCCGTTTTAAGAGTATCGCCCCTACAATTTCAAGATTCCACCTCAAAACGCCGAATTACGTTCCCCGAAACAAGGCTTTCATTCCGAAAGTTGCCCGAATTCAACGAGCCCTAAATCCGGAGTTTCGCCTAACAAAGAGAAAACGGAACGAAACGGATCGGGCCGGAGTTGAAACCGGTTCGCCGAGGAAGAAATTCCGATCGATGAATATATTATTATTATGGAATATTCACTATTTTTAATTAATTTAAAATTCGAGAAAAAAATTGCGCAAATTTTAAAAACGAAAGGTTATACAGTTGCAAATACTTTTCTAAGAGCGTTTCGTAGACGAAAATCGAAAGCTCAGTTTACGCCCGGATTCGGAGTACGCGCACTTCGAATCCGGGAAATTTTTGGAGATATTATTTGTTGTCCAGCTACCCCGTTTTCCCGATTCAATTACGTTCGTTTACCATCTCCGCATTTCCGATCTTTTTTCTCGTTTTCTCGTTCGTTCACTGCGATCGCAAAACGGAAACCGATCCGTTGTCGATATTGCCCGTTCTTGCGGCGGCTTCTTTCGTAAACGAATCACTCGATAGGACGGATTGTATCGAAGACATAGGCTGCGGTTTCGTATCCGCAAAAAACGGTTGGTCGGAAATCCATATCGGAGAATTACCCATAATCATAACTTCGCCGCACGGAGGAACTTTATTACCTTCGGAGATGAGCGATCGAACCACGGGCACGTTAGGCAACGATTCGAACACCGCCGACCTCGCGTACAAAATCGGCCAAGAGATAAACGTTCGTCTCGGCAAAAGACCTCATCTCGTAATCAACCGAGTGGATCGTTCCAAAGTCGATATGAATCGAAGGATTGACGAAGCGATGGACGACTTCGTATCTCCCGCGTTCGCGGAAAACAGGATCGCCTATGAGGATTTTCATCGTTTCGTTTCCGCCGCAAAAGGTGACGTACAAAAACGTTTTCGGAGGGGAATTTTGATCGACGTCCACGGTCACGGACAAGAGCAGGACATCGTACAACTCGGATTCAACCTGACCGAGGCGGAATTGGAATCGGACGAAAACGAATGGGCGGCCGACCTCCTCCATCGCTCTTCCAGCGTACAGTCGTTAGTCGATGCGGGTGGAATTTCGTTACGGGAAGTATTGATCGGAGACGACGCGATCGGAACCTTACTCGAGGAAAAAGGATATCCGTCCTTTCCGAACCGGCAACTTCGGAACTTTCCTTCCTCGGCGGACAATCATTATTTCACGGGAGGTTTTATCTCGGACGTATACGGATCCGACGACGGTGGAAACGTGGACGCCTTTCAGATGGAAACGCCCGGCCCGAACGTCAGAAACGACGAAACTCTAAGAGCGGCTTTCGCCGGAAAATTCGCGGAATCGCTGATCCGTTTTTTGAAAAAGGCCGGTTATACGATTCCGTAAAATCCGCGAATCGCAAAACGAAATGGAAATGGATTTTCTCAGTCAGCTTTTTTTCCCGCTTCGTGTTCCTTGCCCAAGGTTTCCGCGAGAATCAAACCTCCGAATACGAAAGCACATCCGGAAATCCGGATCGGACCGGAGGTTTCACCTAACAAAAAATAGGCGATGATCGTGGAAAACACCGGTTCCAGAGAGAAGATAATCCCCACTCTCGTCGGAGAAACGAACTTCTGGAATTTCGTCTGCAGAAACGTAGTCAATACGGAAGCCAAAAGCGCGTTGTACAACACACCCGGAATCAGCCTGAGACTCGGCTCGAATTTCGCCTTTTCCCAACCGCTCCAATCGAGTAAAAACGCGGAAACGAACGCGAAAAATCCCGCGACAAAGGATTGATAAAACACGGAAACCCGGATCGGGGTGTATCGACTAACGCGATCCATTTGAACGATATACGCCGAAAAAAACAAAGCGCCGCATAACGTGATCCAATCCCCGCTTTCGACGCGAAAAATCCCTTCCTTACCCGATTCTCCCAAAAAGATAAGACAGATGCCTATAAAAACCACGAACGCTCCGAATAGGTTTCCCGAAGAAGGCATTTTTCGTCCTATCACCGCCTCCAAAAACGGGGTAATGACGACTAACGTTCCTATCAAAAACGAGGACTTCGTAGCCGTAATGGTCCTCAAACCAACCGTTTCGCACGCAAAACCCAGATACAAAAACAGTCCTAAAAAAAAGGCGCCCGGAAACCAAACCTTTCCTTTTTCGAATTCCCGCAACGCGAAAGGCAAAAAAATCAGACTCGCCGTTCCGAACCGAAGAGCGAGAAAGACGGAAGGTGACGTGTCCCTTAGACCGAAGATGGTCATCGTGAACGTTCCGCCCCAAATCAGCGTGCAGAGTACGAGATAAAATTCGTTTCCGAATCGAGAGGCGATATTCATTGCGGTTTACTTTTTTTTAATACGATTTTCAGAGGTTCACGATTTCGGTTCGGCTTGACGGCTATCTCTGCGCCTTCGTATCCGTCTTTCGCGATTTTGACCTTGGTTTCCTTGCGGTCCGGAAAAAGCTGGAAGAAAAAACCGTTTTTCGGATTGGAAGTACGCGCCTCTTCGTGAAAGTATTTCACCCGCTCCACTTCGACCCTCGCCTCCAAGGGAAGACCTTGTTCGTCCTCGATCCGCAGAAAAATCCTCTTCCCGTCCATAACTTCGTTTAACAAAATCTTCCACGCGTCTCGCAGACTCAGGTTGATGCGCTCCACTTCCTTGTAAACCGGATTCAAGTGGGTGGTTTCCAACAGATACGCGAGCGTTCCGAATGTGAAGTAAAGATAATCCTGATCGACACCGTCCACGGGATAGATGTTTTTTCTGGCTTCGAATTCCTTTTCCGAGTTCAACGAAGCCACCGAAGCGGCGATTTTTTTTCCCAATTCGAAGGCCATATCCGGCTCCGGATTGTTCAGTGTGTCGATAGAATACGGGACCAACAGACAATTGGCATATGCATGAAAGCTAATGGATGCTACGAACCTTTCCCGTTCCGCGAGTTCCATCATGGCCCTTGTTTCCGGCTCGGAACCCGGAGAAGGACCCCGATAAAAATAGTTCGAAGGATTGGACGAGGAATAACCTCCTCCGGTTTTTCCCCAATAAAAAGGATAGTTCCGATTGATGTCCACACCCGGATTTAGTTTTTCGTTGACGGGTCCGGATCCGGGATATCCGTTTTTTCTTCCCATCAGATGGGAGACGTGCCAAAAATGACGCGCGCCGTCAGGATTGACGATCGGCACGATCCAGATCCGCATCTTATTAAGAATTTTCTCATATTCTTTCGGAGCGGAAAGAACGGAATAAACGATATCGTAGCAGTGTTCCACCGAAATCACCTCGTTGGCGTGATGCGCGCAGTTGAACAACACCGAAATTTTATCCTTATCCGGCGCCTCAGAATCGGATAAAACCAACGCGGGAATTTCCCTTCCCCTCGCAGTTTTTCCGATGACTTCGACCCGCGCCAACTTGGAATACAGATTGGCGATTCCGGATAAATAATGAATATTTAATATATTATCCTTGTAACCCTTTTTAAGATCGGCCAATCCGGAAAAAGATTCCCCGATCAACTCCTGATAATTGCCCGAATAGTATTTAAAAGGAAACGATTGTTTGACGAGAGCGATTCCCGTCGAAGACGAGGCGAGCGCCTCCGCTTCTTCTTTCGGAAGCACGGCATAAAACGCGTCTGCTTCCTGATAACTGACGGAATAACGTCCCTCCGTCTTTTCGCGGAATTCCCCCAGACGACCCGGTTCGATTTTTACGAGGATCATTCTCCTGACGTCGTTCAACGGGGAATTGGGAATTCTTTTACGGAAAAAACCCGCGCAGGAAATCGTCGAAAACGATATGAAACCGAGGATCAGAACGGTTCGTGTAAGAAGGAAGATGCGGGTTTTCATTCTTTCCGGAGGGATAGAACAAATCTTAGCGAATCGCTTTGGGAATCCATATTTTTTTCGGAAAATGCGGAATCGAACGTGGAAGTTTCGTCTCCGTTTTGGATTCCGGAAGGTCGGCGGCTATCCCGGAATTTTCTCTTGCTTTGTCCGTTTCGTTTTCCAGTCTATCCTCATTCCAAAAAACCGAAACGGTGTTTTTAGAACGGGAACCTTTTCCATGCAATCGAAACCTCGCTCCATTCTTCTTTTGTTATCGTCTTTGTTCGTCCTGACGTTTTTCGTCCGTTGTAAACTGGTCGCCGATTCGGCCTGCGGCGGAAGGGAAATCTCCGGGATGAAATGTATTCCCGCGGGTGAATTTATCCGCGGAAGCGACACGCACGACGCAGACGAAAGACCGCAGGAGAAAGTTTATGTAAGCGATTTTTACATGGACGTATACGAAGTAACGAACGAGGAATTCGACAAATGTAAGAGCGCCGGTAAATGCCAGGAATGTCTGAAAACCGGAAAATGCAATTACATCGGCCCGCGTTATGGGAAACCGTATTTAGGATCCAAACAACCCGCGGCGGGAATCAGTTGGTACACCGCAAAGGAATACTGCGAATGGGCCGGCAAACGATTGCCCACCGAAGCCGAATGGGAAAAAGCGGCCCGCGGTCCCAACGGGAATTTATATCCCTGGGGAAACGAACCCGCAACCTGCGAACGTGCGATCATAGAAGTGGGCGACGTCAAGGGTTGTGTCGCGAAAAAAACGGAAAAACCGCATCTGATGCCGACCGCGAACGTGGGCACTCGCGCTCCGGGAGTTTACGGACTGTACGACATGGCCGGTAATTCCTGGGAATGGACTCAGGATTGGTATTCCACTTCCTTTAAGGCCTGCGGCGACGCGTGCAGAGGAAAGGATCCGAAAGGACCCTGCGGAGGAAAGGAAAACTGCCCGGGTCATACGAAAAAGGTTTTAAAAAGCGGATCTTGGTGGTGGCCCGCGGCCTATGCGAGAGGTTCCAAACGCAGGGCTCATATCCCCGAAAATTTTCCGGAATACCATCACTTCGGATTCCGTTGTGCAAAGGACGCAAACGATTAATATGTGCAAAAATTCTAAATTAAGAATTCATTGGATACTTCCGTTTTTGTTTCTCGGAAGTTCTTTCTGTTCCGGATCGGAGAAGATCAAGGAAAACCGTTCCCTCACCGAACAGGACGTCGTTTCCAAAGTAGCCGCGTTACGCGACACGCCTCAGGAAACCCTGATTCCCACCAAATGGGACGTAGGCGATACGACCGTATCCAACGAGGATCGTCTTGACCTTTTGATTCCCCAAGTGCAGAACGTAGGCAACGCGTATGTCGGAGTCGGATCCGAACAGAACCTGACGATCGCCGCGTGGGCCAAGTCGGACTTCGTCTATCTCATGGACTTCACCCAGATCGTCGTCCACGCAAACGAGATTACGATCCTATTTCTCAAAAAAGGGGAAAAAAAGGAGGACTTCATCCGTTTTTGGGGAAAGGAAGGGGAAAAGGAAGCTCTCGAATTGATCGGAACTTCCCTGACGGATCCGGACAAATACAAGAAGATTTATAAACAGGCTTCTCCCTTCATCCGAAAACGTCACAGAACCAATCTGATGCTTTCCAAAAAATACGGATACAAAATGTTCCAGACCGACGACGAACAATATTCGTATATTAGAAAATTGGCATTAGAAGACAGGATCTTTCCTGTGCGGGGAAATCTACTCGGAACCGTAACGTTAACCGGAATCGGAAACACCCTCAAAAAAGCCGGGCACAAACTGGGAATCATCTACTTCAGCAACGCGGAGGAATATTTCGCCTATCCCCAGGAATTCAAAAACTCGATCCTAAACCTACCCGTGGAGGAAAATTCCCTCGTAGTAAGAACGATATCCGTTCGTAGGGATTTATTTCCCTGGTCCCCGGGATCGGAGATTTCCACGGACAGAGGATTCCACTATTGCGTTCAAAAGATCGGTAATTTTCAGAAGTGGCTCGCAAGCGGCAAACCTGGATTACGGTCCTTACAAATCATGGCGGAAGGCGGAACCGTGGATAAGAAAAACGGGATCACCGTCGTAGACAAGGAACCGGTCGTAGCTCCTACCTCTTCGCCTTCCTCATCCGAAACCCCTGCAAAACCGTCGGCTTCGAATTCGACGACTCGATAAAGTCATCTTCGATCGAAGGAAAAGATTCCTTTTCTTTCGATCGATTCCTCTCTCGAAACGGTAAAACACTTTACAAACGATTCCGATACGATCCACTCCTTCCGCAGAATGAAACGGCAAGCGGAAGAATGGATCGTATTCGCCGTTTCAGTATTCTTCTTTTTACTTTCCTTAGACGGCGGATCGGTGCTGCGGAGCCTCGCATTCAACGCGGACGTTTTGTATCCCGCCGTCGTATATCAGGATTTGATCATAGACGGAAATTCTCTCCAAGGATGGAGTCTCACCCCTTCCCCGTTTTTTTTTCCGGATTTGTTCGTATATTTCTGTCTTCGTCCTTGGATCGCCGACGGTGTCGTTAGCGTATATGTTTCCTACCTATTCCAGGTATTATGGTTGGGATTCTCCGTCTTTTATTTTTTGGGATCGGAAAACGGAACAACGGGAAAGAGGCGTTTCGAAAAATCATCGGCTACTTTAGTATATTCTTTTTTTCTAATTCTCCCTTCGTTTTTCTCCGGAACTTTTTCCGCGATCGGATTTGCGTCGCACGGAGGCGCGTTTTCCTTTTCATTCGTTTCGGCGGGGATGTGGATTCGAATGAACGCGCGAAAAAACGCTCCAAAACGCGTGAACGACAAACCCGAAGACCGATCTTCGTTGGGAACGGAAATCGAAAAGAAAACCGTCGTCCATATCGTACGATACGTCCTTTTTGCGGTTCTTCAAATCCTCCTACTCGTTTCCGATCCGTTGTATTTTTTTTACTTCAGTCTTCCCTGCGGAGTTTTGAACGTTTGGGAATTTTTCGTTTCGGAAAAAGAAAAACGGGATGTACGATCCTTGTTGTTTTTCGGCGTCGTCGTGTCGGCAGGTTTGTATTGTTACCGAACGTTGACTCGCTCCGATTTCGTCTTCCTACCGACCGGATATTATACGGGAACCCCTTCTTGGAATTTTTGGAAACCGATCGAAGACACGATCCGACATCAAATCCGATCCGACGCAACCGCCTTACTTTTACTCGTATTCGCGTATCTTTCCCTGGTTCCGATTTTCGTCTTTTTAAAAAAAGACAAGGGACAAAGTCCCGGCCGGACGCTCCCGCAAACGCGTTCGTATTCTCTTCGATACAGATACTTGCTGCTTTCGGTCGTTCTTTCTTCTCTGGGAATTTTAGGAACCGGAACGTTGTCGGGAGTTTTTCGGAGCGACGGAATAACGCTCCGCTACCTGATTCCTTTGTTGTTCTGTTGGGTCCCGTTGCATATCCTCGTATGGTCGGAACACCGAAATTTTTTTAAAGCGAAATTAAAATTTTTGTATATTCTAATTTTATTAATGATCGGATTTTCGTTCTCCTCCGGAAGAACGCGGTTTTCCGCATACGAGGACGCGCTCGTCTTCTGTTTGGACGAAAAAAGGAAAGAATACGGTTTCCATAAGGGAATGTCCGATTTTTGGACTTCGAGGAGGATCCGCGTCTTTTCCGGAACCGGCCTTCGCGCCGACAATTTTTTCCCGGATCTTCATCCCGAATACTGGCAGAATACTTGGAACTGGTACACCGATCCTTCCGACGGGGAATACGACTTCGCCGTAACGCCCGGATTGGATCGAAACGAACTGATAAATTCCTTCGGCCCGCCCAAATTCGAAATCACATGCGATAAACAAAATATTCTAATATGGGACGAGACATCGGCGGAACGATTCGCCCGCTTTCGGGAGGAGAAAAACCGCGAGATCGATCTTTGGCACAAACTCACCGGAAGAAAAAGGACGTATCGATAAAAAAACGGATATCCTGTCGAAAAACGGAGACCGAATGGGAATCGACCCGATTCCGACCGGATATCCTCAAATCACTTCCTTCTTTTTAAAAACGACCGTATCCGGAATACGAGTCCGGAAACGGCGTCTCAAATATCAATCCAAATCCTTGGATACTACTACTACGCGAGGATCGTTACCGGAACCGTTCCCGCAACCGGAGAACGCGAAAAAAAGCGCGTTCGTCGCGCGATCATGCGTTATGCTGCTATCGGGAGGAGGTCCGAGCGGGACACAAGCGTTGTAACCGGTCTCGTCGAGAACGTTACCCGCGTTTGACCACGAACCCAAAACCGGAAGATACGTTTTAACCACCGGCTTCAAGTTGTAAAATTCGATACAACCCACATACAAACGATCGTTGAACGTGTTGAAGGTCATATCCGTACAAACGTGATCCATCGACGGAGAATTTCCGAGAAACTCGTTTCCGAGAGGAACCCATTGTCCCCCGTTGAGCGTCCTCACGGTGGATTGAAATTTACCACCTTCGGCGGCGGTCGTTTTTCTCGAAGTGAGTAAAAACGGAACACCGGCTCCGTTGATCTCCAAATCGGGATGAACGTAATATTTGGAATTCGGATCCGAAGAAGAAAGAGTCGTCAACGCGTGTTGAGCGGGAATCGTATTCCCCTCTTTGACCCAAAAAGAAAACGCTGGTTGTCCGGGAATCACAATCGGCTGTAAACGAAAGACCTCGTACGAAGACAAAAGTCCGTTTTCCATACCTACGACGATCCGCAGTGGATGTCCGTTCCGGAAAGCGAGTCTAACGTGCGCCACCGTACCAGGAGCGGAGAAGCCCGGTTGTCCGACGACTTCCCAAACCCCTTGGGTAAGAGTGGTGTAATGTTTGCGTTTGACGACGGTAACCTTCCCTCCTTGCGTCTGATCGGGATACGCGAAATATTCGTTCGCATAATCCGAAATCAGATCCGTGGAACTTTTGGACGCCGGATAATGGGAAGTCGGAGCGATCTGCGGAATGACTAAGTTAGAATCTCCCACCGGCACATAGTCGGAATCCGAACACGGAAAAGAACTGTAACAACCTAGAATAGGAGACGTTAAACTCGTTCCTCCGATCTTGTATTCGTAATCGTAATAGTCGAACGCGTATCCGCTGAACGAAAAACCGCGATTCGTCAATCCGGGACTTCCCATAGAAACCCAAGAATCCCCGAAGAACGGAAAAAAACCGTCGCCGTTATAACCCTCCAAACGTTTGATACGAATCCGTTTCTGAACGATCGGAAAATTCGTATCCGCCTCCGTGTACGCCAGAGCGACCTTATGTAGAATCGCGTTACCCGATAGAACGGTAATGATCCGCAGATTCGTGCCCAACTCCAATCCTCCGATAGAAGTACTCGGAAGAAGAAAACTTCCCGAATATCTCCAATTTCCCTCCGCGGAAACCGCGACGGAGAAAAACAAAATTAAAATCGCGAACATGCGATTTATCTGTCTCATCAAACACCTCTTAGTTTATTATTCGCGGCCTTAGAAAACGGAAACGTACGTTAGACGAAACGTCAAAAAACCGCGACTACGATGAAACAAACCTCCCGGAATTAATTTACTTAAAAATAGATTCACAATTGATCCCATTATAATGAAACATAAATAGAAAAAACATATAAAAAAAGTATATGAGAACTATTATATATTCTATTATAAAATAATATTTATAAACGAGATCGAATCCGTTTTTCAAGGTGGATTGGTACGGAAATAAATCCAAATGGAGCGCGGTCTGATTTTCGACGGAGTTTCTTTTTGACCGTCTGGAACGCCGCCCGATAAAAAAGTTCATTATACATCCTCTTGTTTCTTGTTGGCGGTTGGAATCCGGTCCTCTCCCGTTTGCGAAAAGGACCGGACCGAATCTTAGTCCAAATCCTTTGCGACCACGACCACGCTAGCATCGGAATTTCCGCACGAAGAAAACGCGAAGAACAACGCGTTAGTCGCACGGTCGTGCGTAATACTCGTGTCGGCGGGAGGAAACAACGGGACACAAGCGGAAAAGCCGGTCTCGGCGGGAATATCGCCCAAACCAGTCCATTGATTCCCGTTAAAAACGCGGACCATCGGACGAATATTAAAGAAATTGATACAACCCACATGCAGACGATCGTTGAACGTGTTGAAGGTCATATCCGTACAGACGTTGCTTTCGCTCGTCGAATTCCCCAAAAATGCGTTCCCTACCGTTTGCCATTCTCCCGCGTTGAGTTTTTTCACGGTGGACTGAATCATGCCGCCTTCGGCGGCGGTCGTTTTTCTAGTATGCAGTAGGAACGGAATTCCGGCGTTGTTGATCTCCAAATCCGGATGTGCGTAGTATTTGGCGTTCGAATCGGGGGCAATCGTCAATAACACGTGTGAGGTGAAAATCGTATTCCCTTCCTGAAACCACATCGCAAACGGAGGTTGTCCGGAAATCACAACCGGAGAAAGTCGAAACACCTGGATCGAGGAAAGCAAACCGTTCTCCACCGCGACGACGAGCCGCAACGGAAATCCTTCCCTCCGCGTTAAACGGACATGAGCGACCGTTCCGACGGCGGAAATCCCCGGTTGACCCAAAACTTCCCAAGCTCCGGCCGACTGAGGACCGCTGTTGTGTTGTCTTCGTACTACGGTAACCTTACCTCCCTGCGTCTGATCCGGATACGCGAAATAATCGTAAACGGAATCTGAAACCATATCCGTGTGACTCTTTGCGTTCGGAGAAGCGTAGGAAACGTCGATTTGCGGAGTAACCGTTCCAGTGACGCCTAACGTGGTAAAACTCGCGCAGGGAGCGTCGAAACAACCCAAAATCGGATCCAACAGATTCGTTCCTCCGATCTCGTAATTGTATTCTTCCAGGCCCGCATAACCGGTGAATGAAAAACCCCTGCTCGTGGATCCGGCGCTTCCTACGTTCGCCCAAACATCCGCCAGAGAAGAAGACGATCCTCCCCCGTTGTAATCGGTCATACGTTTGACCCGGATCGGACGCGGGCTGGTGGTCGCAGTTGTGCTTGCTTCCGCATATGCGAGCGCTACGTTACCCAACATCGGCGAATAATGGTTGGTATTATTGATGGTTATGATTCGTATATTCGTACCCAACTCCGTATTTCCGATCGGAACGTTAGGCAAAACGAAACGGCCCGACAGCCTCCAATTCTCTCCGAATACGGCCTGGGCAAGCAATAGAATCAAAATCGCGAACGAGCGATTTACAATTTTCATGGAACACCTCTTTGTTTATTTAGAATCGTGCCGATCGGTAAATCGAAACCTCACCTTCGGCCGACGCGAAACAAACAAATAGAAACCCGGTTTTTCCGAAAAAATCGGAGCGAATTTTAATCCAATTATAAGTAAAACGAAATATCCGGAAAAGTCCCTTCGTTCCAAAAGGAATACGCAAGGAATTCAATATATTCTAATATAATATAACAAAAAAAGATCTTACCGATTTTCCGACCGGATCCGTTAGACGTCACTCGCACTCCGCCGACCTCCGCAAAGAAAAACAGTGGAAACGAAAAAAACTCGCCGATCCGCACCGAAACAAGCGGAGAAACGGAGCAATACTCGAGAAAAACCGAACGAACCGGTCCGCCTCCCGAGCACCGACTAACGTGCGCTTCCGACCCGTCTCCGAAATCCGAGTATAACCTAACGTTCGTTTTTCGAAGCGTATCGGATGAATCCGTAATCGCGACTTCACCCCGCAGAATTCGGTTTTCCGCGACGAAATGGATTTTCAAAATAGAAAACTTTCGTTCCGTTTTTTTTCCCTTTCGCTCGGAAAACCGCTTCCTGGACCTTAGCAAAACGAAAGTTTATGGTAATTTTATTATTTACAATATTCTAACAATCTCAGACACCTTGAAGCCCGATTTAAAGAGGAAAACGATACATGGCAAACTACGTTGTGCGCGGCGGAGAACAGGAACTCCCTCCGCCGTATCAGATGAAACAGGTGGAATTTTATTCCTTTTGTATAGAAGGAAATCAGGCTTCGATACAATCGATCGTGGATAGGGATCTCAACGGGCCCGCTAACGGAAGCGCGCACTACTCCGCGTTTACGGACAAACTTTTTCTCGTATTCGCAAAACAACAATATCTCGTACCGGGAAACGACTGCGGTTGGGTCGAAGAAACGGACGTAGGTTTTTGGATTCCTCTGTTTGCGAAGGATCCGCTTCGAATCCGATTTTATCAGCCTTATCTTTTCGTGGATATTCCCACCGCGATGGCGACCGGAAGGGAGATCTACGGATTTCACAAGATTCAGGGAAACTTCCAAATGCCGTCGCTACAGGTCCCGCCCGAATATTTTTCCGCGGACGCGGTCACTCCGAGAGGAAAAGATCGTCAGGCGATTTGGCAAAGAATGTTTACGTTGACCTGTCCGCCCGGAGGTTCTCAAAAGAAAGAATCCTTCGACGACTTTTCTAAAATAGGAAATAAATTCGCGGAGGTGCTCTTCGGAGATCCTTCCAAAATCACGATCCCGGGAATGGGACTTGTGATCAACCTATTCGATTTCCTATTTTCTCCCGAGCTCGGAATGGTTTTCCTAAAACAATTCCGCGACGCCGCCGATCCGACCAAAGCCTGCTACCAGGCGATCGTCGAAGCGAGCAGCAACGTCACCCACTTCAGAAAAGGCGGTCTGCTCGAAGGGAACTACGTTTTGGATCTTTTGGACAACCCGTATTTTCCGTTCGTGTCCGACTTCGGATTAAAAGGCGCTTCGGTTCCGGTTCAATTCGGAATCTGGTGCGACTTCGATTTCGATTTTTCCCCCGGAAAAATCATCCATCAAAATACATAAGAATATTCTAATATTCTTTTAAATAAATAGAAACGGAAATCAAAGGACTAATTGGGAAGAACTATGGGCGGCAAAAAGGAAAAGGTGGTCATTTTAGGCGGGGGATTGAGTTCCCTCGTAACGGCGTATGAAATCACTTCCAAACCGGATTGGAAGGAAAAATACGAACTTACGCTCTATCACATGGGATGGAGGTTGGGCGGCAAAGGAGCCAGCGGAAGAAACCAGAACGTTTACAATCGTATCGAAGAACACGGGCTTCATATCTGGTTCGGGTTTTACGATCACGCCTTTCAGTTGATCCGTAAATGTTACGAAGAGTTGGACAAACCTCTCACAAAACCTTTAGCGACTTGGGAAGAGGCGTTTAAACCGGCGAATTATTTCGTACTCGAGGAAAACGTCAACGGAAGTTATGAACCCTGGCCCATCCAATTTCCGATGAACGACCAAGTCCCCGGGGAAACCCTGGAACTGCCGAGCCCCAGCTCTTATCCTTCGATGATACTCAACTACGTCTCCGAATATTATCAAGCCAATCGCGACTCCATCTTTCCGGACGATGAAAACGGGGAAAACGATCACAGCGTCTGGAACCAGATCCTGGAATGGATCGAGGACACGGTCGAAGACATAGGATTGGATTTGGTGGGAAAGACAATCCTCGTATTAAAGAATCTGCTCGATAAACTCAGCGCCGATTTTCCGCACGATCGTTTTCTCCGCATAACGGATCTGTTTGTCCGATCGCTTTGGGAAAGGATAGAAAAGAAGATAGAATCCAATACGGAAGCGAGACGTTTTTGGATCATGATCGATTTCAGCCTCACCAACATACGCGGCATGATCGAGGATCGTGTATTCGAAAAAGGATTCGAAAGTATAGACGATTACGATTATCGGGAATGGCTCCGCAAACACGGTGCTAGCGAAATCACGATCAACTCCGCGATCGTCCAGGCGATCTACGGATTGGTTTTCGGCGGAGTCAATCAATACACGTTCGCCGCGGGAACGGCACTCAAAGGCGCGCTGAGAATGGTGTTCACGTACAAAGGCGCGGTCGCCTACAGGATGCAAGCCGGTATGGGCGACACCATCATGACTCCGTTATACGAAATTCTCAAAAAACGGGGAGTCGATATCCGATTCTTCCATAGGGTTCGGGAACTCGTTCCCGGAAAAATCGACGGAAAGGAAGGGATCCAAAGTGTACGAATCGGGAGACAAGTAACTCTCAAAACGGACGAATATTCCCCCCTAATCGATGTTAAAGGATTGGGTTGTTGGCCGAGCGAACCCCTTTACGATCAGATCGTCGAAGGACAAATATTAAAAGATACTCATGTGGATTTGGAAAATTATTGGTCCGATTGGAAGGATCGAGAGGAATTCGTCCTCGAACAAGGAAAGGATTTCGATCGAATCGTGTTCGGAATTTCCATCGGTGCCATTCCGTTTTTGTGTCCTGAAATTCTGAAATCCAACGCAAAATGGCGGCAGATGACCGAAACGATCCAAACCTGTCTGACGGACGCCTTCCAACTTTGGATGTATCCGGACACGGCCGGACTCGGCTGGAAATACTGGAAAAACGAACCGCCCATCCTTGGCTCCTATGTGGAACCGTTCGATACTTGGTGTGATATGAGTCACTTGATCATTCGGGAATCCTGGCCGGATGCGATGACGCCGAATCATATCGCGTATTTCTGCGGACCTTCTCCGGCGGGAACCGGACCGGCCAATCCGCTCGCCGACCCCGATCTCCCGGAAGAGATGAGGAAATTACGCGAACGAGTCGCTCGATTTTTAAACAAAGACGCGTACAACCTCTGGCCGGCGGCGGTGGAACCAGGAGCGAAATCCGAATTCAACTGGGACCTTCTGCTTCACACGGATCAAAGCCGCGCTCCTGGATTGGATTCCGCCTTCTATCGATTGAATATCCAGCCGACGGAGAGATACGTTTTGTCGCCTAAGGGTTCGACGAAATACAGACTTCCCGCGGGAGACAACGGATATTACAATTTGGTGATCACGGGTGACTGGATTCAAAACCCGATCCTGAACGCGGGTTGTGTCGAAAGTACGGTGGTCAGCGGGATCGAAGCCGCTCGATGTTTCCTCTGAATTTCAAGAACCGGACTTTTTTCTTTTTGATTTTAATCCTAGGGAGAATATCACAGTTCTTCCAGGATGGAACTTCCAGGTTTTGAAACGTTTGAATCCTTTTCCGTTGATCATCAGTTTCTGATATACAGATCCTTGGATCAAAGGACGGGGAAACACGTTCTCCTTAAGGTCCTTCGACAGAAAAATCCGAGTCGCAAGGAAATTCAGAAGCTCCATCACGACTTTAGAATTTCTAGTTTTGCTAAAGGACCCGGAATTCAAAATTCACTCGAACTGATCCGTCACGAAAACGTGCCAGTCCTCGTGATCGAGGATTGTGGTTCGGTTCCTCTCGCGAGAATGTACCCGAACGGAATTCATTCCGTGGAAAAATTCTTCGAAACGGCGATAAACATCGCGCTCGCTCTGCGGGAAGTCCACGAAAAAAGGATACTACACCAATCCCTTCGTCCCGGAAACATCTGGATCCAACCGGAAACGGGCGCGGCAAAAATCACCGACTTCTCCTCCGCCACGTTTTCCGGAAAAGACACTTCCCCATCGATCACACCCGATCTTTCCGCCGAGGTGCTTTCGTATATTTCTCCCGAACTGACGGGAAGACTTTCGAGGGTTTTGGATCTACGCACGGATTTTTATTCCCTGGGAATCATATTCTACGAGATGATCACCGGAACGCTTCCCTTCGTCTCCAAGGATCGCAACGAAATCATACACGCACATCTTGCGAGGCGTCCTCCTTTGGCGCATACGGTCCGCGGAGAACTTCCTCTTTCCATATCGTTGGTGATAGCGAAACTTTTGGAGAAGGATCCGGAACAACGTTATGCGTCCATTAACGGGTTGATATACGACATCGAACTCTGTAGACGCGAATTCGGAAACCAAAGTCCGCAGAATCTGTTCGCACCGGGAACCAGGGACGTTCCGGAACTTACCTTCGATCCGTCCGCGCTCTACGGAAGGGATAAGGAAAAGGCGGTATTGGAAGCCTCCTTGGACAAGGTATTCCGCGGAGAAACGGGCCTGGTCCTCATTACGGGCGAATCCGGTTCGGGAAAATCGGCTTTAGCCCGTTCCTTTTTGAAAAGTATTTCCGAACGGGGCGGAATCGTGGTTCAGAGTAAATTCGACCAGTACGAAACGTCCGTTCCTTTCGGAGGTTTGATTCATTCGCTGAGGGATTTGGTTTCGATCTTTCTTTCCAAACCGGAAAAGGAAATCCGCGATTTCAAGCGACTCATCCTTCAATACACGGGCGCGAACGGAAAAATACTTTTAAATCAGATTCCCGAACTAGAGTTCATCATCGGACCGCAACCAGATTTGGCTGAACTTCCTCCGGACGAAAATAGGAACCGTTTTTATTTCACCTTGAGAAATTTCATCCGCGCCATTTCGGAAACGAGTCGTCCCTTGGTGCTTTATATGGACGACTTGCAATGGGCCGATCCGGCCAGCTTAAAGCTGATCGAAACCTTTTTAATATATGCGAAAATTAAGAACTTCTTATGTATTCTTGCTTTTAGACCGGAGGCACTGGAAAAAACGAACGAATTCTCCAGAATCGTGGATTCGCTCGAGGACAACAAAGTTCAAAGCAGCAGAATCACCGTCGATCCTCTGGACGAGGACAGCATATTTCGTCTTCTCCAAGATCTCGCTCCCGGACCGGAGGAACAGATCTCTTCGGTATCGGCGACCTTGCACAAAAAGACGTTAGGAAATCCGTTCGCCGTGGTTCAACTACTCAGAGCCTCGGAAAAGGCCAATTCCCTAGCATACGACTTCGAAGCGAAACACTGGAAATGGGATACGGGGAAAATTTCAGACCTTCCGGTGGCGGATAACGTAGTCGATCTGCTTTGTCAAAGAATACGCGAACTTTCGCCCGGAGTACAGGAGTTGCTCGGCGTATGTTCCTGTCTGGGAGAAAGGTTCACGTCCGGATTCATTAGTAAATTACGTTTTTTTGATACTTCTAAACTCAATCAGATACTCTGGGAGGCCGTTCGGGAAGGTCTGTTGACTCCGGTGCATAGTCAGGATCATTCTCTTTTCGAGGAGAACGTATCCTCGGAACAGGGTTTCGGATTTTCGCACGATAGGGTCCAACAGGCGGCCTATAGTCTCCTCGAGGAATCCAAACGCAGGGAATTCCATAAGAAGGTCGGAGTTGCACTGTTGAACACTCACGGACCGGAACCCAAAAACAGGGTTTTGTTCCAGATCGCCAACCACCTCAATCAGGCTTCGGATGAGATCAAAGAGGAATCCCTCCGCAAACATCTAACGTTACTCAACTACAAAGCGGGTTTGCAGGCGAAAAGTTCCGGTTCTTACGAAAGTTCCCTGCGTTATCTGAACTCAGCGTTGAATTCGTTGGACAAGGATTCCATGACCAACGATTTAGAGATGTATTCGAACGTGATTTTGGAAACCGCGGAGACGGAATATCTACTCAATCATTACGAAAGGACGATGCAACTTTTAGAGTCCCTGGAAAACCTAAACCTTCCGGATCTGCAGTATATCCGCGCAGACGCGATCCAAGTCAGACTTTATTCCAAAATGAACAAGGTCGAAAACGCGGTCCTCGCGGGTATACGGGCGATGAAACGGTTCCGCATCAACATTCCTTCTTCTCCGTTGCGCGTAACGTTGGTCCTATTCAAGGAGTTATTTCTTTCGCTCATCCTCTCCAAAGGGAAGTCGGATCAGGAACTCGTCTACGTAAAGGAGAATTCGGAACCGGAATACCAGGCGTTGATCGATCTTTTCGCGGACCTCGGTCCTTCCGCGTTCACCTACAACCAGAACCTATTCGCTCTAATCGTATTAAAAATGTTTAATACTTCTCTGACAAAAGGAGTGTCCAGGAGCAGCCCGATCGCCTACAGCGGTTACGGCATGATCGTCAACCAGGCGCTCAAGGATCTGGACCAAGCGATACGTTATTCGCACCTTGCGTTGAAACTCAACGATAAGATTCCGTTCGACCTCGTGAAGTGGAAGGTTCAGTACGTTTATTCCGCCTATCTTTGTCATTGGAAAAGGCATATCACTCTCGACATAGGATTATTGGACGACGTCCACAACGGAGCGTTGCAAAACGGGGATATCTTTTACGCGGGTTTCAGCATGCAAGCCAAAACGCAGAAGAAGATATTCGCCGCGTCCCCCATCGAGGAATTGCTTTCGGATATTGAAAACGCGGATCAGTATTTTACGGCTTCACGCGACAACTTCGCGTTCACCATCGTAAAAAGTTCGCATCAGCTAATCCGCGCGTTGGCCGGAAAAACGGCTTCCCCTGACTCGTTGAACGATTCCGGATTCGACAGCGTCGCGTTCGAAAAACGGATTTTGGAGGATAAGAACTACACCGCGCTTTCCTACTATTATCACGACCTTACCAAACTTCACTACTTCTCTGGAAACTTCGAAAGAGCCCTGATTTCCGGAACGGAAGGCGAAAAACTCATCCAAAACGCCTTCGGTTTGATTCCGTTCGCGGAGTTCTGGTTTTATTACGGACTTACTATATTCGCAAATTATGATACTCTTTCATTCTCCCGGAAGATTCAACTCTCCAGAAAGACGAAAACAATCCTAGCCTACTTCGAAAAATGGAGCCGCGACTGTCCCGAGAACTTTATGGGACATCTCGAACTTCTCAAAGCGGAAAAAAGCAGGATCAAAGGCGATATAGGAGCGACGATAGCGGGTTATGAGAAGGCGATGAAACTTTTTCAGGAATCGGGTTTTCAGTCGTTTCAGGCGCTGGCGTGCGAAATCGCGGCGAAGTATCACTACAAATTGGGAAATTTTTCCTTGGGAAATTATTACGTCGAAAACTCGATCGATCTTTACTCCAGATGGGGAGCGTCCGTAAAGGTCGCCGAATTGGAAGATCGTTTTGCGGATCGATTGGATCGATCGGGCCTCGCGGAGACTAACGGAAGAAAAACGAATCACCAAACTCCGGCTGTGGACCAGGAAATCATATTAAAGACGTATAATCTTCTTTCGGGTGAAATACTTCTGGACAACCTACTGAAAAAACTCATTCAGATCGCCATGGAGACGGCCGGAGCGACGCGGGCGATCTACTTCCATCTACATAATAAAAATCTAATGGTCTATCTGGCCGGGCAAAGCGGAGAAAGCGGCATCGTCGTGGAGAATCTGCCGGAATTGGACGAAACACAATACCCCGTCTCCTATCTAAATTACGTCTTTAGAACCGGGAAAATGGTTTCCACCAACGGACTCGATACCTCTTCGATCAAGGACTTTACGGATCAGTATATAAAGGAAAAAAAACCGCAATCGGTGATATGTTTTCCCCTGATCCACGCGGGAAGCCTCAAAGGTGTGCTTTATCTCGAAAACCAGCTCGTCAAAGGCGTATTCACCGAAAACAGGATTCAAACTTTGGAACTGATAGCCGGACAAGCTGCGATTTCTATCGAGAACGCAAACCTCTACGCGGAACTGGAAGAAAAGGTGGTGGAACGTACCGGTGAATTGAACAACACGATCAAGTTGATTCAAAAGGATCTTCTCTACGCGCAAAAAATCCAGGATCGAATCCTTCCTCCTCCGGAAGCCACGTTAGGCGGAATATGCATTTTGACGAAATACATACCGATGACCGAAGTGGGCGGAGACATATACGATTATGCGGAAATATCACCCGGAAAGGTTCGTATCTTTTTGGCCGACGCGACCGGTCACGGAGTCCAAGCCGCGTTAGTCACCATGTTGATCAAATCCGAATACGAAAGTATAAAATACCTCGACCTTCCTCCGGGGGAAGTGATCACCGCGTTAAACAAGGAGATCATCGCCAAATACAGCGCGATCAAATCCTTCTTTAGTTGTTTGATCGCGGACGTGGATACGGAAGAAGGAACGCTTTCGTATTCGGCGGCGGGACACCCAGATCAGTTTTATCTTTCCGGAACTACGATTACACGTTTGTCCAAAAGCGGACCGATCATAGGAATCTCCGAGAAAGTCAGATATCAATCCCAATTTTTGGAGATCGCCCAAGGGGATAAACTGTTCTTCTTTTCCGACGGAATCGTCGAGGAATTCAACTCTTTCGAGGAGGAATTCGGCGAAGACCGACTTTTGGAATCCATACTCAAGGAATCCTCGAAACCGATCGCCGACCTCGTAAACTCGGTGTTTGGCGATCTCAAATCCTTTCTTTCCGGACAACGTGCCCAAGACGACATCACTTTCCTTTCCGCGGAAATTCTATAATCGGCCGCCCCCCGCATCCTCACCGGACGGAAAGGCTCCTAACAACATCTTAACTCCGTTTTTCCAGGCTTAATCCGCCTCGGGTTGACCGATCGGAAATCCCGTGTTTTACTTAAGGGTATTCGTTTCGGCCGTAACGCAGTCGATATTCCGGAAAAATCCGGACAAGACGCTTTATATACGAAAACATAAGAGAAATTAAATATAATGAATTTTGAAACTACTCTGGCGGTGACGATGGGCGCGTTTTGTCTCGTTTATCTCGTTTATTCGATCTTTAAACCGGAAAAATTCTGAGGGAAATTATGGCAACGGAATGGATTCAAGTATCGATCGTATTTTTTACGATTACGTTATCTTCCCCCGTTTTGGGAATGTATTTATATAGGGTATTCGGATCGAAAGAAGTGTTTCGATTCGAGGAAACTATCTATAAATTCTGCGGAATCGATCCCGAAAAGGGAATGGACTGGAAGGAATACGCGGCTTCGCTTTTATCGTTCCACGTCCTAGGAATCTTTGTGTTGTTCCTGATCCTCATATTCCAACACGTATTGCCGTTAAATCCGCAAAACTTTCCCGGATTGGATCCTTATCTCGCGTTGAACACTGCGATCAGTTTTGGCACGAATACGAATTGGCAGTCCTACAGCGGAGAATCGACGTTGAGTTATTTTTCCCAAATGACGGGACTGACGACTCAAAACTTCGTAAGTGCGGCGACCGGCTTTTGCGTTTTGGTCGCACTCGCGCGAGGACTCAAAGCGGATTCGTCCGCTGACTTGGGAAACTTTTGGAAGGACCTCGTTCGAGGAACGTTATACGTCCTTTTACCAATTTCGTTCGTATTAGCGCTCGTATTAACCGCCAACGGAACGGTACAGACGTTCGACGCCTACGTGCAAGCGGTGACGCTCGAGAAAATTCCGCAGACGATTCCTTTAGGGCCGGCGGCTTCTCAGATAGCGATCAAACAGTTGGGAACCAACGGCGGAGGTTTTTTCGGAGTAAACGGAGCGCATCCGTTCGAAAATCCGACGCCTATGTCAAATTTCCTGCAAATAATTTCGATTCTATTGCTCCCCGGCGCCTGCGTTTTTTTATACGGGCGTATCCTCGGAAACGTTAGGCACGCTTGGGTGATTTTCGGAGTTATGTTCACGATACTATTCGCTGGTTTTTTGACGATATGGATTTCTGAAACTTCGTACAACTCTTTATCGGGATCGTTCGGATTTTGGGAAGGAAAAGAAACCAGATTCGGAATTTCGAGCAGCGCGCTTTGGGCGGCTTCGACCACTGCGGCTTCGAACGGATCGGTCAACTCGATGCACGACAGTTTTTCCCCGCTCGCAGGTCTAGTAGAAATATTGAATATTCAATTAGGCGAAATCGTTTTCGGAGGTGTGGGCTCCGGAACATACGGAATGATACTGTTCGTCTTTCTTACGGTTTTTTTAAGCGGAATTATGGTCGGAAGAAGCCCGGAATACGCCGGAAAAAAAGTGGAAAAAAAAGAGATCCAAATGTCGATCCTGGGAATCCTTCTACCTTCAACGACGATTCTATTGTTCACCGCGATCACGGTAAGTTTTCCGGAAGCCCTCGTTTCGATCGGCAATCGCGGACCTCACGGATTTTCCGAAGTGTTGTATGCGTTCTCCTCCGCGGCGGGAAACAACGGAAGCGCCTTCGCGGGATTAAACGCGAATACGCCCTACTACAACGTAACGCTCGCGGTTTCGATGTTGATCGGCCGGTTCGGAGTGATCCTACCCGTGCTCGCGATCGCCGGAAATTTAGCGGTAAAAAAAAGATCGGAACAATCATCCGATGGATCCTTTTCTATGGAAGGCGGAATTTTTTACCTTCTCTTACTATCGGTAATCGTAATCGTAGGGGCTCTCACTTTTTTTCCGGCCTTGACCATCGGACCGATACTTGAGCATTTTCTAATGTTACAAGAAAAAACGTTTTAGGAAAAGGAGAATTCGATGAGCCGCAGATCACAAGTATTTTTCGAATCCGGGGTTTTTCGCGAATCCATAACGAACTCCCTCAAGAAATTGGGGATAAGCTCTCAAACCAAAAACCCTGTGATGTTCGTCGTGTATCTGGGAGCCCTGCTGGTCTCCTGGATTTTTTTTAGGGATCTTTATAACGGAAATTTTTCTTTGTTCCATCTGCAAATCGCCCTTTGGCTTTGGTTTACCGTGTTGTTCGCAAACTTTGCCGAAGCGATAGCGGAAGGAAGAGGAAAAGCGAGAACCGACAGCCTCAAAAAAACCAGAACCAATATCGTCGCCAAGAAGATCGATAACGGAATCATAACCGACGTATCCGGAAGTACATTAAGAATCGGTGATATAGTAGTATGCGAAGCGGGAGATATGATACCGGGAGACGGAGAAATCACGGAAGGAATCGCAAGCGTGGACGAATCGGCGATCACCGGCGAATCCGCTCCCGTCGTGCGCGAAAGCGGCGGAGACAGAAGCGCGGTCACGGGAGGAACGAGAGTATTGAGCGATAGGATCTTCATCCGTATTACCGCCGAACAGGGAAATACGTTTTTGGACAAGATGATCGCCTTAGTGGAAGGAGCAAAACGCCAAAAGACTCCCAACGAGATCGCGTTGACCATGCTTCTCTCCGGATTGTCTTTTATATTTTTGATCGCTGTGATGAGTCTTCCTTTTTTCGCGACGTTCGTGGCAAAGGAAGGCGGCGTGAATGCGGATCTATCGATTCCGATTCTGATATCATTGTTGGTATGTCTGATACCTACAACGATCGCAGGCCTGCTTTCCGCGATCGGAATTTCCGGAATGGAACGTCTGATTCGTTTTAACGTGATCTCCAAAAGCGGAAAAGCCATCGAAGCGGCGGGGGATATCGACATTCTTCTTTTGGACAAAACCGGAACCATCACGTTAGGCGACCGCGAAGCAAGGGCATTCTTTCCGGCGAGCGGAGTGGAGGA
Source organism: Leptospira gomenensis (assembly GCF_004770155.1). Classification (GTDB taxonomy): domain Bacteria; phylum Spirochaetota; class Leptospiria; order Leptospirales; family Leptospiraceae; genus Leptospira; species Leptospira gomenensis. Next base: position 38,069 of record NZ_RQFA01000007.1, on the reverse strand, counting down.
AAAATATCTCGCTGACGTAGCGCAGCTCTCCTCTTTAGCGGACGAAACTCCGGAAGGAAGATCGATCGTCGTATTGGCGAAAGAAAAATTCGGCTTTCGGGAACGGAATCTGGCCGAAATGGAAGGAGAGTTCATCCCTTTCAGCGCTTCCACGAAAATGAGCGGAGTGGATTTAAAGAAGGAAGGCACCGTGATACGAAGGATCCGCAAAGGAGCCGGTGACGCGGTCAGGAACTATCTCTACAACTATAATCGAAAAATCTCCGAGGATATGGAGGAACGGATTCGAGAGATATCGAAACGCGGAAGCACGCCGATTCTAGTCGCCGAAGATGACCGTCTAATCGGTGTTATAGAATTAAAGGATATAGTCAAAGGAGGGTTGAAGGAGCGTTTCGCCAGCCTTAGAACCATGGGTATCCGTACGGTGATGATCACCGGAGACAATCAATTGACCGCCGCCGCAATCGCCGCCGAAGCCGGCGTGGACGATTTTCTCGCGGAAGCGACCCCGGAAACCAAACTCGAAAAAATACGCGAACAACAGTCGAAAGGTTATCTCGTCGCGATGATCGGGGACGGCACCAACGACGCCCCGGCCTTGGCTCAATCGGACGTAGGCGTCGCGATGAACACCGGTACACAGACCGCACGCGAGGCCGGCAATATGATCGATCTCGACAGCAATCCGAGTAAACTGATAGAGATCGTCGAAATAGGCAAACAACTTCTGATGACGAGAGGAGCCTTGACCACCTTCAGCATCGCCAACGATGTAGCGAAATACTTCGCGATCCTTCCCGCATTATTCGGCGCTTACTACGCCTCAGCCGGATCGAACGCGGGGCCGCTCTCCGCGTTGAACTTGATGAGTTTACATTCGCCTCAAAGCGCAGTATTAAGCGCAGTCATCTTTAACGCGCTCGTTATTCCGGCGCTGATACCACTCGCACTCAAAGGTGTCGCCTACAAACCGTTAGGACCGGATAAAATTCTCGGACGCAATCTGCTGATATTCGGTTTAGGGGGAATCCTAACTCCGTTTATAGGAATAAAACTCATCGACGTTTTTTTAATCATATTAGGAATCGCTTAAGGAGAAATCCATGTTGAAGTTCGTATCGACTTCGTTCAGGACGTTTATATTTTTAACGTTCGTCACCGGAATTTTATATCCCCTGACCGTAACGGGATTCGCAGAGCGGTTTTTTCCGTTTCAATCCGGAGGAAGCCTAGTTCGTTCCGGCGAATTGATCCTCGGTTCGGAATTGTTGGCCCAGAAATTCACGAAAAACGAATACTTTTGGCCGAGGCCTTCCGCTTCCGATTATTCGGCGGTAGCATCGGGAGCCTCCAACGCCTCTCCGACGAATTCTTCGTTTAAGGAAAAAGTTTTGGAAAGAAAAAATTTCCTTTTGAATAGCCATCCCGGTAAAACGGAAATTCCCGCGGAACTTCTTTTTACGAGCGGATCCGGATTGGACCCGCACGTCTCGCCCGCATCGGTTTTCTTTCAATGGGAGCGGGTCGCAAAAGCTCGCAAACTCGATACGGAGCGGATAAAAAAACTAAGGGGAATGATCGAGGCCTCCGTCGAAAAATCCGACTTCGGTTTTATCGGCGAGAATAGAATCAACGTTCTGCGATTGAACTTGCAATTGGATTCGGAATTCGGAAAAATCGAACGATGACGGATCGCGGCGAAAACGACCGGGAAAACCCGGATGAATTGCTCAGAAAAATCCAAGCCGAAGAGAAAAAATCCGCATTAGGAAAATTGAAAGTGTTTTTCGGCATGGCGGCGGGAGCCGGAAAAACCTATGCGATGTTGAATGCCGCCATAACTCTGAAACGGGAAGGTATAGACGTCGTCGTGGGTTATGTCGAAACCCACGGAAGAAAGGAAACCGAGTCCCTTTTGGAAGGTTTGGAGATTCTTCCCAGAAAAAAGCTGAAACATAGGGATTTGGATTTCGAAGAGATGGATCTGGATTTCGTATTAAAAAGAAATCCGGAAGTGGTGCTCGTGGATGAATTCGCGCATACGAATATTCCCGGAAGCAGGCACAACAAACGATATCAGGATGTGTTGGAGATACTAAAACACAACATAGACGTATTCACCACGTTGAACGTACAACACCTTGAAAGTCAGGTCGAGGCCGTGGAAAAAACGACTTCGATAAAAATTCGGGAAACGATTCCCGATTCCGTATTGGACTTGGCGGACGAGATCGTGCTCATCGATCTTTCTCCTGACGATCTAAGAAAACGTCTTCAGGACGGGAAAATTTACGTTCCCGAAAAAGCGGATCAGGCGGGGGATCATTTTTTTAAGAAGGAGAATTTGACCTTTCTGCGGGAAACCGCGCTCAATTACACCGCAAGACACGTAAACGCTTCTACCGGTTCCTCGAAATTCAAGGAAAAAATACTCGCGGCGATCGGCCCGAGTCCCGGTTCGTATTCTTTGTTACGTTATGCGAAACGTCTCACTTACGAACGCAACGGAGAACTCTACGCCATATACAATCAAACGCGGGAAAATTTATCCAAGAATAGTCTAAGTCAATTGGAAAAAAACCTGGCTTTTGCGAGGGAGTTGGGCGCGGAAATTCTTTATTACGCGGAGGAGGATCCGGCGGACGCCATCCTCAAAGTCGCCGAACAAAAGAATATAACCAGAGTCGTATTAGGAAAATCGAATATTCCTTGGTGGAAGTGGTGGAATTCCCCCGCGTTAAAATTGGCCCGTTCCTCGGCGAATTTCGAGTTAAACCTCGTTCCTCACGACGCGGTTTCGGCTTCCGATCAGGAAAATCCGTTGGCCCGGTTTTTAAGGATTTCATCTGGCGGTAAACGATACTTCGCCTCGACCGCATTGATACTTTTCGCGACTTGTATCGGACTTTTTTTGGAGCCGATCGTCGGATATTGGAGTATTTCCTTTTTATATCTTTTTTTCGTTTCGGGAATCGGATCTTTTTTTTCGAAAGGACCCACCGTTCTCGCGGGATTGTTGTCGGGTATTTTCTGGGACTTCCTATTTATACCTCCCAAATACACCTTCTTCATAGAAAAACTGGAAGACGCATTGATGTTCGGTTCCTTTCTTTTTATTTCCATCGTCATCGGAAACGTGACTTCGAGGTTAAGACAAAAGGAGAAAATTCTCGTCAATCGCGAACTTCGTTTAACCACGTTATTCGAGCTTTCCAAAGAATTGGGACACGCAAGAGAAATACGCGGAATCTCCGAGATAGGAGCGAAATATCTGAAAAAAGTATTTCAAACCGAAGCTACGGTCATTTTAGAGAATCAAGGAAACATCGATTCCAACTCTTCCAGAGCGGGAAATTTTTTTCCGGACGCGAAAGAAACCGCGGTCGCAAACTGGGCCTACAAAAACAGAACCGCCGCCGGTAAGTTTACGGATACGTTATCCTTATCCTTAGGAACGTATTTTCCTTTGGTCGCTCCGGGCAAAGTCATCGGCGCCATCGGAATTCTTCTTTCCTCAAAACTGAATCTGGATCAGGAAAATCTTTTGCTCACCATGGGAAATCAGATCGCCCTCGCTCTCGAACGGGAATTTCTATCGGAGGAAACGAGAACGAGATATCTTGCGAATCAATCGGAGCGTCTTTATACGATCATTTTCAACTCCTTATCGCACGAGCTCAAAACCCCCCTTTCTTCGATACGCGGAGCCGTCACCGCGTTGTTGGAACCGGAAATGGAGTATTCTCCCGAAGCCAGACGGGAATTGTTAAGCGAAATCAACGAGAGCAGCATGATTCTCAATCTTCTGTTGGGAAATCTTTTGGATATGAGTCGCTACGAATCCGGATTTTTGAAACTACGCGAAGATTGGCACGATCCTTCCGACCTGATCCATGTCGTCGTCCGCCGATTAAGACAAACGGTAAAAGGAAGTCGTTGTATCATTCGAATTCCCGAAAAAGTCGTTCCCGTCTGGATGGATTTCACGCTTATGGAACAGGCTCTCTTTAACGTGGTATTCAACGCGGTGCAGATTTCTCCGCAAGGTTCTCCCGTTGTGATCGAGTTGATTTCGGAAGAGGAAGGGATCCGTTATGCCATCGAGGACGAAGGCCCGGGGATTCCCGTCGAAGATTTGGAAAAAATTTTCGACAAGTTCTATAGAGGGAATAATCGGAGTCATATAGGAAGCGGATTAGGACTTTCGATCAGTAGATCCATCGTTGAAACCCACGGCGGAAAGTTGGTCGCAGAAAACAGAAAACAAGGCGGGGCGAGGTTCCTCATAGAAATACCGATCAAACATGGCTGATACGAACCGACCTAGAATATTGATAGCGGACGACGACGATCGGATCCGCAAAATGATACGGATCAGTTTGACCGCGGCGCATTACGATACGTTGGAAGCAGACACGGTGCGTGCGACGATTCTCGAAACAGCAAACCGTTCCCCGGACGTGATTTTGTTGGACCTTCAATTCCCCGACGGACACGGAATAGAAGCGTTACGCGAAATCAGATCCTGGAGCGAAACCCCCGTCATCGTCTTATCGGTGTTAGGCTCCGATCCGGAAAAAATTTCCCTCCTGGACGCGGGCGCGGACGACTATATTACGAAACCGTTTAGTATGGGCGAGTTATTGGCGAGAATCAGAGTGGCCTTACGGAATAAGGCCCAAGAACCGGGTTCCCCTTTTTTCCGTTCCGGAAATCTTTACGTGGATCTTGCCGCAAGAAAAGTTATCTCTTCCGGATCGGAGATACACCTGACTCCGATAGAATACTCGTTTTTGACCTTATTAATACGACACGCCGGCAAGGTTCTCACTCAGGAACAGATCATCCGTCACATCTGGGGACCTATGGCCAAAAACGAATCCGGTCCGTTGCGGGTTCACGTGGCCGGTCTACGGAAAAAAATAGAATCCGATCCCTCCAACCCGGAATTGATCCTGACCGAACCGGGCGTGGGATATCGTTTAGCGGTTCACATGGAATAGGGATTCTTCCGAATAAAAATCGATCAATAAAATTAAAATATTAAAATAATCTATACTACTAAATCGAAATTCCAGCCGAAAGAAACAACTGAACTCCTATACCTCGGGCGCGATCGCGCTCCTGCTCCTTTCCGTCCTTCCAGAGCCTTTCCGAAACGACTGGATCCGGTCTCTGACCGTAAAAGGCGAAATTTTCCCGATGAACTCGCCCGGAGTCGTTCAAAAAGAAAAGAACCGAAAATCCTCCGTTCAGATATAAACCGGAAGAGAACACATAACGTAAACCCGCGCCGGGAGCGAGAAAAAATCTACGATTGTCTATCGAATACGTCCAGGCTCTTCCGTCCGCGGAACCGTCCGAATAAACGGAGAACTCGTTCTTCGTATCCCTTTGAAAATAGGATTCCTGTCCCAAACCGACGCTCAAAAAATACGGATTGGAAAACGGGAACCATTCCAGTGCGATCGTATATTGATTGAGAGTAAAATCAAGATTCCGAAGGGAGAAGGAAGTCCCTCCCGGCGGAAACCCGGTTCGATCCAAATCGAAATGATTGGCCTTATGTCTTTGATGAAACGAAAACGAAAGGGAAAAACGCGGACTTAGATTGTACCCTACTTGAAACCAGGAAAGTTCCCGAATTCCGAATCCGCCCAAGTAGATTCTCTTTCGTTCCCTCAACTCCGGTTGTATCTCGTCGGAAGGAGACGAATGATCCGCAAATAAGGCCTGCGACGTTAAAACGACGACGACTGCGACGCGAGCCAATCTTCTAAACGTTGCGGATATTTCGAAATTCATGGAGATATAGAAAACGATTTTTCTTTCGAGGTGAGGTGGCAATCAAAAACGAACTCCTTTAGGAGGCCGCCGTTTGGCGATTTGAGGAATTCTATTTCATTAATGATATTGAGTTTCATTCTCATAAATCTTGACCGATTGGAACCGATTTTTATTCTGGAGAAAAAGAGGTCATCCATGAATCGAATGTTGCGTATCCCACCTAACAACGATTTGTCTACCATGCGTATTCCGTCCTACTTGGACGCGGAGATCGTTCGAAAATTATTCTCCATCCGTTCCCCTCCTCTTGGTTTAGAAAAACTCATCGAAGAAACCGCCTCTGCGGAATCTGAATCTTTTTCCGAATCTTCTCCGAGAGAGGAGTTGGATCCGAATTTCCCGTTTTTCGAAAAAGTAAAACGCGTGTTAGACGAGAAAAGTTTTCACACCGAATATCAACCGATTCTTTCGTTGGAAACCGGTGAAGTATATGCTTACGAAGCGCTCGCACGATTCCGTTTTGACGGAACCTCCGTTCCTCCCGACCTGGTTTTCGCGGAACTTCACGAAGATCCGGATCTTTTCTTTCGTTTAGAACGGGAGCTCAAACTTTTTCAAATCGCCAATCGCCCTCAATACCGCAAATTATTCCTCAACTTGGATCCTCACGTTTGTAGAAACGAGGAACAAGCCTCGTTTTGGCGTTCTATTTTTCATCAGGGTTCGGACACGGTGTGCGAAGTGATAGAGAACACCGATTCGACCCGGATCGAAGAGACCCGTTTCTGCCTAAGCGCGCTCAAGAAATCGGGAGCTCGTCTTGCTCTGGACGACGTGGGTGGACCGAATCATCTTTTCTGTTTCGATTTTTTGGAATATTCAAATTATATAAAGTTCGATAAACACTGGCTCCGCCTATTCAAAACCAAGGAAAGTTATAAAAATCTTGTTTGGGGTTTTTTGGATTTCGCACGCGAATCCGGAATTCTTTGTATTTTAGAGGGGATAGAAACGAGCGAGGATCTCGATATCGCCGCCGAAATGAGATTTCCTTTGGTTCAGGGTTTTTTATTCCGTTCCAGAAATCGGACCGTGTGACCAAAAAGTCCGCGGCCCGAACATACTTTCTTTATTTATCTACGTCAGTCTGGATATCGAATCCCAATTCTCGCGAACCCCGTATTGAATCGCCTGCTCGCATCGCAGGGCGAACAGTTTCGCGGCAGTATCCTTCGGATTGACCCGCAGAACCTCTTGAAATCGGACCAAACTTTCCCGAAACTCCTGCGATCTATAGTGTCCGATTCCCTTTTCGAAAACGGCTTTCGTATCCAACTTCAAACGCAGATCCTCCTCGGATAATCCGTCGAATATTTCGAAAACGGAAACCGGATCCTTTTTGCCCTTTACGCTCACTGTATCGAGCATCCTATAATGGAATTTGTCGGGATCGTCCATACCGAATAACGCGCGTTCGCTGACGATTATATCGCTTCCGTACAATTTCGTGAGACTTTCGATTCTGGATGCGAGGTTGACCGCGTCGGATATGACGGTGCCCTCCATCCGTTCCTCGCCTCCGATCGTACCCAACATTAATTTTCCATAATGTAATCCTATTCCGATTCGAATCGGAATATAATTGCGTTTATTCCTGTATTCGTTGTATGTGATCATGTATTTCTGCATTTCTATGGCCGCCGTAAGCGCGTCGTCCACCTTCTGCTGAAATAGGGCCATGATTCCGTCCCCCAAAAACTTATCGATATAACCGTTGTTCAACTGAATGATCGGACTCATTCGTTTGAGATAGGAGTTGATGAAGTTGAAATTCTCTTCCGGCGTCATTTTTTCGGAAAGTTCCGTAAAGGATCGAATGTCGGAGAAAAGGATCGTCATTTCTTTTTCTATCTGATCCCCCAACTTTACGTCCAAAATGGATTCCTTACCCAGGTTGAGCAGAAATTCTTTGGGAACAAAACGCGCGTAGGAAACGTAAAGAGTGATCAGCTCCTTGTTTTTCACGTTCAACTCCCGGTTGAGCCGATCCGATTCGTTGTGTAATTTCGAGAATTTGAACGCCATCGCGACGGCCATACTCGTGACAAAAAGTAGAAACCCGATTTCGAAATACGTTTCGTTTGCGATTATCCCCACATAGGAAAGAATTCCATGGATCAAAAACCCTCCGAACGCCAAAAATCCCGCGAGAATGGTCCGTCCTCCGAGCGCCCCCTTTCGGATCGCAGAAACGGTGATGTACAACGCGTACGGCATCGCGAGAGCGTTGTTCAAAAGAGCGAGAGCCAGGACGTATCTCCAGAAAATTCCGTAATAAAGATACGGATCCTCGAAACCTCCGATCATTATCGGTAAATAAGATAAATTGAATATTCCAAAAACGACGATTGCGGTCGCCTGGGAAATCCGTATGAATAGATTTCTTCGGTATTCGAAAAAACTTTCGAAAAAGAGAAAGGATAAATACGGAAAAAGTATGATTCCGGTCGCGTTCAGATAAAGGTTGAACCAAGTGTTGTCCCAAACCCAGAACCCCAAGGTTTTGATCCCCATCGTCTGCATTCCCGCGACAATGGAGAGACAACCGAAATAAAAATACTGCTTCTCAGCCTTTCTTCCCAGAAAGAGAAACCAGTGATACATTCCCCCGAAAAAGAAAATGCCCGCGATCGATCCGAACCACAAAAGAAACGCGTAGAACTTCTCCCGAACCCTTCCGTCTTCTCCGAAATAAAAGTCGGAGAACACGAACCCCCCGAGACCGCCGGCGCTTCGGATCCGAAAGGCGATCGTATTTTCCTCCCCGATTTTGATAAACGAATTGGGAATCGGAAAATAATCGTTCCTAGTATTGGATCGAATCAACTTACCGTCGGTCGAAATTTCACCGCGTGATCCGATCATCTCTCCGTTGAGATAAACCTCGTAGGCGTGATCCACCAAAGGAATCATGATGCCGAACGTTTTTCCCTCGAACTCCGAAGTCGGCAAAAAACGCATACGAAACCAAGCGACTCCGTCGTAATTGTATCCTTCGAAATGCCAATTCTTTGCGACCGGAAAATATTTCCAAGACGAGTCGTCGTAATACTCCTCCTTAAATTCGGGTTTATCTTCGGTCAGAAATTTCCATTCTCCGGTAAGCGAATAAAGACGCGATACGTCCGAAAGTTCCAGATATCCTTGCTTCACCTCTGCCTGTAACGAGGTCGCCTGAGAAAGAAACGCTCCTATGAATAACGCGACCGAAAAAACGGAGGAACGTATTCCTCCAAGACTGCGGTTTAAGAAACGGAATCGGAAAAAACGAGGAGGAAAAAAAACTCTCATCTCATTCTCCGCATTCCAACTTGAGGGACAAAAGGGATTTTCTGAATTCGCCTTCGATCTCCGGCCAAGTGTCAACCGCGGTTCCGTCCTTCGTGTTCAACTTACTGCCGTTATAGTATACGATGGCCCAGAAAGGGTTTTTACCGCAGGGAAAATAACGGGTCAAAACCTCGCCCTTTAACGTGAACGAATACCAAGGATCGACCTGTTTATATACTTCCTCGTCCGGCAAACCGACGTAGGCGCGTATGGAACTGAGATAATGCATGTCCGTCTTTTTGGTGTCGGTTAACGCGGCCAAGGTTTTGAAATTTCCGGAAAGACGAAGCCATTCCCTTTTTTGAAGATCGCGGAAGTCGGAGGACTCAAGTTCTCCGATCCGTTGAAAAACGAATTCGTTTTCGAAATCCTTCCAAGTATAATCCTTTTGTCCTTCGTGACTGGACCAAGTGATCAATTTCTGATCCAACATCGGTACGGTTTGGATCGACTCCCGATTCAGATTGTTCAGGTCGGATTTGGAGCCGGAAGGGTTTTGAAGCATAAACGCCGCCCCTTTCCCGGCGGAGTCGTCGTAGATCAGATAAACGCCCCACCACGAATTTACCAATCTACATTTCGGGTCCAACATATGAGAATATTTTAATGTTTTTTTACATCCCGGAACCGGCGAATACCCTCCCACCGTGTAGGAATTGACGGCGTCCACGTCCACTTTTCCGTCGCTCATCTCAGAAAGATATTCGCTGAACGGAATGATGAACGGTTTGGTATACATTCCTTTAGGAATATTTTTATATTCTAAAACGGTTCCTTTTTCCTTTTTAAGGTCGATGTTTTTTTCCATCCGAAGAAGTTTCGGAACAAGAACGGTGCAATAACCGATCAAAAACATGGCCGTCAGAGCCGAAACGGGAACGATTCCTCGTCGGATACGAGCACCGAGTCCTTTTTTTACCGCATTCGAATTTCTTTTTATTAGTCTTTTTGAATCCATTCCTCTTCCCTTACTTGTTCGTTTCGAATTTTTGTTTTGCCGTTCTAACTGGAAAGTTTGTCCAAGTCAAATTAGAATTGGCTCTTGGGAAGATACGCTCCTTGCGACTTATAAATCGAAATTATTGTGAACTTTTGAATTGTCCGTTGCGAATTGAAAACGGGATTCCTTTCGTTCGGACGGGAGCTTGAAAAAAATGAACGTTACGCGAAAGCGCCAAGGAGAAGGACTCTGAATCGGATTTCGGAATCCTTCTCCGAAAGGAAAAGTATAGGGTTGTGTTACGGTCCGCTCACACAACGAACATAAGCCGAAGAGGCTTTCGGAAACTCGATCACTCCCCCCATTCTAAAATCCACGATATACGCCATCGATCGATATTTCGTGTTGATCGGAATCGTATACGCGATGTCGTTGTTGTCCGTTCCCGTATATTCCCTCGGGTCGTAAAGGTGACCTACATTCGGACTGGTTCCCGTGGAAATTCCGGAAGTGGAAGTCCAGTAGTACGCGTAAGCCGTATCCGGAAAATAAACGCCGTTGATGATCGGATTGATCACGGTGACGGTCGGGTTGTATTTCCCGCCGGTCTTTCCGTAATCGACGATGCTGGTCAGCTCTTTTACGCTGGGAAGTCTCCAAGTTCTTCCGTTTAAGCCCAAGGAACCGCAATACGAAAGCGCCGTGTTCCAGTTACTCGTAGAAGCCGCCGGCGTACTACAAACCGTCGTGCCTTGACCTCGGGAACATTTCTGCCAGATCAATCCGCTTCCGACGTCTTCGATCATTCCGTTTCCCAAATCCGTGAACGGGCCCGACAAAGCGTGGACCGGCAAAACAAACTTTAGTAGAATTAGAATTCCAAATATTAGGAATCTTCTTTTGTAGGGTTTCGATTTCATTTCGTTTCTCCCGTTATTCCGCGACACACATCGAGGTAAAATTGTAATTAGAGCCGCCTCCGCCCGTCCAGGAAACGTCCTTGAGTTTATTGTTCGGTTGTGTCACACCTCCGAACACGGAGATAGACCAAGCTCCCCAGGACTGCAGGGAGGAAATCCCCGAATAGTTGATGGGGCCGTTCGAAAGAGCGTCGATCGAAGGAGTCCGTGTATAACGATTGGAACTGCTGATCGTGATAGCGTTGGTGCTCGTCCAATAACGTTGATAGTTATTCCGCAACAAACCCGGAAAAAAAGTTTCCGGAATCGTCTCGTTACCGACCGTTCCTCCGAATTCCAGAATCGTATAATATTCTGCTAATGTAGGAACCCTCCACGTTTTTTTTCCGGCGTAACCGTTTCCGGAATTCCTATTATTCAACCCGGAACAATCCTCCACGGATCGATTGAACGTTTTATACGGATTTCCCGCGTCCGCGACACACGCGGTTCCGTTCCAGAATTGATCCATTGGACAGATCTTGACGCAGGTTCCGGCGCTCCATTCGTAATCGGATAGACAGGTCTTCCAATAACGTAGGTTTCTCGTATCCAAGGTCACCACGTCGGAAGGATAACCCGGCAAAGTTCCGGGAGCGATCAATCCGAAAGGAAGCGCGGATATCTCCGCATCTTGTCCGGTGCCTGCGCAGGAAATCGTAGTTCCGGTCGAATCGGAACAGGTCGTCTGCCTCGTACCGGAGGGAAGCAACACGGAAGTATCGTTGGCCGTACCGTAATCCAGACGGAACGCACCGGAAGTCACCGCAACCGTCGGACTAGTAACCATCACGTTACCCGCAACATCCGTAAACGAAGCGCTCGTATATTTCAAATAAAACTTATGCCACTCCGGAAGTTTACTTTTCAGATCGAGTGTATACGTTCTTTTATCGCTGCTCCAGGTTCCGCTTCCGCCGATCCAATTGATTTCGGGTTCGGGACTTGTGGTTTGATCGATATGTTTCGGATTGGGAGATGAAGTCGTATCCATATCCTCGTTAAATGTGATGCTGAACGTTCTCTGACCGGTACTCAACGCGTATGCGGTCGTGTTCGGGGAAAGAGCGGGAGACACCGCGATAATCTGGGGACCCGCGTCGTCTCGGGTGATCGACGCGGAATTGTTTCCCACGTTGGAACCCGCCGTCGTAACGCAGATACGGACATCGTTGGAACCTGAACTCAAGTCGGAACCCAGAACGGTATAATCCGTATCCGTATTCGCGGCGACGGATCCGGTCGTAAGAGAAGTTCCCGAACTACAATCGGTTCCTCCCAATCGAATGGAATAATTCCCCGCGATATCCGACTTCCACTTAAGAACGGAACTCGCGGAACCTTTGATAACGCTTTTGCTCAAGGACACGATCGTAATCGTAGGATTGCCAACGGAAACCACGTAAGTCGCGCTTACCGCAGAACCAACGTTACCCGCCTTGTCCACCGCGATCGCGCTCAAGTCGGTTGTCGTATTATTGGTCAAAGAAATCGCGGAAGAATAGATCGTATTTCCGGAAGCCGCGGTTCCGTCGTTTGCGATCGATGCAGCGGTTCCCCCGGAACGAAACGCGGTTTTGTGACAACCCGAGTTTCCGGTGTCCGAACAGGAGATCGTTACGCTGGGAACGGAAGATCCGTAGGAACCGGCCGCGGGAGTGAACGAAACCGAAGGAGCGGTATCGTCGCGAACCGCACGCACCGTATGCGAATCCCAAAGGGAGGATCCGTCCGGACTTTTCAGACAAATACGAACGTCGTTGTCTCCCAAATTTAATGCGACAACGCCTGCGACCGCGTGGATTCTCGAAGTGACGGAAGTGGAAGCGGAAATCGCACCGCTCGTCTCGATCGTCCCGTTTGTACAATCCGTGGATCCCGATCTCAATTCGTAAAACGCGTTTTTAGAGGAGCTCCAAAGAACGTCCGCGAATTCTACGGCGCCCGACTGACCGCTCAGATAAATCGTACTCGCGGAAGAATACGCGATGGAGCCGACGGAAGGAGGAGGCGTCGGAGCGAGTACCGACGGAGGATTATTCGAACCTCCCGATTGTTCCACGACTGTGAAACCGGAAGGAAGAAAAAAAAGTCCTCCCTCTTTTTTTCCGTTTCCTTGAAGGCAATTCGAAAGAAGCAGAGGAAAAAGAAGGAAGCAGGTGATTACGATTTTCGCTTTTTGAGTGGAATGAGAACGACCAAACGTCGTCCGAAACTTCGGATCCATAAAAAACCTCCAACAACAACTTACGGAGGAAAAGATAGCACCGAATTTTCGTAATCTCTGCGCATTCTATAGAACGCCCGGGCCAAAAACAATATGCAAATTTTTGAAAGTCCGTTTCGGCGAAACGCCGCCTCCTTTCAAGAATCGGACTTTTGTTTTCCGAACTTCTTTTTGTATTGTGAAGGCGTCATTCCGAACTCCCGCTTAAAACTCGTGTTGAAGACGGAAAGGGAATTAAAGCCGGATTCGAACGCGGTTTTGATCACCGAAGTTTCCTCCGCTTCCAGCAGACGCAACCTGGCCTCTTCGATTCTCAGCTTATTGACGTAGTGAAAAAAACTTTTACGAAGGTGGTTGTTGAGAAATTCCGAAAGTTGATGCGGCTTCACCTGTAGTTTGGAAGCGAGTTTGGCTAAGGTCAGATTCTCCTCCAAAAAAACCTTTTCGGAGTTCATGAGAATTTCCAGTTTCGACTTAAGATCCTCCGGATCGATCCTCGACAAAGTGCTGTTCTGATAACGCACTTTCTGAAACGTCTCCGAAATGATATTGAAGGTGATCGGATAAATCTGACTGATAAAAAACGCATAGATCACCGTCGAAGACAAGGCGCATAACGCGGGAACGTAGAGTTCCACGAAAGCGTTCTCCAGGGAAAACAGGAATCGTAAATCGATGGCGAGATGCAGATTCACCCCGAATAGCCCCAACGCCATAAGCAGAATGAGATGAATCGTCCACGGATATCTGGAAAAGTTTCCCTGAAACAGACGTATGAACTTTACTATGACGACGATCATATATCCGACGGTGATAAAAGTGGAAAGTATGTAAATCGAGTCGTATTTGGAATGAAAGGCGGGCCCTAAATCGTCCAGAGAATCCCCGGAATACATTAAATAAACGGAATGTATGAGATAAAAAACGAGAAATAAAATCGAAGGGATGTAATGGAACGAAAGGGTTTTTTTCCCGACGCGTTCGCCCCATAGGAGCAGATTAAAATAGATGTATAAGGAGGGACCTATGACGAAGATGAAAAATATTTCGATCGAAAAGAAGTGGGAAAAACGCGTCCCCATCTGATTGATCAGGACGAGGCCTTTGACGAGAAAAACCCCCATGGAAAGAAAAATCAGAAACAAGACGACGTTTTTGAACGTCCTGCCTTTGATGATATGAATGAGCGCCAACAATACGGATAAGATTCCTCCGAATCCCACATACTGATTCGCCAATTGGATCAGAATTCGGTCCATCATACTTTTGACGAAGGATTACGACGAATAACGATCGTTTCGCGAAAATCGAAACGAGACCGATCCATAATTTATTTCCTTCGATTCTCCGATTCGAAATCACCTCCTCGAAAAATCAAGCTCTTGCGGAAGGTCCCTGGTCGCGCCGTTTTTCAGGTTTTCCCTGAACTTTTTAGGACTGGATTTGGTGATCGATAAAAAAGCCCTTTGAAAGGTGGATAACGAATTAAACCCCACCGCCATCCCTACGGAAATGATGGAACGATCCGGTTCGTCCTTTAAAATCTGGATCGCTTCCTTTACCCGAAATAGATTGACCAGGTTGTTGAAATTCGTCCCCAGGTGTTGATTGATGAACGCGGAAAGCTGATGTGTGGAAAGACCCAATTCCTCCGCGACGGATCCGAGACGTATGTCCTCGTCCAAAAAAACTTTTTCCTTTGTGAAAAGTTCGTACATCCTAGTTTCAATTTCCTTAATATCCATGTTGGAAAGATAATACGACGTCGAGGAAAGTTTTTCGTTCTGTTTCAGTTTAAAACGTTCCTGATACGTCGAATCCAGATTCTCCTTAAAGGACTTGGAATCGAGGAAAAGGCTTCCGAACGTATAAATCGGAAAAACCGCCAACACCAGACCGCCCAGCATCGACGCGGAATGATGAAATTCGGATGAAAGAAGATTCTGCGCCAACTCTCCCGCCAACACCAAAGCCCAAAAACCGAGAAGAATCGTTACCCGCTTTTTATCCCGAAAATTAGAGAAGAAATAAAGATAAATCGAATATACGATCAGAACCACGATCGAAACCGAAGCCACTACGATCATCATAGGCGGAACGATCCGCGCCAACTCGGAGTTCCAACAGATCAGAAAAACGGAACCGATCCCCCAAGCCTTTGCCCCTCCGTGGATCAATTTTTGTTGGATCCAGAATTTACCCTGCGTTTCGGAAAGGGCCGAAAGCCTATCTTCCGCGATTTCGTCGTCGAACGTGGAGCAAATCAATATCGTTCCCATAAACGTAAAAAACGAATACAGAAAATCCACGAGTCGGTTGAACAACTTAAGTTCCAAACCTCCTTTGATCGAAAAAAGGAACAGATTACATCCGAGACAGATAAAAAGAACGGATTGGATTCTTTGAAACTTTTTCTTCCATTTAAAAAAAGACAGAACACCCAACAAAACGTATTGTAGGGAGGTTGCGTAAAAAATTTCTGAAGGCATAGATCGACGGCGACCTCGAAGTTTGGAATAACCCGATTATACGGAAAACGAGGGCGCGGCACTATTGACTTTATAAAATCGAAAACCAATTTATAGAAAAAAATGACATTCTATAAGGAAAACGGAATGGGTTCTATTTCGAACGAAAGAGATATGAAACGATTCCGTTTTGAAAAACGTATATGAGCATTTGCTTACATTTAAAAACGGAAAGAGCGACTCAGGAGGATTTCTCCATTCTCCAGCAGAAATGAATTCTCTCGTTTCTGAAATCTTCCGGAAGCGTTTCCTTGGTAAGGTTTTTGATCGAATCCCAAAGAAGCGAAGTTTCGGACAATTTGAATTTTCTAAAGTTCGTGGAGAAATAAAGTACGGCGCCCGGCAAAGCGAAATCGCGATAGAGTAGATTCAAAACTTCCGCATGATCGCGTTGAACGTCGAATACGTCGTTCATCTTTTTGCTGTTCGAAAACGTGGGCGGATCCACCACGATCAGATCGAAGCGCTCCCGATCCTGATTTTTTCGTTCCGAACGAAGCCACTCCACCGCATCGGCGCGCAGAAGACGGTGTTGCGTTTCTGAGAATCCGTTCAACCTAAGATTCTCAGACGACCAAGATAAATACGTGTTCGAAAGATCCACGCTTAGACTTCTCCTCGCTCCGCCTGACGCCGCGTAGACGGTAAACGAACCAGTATAAGAAAAAAGGTTCAGAAATTTTTTTCCCTTCGCTTCCTTACGCACCATCTCCCTCGTGATTCGATGATCCAAAAAAAGACCAGTGTCCAAATAATCCGACAGGTTTACGAAAAAACGAAGACCGCCTTCTCCCACTTCCAAAAGTTCCGCGTCGGTTCCCCGTTTTTCGTACTGATCCTTTCCTTTTTTCTGTTCCCGTTTTTTCCAATAGATTCGATCGGAGGGAAGTCCCAAAACCTCACCCACGATATTTCCGATTTCGACGTTCTCTTTTTCCCGTTCTTCCTCGGAGATTTCGTAACGATTTTTATAGGCGGATATCTGACAATACGGTCCGTATAAATCGACGCTAACCGGAACCTGCGGTATGTCGCGATCGTAGATTCGAAAACATTCTATGTTTCTTTTACGCGCCCACTTCTTCCAGTGTTTCGCCATACGGGAAAGACGATTGCGAAACATAGTCGGCGGATCTCCGGAGGAAGAGACAGGGGAAGTTTCCGTATTCGATTCGGACATAGGACCAGGATGAACGATCCGCGCAAAAATCCAATCAGAACAACGGTTTCGAATCCGTAAAAGACTGGAAAATTTGCGGGAATCGGAGAAGGTAGTCGGACGTTTTTTAACGATTCGAATTCCTCGGCGGCAACTTTTGAAACATACCTATATCGAAAACCGGAACGTCAAGTTGTTCCTTACCTATTCGGAAACCGAATCGAAGGACGTATTATTATTCGTTCACGGTTATCCCGATTCGCATAAAACCTGGGACTCTCAAATCCAATCTCTCCAAGAGAACTATAAATTAGGCGCGGTGGACTTACGCGGATTCGGAAGATCCTCAAAACCGTCCGAACAATCCGAATACAACTATTCCGTCATACTTCCCGATCTCGTGGAAGCCGTCCGTTTTCTATCGAAGGACAAAAAGGTTCACTGGATCGGACACGATTGGGGCGCGGCACTGGGTTGGTTGTTTATTAGTGATCCTGCATATTCCGGATACGTACGTTCTTTTACTGCGATCGCAGGACCACATCCTTGGCTTGCAGGCAAACGCATGTTAGACGATATTCTCAGCCTAAAAACGGAAAATCTGAAAAACGTAGTCGATCAGGGATTTCGTTCCTGGTTTATATGGTTTTACCAACTACCTATGATCCCCGAGTTCCTATGGAGGAATTTCGGGGAAACGTTGTACAAATTGATCCTGGATCTGGGAGGAGTTCCCGAAAACGATCCGTTACGCGCCATCGGTAGAAACGACGTCTACTCCGTTACGATGGCGCCCATCAATCTTTATCGGGAGTTACTTTTCGGTAAAACCGTGATCGCCGAACCGGCCGACATCAAAACTCCCGTACAGTTGATCGTTCCGGAACGGGATTTTATAGTATCTTCGGAGGTTTATGCGAACGTCTACGACTACGTCAAAACCTTGGAAGTGCACAAGTTGGACTGTAATCATTGGGCGCATCGCGAACAACCGGAAACGGTCACCGGATTGATCCGGGCCTTCGTGGAAAAACACTCGGCCTGAAAACGTTCCGTTTTTCTAAAACATTAGAATTTTAAAATAATCTAAAATATTTCCTCAACGCCTTCCCGCCGACGTGAAATGTTTTACGTAATACGTATCGTCCAGAGAGCCGATGGTTACTCCGCGTTTCGATGAGGCGTGAACGAATTTCCTGTCCTTGAGATATATCCCAACGTGGCTCACCCGGTTCCCGTAGATCGTGAAAAATACGAGATCCCCTTCCTTCAGTTTTTCCTGAGGAATCGGCTTTGTCCGCGAGGCCATCGCGTAACTCGGACCGCTGAAATCCGAACCGTATATTTTGGAGAGGATTTTTGAGGTTAAACCGGAACAATCGATCCCCGATTCGTCCGTTCCGAAATCCTTGTGAGGAACCCCCAACCATCGATGAACTTCCCGATACAACTCGATCGTATCTTCGGAAGTTATCTCTAGTTTATGATTTCGTAAAAAATATTCCCGAAGTTCGCGGTCGTTTAATCCGATCTTTTGACCGTTTAACGAAACGTATAACGACGCAAAGACGAGAAAGATCGCGCAACCGATCGCACCGAAACGGAACATCGTAAATCGGACCGTTTAGAAATTGACTCCGCCGTAGACGATCAATTCCAAAAATCCGAAACTCTGACTCGCGTGATCCTTGGAACGTCCCGTCGTCAATATGTCCGGAAGATCGATATAACCCGCTTTTGCCCCCGTTTCGAAAAAGAAGGATTTGTACAGATCCATTCTTCCGGCCAAATATCCTGTCACTCCGTAACCGGACGTATGAAAGTGGTTGTTTTTTCCTTCGCCGAAAAGACGCACATCGCTCCTACAGATGATCGGCCCGCCTCCGACCGAAGAGACGAAACTAAACGCATGTTCGCCGTTAGTCGAAACCCAGATCGGTTGAACCATTCCTACGTCCAAAAAAATTAGATTGAGACCGTCCGTATGTTCGAACTTGAGAAAGTCGGGAGTTACGTTGATCGTTTCGCCGTTGTGATATCCTTCGAGACGTTTGTACGCGTCCGGAAACAGATAAAGATACACCGCGGAATCGGAAGTGGTACCGAGATGCGCCCTTTGTATCGCGAGCGGATCCACATAACCGTAGATGTTCGACGCTTGTCCTCGGCTCATCACATATTTCATATGATCCTGTCCGAACGCGACGAAGAAACGATCCGAAAAGTAATATGTAAAACGGAAATTGTATTGGGGAATTTCCCAAAGGCTGGGACTCAGATAAACCGAAGGATCGAACTTTTCCGGTTTGTCCTTGGCCACGATGTCCTTAAGAGTGAAATTATAACCGGGACCTTTGAACGTGATATCGCTCTGCGTATAATAATCGCGATTGTATCCCCATTGAAAACTCCAGGTTCCTTTTCTTTGATCCACTCTACGAGCTGCTTCTTCCTTGTTTTTCGGATCGATCGAAGTGACAGGAGTGGTCGCTTTAAGATCGGATTCAGCTTGGGCGAAAGGAATGACTTCCTGAAGTTCGGGAATTTTTTTCTTTTCCCCGGAGAACAGGGAAGGAGCAAAACATAATATCGCGAAAACGATAAACGGAAACGATAAACGGAAGAAGGTTCGATTGGAATTCATGCAGAAGTTACAGACATCCGTAGTATGACAAAATACTAAGGTTTTCCGAAACGATTTGCTGACTATGATTTTTCCCCGAATGATTTCGAAAAGGATTCGAGCGGGACAGGATCGATCCGGATCCAAACTTTCGAAACACGAAACGATTCGAACCGAAACACGTTACTCTCGTTTAGAATTCGTTAAAACGAAATCGCGGATTTTATCCGCGACGAATTCCGGCATTTCCTTTTGGATCCAATGATTGGAATCCGCTGCGAAAAATTCGACGCGGTCGCAGACCTCCGAAAGCGAATCGTAGGATTCAGGACGGATCGCCATATCTCTCATCGGAACGAGAACCCTCGTAGGAACGGTGATCCGCTTCGGAATCGGAAAATTCCCGCGGAGCAGTTCCCGATACAGGTTCACCGGATAAATCGCGTTGGAAAGAATTTTCTCCCGGGTCATAAAACGTATCGGGTCGTTTTCCGGTATTTCCGCCGCCCACATCAGATACTTCCAGATCGGTTTTGTGAAACATCGGATCGACAATTCCGGTAAAAACGGAATCTGGAAAAATAGGATATACCAGGATAGAAACGACTGACGGACCGCGACCAGGATCTTGGCCGGACGAAAACTGAAAAGATAACCGATCATCGACCGCAACGAAAGGAGAGGATGCGGACCTCCCATGGCCGTATATGACTTAAGTAGTTTAGAATATTTTGAAATACCGATAAATCCCCAAGAAAGGATCGCGCCCCAATCGTGTGCGACTAGATGAATCCGTTCGCTTCCTCCCAAAAAACGGATCACCGCTTCGAAATCTTCGAACAACCGATAGGCGTTGTAATCCTTTTGACGGATCGGCTTGTCCGAGTTTCCCGTTCCCCGGAGATCGAAGGCGCCTACGTTGAACTCGCGCGACAAAAGTTCCATCTGTAGGTCCCAAGTGGAATGTTCGTCCGGATAACCGTGGATCAAAAGAATCGTCTCCCGATCCGGTTTCTCCGACGCGGTGGAATTGTATTTTAAGAACAGACTCAAATTCCCGTTTTTGACGAATGTCGTCTTAAAAACGGTTCCTTTCATCGAAAACGATCGCTCAAACCCGCCAATCTGTGTACGAGATTCGGCGCCATTCGGTTGAAAAAACTGATCGTCTTCGATTTGATCCCGGGGAAAACGTGCAACTTTCTCTTTTCCATACCTCGAACGATCGCCTTTACGACGTCCACCGGACTGTCCACGATGGACATGGGTATTTCCTGTTGTTTGCCGAACTGTTGCGATTTTAGGATTCCAGTGTCCGCAAAAAACGGATACACGTTCGTCACCGCGACCCCCTTTTTTCTCAGGTCCGCGTCCATCGCCTCGCCTAACGCGCGTATACCGAACTTGGAGACGGAGTAGTAGATCAACTCGCCGGGTGCGACCTGACCCGCCACGGAAGAAAGATTTACGATATGTCCCTGTTTTCTTTCCAACATCGCCGGCACGAACAGACGGCTAAGGTGGATCGGCGCGTATAAATTCACGTCCAGTATGAGATTCCAATTCCGGTCGGGAACCTCCAACAATCCGCCTTTAAACGCAAGCCCGGCGTTGTTGATCAGAACGTCCACTCCCTTGGGGGATAACATTAGAGTATTCTGATATACTTGTTTACATCCTTCCTGCGTCCTGAGATCGCCGGAAAAAGTTCCCAATATCCTACCCGGGGATTTGGACGGAGAAACGTTTCGTATCTTTTCGTTCCACCTACGAAGCAGATAGAAATCGGCGTTCGCGTCCGGCGTATTAAGATCCGTAAGGATCAGATCGGCCCCTTTTTCCAGGAGTTGTTTGGTAAGTTCCCTTCCGAACCCTCCCGCGGCTCCGGTGATCAAAATCGTTTTTCCTGTCAAATGGCTCATATCGTTTCTCTCGATTTCGGTCGAACTTCGACATCGTAACACGGGACGCGAAAACCATCGTCCGATCTTATGATTTACGACCGATTTTTTAGATTTTTTTTCTCCACTCCGCGGGCGTCATCCCGGTGATTTTGAGGAACTGCGCGTTGAACGTGGACTTCGTATTGAATCCGACTTCGAATCCGATCGAAAGAACGGTCTTCGTCGGCTCCTCCAGGAGGATTTTTTTGGCTTCTTCCACTCGATATCCGTTGACGAATTCGTTGAAATTCTTTCCATAAGATTCGTTTAATATTCTAGAAATCTGATGCGGAGTGATGAGAAGTTTTTCCGCTAGATCCTGCATTCTCAAATCCTCGTTCCGATACGATCGTTCCTCCTCCATCAACTCCTTCAGTCGAAACCGGATCGCGTCCAGGTTGATTCCCCCGAGTTGTGTTTTTTCGTAACGTTTTTGTTGGATTTCGGATTTCAGGGATACGAAAAAATTCGGATAACGCGCCGAGAACACGAACACCAATCCGTTGCCCAAGGTCATCAGAATCGAGGCGCAAGCGAACAACCAATCCGCATGAAAGTAAAATCCGATTCCGGAAAGTTGGATCGAAGACATCGTAACGAGTAAAATCCAGAAAGTGGAACGGGAAAGACGCACGTCGATCTCGCGGAAGGACTTCCGAAACAACCGAACCGAATAGAAACAATAAAACGTTAGATGAACATACCCGATCCCGATCAAAAGGGCAACGGGACTACGGCTACGACGCAGAAAGGCGTCCTCGATCAGTTCCGCTTTGGATTCGAGAGGAGCCAGAAAAAAAAAGAGTTCGAGCAGAATCGCCGCATACGCGGGAAAAAAATGTCTTCGGAGCGGGATCGTTTTTTCCAGGGTGAATCGCAACATTCTCCCCGAAACGAGCAACAACGTCGGTCCCAGCGCGAGCAACGAGGAGAAAAAGAAAATCCAAAGATACGGAATCTTTTCGGTCCCAGGAATCAAAACGAAACCCAAACGAAGTTCCGCGGAAGCCATCACCGAAGAGAGAAGAAACATTCCCGTAAATTCTTCCCCGCGTTTTCGTTTTGCAAGTTCGGTAAAAAACAGAAGGATACAATATCCAGGACCGAGTTGAATCAAAAATTGGATTACGTGTCGGAGCCAATCCGGTGCGATTTGTAGGTTCATCGGAAATGGGAAAAAGAAAGCCCAAGCGGAAGTTTTGTCGAGAAGAAACGGGAAAAATCGATTCCGCCGAAATTAGAAGAATTGACGCGTACCATTCTCCGGGGTTCCTTATCGGTATGAGTGAATTTATCGAAATCAAAGTGGGCGACAAATCCTACCAACTCCCGTTGATCGCCGGGACGGACGGTAAAAAAGGAATCGATATCCGCGAACTTCATCAAAAAACAGGACTCATTTCCTACGATCCCGGCTTTTTTAATACCGCCTACGCGGTAAGCAGAATTTCAAGAAGGGACCCGGATTCGGGAGAACTTCATTACCGCGGATACGACGTCGAAGACTTGGTGCGACATTCCACGTTCGTAGAAACGAGTTACCTTTTGATTTACGGTAAACTTCCCACCGAACAGCAGTTAAAGGATTTTTCCCTGAAACTTTCCAAACATTCCCTGATCCACGAGGATATGATCAATCTATTCGACGGGTTTCCGGGGAAGGGACATCCGCTCGCCGTTCTTTCCGTGATGGTCACCTCTCTGTCCAGTTATTATCCCGAGGAATACGAGGAATCCTTGGACAAAGGAATCGATCATTCCGCGAGACTTTTGGCGAAGATCAGAACGATCGCGGCGTTCAGCTACAAAAAGATCGTGGGTCAACCGTTCGTTTATCCTTTGGACAAACATCCGTATTGTACTAATTTTCTTTATATGCTTTTTTCGATTCCTTCCAAGGATTACGTCCCGTCAGAAGACATCGACCGGATTCTCAACCAACTCTGGATTTTATACGCCGATCACGAACAGAACGTCTCGAACACTACGGTTCAAGTGATCGGCTCCACCCAAGCCAATCTGTTCGCCTCCATTTCCTCGGCGATCAACGCGCTCTGGGGTTCCCGAGAAGGAGGAAGACAAGTGGCGGCGGTGGGTCTGATCGAGGACATCATCAAATCCAGGAAAACCGTTCCCGAATACTTCGAAAAATTCAAAGGGGATTCGGAACGTCTTTTTTCCAACGGATTCGGACACAAGGCATACGACGCGAAAAGCAGACGCGCCATCATCGCCGGAAAACTGTTCCACGACTTCTACAAAAAACATCCGGTCAATCCCATCGCCGAGATCGCGCTCAAAATAGACGATTACATGCAAAATGATGAATATTACATAAATCAAAACTTGTATCCCAACCTTGAATTCTACAGCGCCGTCATCTTCAATTCCTTGGGAATTCCCAAAGAGTTGTTTACCGCGATGCAGGTCATCGGAAAACTTCCCGGCTGGCTGGCGCATTGGAGAGAACAACGCGTTTCCGGAAACTACAGTAAGGCGCGGCCGAAACAGATTTACACCGGAGAAATGGGAAGAAAATACGTCCCTCTTTCGGAACGATAATCTCGTCACGAATTCCAAAGTACATTCCTCGGAGGAAGATCGACTTCCTCCGAGTGCGCCTCGGTTCGAACGGCCTCTTTTTTGCGCTTGGGATATTTTGTTCTCCGGGTGCGCTTTCGGTTCCCTGTTCCCCGCTGTTGGATGAACTCGTCGGTTGAACCCCTTCTCCGGGGGTCCGTTGTTTGCATCCGTCACGGTTCGCAAAAAATTCCACACAGAAGTTACGAAACCGTTTTTTCTTTTTCGCAAGAAGGACCGGTTTTGCAGAGGGTCGCTCCCGGATCTCCGGATCCCGGTGAATTTCCGGTTGAACGCGGATCAGTTTTGATCGGAATCATTTTTCAAGCGGGCGGCCATTGCGTCGGGGGAATGCCGGAATGCCGGAGCCGCCGAGAAGGAGAGAGATACTTTTCCGTCATCGATGCGTTTTTAGTTCGCGGGGAGTTCCCGCAATTCGGACAAACCATGCAGGTCTCGCATGGGGATGAGGAAGAATTTGTGTGAGAGTTCCCGCGTTTCGAGCGGGCAACGGAGCGGAGGGAATGGATGCGGAACCGCCCGAGCCCGACGGCATCCCTTCTGCGGTTTCGCACGGCGCGTTACGATCCGAATCGAACACAAAGAATTCGTTAGCCCCTTCGTTCAAGATACAATCGATTTGCTCTGATACAATCGATTTTGTCAAAACCGCTGTGGGGACAGAGTTTTGCGGTGGAGTTCCCGCAATTCGTAACGAACGACCTGTTCGCAAAGGAACGGGGAAGAATTCGTGTGAGTTCCCACGATAGTTGGTTTTACAAAGGAGTTTTTGATGAATCTCAAAATGCCCGCCCGATTCAAAGAAGCGTATTATCAGGAATTAAGGGCCTACAAACAGCAAATGGCCATCGGTGATCAAAAAGCGGCTTGGCGCTTTTTGGAGCGCGCTCATTTGATCGGTCAGTATCATCCGATTCCTCATACCGGAATCCATTTTCGAATGCTCGTCTTTGCGATCCGGACGGCCGATCCCCGCGAATGTCTTGGACAGCTTCTCCGATTATCCGTGGGTTGGTTCGGTTCTTTATGGAATCGAATTCCGGTCGGAAATACGGGTGGCGCAAACGTGCCAATTTTAGCTTCCTTGCCGATCCCGCCGGATTTGCGGGAACTCCTCGCGGACGCGGATACTTCCGCAAACGGCTTGTCGGGACTCACCCGGAAAAACGAGCGATGAGAAGTGTAGGAACTCCTCGTGTTTTAGAAATCCACGCTCTGGACCTCTGGCCGCACACACGGATGTTCTCGGGCAAGCCCCGTT
This sequence comes from Leptospira gomenensis, assembly GCF_004770155.1. Classification (GTDB taxonomy): domain Bacteria; phylum Spirochaetota; class Leptospiria; order Leptospirales; family Leptospiraceae; genus Leptospira; species Leptospira gomenensis. Next base: position 12,648 of record NZ_RQFA01000007.1, on the reverse strand, counting down.
GGACCGGCGTTGCGGGAACTCTCACACCGCTTCCCCACCTACCGAGGTCTGGACCAATGCCCGTTATTTCCCGCGAGGGAGTTCCCGCACTTTCACGCTAAACCGACCGATTTTCGTCCACAGGATTCCCTGTACAAAAAAATACCGGCCAATCGCGCAAAGCAACCGCCGGCTGAATAGGTTTCAATTCTGTAAGTCCAGTTAATTAGACCGGTTCTTATCGGTCAACGCCTTCAGGAAAGTTACGATCGACTTTATGTCGGACTCGGGTAATTCCTTTCCCAGCTGCAAATACGCCATTTTTTTGACGGCTTCTTCCAAGGTAGCCACCTTCCCGTCGTGAAAATACGGCCCGGTAATTGCGACATTCCGCAGAGAAGGAACCTTAAAAACAAAAGCTTCGGCAGGATTTTTGGTCAAAGTCAAACGCCCCTTATCCCCGGTATTCTCGTACGGATTGACTTGGCCGAGCTTACGGAAGGAGTTCCCACCCAAAAGTGGACCGATATGACAAGCGGTACAGCCGGTGGCCATGAATTTTTCCAAACCTTCCTGTTCGGCATCCGAAAGCGCCTTATGATCTCCTTTTTGGAAATCGTCAAAACGATCTTGGGTTTTCAAAGTTCTCTCAAAAGCGGCGATCGCGCCTGCAATGTGATCATACGTGATTTTTTGAGCTTCCTTAGGATAAGCCTTGGCAAAAAGATCCTGGTATTCCGCAATTCCAGCAATTTTCTTTTCCACTTCGGCAGCAGAAGGCATAGCCATCTCCACCGGATTGAGAATCGGCCCCTTTGCCTGTTCTTTCAAATCCTTGGCCCTTCCATCCCAAAATTGTGCCAAATGATAACCTGCATTCAAAACGGTAGGAGAATTTCGATCTCCGTTTTTCCCAAAAGCACCGGGCGACGTGGGAAGATTGTCCACCCCACCGGCCTTCCCCACCACATTGTGACAGGAATTACAAGACTGCGTGTCGTTTGCGGAAAGCCTCTTCTCAAAATATAATTTCTCACCCAATTTTACGAGATCGGGAGAATCCGCTTCTCCGCCCGGCATTTTCTCCGGAAGAACCCCGAATACCTTACCGGAATCATCGATCAATTTTTTCGTCTTTTCGGACGGCCCGCAGAACAGCAAAACCGCACTCAAAAATGAGACGGTGAACAATCCCCATGCAGATGGTTTCATACCAGTTCCTCTTTTTATTAGATTTAGAATGATTCTAAATTTGAACTCTATTTAGAATCATTCTAAAAAACAATTCTTTTTCAGACTTTCTTTCGTTTTTTCCTCTCGATTTGAAAGACAAGCCCTTGGGCGTTGATTTTAGAATCGAACCCTACGAGCAAATCCTCCTTTTTTCCGAGAGAAATTCCTTGTGTCGAAATTTCCTTCTCTAAATAAGCACGAATCCTCCCGGTACAAAATTCTAAAAGCGGCCCTCCTTCCAAACCGGAGCGTTCGCCGGAGGAAAGAATATTCTGCATCGTATGCAGTCCCTGTTTCATCTGACGCGCACCGGCTTCCAAATCCCTCCAAACTCCGAAATGGGTCAGATACGCCTTGTCCGCACCCGTGGAAAGGATCGTATCCACCGTGATCAAAGCCTCTTCATAATCGAAATCGGTGGGAGTCGTGGACGGATATAATACCGGATTTTTACCAACGGAAAATTCACGGTAACCGAGGCCGAACGAATCGCCGGTGAAAATTCCGTTACTCAGGGAATCGTATATGCAAAAATGATGATTCGCGTGACCTTTTGTATGATAAAATCTGAATGTTCTTTTTCCCCAAACGATTTCCTCCCGGTCTTCCGGAGTTTTCACTCGTTCGGAGGGAACCGGAAGAATGTCTCCGTAGAGTTTTCGGAAATTCTCCTCTCCGTAAACCTGGATCGAACTTTGAATCAGACGTTCGGGTTGTATGAGATGTTTCGCCGCCTTGGGATGAGCGAGAACGACCGCGTTCGGACAAAGTTTCGCAAGGGCACCGGTTCCACCCGCATGATCCAGATGAACGTGGGTAATGATGATGTATTTGACGTCTTCGGGTGCGAGTCCGTTTCGTTTTAATTCCCCCAAAAGAATCGGAACGGAACGATTCGTGTTGTTTTCTACGAAGGCCGCTTCCTTGCCTTCCACGACGAGATATGCGCAGGCGATTCCCGGAGAAATATAATCGCAATCGATTACGAACAGACCCGGAAACGGTTCCTTTTCATACGGCGGCATAGGAGGCTCCTAAGTTTAAGGTCGGAAATTCCGCATTCAGGAATCGATCGCTTCCTCGGCGGGTTTCGATTCCGTAGGGATACGGAGTTCCGACCTTATATGCAAACAAACCAGACAACGTTTCTAAAAAACGGATCGGGACGAAGACACGTTCTTACGTACGATGCAGACGACGTGTCTGCGCCTAACATGAGGAAAAAACTATACGATCGTCGAATGTAAGGTCAATCACAATATCCTAAAAAGGTTTCTTTTGGGGATGCGGAATTCGGATGCCGCCGTCGTAGGCTCGGTTCTCCCTGTACAATTCGGACGAAGGCTCGGAAAGGATTCGATTTTTCTTTTTAAAAGAAAAACTCTTACGAATCGGATTTCGATCAAAAGCGAATATAAGATTTCGGTAAATCCGCACAATGCCGACCCTGGGACTTTTTACCGAATCACATTAGAAATTTCTAAAGAATCTTTGATCCCTATCTGATTCGGTTTCGGAAGATATCGGCTACGATTTCGGCGCGTTCGAATTTTTCCAAATCGGTTTTCATCGCCAATTCGTGATTTTTAGATGCGACGTTTAAAACCAAGTTTGCCTTGCTGATGAGAAGCCTCATGCGGTATTCATTCGGATCCAAGATTCTAAATAAAGCCAAGAAAAAAGAGGAGGACAATCGAGTTAACAAGGGAATCGAATTCCCTTCCAAAATACTTTCGCGAATACGGAAAGCGTCGTAATGCAAAATTGCGATCACCCATAAAACCGAGGAAACGATGATACCGAAAGCGGATTTAGAGGCGAAAAAATAACCGAGCAACGGCAAAATATAGACGAATAGTAACGAAACCGAAAGGGAGATCATAATACCGGAAAACAGCAAAAAAGCCTTCACTCGTTCATCCGCGTGGTTTTTAAAAATCGAAATGAATGTTTTAAAACAAGAGATTAGAACGTAAAAACTACAATAACCGATGATTAGATGATAGTTCCAGGTAGGCGAATAGGAAAATTTCTCCGGGTCCCGAATCTCCACGGCACGGCAGCCTAAGATGACGATGGAGAAATAAAAGAGAAGCATGATATTAATATAATATTCATATTTTCTAAATAATCCGTCTCGTTGAATGTGTAACAATGAGGAAACGACTTCGTGCAACAGATACGGGGCGAAAATGATCGGAATTAAAGTCCAATGAACGAGTAGAGTTCTATATTCATTCCCGAAGAAATCCCTTTGACCGAGAAAAAGCATCCACAGTGAAAGGGAAATCGTCAGATAGAAAAAGTAATTCCGAACCGGCTCTTTCGGAGCAAAGATTCGAACATACAATCCCAACGAAAAAACGAATACACCGATAGAAGTGCTAACCAAATCGACAAATTCTCCCCAAAATTATGTTAGTTATAGTAATTTTGAGGCAATTTTCTGTAAACACTCTTTTCCGATTTCTACCACTTGCAACCAGGACAGTTCACCGTTGAGATAAAAACCGGGAAAATACATAGGACCGGGATATCTCACCGACTCCAGAGCTCCTTCTCGAAAATAAATTCTTTCGATACCGGTCAACTTTGGATTGTACATTCCGTAGACCATATCGTAACCTTTTAGAACACAATGTTTTGCCGTTTCGATGAACGTTACCTTCGCGGCTTTCCCCCCGTTCGCACTTCTCGTAAATGCGACCGAATTCCAATCCGCGACGTTTTCTTCAATGACCGCGTAACGTTTGGGGGGAAATTCGCTTCCTTGAATGAGAGCGGCTTCCAGAGGAATGAAATTCCACGGAAATTTTTCAGTGATTCTCATTGCTGCGAGAATCCCCTCCTCGCCTTCCACATAAAACCAGGTAGACCAGGGATCATAATTTACGTTTTTCCAAGGAGAATCCGTGTAACCCGCATCCGTATAGATTTTAGAAACGAAGTCTTTGATTTTTTGAAGGAGATGGGGGGATTCCAAACCGCTGATTTTTTGAACGGCAAGTTTTTCGATTATTTGTGACATAATTAATATTATGTCACATTAACAAAAAAAACTCAAATAGATTATTTCTGTTTCTTTTTCGTAAGCAGAAGCGCCTTCCCTATTTCGAATGTAATTTTTCGGCCAATGCTTGGATCGCGGACAAATTCCGATCGGAAAGTTTTAAGAGGATTTCGATTAAATCGCTTAAACCCTTCTTTTTACGAATCCTTCTCAGCAATTTCAGATCCTCTTCCAATTCGATTGAAGAATCGGTATTCCCTTTTGGAAGCAACATTTCGCCACGTCCGGTCAAAACCCAATCGTCCGAAATGTCAAAGATGGATTGTAACTGTTTCAGGAACCGAAGGGTAACCGTATTTTGCCCGTTTTGCAACCGAGTGATCGTGCTCTCGGATACCCCGAATTCCGAAGAAAGCTGCTTTTGATTTAACCCCTTCGTCGTCTTTAAGTATGTAAAAACAGCGACAATACGTTTTAATACTTGGGGATCTGTCATAGTATTACTGCATAATACAATTTTTTTGAATTGACTGATTGTATCATACAATTAATCATTTGACTCATTCTAAAATCGATTACAGCTAATGTGGAGTGGAAATGACCCTGTCGAAAGAGCAAGAATTTTGCAAAATTTCAAAACTGTCGCTTTCCGATCCGACCTCCTTTCGTTTCGAGAAGGAATTTAGGGATGTAAGTCTTGTTTTGTCCGGGCGAAAGAGTTCCCCGAATCCAAGTTCGCGTTGTCCTCGGAGCGCGCAACTCACCGCAAGTATACTGTTAAAAGAGAAACCTAAACATTACGCGCTCAACGGCAAACGTCGTCGGGTAAACCGGAGAACTCAGGGATGATCACTCGATACAAATTAGAATATCTAAAACAAAGTATGCGCCTTTTGGATCTGAAAAATGCGGACGGCGAAGTTAGAAGCGAATCGGAAATCCGCGACCTCTTACTCACAAGATGCGCTCTACAGGAGTATTATCTGGAAAAGAGAAATTTGTTACCCTCCTATCACGTTTGGTTGGAAGATCAGGGTCTCGGAGAATGGGCCTCTCACTAAACGTTTTCCTAATATACGCCTACGAAATCGAATCGCATCTTCGGAACGTGGAACATCCGGTTTCGGAGGACAAAAAACGTAAATTGTTTGCCTTGGAACGATCGGATACGTGCATACGACAATTTCTTTTTCCCAAAAAACTTTTTTCATTTCAAGATGTCATCCAAACTTTGGAAACGTCCGTTCCGGAATACAATTCGCGACCGAGCGGAGTTTTATTTGGCTATTCTCCAAAAGAAGTCTTAGAAGGAGCACTTTGCGGCTCTTGTTGAGAGTTTTTGGAAAGTCCGGATATCCGGACTTCGCTTTTTAGCTTTCACTGAGAAGATGCAGGGCATCTCCATTATTCTTTGCATAAACGCGAACAAAATACGGGAAGAAAAGTCAGACTACATATCGAACGAATTCCTTATAAACTCCAGTTGTGTTAATCATCGTCGGTTCGATTGAAAATGCTTCGAACTGATCGACTCCGTTCGCGATCGCTTTCGCATCTATTCGTTTACCGATTTCCAGGGTTCCCCGAATCGATTCATTCATTGCTAATCTAGCTATTTTATTCTGTTCTGAAATATACCGGCTACGATTTCAGCACGTTCGAATTTTTCCAAATCGGTTTTCATTGCCAACTCATGATTTTTAGATGTAACGTTTAAAACCACATTGGCCTTACTGATAAGAAGTTTCATGTAATATTCGCTAGGATCCAAAATTCTAAATAAACCTAAAACTATAAGCGATGAAATTCGATTTAGAAATAATAGTTCTTTTCCATCAAGAATACGCTCTCGAATGTCAAAAGCATCGTAATGTAAAATTGCTACAGACCAGCATAAAACCCAGCTGAACACGCCGAAAGCCGCAAGATATCCCTTGTAGATACCGATTAGAGGTAATATATAAACGAACAAAATCGCAATAAATAAAGCAATAGCTACTCCAAGCATAAGAACAAATGATTGTATCTTTAACATTCCATTTGTATTCATCGTTCGCATGATTAGCAAATAAATTGTTCTTCCGACATAAAGGATAGAGTAAGATATCAGAATGTGATATGCGGGAAGCGGTGTATAGACGGAAATCGAAGACTCACTAACGGCAATTAAATTTGAACTTATCCCCGAATGAAAAAGAAAACTTAGAACGATGAACTCAATGATTCGGCGAGTTATTGATGGTTTATATTTGTCCTTTGTTAAAAAACAAACTAATTCATGAAGGCTTATCGGTACTAAAATTGTAGAAAGTAGAATCCAGTTAGGAGCAACTCTCAAAAGTTCTGAAGGAAATAAATTTCTTAAACCTGAACCTAAAACCCAAATAGAAAGACATAAAGTAAGAATCAAAAAATATAACCGGACTCTTCGTTGTTCAAAATCAGCTTTCTGAAAAACGTATACTCCAAGAAATAATGTTGAAATAGAACAAAATATACTTACAAAAGGACTATATAGCATAGAAATTACAATATTTTTGACATAGTTTTTTGTAAATTTGTTTTCGTGATTTCGATAATGCTTAATTGGACAGGCGTTCCATTTAAAGTTGATCCCGGAAAATAAACTGGCTTATTATATTTTTCCGATAATGAAACTCCAACAGATTCATAAATTCTTACGATCGAAGGCATCTTCAAATCATAGAAACCATAGACCATATTGTATTTTTGTTCTAGGCAGAATTGCGCTACCATTGCAAAATTAAGCACGGCAGCTCTCCAACCTGTTCTAGATTTTACGAAAGCAACATTGTTCCAATCTGCAACATGATCTTCTAATACTGAATATCTTTTTGGGGGATGAGATCCTTTGATAATTGCCATTTCAATTGGAATAAAATTATTTGGCTTCTTTTCCACGACTCGCATGGCAGAAAGAATCATACCAGTTTCCGTAGTTACATAAAACCACGTTGACCATGGATCCAGATCGAAAGAGGTATATGCAGATTTAATATACCCTCCTCCTGAAAATATCGTATTGATAAATTTTTTGACTTCGAATAATTCTTCTGGAGCTTCCAAACCATTGATTTGGTGTTTAATTAGAGTTGTATGAATTTTTTTGTTTGAAATCGTTAAAGTATATGACATAATATTAATTATGTCATATCAACTTAGAAAATTCAAATAGATTATTTTTATTACCGTATGCGAAATTAGAGCACCTATTTGCTATTCAGGTCGTAATTTTTCTGCCAACGCCTTAACCGCAGACAAATTACGACCTGAAAGTTTTAATAGGACTTCAATTAAATCACTTAAGCCTGCTTTTTTTCGAATTCTTCTCAGTAATTTAAGATCCTCCTCTAATTCGATTACCGAACCTAAATCCTGTTTATTCAGCAACATTTCACCTTGTCCGGTCAAAATCCAATCGTCCGAGATTTCAAAAATTGATTTCAATTGTTTCAAAAATCGAGGAGTAACTACATTTTGTCCATTTTGTAACCGAGTAATCGTGCTTTCTGAAACCCCAAATTCTAAGGAAAGCTGCTTTTGATTTAATCCCTTCACTGCCTTTAGGTATTTAAAAACAATAATAATACGTTTAAGTATTTCAGGATCTGTCATACTATTATTGCATGGGGCAAAATTTTTAAATTGACTAATTGCATTATACAATTTATCATTTGTATCGTTTTACGACCTAAAGTAGCTAATGTGGAGTTGACTATGACCCCGTCAAAAGAGCAAGAATTTTGCAAAATTTCAAAACTATCCCTTCGCGATTACGCCATTTTAAAAAAGAACTTATAAATGTGAGTAACCTTTTCCTAAGGATAATATGTAATATCAAATCTAACACAACTATTTCCATCTTCCTTCTTCTGGACGAAGTTTAGAAATATGTATGAGAATCCACCTACCAGGCTTTCTATTAAAAGTAAAATCGACATTATATTCAAAGTTATCTTTCTCCAAACCGAATTCGACGAAACTTCCATCATTAAGAATCCCTTTCCTACCTAATCGGACTATATTTAAAAACTCCAAATACGAGATTACGCTTTTTAATTCAACGTAATTTGCGTTTAATGTATTCTGTCTCAGTTCAACAGGTCCAACGCTTGCGCTCCAACCGTGAGTCTTCTGATCTCCCTCTCCTCCCCACGTATACATCGCATTCAATTGATTGTTACCGATTCCAAATCCGTAGTGATAGCCGCCTTTTTCACTCCAGCTCACTCGGCCTACAAGCCCCCCTTGCGCTACGCCTGCATTCGCAGAATATCCATCAGCATACGTGTAGCCTACGTTCAAAGAGGTGCAGTTCGGCCGCGTCCTGCGGACCGCGCTCGCAGCTCCGGTCAAGTTATTGTATTCTGCTTTTAAAACATTAAATTTCTCTAATGCCAATAACTTGACCACGCCTTGATCGCTCGCGGGGGTGGAGGAGGAATGTTCTTTCATGTTTCTTTCAACTCAGGCAGCAAGCTGGCAATTTTCTTTAAAGTTTCTTCTTGAGTAAAAGATCCGAAGATACTACAGCCAAGGTCTTCATGAAATACAAGTGTTAGCTTCTCTTCTTCATAATTGAAATCGCTTATTTTCATATATCCTGCATCAATCGGCTCCGTGAAACTGCAATTTAGCAATTTATAAATTAAATCCAAAGCTTCATCAAAGCTATCGTAAGAATCGTATTCTGAAAGACATAAATATATGCCTTTTTCATTTCTATACCATGAATATTTTTGCATTTTAAAATCCTAAACCTGAATTAACTGAAGTCCTAGATCTTTGAGAACTTTCAATGATCGCTTTCCACAATGCATCGCCCTCAAACCCTTTTGCCTGATATTTACTTACTACTTTTTCCCAAGTTGGATTAGGATCGGTTAAATTTAACTGAGCGGCTTTATTCTTATCTTGCATTAGTTCCCTTGTTAATGTCCTAAATGCATTCCTTAATTCAAATGCTTGCTTCGCTTGATCCTGTAAAGGAAGAGTTTTATTAAGTAAATCAGGGATCGTCGCTTCATTTGCTAAATACCAAGCCCTTGCTTCACGGTCACTTAATGTGCCAGGTTTCGCTAATTTGTTCCAATGATTTTCTAACTTCCAGGCTTCATCACCCGCAGCGATCGACTTGATACCTTTGATCACTCGCGGAGGCGGGACAGGAATAATTAGTCATTTCAATGGTTACTTTCATCTATATTCCAATCATGAATGATTTCAGAAGCCCTCGCAACAATCGAGTCCCAATTTGGGTCCATTAATATATCTGTATCACTTTTATCGTCTCCGTTATAAGAATTTAACATTTCTCTTAAGTTCTGTAATTTAAGACTCAAATCAGTATTTTTCCTCGTCTCGTGAAATTCATCAATAAAGGAATCGAAATCATTATCATCGAAAAGCCGACACATTAATTCAATATATGAAGAGATATGATCAGCTTCCTTACCTAACCAAAGACTTTTTTGACGATCTTTATTTGATAACTCAAGTAAATCGTTGTAGATATTTTTTACGTTTGTTTGGTCCATTCATCCTCCAAATTAAAACTTGGGCATTTTAGTTATATCGAATTTATTAAATGGAATATGAGCAGCAGGGTCGTCAGAGTTACTCAGAACATTTCCATTCAAATCATAAGCCTGTCCATCTTTCTTAAAAATAATATATGGATTCTGCTGTGCAAGATTTGGGCTATTAGGATTGCCCGGCATACTTCTGATACTATTATGAGGATTATTTGGATCCTTAAATAATACACCATTACCTTTTTTACTAGGAGCTGAAACCCAATGCTCAGGTATAACTTTAGAAAGATCATTTGAGCCAGTCCAAGTCTTAATTCCATTTTTAACTATTTGCACCGCATCCATCACCTTCCCTGACTTCAATGCTTCCGTTATCGCACTCAACATGCCAGGAATTCTTGCCGGAGCCATTGCGATCATATCCATTCCGCCAGGGTTATCCATCAAGCTACCAATATCGCTCAAGGTCTTAAAGATCGTTACTGGATTACTCTCTGCTTCTATCAACCGACGTGCTATCTCAAGTTCTAACGCTGATAACTTTTCCTTACCCCCAGGAACATTTTCTAACACCTTGTCTAACGCTTCCGGTGAATAACCAGTCCCACCGGCATCCGTCGCCCTGTTTTTAAGAAAATCAAGATCCCAAGCAACCGTCATCAATGGCTCGCGACTCTTTTGACCTGCTTCTAATGCGTATCTTAAAGACGCTGCGTAGGCTGTTTCCGGCTTACCCCCAAACAACTTCCCGTAAGTCTCACTCACAAAGTTACCCACACTCGAACCAAAACTGGATAGGCTTCCGATTGGATCAGAAACGAAATTCTGGATTCCGTTCCACGCATTCTGCATACCATTCCAAATACCCTTGCTACCAAACGTCTCGTTGTAAAAAGGAGATTCCTCTGCAAAGTTGCCCTTCTCATCTTGTCTGCGAGTCACGGCGTATCCCATTCCTTCTAAGATACGCAACATCATACCGTTGTTCGTGTTGTTCATCGCATTCGCACGGTCACGAGCTCCCTGCTCCATCTGAGAAATCAATTGCGGGTTATTCGTAAACGTAAAACCTACGCTGTTGCTAAAACCGCCCCTTTGGTCGTAGCTAAGGGTCGTTCCAGCTCCGATACCGATTCCACCTCCAGTATATACGCTACTCATCGTATACGAAGCTCCGTAACCTTTGATCGCGTCGTGTCTCAGTTCAACAGGTCCAACGCTTGCGCTCCAACCGTGAGTCTTCTGATCTCCCTCTCCTCCCCACGTATACATCGCATTCAATTGATTGTTACCGATTCCAAATCCGTAGTGATAACCTCCAGCTTCACTCCAGCTCACTCGGCCTACAACCCCCCCTTGCGCGACGCCTGCATTCGCAGAATATCCATCAGCATACGTGTAGCCTACGTTCACGCTCACTCCAACACCGCTACCGATCGCATTCAGAGCAGCGCTTCCTGCCATCAACGCTACTTCGGCCGCGTCCTGCGGTGACGATCCGCAGAGAGGCGTCGCATCGAGCCTGCGCCGGACCGCGCTCGCAGCTCCGGTCAAGTTATTGTGTTCTGCTTTTGAAACATTACATTTCTCTAATGCCAATAACTTGACCACGCCTTGATCGCTCGCGGGGTCGTGGGAAGAGAGGGATTTCATGTTTCTTTTAACTCAGGCAGCAAGCTGGCAATTTTCTTTAAAGTTTCTTCTTGAGTAAAAGATCCGACAATATAACAGCCAAGATCTTCATGAAATACAAGTGTTAGCTTTTCATTTTCAAATTCAAATTCACTGCTTCTATTGTAAGGTCCATTTTTGGGGATACTAAAAGTAGTATTTAAAGTATTAAAAACTACATCCAGAGCCTTATCAAAGCTGTCCCAAGTAGTATATTTATTGAAATATAAATAAATTAAATTTTCGCTTTTATACCATGAGTAATCTTTCATATTAAAATCCTAAACCTGAATTTATAGAGGACCTAGATCTTTGAGAACTTTCAATGATTGCTCTCCATAATGCGTCTCCGTGTAAATTCATACTTTCGTATTTCTCGACGACTTGTCCCCAAGTCATATTTTTCTGCTCTGCTGCTAATTTTGCTGCCTCTACTCTATCGGACATTAAATCACGCGAAGCGCTTCTAAATGCATTCCTTAATTCAAATGCTTGCTTCGCTTGATCCTGTAAAGGAAGAGTTTTATTAATTAAATCAGGGATCGTCGCTTCATTTGCTAAATACCAAGCCCTTGCTTCACGGTCACTTAATGTGCCAGGTTTCGCTAATTTGTTCCAATGATTTTCTAACTTCCAGGCTTCATCACCCGCAGCGATCGACTTGATACCTTTGATCACCACTTCAACCGCATCCATCACCTTCCCTGACTTCAATGCTTCCGTTATCGCACTCAACATGCCAGGAATTCTTGCCGGAGCCATTGCGATCATATCCATTCCGCCAGGGTTATCCATCAAGCTACCAATATCGCTCAAGGTCTTAAAGATCGTTACTGGATTACTCTCTGCTTCTATCAACCGACGTGCTATCTCAAGTTCTAACGCTGATAACTTTTCCTTACCCCCAGGAACATTTTCTAACACCTTGTCTAACGCTTCCGGTGAATAACCAATCCCACCGGCATCCGTCGCCCTGTTTTTAAGAAAATCAAGATCCCAAGCAACCGTCATCAATGGCTCGCGACTCTTTTGACCTGCTTCTAATGCGTATCTTAAAGACGCTGCGTAGGCTGTTTCCGGCTTACCCCCAAACAACTTCCCGTAACTCTCACTCACAAAGTTACTCACGCTGTTCCAAGCGCTCTGCATACCATTCCAAATACCCTTGCTACCAAACGTCTCGTTGTAAAAAGGAGATTC
>NZ_RQFA01000020.1 GCF_004770155.1 Leptospira gomenensis | reverse complement strand
ACACCAAACTTCCAGCGCTCGCATACAAAAGCGGACAATCCACAGAAATCAGATGCGGCTCCGTACGTAGTTCGAAACAAACCCTGCGAAGGAAAACGTAACGAAACATAACGCAACGAAACAAAATACGAAACGCTCCGAACATCGGCACGAATGAAGATTCGAAACCAAACCCGCGACGGGAAACGGCACAAAACAGAAGACAAAACGAAGAAACAAAAATGAAAACGCTGTTAATACAAACACAAAACAAACCTCATCAAACGCGTTGCGCGGCGCGCATACTTCGCGTTCTTTTTGTTTTGCGTTGCACCGCGCTCGCCCGTGACGACACCATACCGCGCTTCTCGTGCAAAATCCCGTGGCTGCGGCTGGGCGGCGGTTTGGCACAAACGTCCATCTCGCTCCCTCTTACATTTCCTGCGTGAGCGGGCCGCAGGGCGCGAAGCGTCCTCGAAGAGGACGAGCGGGAATCCGCGAGCCCGGAGTCACGCGACTCGGAGCCGCCGGAATATTCCAAAAAATGAATGTAGTTTGGCCGACCACCGGCGGCTCCGAGGCACGCCCCGAACCCCCTACCTAAACCCGACGAACCGAACCCAACAAAAAAAACACAAACCGACACATACGAATCCAAGGTTTCCCCTGCGATATGGCACCTCCCCGACCGATTCGCTTCTCCTGGGAGCGACGTATTTTTCCGACATCTCATCTACATGGATTATAGAAAAAGAATAGTTAGTTATATATTAAACGAAAAATGTCTTTGTTCTTTGCGAATTCTCGGCACCCGGTTTCCGCTTTTATTCTTGCGCATTCTTCGGTTCCGCCAAATGTATCGGTCATGCAGACCATTCTTCTCCAACCCGAAAAAGGAATCTTTTTGGATTCCGTCACGTCAACGAACACGGTCCTCAAAAGTGAGGAGTTCCCGCACGGAACCTGGATCGTCGCAGAAGAACAAACCGCAGGTCGAGGCAGACGGGACCGCACGTGGGAAGTGATCGGAGACGAATCCTTGATCTTTTCCGGTAAAATCGGCCTGGAAAATTTCGACGCCGGGCCGGGCCTTTCATTGTTCATCGGAACCGCTCTCTGTAAAGCCATCCTCTCCGTTTATCCGGAACTCACCCGCAGCCTGAAAATCAAATGGCCGAACGATCTTTATCTTGGAGAAAAAAAGGTTGCAGGAATTCTAATAGAGTCGGAGGTCGTCGGTGCATCGATTACTCTTATCATCGGAATCGGAATCAATCTTTTCGGAAAAAAAGAATCCATTCCCGAACACCTCACCGAAGCGGGTTTTTTAAATACCAATCCGGACCGCGCCGGAAAAAAGAACGAGATTTTGGAAAAACTAGTTCCCGCCCTCAACGAAGCGATTCTTCTTTGGAAGGACGCGGAAGGTAGAAAAAAAGAACTGATTTTGTTAAACGAACTCCTCCTCTGGAAAGGACAATCCGTACGTTATACGGAAAACGGCCAAACCCTTACCGGAATTTTGGACGGCTTGGGAGAAAACGGTTCCCTAATTCTCAAAACCCCGTCCGGAACCAAAGTGGATTTCATTGACAGCCCGGAGGATTTCCATTCTTTAAACTAAAATGCTCTTAGTCGTAGACGTAGGTAACACGAACACCGTTTTCGGGATTTTTGAAAACGGTCAGACAACGCCCCTCTTCCACAAAAGAACCGTAACCAGAAAGGACAGAACCTCCGACGAACTCGGATTATTCTTTCGTGGGTTTTTACGCGAATTCAAAATAGAAAATGAAATGATCACCGGCGCGATTTATTCCAGCGTCGTTCCGACCTTAAACCCGATTTTGGATCGGATGTTCTTGGACTGGTTTAAGATCGAAGCGGTTCGAGTGGATTATAGGATGAACCTCCCCTTCTCCATCTCGTATCCCCGCCCCTATGAGATAGGCGCCGATCGACTCGTCAACGCCGCTGCCGTCGCCATCGATTCTCCCGGTAAATCCATCGTGATCGATCTCGGTACCGCGACCACGTTCTGCGTGATCAACGAAAAACCGGAATACTTGGGTGGAGTGATCGCGCCCGGCCTGAAAGTCTCCATGGACGCCTTGACCAGAAACACGTCCCAACTTCCTCCGATCGTATTCCAATCTCCGGGAAAAATTTTAGGCGATTCCACGATAGAATCGATCCAAGCCGGTTTCTTTTTCGGGTGGATCGGGCTCTTGGAAGGAATCATCCGCGAACTCAAACGCGAAAAAGGACAAGACTACCGCGTCGTCGGAACCGGCGGCCTGGTTACGGTGATCGATTCGGCGCACCCCGGAATTTTCGATCGGATCGATCCGCTTTTGACGTTACGCGGACTTCAGATTTTACATCAGATGAATTCCTGATCGAAACGGATCGAAGCTGGATTCGGATCCGGCCGGATCCGGCCGGAAGTGGTCCTGCCGGTTCTGCCGATCACGATTCGGTCCCGATCGATTTTTTTCGTCAGAATGGAAAACATACATTTCACTTTTCTAAATCGAAATTTCCTCTCCTCGCCGTCAAGGATACGAAAATTATATTAAAAGAATGTAAATTACAATAATAGAAACAAGTTCTCCGAAAAAGAACCGAATCCGTTTTTATCGAAAATCATCGGGCGTTTTTTGTCTAAGCCAAAAAAGAACCTCTTCGTCGAAACGTTCCTGCTCTTCTAGCTGAGGCGTATGACCGCTTTTTTCGAAAAATCGAACCGTTACGTCTTTAAAGAGCGGCAAAACAGATTCCCAAGTGGACGCGGGAGGCATGAGGTAATCGTATCTTCCCAAAACCAGAAAAACGGGGACGTCCAACGAACGAACCGCCGGTTTGACATCTATATCCCGGAAAATTTCTCCCCAGACGTGATCGAAAAACGCCGTATTAACCGGAATCCCTTCCCAGAGCCAGGAAGAATCGTATGTAAAATCGTACCAACTCCTTGCACCCGCGTATACATTAAATAATTTGAATACATTTTCCGGATCCCTGGAAATCGCCTCTCCGAGTTTGGACATACGTTCCGCAAAATATTCTCGCCTTTCCGGAGAAGCGTTTTCCTGAAAATAGGATTCGATGAGTTCGTGGCTTTTTCCGGAAAGATCGGGAGTCATACACATTAGAATTAGATGGGAAACGTTCTGAGGATATTTCTTCGCGTATTCGAGAGCCATATATCCGTGTCCAGAATGACCGACCAAAACGAACCGTTTCAATCCGAGCTCTTTTCGAACAAGTTCGATGTCTTCGAGGATAACCTCCAGCGAGAAGTTTTTCTTGTCCGTGGATCTGGGTCCTTCCGCGTATCCGCGATGATCGGCAAAAATCATACGGCAGGAATTGCGGATGTTCCGGGAAAAGCTCCGATCGTAGTATGAGGCGCTTCCGATCACAAAAACGTCCGGCCCTTGTCCTTCGGCGATGTAACGAAGTTTCCATTCCTTGGATTCGACGACACCTTCGATTCTTTTGATACTCATACGTTTCACCCCGCGTTTCGGAATTACCAATGTTTCGAATCGACCTCTTCTGAAAACATCAAAAGAGAATTGACATTCGAAGTTTCGGACCGGAGAATTCCGACGAAGTCGTCCACGTATATCGGGAGAATTAGAATGAGAATTCTTATCTTGCTTCTATTGGGTTTATTAACCGGCGGAACTTTGATCGCAAAAGGGAAAACGATCGTCAAAACGAAAAACAAAATTCCGAATCGATTGATCGATTACCGAACTTTTCAAAACACTGTAAACGCTTCTTCGGGGGAAAGAGAGTCCAGACGTCTTACCGAGGAGGAATTTCTGCGAATGATGAAGATGGAAGAAGTGATTCTTTTGGACGCCCGCAGCGAATCCCGCTACAAGCTGAGACATATCCGTGGAGCGATCAGCCTACCGTTTACCGAGTTCACCAAAGAATCCTTGGCGCAAGCCATTCCCAAATCGGATTCAAAAATTCTAATTTACTGCAATAATAACTTTACCGGAAGTCCTCAGTCGTTTGCCGCAAAAGCTCCTGCTGCCTCGTTAAATCTCTCTACGTATGTTTCCTTAAAAGCGTATGGATACACGAATGTCTACGAATTAGGTCCGCTCTTAGATATTAAGACGACCTCCCTCCCATTCGAGGGAACCGAGTTGGAATGAGTTTTCGATCTTTTGTCGGAATTACGACGCACCCTGGAGATGAAAATTCCTCTTTACGATATTCGATTTATCTGCTAAAGGAGAATTGCCGCTGATATATTCCCGCCACCACTCCTCCTCCACCCAAATCAGGGTGGGGCCGCGATGTGGATCGGGAGACGTAGTTACGACGGCTTCAACGACGGGTTTTGATCGTCCAAAGCGGGGACGAATTCATCGAAAGCCCCACATACGCCGCCGCCACCGCGTCCCAGGAATCGTCGTGTCCCTTCAAAAGATCGATACCCAAAAGTAGTTTTAAGGCCTGGCGAATCTGTTTTTTATCCGCGATTCCGCTCCCCGTAGTTCCTTTTTTAATCTGCGAAACGGTAGGTTCTAAAATTGGAATATTCCGTTCTGCTAATGTAACCAAAAGAACGCCCCTCGATTCGAAAACCCGGGAAGCGGTCTTTTTGTTTTTCGCAAAGAACATTTCTTCGACGGAGGCGAGGACGGGCCTAAATTCCTCCAAAACCTCGGACAAACCGCTTCTCAAAAGAAGAAGATTATCGGGACTCGGAGTTCCCGAAGGAACCTCGACCGTACCGTAGGTGAGAATTTTGATTTTAGAGGAAACCTTCTCCAACACCGCATAACCTGCGCGATGCGAACCCGGATCGATCCCGATGATCCTCAAACGAAAGATTCCCGATCGAAGGAAACAGGAATAAAGACGGAAAATCCGGCTCTCTCAATCGACGAAGAAACAACGGATTGCGAAAATTTCGAAGAATTACTCAAATTCTTTTTCGAGGGATTCGGCCAATTCGAAGTTGGACGTAACGGAGGTGACGTCGTCGTGACCGTCCAATTGATCAACGAGCTTCATCACTTTTTCCGCTACTTCCTTATCCGCGATCTCGGAACTGACCAAAGCGATATAACGGACTTCGGATTCTTCCGACTTCAACCCTTTTTCGTTTAACGCGTGTAATACGGCTTCGTAATCATCGGGCGCCGTGATAACCCGATAAACGTCCCCTTCGTTGATGACGTCCTCGGCGCCTGCGCCTGCAGCAAGATCCACCAATTCGTCCTCGCCGATTTGAGAAACCTCGATCACGATCACACCTTTTTTTTCGAAAAGGCGGCTCACCGAACCGGAAGTCGCGAGCGAACCGCCCAGTTTCGTGAGAATACTTTTGATCTCCGGAGTTGTTCTAGACTTTTTATCGGTAACTGCTGAAACCATAATCGCGATTCCGCCCGGCCCGAAACATTCATAGAGACACTCTTCATAAGTGACTCCTTCCAATTCTCCCGTTCCTTTTCTGATCGCCCTTTCTATATTGTCTTTGGGCATGTTCACTGACTTGGCCTTCAACACCGCAAGTCTGAGACGTGGATTACCTTCCGGATCCCCCCCTCCCATCTTTGCGGCGACGGTGATTTCTTTTCCGACTCTGGTAAATATGGCTCCGCGTTTGGAATCGATCGCGTCTTTTTTGCGTTTGATCGTCGCCCATTTCGAATGTCCGGACATGATGAGTTTCCCCTAAATGATCTTTGGATGACTGGAATCAAGCGAAGTTGATTCTAAGATTGATACTTTCCAGAAATCAAAAAAAAGGCATTCTGTCCATCCTTTTCGGTCGCCGAAACACGGACCGAAGCCGGATAAAATTTCTTTTCCTTCCTAAAAGGATCGGTACAATGGATGAATGGACTCGTTTTCCCGAAGCACCGAGAAGAGTTTTTTATCCTCCTTATTTCGATACAATCATATCGCGAAATTGACCTCGCTCTTTCTCGTGGCCCAATTGCTGCCGGTGTGTTTTACGGACCGCAACGCCGACAAAAAACAGATTCTTCTCGAATTGATCGCGGACTTTCAAATCGATCTCCAAAAGAATTTGGAATCCGCCGTCAAAACGAAAGGTATTATCGGGGCGATCGAAGTTTGTCGTACGATTTCTCCCGCCAAGGAAGCGGAAGTGAAAACTTCGTTTCCGGGAGTTTCTTTCCGCAGAATCTCGGACAAACCGAGAAACACCGATCACGCGCCCGACGCCTGGGAAGCAGAAATTTTCGAACAATGGAAAACGACCGTAAAAAACGGCGGAGCCCCGTATCTCGTCATGAACAGCAACGACAAGGAAGTGCGGGTTTTACAACCGATCGTATTGCAGAATCCCACTTGTCTCAAATGCCACGGAGGTCCGCGCGATATCGATCCGGCGGTCGCGAAAAAAATTTCCGAATTGTATCCGCAGGACAAAGCCGTCGGTTATAAACTGGGGGAATTGAGAGGCGCCTTTTCTGCGATCTGGTAAACGATCGGCCTAAGAATCTCTTAGGACCGATCTACGTGATTCTTCGACCTTCAGTTGCAAACCACGGGAGTAAGCGAATCGATCCAGTCCTTGATCAACTGAACTCCTTCCGTGTGAACCAAACTTCTTCCGAGCGCGGGCATCATCGCCGCGGCATTGGCGGTCTCCAATCTGAATTTCAAAATTGAGTGATCCGCGTCTCCGGGAACGATGTCGTACGTAAAACCTCCGTTTCCTTGTCCCGCCGATCCGGGAATTTTACAATAACCCAAATGGACCGTGTTCGCGTTTTCTACGTTTAGAAACAACTGCGACGTGATTCCGGACTGCGCGTTGGGATTGTGACAATGAGCGCAGTTGATATCGAGATACGCCCGAGCTCGTTCCTCTAAAGTGCCGGTGGCCACATCGAACGCGTTAGGCGCTCTTGGAGCGGTCGCGGATGCGGGAACTCCAGTAAGAAAATTCCTCAATTTAAGGACGTCGAGTTGATTGGCTCCGGAAGAAAGTGTCGAAGTTTTATTCAAATGCCTCGCCTTTAAACCGATGGGAACGATTTTTTTCGATCCTCCCGAATCGATCGTTTCGTGGCACATCCTACACTGGTTTTCGGAGGGCAGAAGATAATTCGCGTTTTGTGTCGCACCGTTCGCGTCGATAAAAGAGATAGCCTCCACTTTACCGCCGGGTCTGTAGTCTGCGTCCGTGCCGGCCTCGTTCCAAACGTACGGCAAACCTCTCCAACCGGTTTCGGTATGGATCAAAACCCTAGTTTCAACAATTCGAATATTATCGTTCGGTAATCTAAAATCCTCCGGCAAGGAGAAAGTCTTGGTCAGGATCGTACCGACCGGCAGGGAAAAGATTAGGCTCGGATCGTAACTCCCGCTTTCTCCTTCGGGAAGAGTGACCGTACGATATTTGAGCGCGTAATCAGAAAACAAAGGAGTATTCAGATCGTACGCGATCGAATTACCGCCGACTTCGAGTGTACCGTCTCCGACCACGTGTAACAGGCCGTATTCCGAAAGTTTTTGTTTAACCGTTGCGGACTGGGAATTCCCCAAACCCAAAATCGCAAGAGGAGTCAAATCGGCCGAGTTGTTTTCCTTACAACCGAAAAATAGAAATACGATCATACACAAAGGTATGATCGTAATCGACAGCGAACGTTTTACGAAACGAGCGATCATCAAAACGCGGCTCCGGACTGAACGGTTCCGTTACAACCGAAAACACCCAAAGAAGATCCGGCCGCAACGCGCACCATGTTGCTAGGATCCGGTTGATTGTTCAGATCCAAATCCGCGAAAGAACCTCCGACGTTGTCCTGAACGCAAAGATTGATCGTATTGTTGCCGGGATTGTTCTGGGTCGGATCCGGATTGTCCAAACCGTCGTAGAGAATCGAATCCACGGTCGTGTTGAACCCTCCCGCTCCGTAATAGCCGGCGATCAAAGCGCCTAACGCGTTCACCCCGGGGTTGGTGCCGTCGGGGGCGGTTCCCCCTCCGATAAACGTGTTATTGTGGATATAAACGTTTCTCGCAAAGGGATTCAAAGGAGGATTGGCTCCGGCCGCGTTAGTCGCCAATTGATTGGCGAGTGTCGCGTCGAATGCGTACGCGCTGATCACCGCGAGATCCACCGTCTTATTGGAGGAATACGTGTTTCCGAAAATTTCAACGTCGGAGGTTGCCATCACGAACGTACCCGTACCCGGAGGAATCGAAGCCACGAAACCGGCGCCGAAATTGGCGCGATTGTTCGAAGTGATCGTATTGTTGTACATCCTGATGTTTCCGCCGGAGACGGGATTGTTTAAGTCGAAGATGACGAGACCGCCCGTGTTGTCTTCGGCGATATTGTCGTAAACGCTCGCGTTTCTCGTGTTTTCGATTTCGATACCGGCCACGTTTCTTTTGGCGATGTTTCGTCTAACGATAGCTCCGTTGGTCTGTCCTACGTAAATTCCCGCGTCGGAAGCGCCGTATGATTCGCAATCTTCCATCAAAACGTTAAACGACTTCACGGGATAAATACCGTACGCGCCGTTCGCCGCGGAAGGTGTTCCCGTCCATTCCACCTTCAATCTTTGAATGTTAACTCCTGTGCTCGCCTCGACGCGGATACCGTCGCCTTTCGTGTTTCGGATCGTGATATCGCGGATGTTGAAACCGTCGCCCACAACGTCTAAACCTCCTTTGCCGGCAATCGTCATTCCGGTGAAATCCAGAACCGAAACGTCCTTACCGAAACCTTTGATCGTAATACTCTTTTCGCGAAGAACGAGACTATTGGTGATGGAATACGTCCCCGGACCGAAGACGAAAGTGGAACCGAACTGTGCCGTGTTTATCTTATCCGAGATTTCGCTTTCGGAGACGTCCGGCGTAAAACGATAACAAGGACCCGCGGAACCGAAACAAGGATCGCTCGCCGCGGCGAGGACAGCGAACATCGCGATATCATCGCCTTCTTTTTTCTTACAATCGGCGACGGATAAAACGGAAATCAAAGCCGCGACCGCACCTAAACATCTTCCCATTCCGGAAAACTTCATAACTCTCTCCAAAAAATCATTTTCGGAAATATTGAACGAAAACCGGAAGTTAGTCAAAAACGTAGGGAGCAAGATACGATCAAACGTGACTAACGGAAAAAAATACACGACGAAGATCCTTCTTCGCTTATCATTTTCGCACGGATAAAATGAAAACCGCTCGTCCCTGCCATACGACCGCTCATCCCACTCGGGCTTGACGAATCGCCGTACGTAGGATTCAATAGAAACGTATGAGAATTTTGATCGTGGAGGACGATTCCCTGAGTGCGCTGAGTCTTGAGATACTTTCCAGGGAATTCTTCGGAGGGAAGATCACTCAGATCAAGACGCTTTCCACCTTGTTAAGCGCGGAATGTTATATCCAGGAGAATCCCATAGACTTGCTTTTTCTGGACGTCAATCTTCACGGCCAGGAAGGATTTCAAATCTTAGAACTTTATGAAAGCAGGGGATTCGAAACCGTAATCGTGTCTTCGGAACGGGACAACGCTGTGCGAGCGTTCGAATTTCCGGTGATCGATTTCCTTCCAAAGCCGTTTCAAAAGGAACGTTTTCATAAATCGATGAGACGTTATTCGAGTACGAAGTCGAAAATTTCGCGCGTAAAAAAAAGGATCCCGATAAAAAAGGAAGGCGGCCTGCATCTACTTTCCCCGGATTCG
This sequence comes from Leptospira gomenensis, assembly GCF_004770155.1. GTDB lineage: Bacteria > Spirochaetota > Leptospiria > Leptospirales > Leptospiraceae > Leptospira > Leptospira gomenensis. Next base: position 56,495 of record NZ_RQFA01000020.1, on the reverse strand, counting down.
GTGATGTATGCGAAAGCGGACGGAAATTATATGACCTTATATACCAAGGACGGAAAAACCGAAAAGATCCGAAAGACGGTTCGGGATTTTCAAAAAGAATTTCCGGAGGATTTTTATAAGATTCACAGATCGGTATTGGTAAGACCACAGTTCGTGGAAAAACTCATTCACGTCGGAAACTCGACGTACGAAGCTCTGCTGAAAAACGGAATCAGACTCCCCGTAAGCAGAAATCATTCCTCCAAAACGTTGGGTTTCTTCCAAAAAATCTGAGACCGGTCGATTCTTACGGATGAGTTTTTTCAAAAGCCCACGTTATGGCGGACAAAAGATAGTCAGACAGATAAAGGCCGCAAAACGGAGAAACGGTAGATTCGTCTCGCTTCGTTCGGATAAGAATTTTATAAAATCCTCATATTCGGAAGTGTTCGAAATTCTAAGGTATTTCATTCCGGCGGTGTTATTGTGTCTGATTCCGTTCATAACGATCGATTTAAAAGGTTACTGGCTCAAGCGAAACAACCTATCCATCGTAACGTTGGATCTAATCCTGGTCGCTTTGGGAATCGTATTCATCTATCTGCAGAATTTTTCGAAAAACAAGCGAGTAAAAGGGAAACGAAAAAAATACGTGGCACTGGCGGGGGTGGCGTTCATTTCGACGGCGGGGACCGCGATGAATTTGCTGATCATAAAATACGAAAGCGACATCTCGATCTTCGCGGCGGCGCAACTCAGCACCGCGATGTTGTTCCGTTTTCCGGACAACAGAAAGATGTCGATCATAATAATCAATTATCTGATCTTTCACTCGTTTCTTTGGAACGAACAGATATTCAGCTCCATCCTTTGGCAAAACTCAATATTCATATTTCTCCTAACGATCGCATTCGACAGGATCAGCTTTTTGACCAAGGCAAGCAGTTATTATAAGAACGAAAAAATCCGAAGTTTGAGCAGAAAACTGGAAAAGGAAACCGCGGATAAGGAAGAAATCCTGAGAATCGCCGTACACGACCTCAAAAGTCCGATTTCGGGAATCGTAAGTCTGAGCGGAATCCTTTTGGAAAATAAGGATAAGATCGGAAAGAAGTTCGTGGAAAACCTTTATACGACCAGCAAATCCATCCTGGAATCGATAGACGAAATCCTCTTCTTAAGCAATTCGAACGAAAAAAATCAGGAGCGTAAATCGGGGAATTTCGTCCTGGAGGAACTGACCGAGGAAGTCATCGCCAATCTAGACTTTTCCTTATCCGCGAAATCCATTTCTATAAAAAGAAAATTAAATGAAAAAAATATAATATTCGGAAATCGTAAAGTGTTCTATCGGATACTGGACAACCTCCTCGGGAATTCGATCAAATATTCCAAACCGAAATCGACAATCCGCCTTAAAATACGTTCGGAAAAAGGGGACACGACCCGAAGAGGAAAAGTGATACTCGAAATACACGACGCCGGACCGGGGTTCTCTTCGGAAGATCTGGAAAAAGGGATTCAGGAATTCCAAAAACTTTCCGCAAGACCGACGGGAAACGAGTCCTCGACGGGTTTGGGACTTTCGATCGTCCAGAAAATGTTGGTTCCTTTCGGAGCGGAGATAACGATCGGGAACTCGGAATTGACGGGCGGGGCGTTCGTCGTTTTGCGACTTTCCCCTTCCCGTTCAAGAGAATTATAAAATCCTAATATACAACTTCGAATCGCGAGCAAAACTACTCGAAAATAAAAGTATAAAAGAGTGGTCAAATACGGCGCTTCGGATTAATCTGGCAGCGAATGTCGTCTAAATTCGTAACGTTCGTCGGTTTCCTGTTAGTTTATAATTGTGCGGTCCTGCACAATTATACGTTAGGAGAAATAGACAATCGATCCGCAAATAAAAAGCCGTTCCAAATCCTCGTAAGCCAGACCGGATTTAAATTGGAAGAAGGGATTTCGCTCGCACAAGCCGGACTTGCCAGTAAAGGCGGGCACGCGAACGATCAATCGATTCGGGAATTGGAATTCGCAAAACTGATCATCGAACTTTCCACGATGGGTCCGGTTACCGGAGGTAAGGTTCTTAACGATAAATACGCGGACGAAATTCCCAAACTCATATACGAACGTTGCCCTTCCGGGAACATCACCGGATTGAGGAGTATTCGCGAAACGGCGCATTATCCGGTGATCTCCGGAGAAATCGTAAAAATCGAGGGATTCTGCATTGAATAAAATTCCCACTTTCATGAGCGCCTTAGTCCTGTTTACGGGCGCGTTCCTAAACGGCTGCGTTTTTTTACAAAGCGTATCGATCACACAACAACCGCCCGCCGGGCAGAGAAACGTTCCGATCGAAACGGAAGTTTCAAAATTCGTGATATTAGCCTTTAACTTCAACAACGACTTCTTGAACGAGATACCGGAAAAACTTTCCGCTCAATGCCCGAAAGGGAAAATCTCCGGATTGATGACCAAATACGAAAAGGTTAGTTATGTGTTCGCGCATCGAATGGTGGTAAAAGCGAAAGGTTACTGCGTCCAGGAATAAGATGAGATCCTTAACCGCCTTTTTGTTTATCTTACTTCTTTCGGGTTGTATGTATTCCGTACATCAATTCTCTTCGAGCGACGTCTCCGCACCTAGAAAATCGGAATCGATGAAACGTATCGTAGCCGAATCACAGCAATTCGTAATATTAGGTTTTGCTAAAAATACCGATTATGCCGACGAAGCCCTGTCGAAACTCATAAACCTTTGTCCTACGGGGACGATACAGTCGATCGGAACAAGATTCAGCACTGATCTGGGATTTTTATCCTGGACCAATAGGATCAGACTCGAAGGTTATTGTGTCGAGTAAACGTTACGGGAATTCCAAAAGTCCGAACACTTTCTAAAACTTAATCTGCATGCCGACGCTGATCAAAGGATAGTATTTTACCGTACCTCCGAACGCCTTCGATTCGATATAATTCGAGTTGTAGACTGGATCCGGGTTGCTCGGAGTAGTTCCCGTCAAAAGACTGTGTGTCGCGTTTCTGGAATAGGGACTGAAATTGTTGAACGACTCACTGATCTGATTTCTGTTCCCGAAGAAGTTGATCAATTCGAGATACGTGTTCACATAACCCCACTGGTAATTGAGAAAACGATCCACTCTGATATCTAACTGATGAAAATCGGGCCATCTACCTGAATTATAATATTCCGAATACGTCGGGGTATAAAGATTGATGCCGGTCGAAGCGATTCCACCCGCTTTGGAGGAATCGGTGATAGGAGTGATCGGAACGTTGGTGAGATACGTGTATTTACTTCCTATCTGCCAATCCTGACCGAATTTCCACGCAAAAACGATGTTGAGAATATGCGTCCTATCATAATCGTATAACAGCAGTTTGTCGTTGTCCGCCAAAAGTTCGAAGTTCCCGTCGTCGTAGTAGTTGAGATAATTACCTCCGTCGTGCATCTGATACAACAACCTGCGGTCGCGGTTGTCGATATTCCTTTGACGCGTTTCGTCTTCGCTAAGCTGAGGCTGATGATTGTTTCTTTTCGAGACGGAATTGGTATAGGAAATCCATCCGAAAAAACGCCTCCCGGGACCGGGATTTGCTTTGAGGAAAAACTCGACCCCTCTGGAAAAACCGTCTCTCGAATTCGAATAATTCATGTTACGTACGACGAACGGATTGTCGAGTACGTCTTCAGGACGGTTGACAATGTCCCGTTTTTCGTTGTTAGGTTGGTACGGATTCTGGATATAAGCGTCGGGTGTGACTAGATTGGAATACTGATTATGGAATCCTTCCACCTTGATCAGATAATTGGATGTGATCCTTTGTTCTATACCCGCCGACGAATGAATCGAACGTTCCATCTTTAAATTCGGATTTCCGGAACGAGAAGAGAATTGTTCGATCATCAAAGGCGCGTTAAAGTGTTCGCCCGTTCCCGCAAGTAACTTGGTTCCGGAATTTTGAATCTCGTATTCCACCCTACCTCGGAACGCGTCCCTTCTTTCGTGCGCCTTATCGTAGTAATCGTGGCGATAACCGGGGAGAATGCTCAAACCTCCCAACTTAAACTCGAGTTCCGCGAAACCGGCCAACTCCCTCGTTTGAATCCTATCTCCCTCTATCAAAGCTCGAAATTGCCGGTTGGAATCGAGAAGGCTGTTGAAAAAATCCAGAAAAGTCGCGTTCGAAGATTTGATGTCCTCTCCTTGAAGTTGAATCGTCTTATCGCGGTATTGTCCGCCGAAACGGAACGTTAGACGCCTTTGAATCAATTCGATTCTTGTGTTGCTTTCGACGAAGTTCAGACTTTGGGAAGTTACGTTCGTAAGACCGAAAATCTGTTCCGCGGTCAGGGGATTTTTGAAATCTACTTCGAAGTTTTCGCGGAAGTAATTGTTTGAAACGGAAAAAGATGTTTCGAACCAGGATTGATTGTTGTAAGAATAACGAAACCCAGAGGTTCGAAAGAGGCGCTCGAGACCGACAGGAGGGCGCCCAGATGCGACTGTTTCGATTACGGAAGCGCCGAAAAGACCCTTTTTACCGTTTTCGAATTCGTCCTGACGTTTGGTATATTGTTGTTTGTCCTTTGCACCGAATAATAAAACCGTAAAGTTATGATTCGAAGCCGGCTTCCAATTGAATTTAGCCTGATAGTCTTCGTAGTCCGCGTATTTCGCGTCGGCGGGAATACCCTCCGGATACAATTTAAGAAGCGTAAAGTTAGGATACGACTTACGCGCGGAAACGATCGCAAATAAACGTTCGGAAATCCTGTTCTGGTGATAAACGTCCGAAAGAAACGTGTTCAAATTGATCACGGATGATGTTTTGGCGACCGAATCCGGGGTCCTGATATCGATGATTCCCCCCGTTGCAAAACCGAACTGGACGGGAAAAGCCCCCGAATAAACGTTAAATGACTTTATAATATTATTATTTAGTACGGAAGACTGGTCGCCTAAATGATACGGATAAGACATCGGGAATCCGTCCAGATAATAACCGTTGGAGAGAGTGCCTCCGCCGCGCATAACCAAAAAACCGCGTTCGCTGTTGGAATACGGATTGGAATTTCCGACGCTGTTCACGAGGTTATTGAACGAAGACGAGGAAAGGCCGATCGGCGGAACCGCGGCGATACCCGGTAAGGTTTGAATCGATTTTAACGCGTCGTTCTGCGCACCCGGCAAACGTTTGATCTCCTCTTGTTGAAGCGTGTAACGGGACAACGATTCCAATCGATCACCGAGAACGTTGATTTCTCCGACCGCCGTTTTACCGATAAATAGGAAAATTTTTTGTCCGTCGTAGTCCACGGTCACGGATTTTTTGAACACCTTCTGCGGCGTCATGATCCGAAGGTGATAGGTTCCCGGAGAAGGAAACGATACTCTAACCGAACCTTCTCCGTTCGTGATCAGATACTTTCCGATTTCCTGAAATACGATCGGGGTATTTCCAACGGCCTCGTTTCCCGTTTCCTCGGAAACGAAAATTTCAGCGTTCAAACTTTTTTGGGAAAATAAGGGAGAATGGAAAACGAGGACGAAACAAAAAAATCGAAACAAAACCTTTTCGGACGAAAAATAAAACTTCCCCGAAACGAAACGACGGTCCGAAAAAATCGCTCGAACGTTATGCGAAACTGCACAAAGTCCGACAAACTCTCCATTTCGTAGAAATCGTAAGAATTTCCCCATAATCTTTCCGAATTCCTCAGAAAATACGGAAGCCGTCGTTTTTCAATAATTAAATGATCGAAAAACGTCTAAAACGTTTCGAAAAGTAAAAAGTAAAACGGTTTACCTAAGGTTCTAAAATCGTACACAACCCGATAGACGTTCAAATTTAGTTTGACATCAAACAAATATAGTTTTATATAAAACTATATGAGGGCTTATGAATCTGAGAGACTTTACTTCCGCTTTTTTATTTCAAATGGAAATGTTATTAAAATTGCCGGTTTATTGGCGTTGTGGAGGACGAGTCAGCTTTCTTTCCGGCGATTATAAGACGATGAAAGTCAAACTCCCGTTGATCCGAAAAACGAAAGGGCTTATGGGAACACACTTCGGCGGATCCTTATACGCGTTTGTGGATCCGATTCCACTTTTTTTACTCAAACGGAATTTAGACGACTCCTACATACTCTGGGACATCGAAGGATCCATCCGATATCTGAAAGCCACGACCGAGGATGTGTTCGCGGAAATCAGAATCCGGGAGGAGGATTTGGAAAGGATTCAAACGGAATGCGATCGGAAAAAGAAGACTAACTTCAACATAGAAATCGACGTTTTGGAAAAGGACGGAACTCCCGTGGCCAAGGTTTACAAAACCATATACGTCCGCAAAAAACCTTCCCGCGAAAAGATGGTCGCAAGAACGCGCGCACCGGAAAAAACATTCGAATATTAATATATTTTATAATTCTTTATCTTTTCCGAATTCGCGTCTCCAATAATACGTTCCCAAAAGGGAAAAAGAGACCAGACAAACGAGCCCCTGCCAAGGTTGAAGCAGGAAAAAATATCCGATCGAAAACATTCCGAAAAACAAAGCGCTCGTTCCGACGACCCAAGATATCGTTTTAAAACGGAATTCATCGAGACGTTCCCTGCTTTGAGCCCCGTTCCAAAATCCGAACGGCTCCACCCTTTTTACGAACCTATCCAGAGTTTCGGCGGGAACCGGAGGTGTGAGCAACGTGATCGTTATCGAAACCGCGACGGATCCGAGGGCGACACAACAAAGAAGATATTCGGATCGGACCTCGGGAAACGCCGGATACAATATCAGGGAAAGCACAAGCGCGGTGATCATTCCGGAAAGTTCGGTCCAAGCGTTGGTTCTCCACCAAACCCATCGTAAAATCTGCGGAAGCCCCATCCCCGACGCGAACGCCAAAAGAAATTTCCAAGCGCTGGCGATCGAAGAGATCTGCGTCGCGACCAGAATCGCGATCATCGACATCAATACGACCGCGATTCTACTCACCCTAACAAGGGTTTTGTCGTCGGCCTTCGGATTTACGAATCTGAGATAAAAGTCGTTCACGAGATAACTCGCGCCCCAATTGATATGCGTGTCCGCGGTGGACATGAACGCAGCCATCAAACTGGCGAACACGATTCCCAAAACCCCGCTGGGTAAAATCAACTTCATCAAAACCGGATATCCCATTTCCCGATCGCCGCGCACAGACTCCCCTTCCGTAAAATATCGGGTCGGATCGTCTAACGGAAATACTACGAGAGTTACCAGCGCGGTCAGAATCCAAGGCCAGGTCCGGATGATAAAGTTGGCCGCGTTAAACCAGAGCGAACCCTTTTCTGCCTCCGCAGGGTTTTTCGCGGTATGAATCCTCTGCGCCAAATAACCCGAACCGTCCGAATAATACTGCGCCCACCATTGTACGAAAATGAATATTAGAAAAACGGAAAACGGTAACGAAGCATCCCGAAAGTCGGGCCAAAAACCGAGGATCGATTCGCTTTGATCCGGATAGGTCGCGTGCATCTTTTCGAGAAGACCGGAAATTCCGCCCTGACTGGAAACCGCGTACACCGCAAAAAGAATCGCACCGCCCATTCCCAAAGCGAACTGCACGAGATCGGTGAGAATCACTCCTTGGATCCCGCCCATACTGCTGTAAACCACGACGACGACGAAAAGAATCAAAACCGTGATCGTATTATTCAAAGAATCGAATATTAGAAAAGAAGGCCAGACTTCCCGAACGACCGCGAACGCCTCCGGTCCAAGAAGTTGGGACCAATCCAAAAACGGCCCCGTGATTTTGGACATGGCCTTAAAAACCCAACCGAGTACAATCGAATTTACTAATATACTCAGATAAAACGCTTTGACCATCCGGAGTACGACCGCCGGTTTTCCCCCGTATCGGAGTTCGACGAATTCCACGTCGGTGAGAACTTCGGCCCTTCTCCACTTACCCGCAAAAAAAACGGTCATAGCCATATAACCGATGGCCCAACTCCACCAAAACCAATTGGCCGAAATTCCGTCCGCGGCGACGAACCCGGTGATTACGAGCGGCGTATCCGCGGCGAAAGTCGTGGCCACCATCGAAGTTCCGAGCCACCACCAGGGAAGTTTGCGGTCCGCTACGAAATAGGAGGAGAGACTTTTTCCCGCTTTCGGTGAAAGAAGAATTCCCGCGGCGAACGCGAACGACAAATACGATAAGATAAAAAACCAATCGATAACGCTGAACATACTTGCTTCTTTAGGATCGAACGGAATTCGTCCTAAAACGAAAATCCCGAGGTATCGATAAAACTTTCGTCAGTTTTAAGAGATTCCGTGAGAATGAAATCCTCTTTCCAAAATCGGGGAAGCGAAATCGAATTCTCTTGATCCCCCGACCCGAAGGAAAAAGATGACCGGTAGGTTATGGCAAATATCATCGTTCAGAAATACGGCGGAACTTCCGTGGGAACTCCGGAAAGAATCCAGAACGTTGCAAGAAGAATCAAATCCTATCGAGAAAAAGGCAACGACGTAGTCGTGGTAGTTTCCGCGATGGGACATACCACCGACGAACTCGTGGACCTCGCCGGAAAAATTTCAAAAAATCCTCCCAAACGAGAAATGGATATGTTGCTTTCCACGGGAGAACAGATTTCCACCGCACTTTTGGCCATGGCGCTTTGGGAAATTGGAGTTCCCGCAACTTCCTTCACCGGATCGCAGATCAAATTACTTACCGACGGAAATTTTTCGAATGCAAAGATCAAAATGATCGATCGATCCAAAATCGACGCTTCCTTGGCGGACGGTAAGGTCGTCATCGTCGCCGGTTTTCAGGGAATCGACGCGGACGAAAATATCACGACCCTGGGTCGAGGAGGTTCCGACACTTCCGCCGTCGCGATCGCGGCCGTCTTGGGCGCGAAAGAATGCGAGATATACACCGACGTGGACGGAGTTTATACGGCCGATCCGAGAGTCGTTCCGAACGCAAAAAAACATTCACAAATCACGTATGAAGAGATGCTCGAACTTGCGAGTTTGGGAGCGGGAGTGCTTCATTCCCGCAGCGTCGAACTCGGAATGAACTACGACGTGGTCATACACGTTCGATCCAGTTTCAACGAAAACCAAGGAACTCTCGTCGTAAGCGAGGACAAAATTATGGAAAAACTGAAAGTCAGCGGAGTCACCGCAAAAAGCGATCAAGCAAGAATCACCATCGCGGGAGTTCCCGACAAACCCGGGTTAGCCGCCGGTCTTTTCGGGGAATTGAGTTCCAAACACATTCTCGTGGACATGATCGTTCAATCCTCTCCGCATAACGGAATCAATACGATCTCCTTCACCATTCCCAAAAAGGACGTTGCCGAGGCGAAACCCATCCTCGAATCGTTTTCCAAAACTCAAAACGCGAAAGATCCGGAGATCAACGAAAACATCGCCATCGTCTCCGCGGTCGGGGTCGGAATGAAATCGCACGTAGGAGTCGCGGCGGGAATGTTCAAGGCCCTCGCCGACAACGGAATCAACATAGAAATGATTTCTACTTCCGAGATCAAAATCTCCTGCGTCATTCCGGAAGATCAGGCGAAAACCGCGGTCAATAAAATCCACGAGGTGTTCGGTCTTTCCGCGTAATCGATTTCGACAACCCGACCGCCAAAAAACCGCGGGCTTCGATCGATCGGAGAACGCTTTTTTTTGCAAAACACAAATGTATTTTTGCGACGAGGATCGAAGCGGCGGGTTTCCTACGCGTATCTCCCCTTACTCGTAACCCTCGACAATACCTTCGACCAAAATTAGATTTCGATCCGCGGAATTTCGAACGTAAGAAGCTGCGGATCCGACTCCCTCGCTTTTCTTACTTTCATCATCCGTTCATCCTCGAATCGTAAACCTTCCCCGAAAAGGCGACATAGATGGTTTCGAAATTTCAATCACTCCAAACTCCTGCAAAACGGTTATTTTTTTATAAGTTGGCGATATTTTGCTCGTGCATTTCGTCCCATTGTCTTTTAGTCTTCTTTTCCTGTTTATCAAGTAATAGATCCGGAGTCCGGCCATGAGCATTCGATTTCGAATTTCACTCTATCTTTCCATCGTTCTTTTTATCGGATTCACGGTACTCGCGGGGATCAATTCCTACACCGCGTACCAAAATCTCAAAAAGGAAGTCCTGACAAGTTCGGAAACTACCGCGGAACGTTGGACCTTCGAAGTCAAAGATTACCTCGATACCACGATGGCTTTGATCCGGGGATTTCGTTTTCCGTTGATGTTCGCGACGCCAACACGCGGTCAGGTGATCACTTCGTTGCGCGAAATATTAAAACGAAACGAGAACATATACGGGGCCAGCGTTGCTTACGAACCCAACGCCTTCGACGGAAAGGACGCTCTTTATAGGAACACCGAGGGACACGACTCGACCGGGAGATTTCTACCGTATCTTCACCGGGGAAAAACCGTGGACGATATCGTTCTCGAACCGTGTAAATTCTACGAAAGCGACGGACCGGACGGAGAATGGTATCAGGTTCCCAAAAAAACGAACTCTCCCCACGTTACCGATCCCTTCTATTACGAAATCGAAGGGAAAATCAGCATACTCATGATCTCTCTCGTCGTACCGATCAGCGCGGAGGGAAGATACTACGGAATGGCCGGACTCGACTATCAATTGGAGGAATTGCAGAAACTCCTCGGCGATACGAAACCCTTCCGCAATCAGGGATACGTCGCTCTCGTTTCACCTAAGGGGATTTATGCGGTCAACGGCTTCGACCCGTCTCTTGTGGGAAAATCGATTCCGAACCGGGAGGATTTGGATCTCTATCTCGGAAAAAGTCAGGCCGGCGAAAAGTTCGTTACCGACTCCAACGGACATACGAACTACTTCTTCCCGTTTCATATCGGAAAGGAAAAAAGATTCTGGGTGATGCAGGTCAGCATTCCCGATTCGATCTATACCGACGATATCCTCGGAATCGTCTTCAAAAGTCTGGCGACCACGTTAGTCATCTTGGTCGCGGTGCTTTTCAGTCTGAACTTCATCTTCCAGAAACTGATCTCCACCGGACTTTTAAAAGCCATCGGATTTTCCGAAGAGATAGCCAAGGGAAATCTCGTCGCGACGCAGGAACACGACCGCGAAGACGAAATCGGAAAATTGCTCGGATCCATGAATCTCATGCGGGAAAATCTGCTTCGTGTCGTCCGCGAAATCGGGGCCTCCGCTTCCAAGTTGAAAAACACTTCGCAAAAGATGGCGGAATCTTCGAGAAGTTTTTCGGACGTCGCACAAACACAAGCGTCCGCAGCGGAGGAATCTTCCGCGGCCGTCGAAGAACTGGCGGCCTCCGCGCAAAACGTCGGTACGTCGATGGAAAGAGCCGTATCCAGCATGAAGGAAATCGATTCCAACGTCGTACGTCTCAAAGAACAGATCGTGAACATCAACAACGAGATGCAGGGACTCGTCCAACTCGCGGCACAATCCAAGGAACAAGGAATCACCGGAGAAAACGCGATGATCGCCTCCACGAACGCGATGGGCGCCATTGGAGAAAGCGCTTCCAGAATCACGGAAATTCTTTCCATCATCACCGAAATTTCCGAAAAGACGAATCTGCTCGCGCTCAACGCGGCCATCGAAGCCGCGCGCGCCGGAGAAGCGGGAAAAGGATTCGCCGTCGTCGCCGAAGAGATCGGAAAACTCGCCTCACAAACATCGACGAGCGTTCAGGAAATCGGAGCCTTGGTAAACTCCACGAACACCGCGGTCCTAAACGGAAATTCGAAAGTTTCCGAAGCGTCCACCGTTCTGAAAAAACTCAGGGAACAAGTCGAAGAATTCGATCGATACGCGAAGAACGTATTATCTTCCGTAAAAACGCAGGAAGAGAACACGAAAGAAATCGCGGAAAGCGCCAACGAACTCATGACGTTCAGTCTTCAGATCGAAGAAGCCGTTCTCGAACAAAAACGCGCCACCGACGAAATCACCAAAACGATCGTAAGTATTTCCGACGGAACCCAAGAGATCGCAAGCGGGGCCGACGACCTCACTTCCTTCTCCGGAGAAATGCACGGACAAGCCGAACAATTGGGACAACTCGTGGACAAGTTTAAGACGAACTAAAAGGTTTCTCCGAGAAAAACGGTTGAACCGAGAGAACACGCGGAGGATCTTACAGAACGAAGATATTCGCTGGGAGACTCGGATGAATTCAAATCGAACACGCACAAAAGCCTTTTTCTTCGGCGGATTGTTCGTATTCTTATGGATTCAAAGGCCGGTTTCCACGGCGGAATCCCTCAATCGGGTCATCGCGACGGTCGGGACCCTTTCCATTTCCGAACTCGATCTCGACGACGCCGCGGAAAAATACAACCGACTTCAAAAACATCTCAAACACGAGGATATGAGAAAATCGCTCCGGACTCGGATCTTGGATTTTCTCATCGACCGCGCGATCGTGGACGTGGTCGCGGAAGAGGAATCGATTCAGGTCAACGAACAAAGAGTGGATTCCGAAATCGAAAAAAGAATGGAAGTCATGGGAACGACCAGTCGCAAACAATTCGAAAAAGCGATGGAATCCTCTTCGGGAATGCCGTTCGAACTCTGGGTCACGGAACTTCCGTATCAGATCAAAAAAGGACAACTTCTGCAGTTGAAGATCGCCGTACCTCCTCCGAGCGAACAGGAGATCCGAAGTTGGTACAACCAAAACAAGGACAAGGTGGGATTCGAAATCCGTTACAGGATCATCGCGGTCGCTCCCGAAAACGATTCGGTGCAGGAAGAAAACAAGATCTACAAGGAAGTTTCCGAAATACGAAAGTCCGTCCTCGCCGATCCTTCTTCCTTTTCTCTGATCGCCGGTTCTCCCCGGAACGATCCCGCGTTGCGGTCCAGACGAGGAATGGTGGAATGGATCTCCTCCTTCGATCTTTACAAATACAGCAAGATCACCGCGACGATCGCGGCGCCTTTGCCCAACGGAGGTTTGTCCGAAGTGTTCCGCGACGAACGCAAACGCTATTGTATCTTGAAAATAGAAGGAAAACGTCCCACTCCGATGGACAACCTTCGCGGGGGAATCCAAAACATACTCTATCGGGACAAAGAAGAGGAAACCTTCCACAAATGGCTCAAAGAAGCGAGGACGGAAATTCCGATCCAGATATTCGACGAGGCTTATAAAAAAGAGAATAAGATTCCCACGAAAGAAGAGAATTTCAACGTGGATTGAAATTGAATACGGTAAGTCTGAATTTCCGCCGATAATAAACTCGAACGATGAAGTTTCCGATCACCCATTCCGCCGTATTTCTGGATTCAACGACGGAAAAACTGCTGCTTTCCCTATCTTCCGAAGAAAAGGAAAACCTCGTCCGTCTTTCCTTATCGCGCATTTCCGAAATACTTCCCGGTTCCAGGGTGGATTTCAACGTATGGCCCCTTTCGGAAGATCCCAAAACATACAATTTTTTGAATATTCAAATCTTAGAAACTTCTTCCGAATCCGAATTTTTAAAAAAAGTCGCGGTTTCTCTTCCTCCGTCCAGAACCGGAGACGCCGACTGGGACGACGTTTCGTTTTTTTATTTCACCGGATTATTTCCGTGTTTGGACCCGGCGCTTTCGCAGGAGTTGTATGAAAGACACGACCGATATCTTTCCCAATATTCCTACAGCGAAAATCTACCCGTAGGAATTGTGCCGTATATCCTTTCACGGGAATTCGTAAACGCACTTCCCTCGGAGCTAAAAACGAGCGCGCACGAATATCTTTTAAAAAACATCAATCACTACGACGTGGAAATTTTTTATCACGCTCCCGATTTGAGACAATACCGTCTCGACTTTTCCCTGAGAAACCGACGTTCCCTCAATCTTGTGCGGGGATTTATAGGTTCCAAGGAGAATTGGAGGTATTCGGAAATCCTTCCGTGGATTCAAAACAAACCGGAGGTATTCAGAACGGGACCTACCTATTTGGAGTTGGAGATCTACAGAGGATGTGAATTGAGTTGTACGTATTGTCCGCGACAATACGGCGATAATAAAAAGGACGGCAGCAGGATCGAGGTCGATTTGCTCGAAAAACTTCTCGCACAACGGGAGGAATCCTTTTCGGACGAATATACCGTTTGTTTCGGAGGATCGGGCGAACCCTTGCTTCATCCCGACTTCGTTTCGCTTTTATCGACTTCCTTAAAATTTCCGATGTTGCAGGAATTGATCGTGGAAACCGCGTTGTACTCGGACCTCGAAACGGTCCTGAAATATTTGGAAACCATAAACGCACAGGACAAGGAGCGGATCACTTGGATCGTAAACTTGACGACACTCGATCCGGAACGATACGGATCCCTCTACGGAAAAAAAGAACTACGAACCGTACTTTCCAATCTTGAAAAACTCGAGAACGTATTTCCGAAAAAAAGGATTTATCTTCAATTTCTAAAGATCCAGGAAACCGAGGACGAAGTGGAAACCTGGGTGGGCGAAACCGAAAAGCGCGGCTTCGGAATCGTACTACAAAAATACAATCGATTCGCCGGATTGATGCCGGAAAAAAGAACGAGCGATCTGACTCCGATCCAGAGGGAGTTCTGCTGGCACCTAGACCGGGATTTATACGTGAACTCGGACGGAACCGTATCCGTATGTAGACAGATTCCCGGTAAAGAACTCGGAAACCTACATAAAGAAAATCTAATAGATATTTGGCGTAAAGGACTTCCATCGTTTTCCCGTTCCTTAAACGGACAACACGAAACGACGGGCGCTCCTTGTCTTAGCTGCGATGAGTGGTATACGTTCAACGCGTAATACGCCCGAAATATTCGCCTTTATCCAGGCCCGTACCGGATCCACACGATTACCCGGAAAGGTTCTTGCGGAATATCCCGACGGATCGGGGAAAACGCTGATCGATCGTATTCAGGAAAGAATCGTATCGGTTCTTCCGGAGGAAAGGATCGTTTATCTGATTCCCGAAGAGGACGAAGAATTGCGGGAATTTCTGGAACGAAGGAAATACACGCATTTTTGCGGACACGCGACCGACGTACGGGAACGTTATATACGCGCCTCGGAATTTTTCGAAGCGGAATGGATTCTTCGCCTAACGGGCGATAATCCTTTTTACGACACCCTCCACTTGGATCAACTTTTGGAGGCTTTCGTTTATGCGACTCCCGACCTCGCTTCGATTAACGGACTGCCGCTCGGTATGGGCGGAGAAATTTTTACCCGAAGGGCGTTGGAATGGGCTCCCGCCAATTTGGAGGAACGACACAGGGAACACGTTAGTCTTCATATCAAGGAAAATCCGGACCGCTTTAGAATCCTAAAACTCGCTCCGTTGTTAAGCGAAGACGATAAAAAAATCGTTCCCGAATTACGGTTGACCGTGGACGAACCGAAGGATCGGGAAACCGTAAATCTTATCCTCGGAAATATGGAAACCGGACATACGTTTTTCGGAGCCGAGGATTGTGCGACGGCGTATCGAAAACATCCCGAATGGTTCCTCGGGAACTCGGACGTGGATCAGATTCGATTCCGAATCCCCGAGGAAAAATCGAACGAACGGAAACGGATCGGAATTTTAGCCGGAGATCCGAAACGTTTCGGAAGCGGACATTTCGAAAGGACCCGCATTCTTTTCGTTCTACTTTCCTCCGAAGGATACGAAACGATACGTTTAAGCCAATTTCCCCCGGACGGAGAAGTCGATCTCATCGTGGTCGATTCCAGAGACATTCCAATTCCCGAATATTCAAAAACGAAACTATTCTTGATCGATCACTTCGGCCCGGAGCGAAGAAGATATCGGATTTACGATGCCCTTCCCCATCCCGATTCTGAAATTCCGTTTTCTCCCGATCGAATCCTGATTCCCCCCAGATTAAAGACGACGGAACCTAAGGACGGATCGTATTTATTGTGTTATGCGGGCAACCTGCGCGTTTCGGAAACGGAAACGTTGGACGTCCATCTCGAACGTCTCCGTTCCTCGGAAAACGTCGAAAAAATCGTGCGGGTCGGAGGTGCGGAACCGCGTTCTCCGCTCGTCGAACATCGTTCTCGCATTTCCTCGTTCCGTTTCCGGGAACTTCTCTCCGGATCTTCGGGGTTCGCCGGTTATTTCGGCCAATCGTTGTTCGAAGCGGTATTTCTGAAAAAAAAAGTTTCCAGCTTTTCCATCGGACCGATTCACACCGCACTTTCCGAACTGGCCGAGAAAAACTTCGGAATTCCGTTTGCGGGAGAATTGGGAACGGATCGTTTCGGTCAAACCTCGGAACTACGACGGAGCACGGTGACGATAGACGGGAGCGGTTATCCTCGTTTGCTCGCCGAAGTGCAGGATTGTCTTTTGCGGTAATTGTGAGGGGGCTTTTACGGCAACTTGCCCAACGGGAATTCCTCCAAAGAGTACGCGGTAGTTCCCGCAATTGCTGGGTTTTACGATGATTCCCTCGTAAAACCTAGGAGTTCCTACATTTCCCAATTTTCGATTGACGAAAAATCCACGTTCCCCAGAAAATAGACCGACGGTCGGTCTAAATTAAATCTCATGCAAAAGCCGAATCAAAACAAACAAAAAGGCAAAGAAACCAAGGAGGAGATCCTCGTTTGCGCGCGGACATTTTTCTTCTCCCGGGGCTACGATTCGACCTCCGTCCAGGATATCATCGACGAGTTAGGAATCGCCAAAGGCACGTTTTATCACCACTTCAATTCCAAAGAAGAACTTTTGATGGAACTGATCAAAACGATGTCGGACGAATTGACCAAAGAACTTCTGCAAAACGTAGAATCCAGAACACCGAAAAACACATTAGATAAACTTAAAATAATACAGGAACTTCATTTCGACTGGATGGACAAAAATCCGGAGATGATATTCTTTTTCATAAAGGCGTTGTATCTTCCCCAAAACCTTACCCTCAAATCGAAATTGGAAAAGGAAATTTTCAAAAGGGATCTCGACTTCATGTCCGATCTGATCGTTGAGGGACAAAAGGACGGCTCCTTCAACGTCGATATGCCCGCTCCCTTTCTTGCCGAATCGATATTGGCGATGAGTTACGTTCAAAACGAAAGATTCGCTTTTTTTATGTTGGGAATCGGAGACGTGAGCGCTGAATCGATCTACGAAAACAGCGTCCACTCCTACGAAATATTCTCCAAAATTTTAGGAATAAAAAAAGCACCCAAACTTCCCTTTTCGAAAGAAGAAATGATTTCGGCCGCGCTGAAACTGCGAACCTTCGCCCAGGAATTTGAAAAACAAAACTCAGGATCAAACGAGGATCCAGAATCCACGGCTTCGAAGAAAAAAGGAGGAAAGCGGGAATAGGTTTTCCATTGGGATAAAACCGCTTCTGCGAATCCAAAAATGTATCTCTTTTCTTTCATTCCGATTCCGAAATTTATTATGTCCTCGGAGATCCGCGATTATATCGAGACACAACCCGAGCCGCGCAAAGAAAGATTTCTCGTTCTTCGCTCCTGGATCGTAGATACGTTTCCCGAAATCCAGGAGTTTATGAAACAGGGAATGCCCGCCTATGGACTCGGAAAAAACTGGATCCGATTGGGCGCTCAAAAAAATAGGATCTCGATCCATCTCTGCGATCCGTATCATCTGCAAAGTGTCAAAAAGAAATTTCCAAATCTATTCTACGGAAAAACCTGTATCGACATACCGGACGACGCTCGATTTCCTCTCAAGGAAATCCAAACTATGATAAAGTCGGCGCTCAAAGCGAAGACGAGTATCTTGATCGGCAAAAACGTTTCTAAGCGTACGGGCAAAATCGGCTCCTCATCAGCAAGCGCTTTGAGACAAAATACGCGCCGCAAAAAATAAAACGTTCGCCAATTTTTCGCGTCGAAAAGTCGGTTCGGTTTGAATCCTCTTGACCTTGGGCAAAAGCAGGAAAACCTGTTTTTTACGGCCATGAAAAAGCAGATAGGCGATCGTTACGAACCGAAAGAAGTAGAGAGTAAATGGATCTCTCTTTGGGAAGAGAAAAAATCCTTTTTACCGAACGAAAATTCCGAAGAAATTTTTTCCATAGTGATCCCGCCTCCCAACGTAACGGGTTCTCTTCATATCGGCCACGCACTCAATCATACGATCCAGGATATACTGATCCGTATCGAACGCAAAAAGGGAAAGTCCACCCTTTGGCTTCCGGGAATGGATCATGCGGGAATCGCGACACAAATGGTCGTCGAACGCGAACTCGCCAAAGAAGGAAAAAAAAGAACCGACTTCACCAGACAACAATTCGAACAAAAAGTCTGGGAATGGAAGGAACACTCCGGCGGCACCATCGTAAAACAACAGAGGCTGTTAGGCGAATCCGTGGATTGGACGCGGGAAAGATTCACCTTCGACGAAGGCCTAAGCAAGGCCGTCTTCAAGGTTTTTAAATCCCTCTACGACGAAGGTTTGATCTATCGCGGAGAAAGAATCATCAACTGGTGCCCCGCTTCACAAACGGCGATCTCGGATCTGGAAGTCGAATTCCGCGAAACCAAAGGAAAGTTGTATCATATCAAATATCCGATCCACGGACAAAAGGATCGTTACGCGGTCGTCGCGACGACTCGCCCCGAAACGATGTTAGGCGACGTCGCCGTTTGCGCCAATCCCGACGATGAACGTTATGCGTCATTGAAGAACGTAGTCTTGGATCTTCCTTTGACGGACAGACGAATCCCGTTATTGTTCGATTCGTTCGTGGATAAGGAATTCGGATCCGGACTCGTAAAGATCACGCCGGCACACGACGCAAACGACTTCGAGGCCGGACAAAGGCTCGGATTAAAACCTCTTCTCGTGATGAATCCCGACGGAACCATGAACGAAAACGCCGGCGCCTACGAAGGTTTGGATCGTTTCGAAGCCCGTAAAAAAGTCGTGGCGGATCTGGAAGCGAAAGGTTTGATCGAAAAGATCGAAGACCACGTGCACGCAGTGGGACACAATTCCCGAGGAGGGGCGGTGATCGAACCGTATCTTTCCACGCAGTGGTTCGTAAAAATCCGTCCGTTAGCCGATCTCGCCGTAAAGGCCGTACGAACGGGTCAGGTGGAATTCGTCCCCAAGATGTGGGAAAAAACTTTTTTCGAATGGATGAACAACATTCGGGATTGGTGTATCTCCCGACAACTTTGGTGGGGTCATAAGATTCCCGCGTATCATTGTAAAACCTGCAAACACATCGAAGTTTCTGAAACCGACGTTTCAACGTGTCCTTCCTGCGGAAGCAAAGAAGTGGAACCCGATCCCGACGTATTGGACACTTGGTTTTCCTCCCAACTTTGGCCGTTTTCCTCCATGGGTTGGCCCGAACAAACCGCGGATCTGAAACGATATTACCCTACTTCGGTGCTCGTCACCGGATTCGACATCATATTCTTCTGGGTTTCCAGAATGATCATGATGGGAATGAAGTTTATGGAAGCTCCACCGTTTCATAAAGTACTAATACACGGATTGGTCCGCGACAAGGACGGAAAAAAATTCTCCAAGTCGATAGGCAACGTCATCGATCCGCTCGTGATGATGGAGAAATACGGAACGGATTCCTTCCGTTTTTTTCTCGCGGCGACGCTACCGGAAGGAAAAGACATACTTTTCGACGAATCGCGGTTAGACGGTTATCGTTCATTCTGCAACAAAATATGGAATTCATCCCGGTTCATCCTCATGAACCTCGAGGAGGATTTCGTTCCTACGGGAATAACGACCGAAATCGAAAACGATTTGGAACCGATGGACGAATGGATCCTTTCCCGGTTCAATCACTGCCTCGAGGAATATAACAAGGCTCATTCCAAATTTCATTTTTACGAAATGACCTCGGCCATCTACGAATTCGTCTGGGGTGATTTCTGCGACTGGTATATCGAACTCGTAAAACCTAGGGCGTACGGAAAAGTCACGGAACGCTCCGCGGAAGTCGCCAAACAAGTGTTAGTCGATGTCCTCACACGCGCGCTGGGTCTACTTCATCCGTTTATGCCGTTCCTAACCGAAGAGGTCCATTCCGTATTCTCCGATCGTTTTCTCGCGGTAACGCCCTATCCGGAAAGTTATCCGATCTCGAAGGATTCGCCAGGAGTTCAAAAACTCAATCTTCTCCAGGAAATTGTCACCAAAATACGCGTATTGCGCGCGGAGAACGGAGTCACTCCGGATAAGAAGTGTAAGGCGATCATAAAATCATCGGACGAACTCGGCTCGGCCGCGATCCGTGAAAACGAAGTTTCGCTTTTGCAACTCGCGAGACTCGAATCGGTCAACATCGAACCGACGTATGAGATTCAAAAAACGGATTCGGTTTCCCATTTCAGCAAGGGAGAAGTCGTCCTCCCTCTCGCGGGATTGATCGACGTCGCAAAGGAAAAAGCGCGTCTCGAAAAGGAATTACAAAAGGCGGAAGTAGAACGCGAAAAACTGGAGGCCAAACTGGCAAACCCCGGATTCCTTTCTAAGGCCGCTCCCGACGTGATCGAAAAGGAACGGGAAAAACTCAAAACCTTCCTCGACAAGGTGGAAGTTCTGAAGAAGGGGATTCAAAATCTTGCAGGCTAAGTTGAAAGTACTTTTGATCGGATCGGGCGGAAGGGAAAGCGCGATCGCCTTTCACCTTCGTAAATCTCCTTTGTTAAGCGAACTCAAAGTTTATCCGGGAAACGGCGGATTCCCCGATTCGGAAGTTCTTCAGAGCGGATCTTTCGAAGTTTTATCCAAACAATCGGTCCAAACCTTTCTGAAATCCAATCCCTTCGACTTCGTAGTAGTAGGTCCCGAAGACCCTCTCGTGGCCGGGTTTGCGGATTGGGCGGGAGAACTCGGAATCCCCGTATTCGGTCCCGATTCCTATTGCGCCCAAGTCGAGGGTTCCAAGGATTTCGCGAAATCGCTGATGACCGAAGCGAACGTCCCCACCGCGGAATATAAAACGTTTACCGAATATTCAACTTCTTTAAAGTATATAGAGTCGAAACCGCTCCCGATCGTCATCAAAGCGGACGGACTGGCCGCCGGCAAAGGTGTGACCGTGGCCACTGACAGGGCAATGGCGGTTAACGCGCTCAAGGAGATTTTCGAGGACAATAAATTCGGAGAAAGCGGCAGACAGGTTGTTATCGAAGAGTTTATGGACGGCCAGGAAGCGTCCATCTTCGCCGTTTCCGACGGGAAATCCTATTTCCTTCTCCCTGCCGCTCAGGATCACAAACGAGCATATGACGGGGATCAAGGACCGAACACCGGAGGTATGGGAGCGTATTGCCCCGCTCCGATCGTAACCGAAGAAGTGTTGTCCGTCGTCCGAAAAAAAATATTCGATCCGATGTTCGAGACGTTCCGCGAAAAAGGACATCCGTATCGCGGATTATTATATGCAGGTTTGATGATATCGTCCGAAGGCCGGCCGAGAGTGGTGGAATTCAATTGTAGGTTCGGAGATCCGGAAACACAATGTGTGCTCTCCATGTTGGACGGAGATCTATTAGAACTTCTTTATAAAGCATCTACCGGAAAAATCGAAGACGTGAAGGCTTCCGTAAAACCGGGCGCGGCGACCGTGGTGGTTCTTGCGGCGCAAGGATATCCCGATTCCTACGAAAAAAATATTCCGTTGGATCTTCCGGAAACGGTTGGTCAAAACACATATCTTTTTCATGCGGGAACTCTAAAAAAAGATGGAAAAGTTTTTTCATCCGGGGGAAGAATTCTCGGAGTAGTGGCCTACGGTTCCGATCTAAAGAGTTCGGTTTCCCAAGCCTATTCCCTCCTGGAAAAAATCCGGGCTCCCAAAACATTTTTTAGAAAAGACATCGCACACAGAGCGCTTTAACCTATGCCGTTTTTGATTTCCGGAAATTTAGATCTCGTGGATCGTCATAGCCTGAGAAAGATGGAAAAATTTCTCGGGATCATTCTTTCTCCGGGACAATTTCCCGTGGAACAATACAATTTATTGAGACACGCATTGCATCGGAATCTCGACCCGGACGCCCTCATTCGGAAGATGAATCGTCAGGAATTATTATCGTTTATTTATATTCTCACTCAGTTCGGAGACGTGGTGGGACTGGAAACTCCTACGGAATATCTCGATATAGAAAAGATCCCGGTCGTTTTGGAATGGCAAAAGGGACAATATATGATTCCCTACGAGATCCTGGATCATCTTTCAACTTCTCGAATATTCAGAAATCAGAATTATCTCTTCGCGTTGATCCCTTCCCTTCCTGCCAAGGAAAAAAAAGCATGGATCGAATGGATCGGTTCCGGTTACGGGAAAACGTTTCCTCGCGAGATCAATCACGAACTCTACTTCCAGTGCAGACATCTTCAAAAACCCTTTCAAGGAAAATCGCTTCTCCGCGAGGAAACCATCCATCTCAACCAACTCTGGCCCGCGGGTAAAAACGAAGTGGTGGATTGGTTCCACAAGGGAATCACACCCTTTTATACCGCGATGAAGGAACTCTACCGAACCGAAAAGGATCCGTTTTTAACGCATATACTCGATTTGATCCGTTCCGGAAAACTGATCTTAAAAAAGAATCCGGAAGAATTCCGAAAAAAGGAGGAATACGTTTTGGTCGCAACGGTGGAAGGAAACACTCCCCAGTTGCGAGACACGGTTTTTTCCTGGGAGCAGGAACGGGATAAAAAAGAGGATTTTCTATTTCAATAACCCGCATTCGTCTTCGTCTGAAAGGAACCGGTAATCGTCAAATCGACAAAAAGCAAAGAGTATGGAAGTCAAATCAGCAAAAGAACTCAAAAGGGTGTCCAAGGAATTACAGGAGAATTTTCTAAATCGTTGGAAGTTATTGAACCTGGAACAGGACAAGGATCGTCTTAAGGCGCTAACAGAAAAAGCGGAGGACCCCGATATCTGGAATAATCCCGAAGAAGCCCGCGTCGTCAGTCAAAAGAAGAACGAACTCGAAAAAAAACTCACGCCATGGTTTACGATCCAACAGGATATATTAGATTTTCCTGATTTAGTAGAACTTACCCTCGACGAAAAAGGGGAAAGCGGAGTCGGGGAACTTTCCTCGGAATACCAAAGACTTCAGGAAAAGTTCGAGGAACTGGAATTACTCGGAGCTTTGAAAAATCCCGAGGATCTTAAACCCGCGTTTCTGAACATCCATCCGGGAGCGGGTGGAACCGAAAGTCAGGACTGGGCCGAAATGCTCCTACGGATGTACACACGTTATTTCGAAAAAAAAGGATATCAATATTCCCTAATAGACATCCAAGCGGGCGACGGCGCCGGAATCAAGAACGCCACCTTACACGTAATAGGCGATTTTGCGTTCGGTTTTTTAAAAGGGGAAAACGGAATACATAGACTCGTTCGTATCTCGCCCTTCGACGCGAATAAACGGAGACATACGTCCTTCGTTTCGGTGCACGTAAGTCCCGAGATCGACGACGATATCGACATTAAGATCGAGGAAAAAGACATCCGCGTGGACGTTTATCGGTCGTCAGGCGCCGGAGGACAGCACGTAAACACGACGGACTCCGCCGTGAGAATCACGCACTTACCTTCCGGGATCGTGGTCGCGTGTCAGAACGAAAGATCGCAGATCAAAAACAGGGATACCGCCTTTAAGATGTTAAAGGCAAGACTGTACGAAATGGAACAGGAAAAAGCCAAGGAAGAGTTGGAAAAAAAATCCGGCGAAAAAAAGGACATATCCTGGGGATCGCAAATCCGCAGTTACGTCTTCCATCCTTACAACCTCGTAAAGGACCATAGAACGGATCACGAAACCGGAAACGTCGCGGCCGTGATGGACGGGGACATAGAACCGTTCATTCTCGCGTATTTAAAAACATTATAAAAATGGAATATTTTGTTTCTTAAACGGGAACGGACAAGAGGAGAAGAACCGTCATGTCGGACGTTTCCGGAAAAATAAAATACGGTTGCCTCTGGGGAATGTTGACTCCCTTTATTACGTTTTTTCTTGCGGTCGGAGTTACGATTTTCCTTCTTAAGGAAGACTACGGTAAGGCTCGGTCGATTGCGGATTGGACCTTACTTGCAGGGAAACATATTCTTCTCTTTGGCGGAATCGTAATTTCGGTGGTTGTCGCTTTGATTCTCGGTCTTTGGTTTGCGATCAAGGATTCAAAACCGATCGAAACGGTTAGAATTTTCTGGCCGCTCTTCATCATTCTCGTTTATTGGATCGCTCCGAATTTCGTCCCGGGTCCAGTGGACGATTCCTTCGTCACTCTTTGCGTCGGCTCGTATCAGATTTACCGTTATTTCAAAGAACGAAACGCCGGAATTCCTACAGAGCCTCCTGTAAAACGCGGCGGCCCCCACCCGAGTTAGGGTGGAGGAGGCGGGCTTGTGGGACATCACGGGGAGATTTTCCATATCAGAAAATTGCGAGCTTTACAATTAAAATTTCCGCTTCCGATCTGGTAGGAACTACTACAAATACGGAATACTTTTTGTTACTTCATAATTGTAGGAATGTTTTAGAATTATTATGAGCTTTGAAAAAACACTGATATGGATCGGATTGGGAGGCGCAATAGGAAGCGCCTTACGATATATTCTACAATCCCAATTTGGTTCGGTTTCCGGAATTACGATGCCATGGGGAACCCTCATCGCGAATCTTATCGGCTCGTTTATCATAGGAACCGTTTACGCCGGTTTCGATCGTTTCCCTTCTTTTAACGATCAATGGAAATTATTCCTGACCGCCGGAATCTGCGGAGGTTTTACCACCTTCTCCGCTTTTTCCTTCGAAACGTTTCAGATGTTACGAACCGGTAACTATATACTATTTATTTCATACATATTTTTCAGTATCTTCGGAGGTATTGGGTCGGCTCTGACCGGATTTTGGCTGATAAAAAACATCTAAGCTCGAATAAACATAATAATTTTATTTAATTCTAATATTATTCGAAAATCCCCGCTTTTCGGTTCGGCTTTCGATCGACGAAAACGGAACGAGAATCGCCGATTTACGGCGGCCGATTTTACTCGACGACCTAAGATCCGCGTGCGATGTTTGCGGCTATGGACTTCAGCTTTCCTACTCCGGGGAATCCCCTTTTCGACTACGTTCTCCTCCCCTGTTTTATTTTTTGTTCGAGGGTGACCGACGTTTCCATCGGAACGATCCGGGTCATTCTACTTACGCGCGAAAAAAAGGTCCTGGCCGCTTCCTTGGGTTTTTTGGAAGTATTACTCTGGGTCGTGGTGATCACACAAGTCATCCGAAATCTGAACAACGTATTCTGTTATCTCGCATACGCGGGAGGTTTTGCTACGGGAACCTTCATCGGAATGATTCTCGAAGAAAAGCTGGCCCTCGGTTTTTCGTTATTGCGGATCATCTCCCCGGAAAACGGAGAAGCCATCGCAGACAAACTCTCCGACGCCGGATATCGGGTCACGACGATGAACGGACAAGGCAGCAGAGGGCCGGTCAAAATCGTCTTTACGGTTTTGAAACGAAGGAGAATACAAAAGGCGATGGAGATCGTAAAAAGTGTGGAGCCGGACGTCTTTTATTCCATAGAAAACGCTCGTAGCACGAATTCTAACGTAGCGGAAGATTCTCCAGGATTTCCGGGGAAAGGAATCCTGGAGAAGATCATGAAAGTGAGAAAATGATCCGTTCTCGATTTTTCTTCTAAACCGGAATTTTGACGTAGAGTTTTTTGATTTCTTTTTGGATGAATTTCGGAAAGTTCATGTGATACTCGTTGATGAGAAGTTTCCAGTCGTCTTTCCGGATGGATTTTCTACAGTGGGAAGCGCCGCAACCGCACTCGAAAGTTTGATCGAAGTTCACGATGAAATTCGCGTAGTCGATCGTCAATTCCTCGCCCGCAACGATATCCCTTTTGGCGACGATGTTGTCGTCCTGGTCGTACCACATATTGGGATCGCAGGAATGATTCATAAAATTGGAGTGATTGATTACGTATTGTTCGCTGGTCGGTCCGGTAACCAATCCGAAGTCCACGTCATAACCGTATTTCATGAAGATATCCTTTTCGGAATCGGGAAGAGATTCGGCTTCCTCGACTGTCAGAACTTTCCACCCGAACTCTTCGTCCTCGATCCACTCGCTGTAACTGAACAGCAGAGTTCCTTTGGGGATGGACTTCGTGGCGAAGGTTCCGTTTTCCCCGAATTTGTTGATTCGTTTCTCGATCATGCAGAAGATCCCTGCGTTTATTTATTGCCTATGGCAAAATTTTTATCTATCAAGAATGGTATAAAAAAAACTTCAATTAAAATACTGAATCCGGGTAATATTTAATACGAATCCCGTTTTTGTAAAAAGGACGAACTTCCCGGCCGCGACGAAAACTGCTTCGATCAATTTCGATCAGTTGTTTTCAAGGAGACCGGACGGAATCCAGGAAACCGAATCTTCCTCCCCTCTTACTTCGGGCAGATCTTTTTTAAGAACTTTGAAAGTATTCCCGGCGATTTCGACTACCAACGCGGAATGATGATACAACCAAGTCCGATTCCCGGATCGTTGGATCCCTGCTTGGGGTTTTCCGGTTTCCAAAAAACAAAGACCCGCAAAACGATCTCCTAATTTTTCGAGAAGATACGTAACTTGTTCCCCGAACTCCCTACCTTGTTCGTCCTTAGAAAGAGAACCGAAGTCCACGAAGATCGGAAGAATTTTTTCTCCTTTGGGAAATCCTTCCGACGAAAGAAAATCCGAAGACCGAGAGACGGAGTTCGCATAAAGAAAAACAGGAATGGACGGAGAATTTTTCGATCGAGAGGAAATTTTTGCAAGAACCCGAAGTCGTTCCAAACTCAAGGAACCTTCCGGAAAAATCAGGACGGGAAAAACACGTTTGCGTGCGAGTTTCCTTTTCCAACGAAACAACAAATTGGACCAGAGCAGAGTCGGATGAAAGAGACTGAGTAATAACATACGAATCGGAATCCGATAATACTACTGTAACTATCGGACAAACTAAATGAATGTATAGATATTTCTTCGTGACAAATCCGACTCCACCGAACTTGCGGGAACTACCGCAAACCCTAAACCGTCTCCGTTTGGCGATTCATAAAGAAATTTCGCATCCCCGCAAAAGGTCGTTTTTTTTCGAATGAATCCGTTCCGAAAAAAAGCAAAACCCGAAGAGGCGCCGGACACTCTGGCGCACTTATACCTCAACGCCCCCGGCTCGACTTCCTGGGCCAACCTCGGCTACTGGAAAGACACGGAGGATTATCCGACCGCCTGTAAAACGTTAGCCGTTCTTTTGGGAAAAAAGGCCGAACTCGATTCTTCCCGGAGAGTATTGGATCTTGGATACGGATGCGGGGATCAGTTCTTCGTATGGCGCGACGAATTCTCCCTCGATCTGACTCGGCTCTGCGGAATCAATCCCTCTTCGGTTCAGACGGAATTCGCAAAACGAAAACTTTCGGAACGAACCCAAGACGGAATTCCTACCTTGATCCGTTCTTCTTTGGAACTCGGATTGGATTCGTTGCCCGATCGTTCCTTCGATCGGATCCTATGTCTCGACAGCGCCTATTTTTTTTCCGATCGAAAACGGTTTCTCCAAGACGCGGCGAGGATTCTCCGACCTGGAGGCAAAATCGTTTCCGCGGAATTGATTCTCCGAGAGGAACGATTGGGGCCGATCGATTCTTGGATTCGAAACGCGGTTTGCGAATCGGCTTCTATCCCGGCCGCAAATCGGGTCACTCCGGAGTCCTTGCACCGTCTTCTGAAAGAGACGGGTTTTGTCGCGCAAGAGTTCGAATTTTTGGAAGAACACGTCTTTGCCGGATTCTCGCGTTTTCTAAAAACGAAAACTCAAAAACGAAACCGGGCGCAATCGGAAACTCCTCCGCACATTGCGCAACGATACCGACGTTTCGGGGAATTTTTAGGCGGAGAAAGAATGAAACGTTACTTCCGTTTCGTGTTGTACTCCGCGGAACTTTCGGAAACCGAATTCTCCACCCAACGTTTTACGTCCAAGGAAGTGGAAACTCCCGCCTCCAAAAGAGGAATCCCGTATCTCGCATACGAACCGCAAAACCAGACCTTCCGGCCCTTCCCTTCCTGAATCGCATTGAGTTCCTCGATCGTTTTACGGTTTTTTAAATCGATGATCGGACGTTCGAACCTGGAACGCGAAATCAACGTTCCTTCCTTCGGCTCCTGCAGAGGATTCCAAGTTTGAAAAATTTCCTCGTTTCCGATTTCCGGAAGAACCTGATTCAAACGAATCGTCGCGGAGGGTTTGTCCGTATCCGGAGAAAGCGTAAAACACAAAGGAGCCCAGTGCCTCTTTTTGTTGGGCATAAAGGAAGAATCGGAGTGCATCAGAATCTCGGATTCCTCGTAACGAAAGGAGGAAAGAATTTCTTTCTCTCGGCTCATCTCTTCCGGGAGAAGCGGAATCGCCTGATTGGCCGGGGTAGCGACGACGACACGATCGAATTCCTCCCTACCACCGCCCTCGAAGTTGACGAAAACTTTTTTGCCGTTGAGTTCGATTCCTTTCGGATTGGATTTCAAACGAACCTCTTTCGCGTTCGCCGAAAGACGCGTCGTGATGTCCCTCGTTCCGTGACTCGCGGTTAAAAAACGGAGAAACTTCAGACCCTTCGCGTGATAACGGATCACCGCTTCGGCCGGATAATTTTTGGCGCTTTTTAAGGTGCAAGTGTTGATCGTCGCGAACATAGGAACGAGATATTTGTCCTCGAATTCCTTCGAATAACCGAAACGCTGCAAAAACGAGGAGATCGTAAGTTGTTCTCCTCGGAGAGATTCCCATTGGGATTCCGATTCCCGGTAAAACCGGATCGTATCCGAAAAAATTCTTCTGGATTCCCCGTTTTTAAAACATACGGGAGAAACGAACGGATAAAAATTTCCGCCGAACCCGAAAGTGGCGAATTGGAAATACGTGGTTCCGTCTCTTTCGCTCAGGGAAAAGGAATAATCCACGGGACGAAATTCGATTCCCGCCTCGCGATACATTTCGATCAGACAAGGATAATAGTTCTGTTTAAACGCTCGAAACGGAACGTCGAAGCGGAAAATACGATCCTTAAGAGCCACGTCGGTTCCGTGTGCGTCCATTCCAGGAAGCGAATGTCGTTCGATGAGGATCACTTCGTGTTCTTTGCTCAAATACCAGCACGCGCTGAGTCCCGCGATCCCGCTTCCTAATATTGCGATTTTCATATTCTATTCTTAGAATCTTAGAATCCGATTCCGGAAAAGAAAACATAGAAATATTTTTCTCTCGGAAACGAAAAACAAAAAAAGGAGAATCGCTTTCGCACGGACTTGTAACCGAACCGCAATCGATTCGAATCGACAAACGAGGAATTACGATGTTTTACTTGAGGATTTGTCTTTTACTTTCTTTCGGAATTTTAATCGCTCCTTCTTACGCGGGTCCGAAACTCCGGAAAGCGACCTTCGCAGGCGGATGTTTTTGGTGTATGCAAGGACCGTTCAAATCGCTCCCCGGAGTTGTTTCCGTGACGGCCGGATATTCCGGAGGAAAGGAAATTTCCCCCAGCTACGAGGAGGTAAGCTCCGGAAAAACGGGACATCGAGAATCCGTCCAGATCGAATACGATCCCGTCAAAACGGAATATTCCGATTTGTTGAAGATATTTTGGAAACAGATCAATCCCACGGACGACGGAGGGCAATTCGCGGATCGGGGGAAACATTATCGAACGGGAATATTCTATCACGACGAGGAGCAGCGTAAAATCGCCGAACGTTCGAAACAGGAGATGGAAAAATCCGGAAGGTTTAAAGGAAAGATCGTCGTGGAAATAGTTCCTTATACTTCGTTTTATCCCGCCGAAGGATATCATCAGAATTATTATAAAACCAACCCGGAACGTTACAAAGCCTATCGAAAAGGCTCCGGACGGGAAGCCTATCTCGAAAGGATTTGGGGAAAACGTTAAGCGAAGTTCAATAATGCGAAGTCAGCACAAACGGATCAGAAACAACGTCAGCCGTTGAAGTTTATCCCTACCCTGACCCGGTTCCGCAAGATTCCGTTCTATCGTTTTGCGATAGATGGACTTGAGATGGTTCTTTAGAGTTCCTGCATGAACTCCGAGTTGTTTGACCAGATTTTCCCGGGTTTGACCTTCCACCAAAAGATCGCAGATCTTGGCTTCCTGATACGTTAAACCGAAATCCCGTTGCAGTTTCGGAAAAAGGGATTCTCTGACTTTCGTCGTTTCGTCCGAAACTTCGAGAGGAGGGAACTCCGCGCCGTTCGTTTCGGAAAGGTTACCGTTTTGCGGAAGATCGACTCTACATAAGAAATTCGAAATATTACCGGATTCGTCTCGGAGCGGAGTAATTCTTTCCTTCCAGGAAACGGTTTTCCCGAAGGCGTTTTTATTGACGAAGTTTCCTTCGTATTCCTTGCCGGAAAGAATCGTGCGCCAAAAATTTTCGTAAAAACGAGCATCGTGCGAACCCGATCGGAAAAATTTAGGATTTTTACCGATCAATTCGTTTCTATCGTAACCGGAAATACTTTCGAAAACCGGATTGATGAATTCGATTCTGCCGGAACGATCCGTAATGAACATGGCGTGCGGATACTGGTAGAAATAAGATTGTAAAATCGAGGAAAGATATTGAAGCCCTTCCTTTTCCTGACATTCTGCGACAGACATACGTTACCTCCGTAATCCCGTTTTTAGAAAGAAATTTTTTCCATTCGCACCGAAACCGATCCCGGTGAACTCCTTTGAGTATTAAAAAAAACCGTTATTTCGTCAAACTATACCGTTGAACGAAAGTGGAATCAGACATTGATAAAAATCAGGTTCGTTCATTAGTTAGGTAATAGACGTATGACCCAAGAAATCGATATTCGCCCAAACCGTTCCCTGCTCGCTTCTTTAGTTTCCGAAAAACAAAAAATCTCGTTCCGCGATCCGGTTCTGATCATCGAGGATTCTGAAGAAGTAAGGGCCTTACTTCTTCAGATGTGCAAGAATTTAGGGATCGAAGCGGAAGGATTCGAGGACGGGAAACAGGCGCTGGAAGCCGTTCATAAAAAGTCTTACTCCACCTTTATCGTGGATCTGGAAATTCCGTTTTTATGCGGAGCGGATTTCATCCGGGAAATCAAAACGTTACTCAAGGATCCGGTGATCCTTGTGGAAACGGGCAACAACGATCCGGATACGATCATCGAAGTGATGAAGCTGGGCGTATTGGACTATCTGATCAAACCGGTCGATATCCAGGTGTTCGGACAAAGTATGAAACGTATCTCAGAGTATATTCAAAAAAAGGAAACCGAACGGATTCTTCAGGAGGAAACCGAAACGAGACTGCGTGCCCAACTCGACTGGATCCTATACAAACAATCCTGGCTATCGGATCTCGAAAAGACCGTCGATGTCAGCAGAGTCACGCTCAACAACATCAAACAAACGTTTATGAGCGGAGGAGGAATCGGCGGAATCGTCAGCCTGATCGAAATCGCGGAAAATGTGGCTTCCTTCGAAGGGGAAAACTGTGTGCTACCGAGGGAAGTCGTGGAGATGTTGTTTCAAAACAATCAACCGGTTTATAAAATTCTAAAGTCCCTTGAAAAAAGTATGGAGATGCTCAATCTCGACACGGTCTCCAGAATGGAATCCGTAGAAATCGGGGAATTCCTGGCTTGGACGTCGCAAATCGCCGAGAACGCGTCCGTAGAAATGAACGAAGTACTCTCCGAAAAATTCATAGAATTGGGCTTCTACAAACAGAGCGGATATTCGGAAGGAGAAGTGCAGATCGATAGAGAGTCCTTTCGAACGGCTTTCGAGGAACTGATAGTAAACGCCGTAAAATACGCCGCAGAACATTCTAAAATTTTAATATACTATAACTTTCACAACGGAATGTTGAATATATACGTCAAAAACGAATTCGACCCGAGTGTGCTTCCGGGAGTGCCCAAGGAAAAGGAACTTTTGGTAAAACAGCCCTTTTACAGATTGGCGGGGTACGTTTACGAAAACTTTCCGATGGAGACGATTTTTTCCGGACTCGGCCTAACCATAGTGGATATCGTGATGAGAAGACATTCCGGAACATTTCAAATTTCGAATATAATCGACCATTCCATTTCGGAAAGTCCGATCGAAACCGTTCTCGCCTCGGTGTCACTGCCTGTTTCATTTTAAACGGAACCCATTTCGTTGTTTAGAATTTCAATTTTCAGGAAACTCGTACGGAACGAATTTGGTTTTATGGCAGAACTGCAACTAGTAATCGGAGATAAAAAAATCTCCTCTTGGTCGCTCCGTCCTTGGATCCTACTCAAGGAAAGTAAAATACCTTTCGTAGAAATTCAGCTCCAACTAAACACGCCGGAATTTTACGAAAAAATAAAAGTTTATACGGACTCGGGAAAAGTTCCGGTCCTCTTGGACGGCGAAACGAAGATC
This sequence comes from Leptospira gomenensis, assembly GCF_004770155.1. Taxonomy (GTDB): domain Bacteria; phylum Spirochaetota; class Leptospiria; order Leptospirales; family Leptospiraceae; genus Leptospira; species Leptospira gomenensis. The sequence continues at coordinate 23,936 of NZ_RQFA01000020.1, read as the reverse complement.
TGGGACTCATTAAGCATTTCGGAATATTTAGCGGAAACCTTTCCCGAAAAAAAACTATGGCCCAAGGATAAAGCCGCTCGCGCCGTGGCAAGATCCGTCGTAGCGGAAATGCATTCAGGATTTGCCGAACTTCGTAAAAACCTATCCATGAACGTAACCGAAAAATTTCACGGAAAAACGTTCCCAAAAGAGGTATGGAAAGACATTAGAAGAATTGAAACCATTTGGAAAGAATGTCTCCGCACGCACAAAGGACCGTTTTTGTTCGGCAAAGAATTCGGAATCGCGGACGCGTTCTACGCACCGGTAGTGGGTCGTTTTCTCACATACGGAATCGAAGACTTGGATCCGGCGGCCTCCGCATACGTAGCGACGATAAGCGGTTTATATTCGTATAAGGAATGGGTGGACGGAGCGAAAAAAAATTCCGTTTAATAAAAAAGGCGCTCGAACCCGTAGATCCGAGCGCCATACATCATAATTTCAGAATATTTCAATTCTCTTATTCTATCGATCCGCCCTTTCGTTTACGGAAATCGCTTTTTTTTGAAGACGCAAGGCGTTCAAAACCACCGAAACGGAACTGAACGCCATGGCTCCGCCAGCCAACCAAGGCGCAAGAAAGCCGAATGCGGCGATAGGAATTCCGAGAGCGTTATAAACCAAAGCCCAAAAAAGATTCTGCCGGATATTATAAACGGTCTTTCGACTGATCTCTAAAACGTCGGGAATCGTGGAAAGATCCCCGTTCATAACGACGACGTCCGAAGACTCCATGGCTACGTCCGTGCCGGTTCCCATGGAAATCCCCAGATCGGCCACGGCAAGCGCAGGTGCGTCGTTGATTCCGTCCCCCGTCATCGCCACGATCTTACCTTCTGCCCGTAACTTCCGAATCTCGTCGGCTTTGCCCTCCGGAAGAACTTCGGCTAACACGTGTTCAATGCCGCATTTCTGCGCGACTGCGTGCGCAGTTCTACTGTTGTCCCCCGTAATCATGTAAACTTCCATACCGAACGACTTGAGGCGTTCTATCGCGGCGGACGCGGATTCCTTGATCGAATCCGACAAAGAAAGGATGGCGGAATGTACTCCATCAACGCTCAGATGAACGACCGTATTCCCTTCTTTCTCTTTTTCCGATTTGAGTTGGAGAAGATCGGAATCGAGCACGACTCCCTTATCCCTCAAAAGAAGATCCGTTCCCAAAAGAATACGTTTGCCCTGCACCGAAGCGAAAATTCCTCCTCCCGGAATCGTTTCGAAATTTTCGGGAATGGACAGCGAAAGACCTAGCCGTTTGGCTTCTTCCACCACGGCCTTGGACAAAGGATGTTCCGAATTCTGTTCCGCAGAGGCGGCAAGACCCAGCAAAAAAAATTTTTGCGCCGGATCCAAAACCGAAAAATCGTTTAACACCGGTTTGCCGTAAGTCAACGTTCCCGTTTTATCGAAGACGATCGTGTCCACTTTATGAGCGATTTCTAATGCTTCCGCCGTACGAAAAAGAATTCCTTCCGCGGCGGCGCGACCGGAACCGGCGAGAATCGAAACGGGTGTGGCAAGACCGAGAGCGCAAGGGCACGCGATGACGAGAACTGCGATCGCTTTTTCCAGAGCGCCAGCGACGTTTCCAGGTTGAATTCCGAAAAACCAAACTAGGAATGTAACGAACGCAGCGATCACGACGATCGGAACGAACACTCCCGAAATCCGATCCGCAATCCTTTGGATCGGAGCGCGAGAACCTTGCGCCTCCCGAACGACCCGAATGATCCCGGCGAGGAGCGTATCCTTGCCCACTTTGGAAGCCCTAAGTTTCAGGACGCCGTTTCGATTTAGCGAACCTCCGAACAAAACGCTGCCTTCTTTTTTTTCAACGGGAATACTTTCTCCGGTTAACATCGATTCGTCTACGGTAGAAACCCCTTCTTCAACGCTTCCGTCCACCGGGATCGTTTCGCCAGATTTCACCAAAAGTAAATCTCCGACTCGAACCGCAGCCAACGGAATTTCCTGAAGTTCGTCTCCGCGAATAATATTCGCCGTTTTAGGTTGTAATCCCGCCAACGACTGGATCGCTTTAGAAGATTTACCTTTGGCGACGTGTTCCAAAAATTTTCCGAAAAGAATCAGCGTAATCAAAACCGCGGAAGTTTCGTAATACAAGGGCAATTGTCCGTGTATGTGCACTCCGAAAGAACGAAAAGACTGGTATAAGCTGAAAAAGAACGCCGCGGAAGTTCCCAAAGAAACGAGAACGTCCATATTAGCGCCTCCGTTTTTCAGGGATCTCCAAGCTCCCTTGTAGAACGGAGCGCCGATCCAAAACTGAACGGGCGCCGCCAAAAACATCTGCAACCAAGGATTCATTAGAAAATTAAAATATTCGGAAAACATGTTGCTTCCAAAATGCCCGATCATGGAAGCCAAAAGGGGCAGGGAAAGGACGGCCGAAAACGTAAGGCGGACTTTGAGTTTTTTAAACTCGGCTTCATGGGCTTTCTCTGCTTCCTTGTTTTCCAAAACGTCCTGATGAACGAGCCCGCGATAACCTAAGGAATCGACCTTATCCAAAAGGATTTCTTCCGAAACCGCTTCGGAAAGTTCCACCTTGGCCGTTTCCATAGCAAAATTAACCCGTACATCGGTAACGCCGGGAATTTTTTTTAGACCCTTTTCGATACGGAGCGCACAATTAGCGCAGGTCATACCGATCAGATCAAGCGTAACGGAGGATATCTCCGTTTCAGAGCCGGGCTTCATTTGACGCCTCCCGTCGTGTATCCTTCCTCTTCTATTGCGGCTTTTACTCTGGAAAGTTCCTCCTCGTTTCCCGTTCCCTGATAGACGACTTCTTCGTTTTCCAAGTTTGCTTTTCCGTTTAAATCGATTTTTTTTAATGCGAATTCTACGGTTTTTACGCAGTGCGCGCAGGTCATTCCCTGAACGGCCAATTTAATTTCTTTCATGACTATATCCTCCAACCCTATTTAAGAATCCGGTCCATTGTGGTCATAAATTCCCCTAAAATTTCGGAATCGTTTTGTTTAAAACGTTCCACGACGCAGGTTTGAATGTGACTTTTCAAAAGAGTTTTAGAAACTCCGTCCAAAGCCGATCTCACCGAGGATAACTGGTTCAAAACGTCGTCGCAATATTCTTCCCGATCGATCATTCCTTGAATTCCGCGGATTTGCCCTTCGATTTTTTTTAATCTTAAGTTCAAGTTCTCTTTCACTTTTGGATCGGAATGAAGTTTGTGTTTCGATTTCATAATCCCATACCCCCCTATCCTATAGACGAAATCGATCGTAAAACGTGATTTTTTTATTTGAAAAAAGGGAAAAATTGCGCCACTCTTGTAGGAATCGAAATGAATAGAAAAGATTCGGACAGGAAGATGGACCAAGAAAAGTCGTTGTCCGAGATTTCAATGACAGCCCGCGGTATTCTAAATAAGAATTTCCTAATTACCTGAAACTCCTCTCATCTTTTTTTCTTCATCGTTTTTTCGAGATTACAGACTCAACGTACTAAAATTCAGCTCAGAGCGTTCGTTTTTAAGTCGTAAATACGCAAATATTTGTTTACTATTTATTTGATTAGTTTAAATTAACTTTCGATCATTCCCCATGTTCGAAAAACGAAACAACAACCGAGGCACCGAAGTTAAAATCCCGGGTCGATTCGAATCCATAATTCGAGAAAAGGAACCGTTCGAAGCGGAAGAACAACCTTCTCCCAAGACGATCTTCCTGGAAGAAAAGGCCAAAAGTATCGTGTCCGAAAATGATTGCCCCGACCTAGGTTTTACCCGTTCGATCAACCCTTATCGAGGATGTGAACACGGTTGTATTTATTGTTACGCGCGACCGAATCACGCCTATGTGGATCTTTCTCCGGGAATCGATTTTGAAACCAAAATCTTTGTGAAAAAGAATGCGCCGAACCTTTTGCGAAACTACCTCGCGAAACAAAAAGGAAACGTTCATACGATTCAACTGGCGGGTGTAACCGACATCTATCAACCGGCCGAACGAAAATTCGAAATCACGCGGGAACTCCTGCGAATCTTTTTAGAATTCAAACAACCCGTTGCTCTGATCACTAAATCCTCTTTAGTCACTAGAGATTTGGATCTTTTAGAAAACCTTGCATTCCATAACTTGACAAAAGTTTATGTCAGCGTCACTACCTTGGATCACTCCCTCTGGAAACGGATGGAACCGAGAACTGCGCATCCCGAAAAACGACTCGAAACGATCCAATCCCTCGTAAAGGCGGGAGTTCCCACGGGAGTCATGGTCGCGCCGATCATTCCGGGGCTCAACGATTCCGAGTTGGAAACGATTCTACGTGCGGCCCAATCCTCCGGCGCAAGATCAGCGGGAATGGTTTTCCTTCGACTTCCGCACGAAGTCGCCCCGCTTTTTTTAGATTGGCTCGAAAAAAATTATCCTCTCAAAAAAGATAAAATCGAGGGATTGATTCGAAATGCGAGAGGAGGAAAACTGTATGATGCAGACTATTCGACGCGAATGTACGGAACCGGTCCCTATGCGGAAATGTTATGGAAACGATTTCGAATTTCCAGGGATCGATTGGGCTTAAATGATCCTATCCGTTTGAATAAAACTCTTTTTCGAGTCCCTGATCGATACAAACTTCGTTTAACAAAGGGGGAAAACTTACTCCCGGAAATGGGAGAACATTCCTAAGAAACGTTCTTCCCTACCCAAGTTCGCGAGGTTCAAAAAACGCGAAACGATCTTCGGACTTCGTAGTCCTTCTTTCTTTCGATCTGCCAGAGCGCGTGAAGTCGGAAAATTCAGCCTCGTCTTAACGAAGGCATGTTTCGAAATGGATCCGTTAGGAGTTCCCACACTTGTGTCCTACAAAGACACATTCCGATCGACGAGGAGTTCCTACGCTTTGTGGACCTGCCTCGCCGTTTTCCTCGGTTTTCAATCACGACCATCGCGCAGAGTTCCCGCACACGCGCAGCCTACCAATTACAAAACATTCAATTCAATCCGTTACCTAAAAAAGAATCCCCTTCCGCACGACGGAACTCCGACAAACTCCCGACAAAGCTGCGAAACAGATTCCTAAATTATATCAGGGGAATGGTAGAGAGAAAGATAAAAAAAAATAGGGACGCCGTGTTTGCCGCCTTGTTGCTCACGGACCTCTTTCCGCAGGGACAAACACCGTGTTCGTTCACGGAAAATCGGATAAGAATCACAATGGAACCGCAAGAGCACAAACAAACTTTACGACCGTAGTCAACAATGATTGCAAGAGAACCGACACCTACAAGATCGTTTGCCACGGCGCGGGTTGTTACGTAACCGAGTATCGGCTCGCTAATTTGGAGGAAGCGGATCCAGCCACGGATATAACATCACTTAGGCGATCGCGTTGGCGGCGGCTTCTGCGGAATTGTATCTCAACCACGGTGAGACCAAAAACGAGTATTGGAGATAATCATTCAATCGTATTCGAAAGCGGTCCTTTCATTTCGACCGCTCTTTTCAAAAAGAACGGGTTTTATCGGCCGACCCGCCAATCAACCGAAGAATTACGGATGGGTTCGATCCGAAATCGCCTAACTTTCATTTTGCGATATTACGGTCGTTCGCGTCTTTTCTCCGGCGGGACGAATCAACGTTCCATACTTTCCAATTCCTTGATTCTTCTTTGTTTTTCGTTGCTATCCCAGAGTTTGGAAGTGAATTGCTGATTATCGTAGGACTTAGTCTTATAAAATTCCTTATAAGGAAGAATCAATTCCCGATCCGGCTCCGTGGTTTTAGCCGCTTGTATCTTCTTTAAACCCTCTTCTCCTTGACCAAACCATTCCGGATCAACGGCCAAATTGACCCTATGACCGCGAATATCCGTCAACACATAAGGACCGTCCAAACCGGAATCTCGAATCAACTTCCCGTAAAAAAGAAATTCGGCTTCACCATAACCTGTGGAAAGTTTCCCGTCAAACGTGGCCCAGGCGATATATTCCCCCGTTTCGGCGTGTTTCAAATTCCCTTCGATATGATAATTCCCCGATTTGTACACGTTGATTCCCGCGCGAATGACCAACGAACCGTCGCTCGTAGTATCCGAAAAAGAACCGCTCAACTCGGCGGGACGACCAGGAGAGGAATAAAAGGAAGTGTTGAGTTTGCCGAGTTTTTTAAAATTCGGTCCGTATCTAAATTCCGTTTCCAAAATCATATCCCCCCAATCCTTTTGAGACGGCTTCCATTGAAACGTATAAAGCAGATCCTTCGCCGCGTCGTCTCCGTTCGAACCGTTATCGCCGACGTCGGCGTTCAGAGTTCCGAATTTTTCACCGTCGAATTCTCTCCAGATCCTATGATACTTGATATCCACAGGAATACGTTTACCGTCCTGTTGTCTACATTCGAACGTTATGCGCATTTGATCTTGTATACCGATCACCGCCCAGGATAAAGGTTGAAGTTGACAAGTATAACCGTTCGTCTCCTTCGATTCGGGAGAATCCGCCATCGCGATCATAGTCGTTTGAATGAAAAAAGGTCGGATCAGATCTTCATTGTATTTGGAAAGCGGTCTCGAATTCGGCGGATATTGCGACCATTCTTTATAATCTTCTAATATTCTTTCCAAGGGAACGGAGTCGTCTATGTCCTGCAGAGAAGAACCGGAACCTCCGTTCTCCGAAATCGAATCCGATTCTCCGGGAGGAGAATTTTTGGCCATTCGCTCCGCTCTTTCCTTTCTCTCCCTTTCCGATTCGAACCAAGATTCTCTCCGACCCGAAGGCCAAAAAACGAACACCGTTAAAACCAAGAAAAATGACACAATCGCCCCGAAGAGCACATAGTTACGTTTAGCTTTCATGAATTCCCATCTTTTGTCCTTTTATAAAATGCAACTAACGCGCTTTCTCGGCAAAACAAAACCACAAACTCATTCTGGAAGAAAGTTTTGCCTTCTACCGCTCAACGTTACCCAGCTCGAACGCCCTATTTTCGAAAACAAAGTATTTTTCCGAAAGGCAAGGGCAATCAAGATTTGATTTTAAAATATAACCCATGTTCAATTTAATTTTGAATTTATTTAAATCGTTATTTATAAAACGATACTCTTACACTTGACTAAATTTTCAGAGAGTCCAATGTTTAGGCGGAGAAGATTCTTCTCTGCAAAAGAAATGGAGAATAGTGAAAAATGACGAAAAATTGGAAAAGAAATCGGATGATGGGACTGGCTTTGTGCGTGTTTCTTTTTGCGGGAGCGATTTCCGCCGAGACATATACCGTGTTCGTTCACGGAAAATCGGATAAGAACCACAACGGAACCGGTACTGTGGATGTGAACAATTACTGGGGAAGCAGCGTAAATTCTGTTTCAGGAGCGAAGATTTTTGTGGGGTACGACGGCACTTCGGATCCGAGAACATACGGAACCGCAAGAGCACAAACAAACTTTACGACCGTGGTCAACAATTATTGCAAAGGAACCAACACTTGCAAGATCGTTTGCCACAGCGCGGGTTGTTACGTAACCGAGTATTGGCTCGCTAATTTGGGAGCAAGCGTATCCAGTCGCGGATATAACATCACTAAGGTGACCGCGTTGGCAGCAGCTTCTGGTGGATCCGAACTAGCTTCCGCATTAAACGGAATCACATTCGGATTCGCAGGAAACGCGATGGACAAGTCGTTGATCGTTTCCACTGCGAGAGGGGCATACAACCACAACAATACGGCGGGAGTAACGATCTACCAAGTGCCCGGATACAAAGGTATGGCCGGAGCTTCGTTGATTCTACCGGGAGAAGACGATTACGCAGTGGCGTATCATTCTTCCTGTGCTTACAACAAAGCCGGAGGGTTGAATAAATGCCAATCTTCACTGACACAGAGCGAAGGAATTTGGCCGTTTAACTCGAATGTAACCTACACTCAGTTTCAAGGACACACAAGAGCGCCTTCCCTGACTTCTGCGGGATTGTATCTCAACCACAGTGAGATCAAAAACGAGGGTTGGAGATAATTCGAACCCCCGAAGCAAAACGTGCGACTCCGCTCCGAAAAAAGAGCGGGGTCGCCCTAACTTCTCAAAGTAGATATTTTCGTCTCCGAATTAGGATCGTTTTGTCGATCTCCTTTTTACAATTCTGCTCCTGCTCATTTTTGATCTGGAAGAACGCGTCTCTGACTCTGGAAAGAGGTTGGTCCTCTTCCGGAAAACGAATTACACAAACGGAAGTTTTATACCAGGAAAAGGATTCCTGGAATCCTTTGACCGGAACCTCGTTAAAAAGACATTATAATTCTATAATACGAATTTTCGACCCTGACCTTTCTGCGGCTCCGGTGGACGAAATACGTTTTCCTTCATGGATTTTACCCGGTAGCGTCTACTACCATTCGGAAACGGAAACGCTCTACTGGATCGGAGGTCGGGACGACGAATACGGAAGTTTTTACCGAATTCCGACCGGATTCGATTTGAAACGCAGACAGGATCTTTCTTTCGAGCAGTATCTGGAACCCGGGGAAATTCCGATCCATCTCGTGCCTTCCCCGAACGGGCTCAAGATAGCGATGATCGTCGCCGTAACCGACGAAGACTTGGAGTTTTTAAAGCCGGAGCTGGTCGTTGTGGAGAGAAAGTCCGATGCGACGGCCCAAAGAAACGTCGGCACACGCGTCCTTCTTTCGGAATGGAAGGAGACTCCTGCTTATAAAATCCGTTGGTCCGCGGATTCTTCCGTAATGTATATTCAAATTTTAGAATCCGTTTTCTCGCTGCACATCGGTGAAAATTCGCTCAAAAGAGCGAAAAAATTCCCGCAGTGTTTCTCTCCTCCTACCTCATTCGGTGCCGTCGGCATCTCCGCATCGACACAGACGAAAACGGTGTTAGAAAAACCCGACCGTGTTTTTACGGATTCCCCCTACGTCCGATCCGCGACGGAAATCAAGGATTGCCGTCCTTAATCCGAAAACGGAATTCACTTTATTAAACTTTAGAATATTAGAAAATACTACTTTAATTTTTATATTACGAACGTACGTTATACTAATTTTTAAACTAAAATTCAATTCGTTTAACATTTTATTCTTGAGCGTTTCGGACAAATCTGATCCTCTTGTTCCGCTCTCCTTATGGGAGAGAAAGAGGTTAAAAAACAAATGAAAAAAGTGATGAGAATAGCAGGCGTATTGCTTGTATTTTTAGTAACAAGCGTATTATCCGCTTCGGGCGGCGGCTCTTCAAGCAAACCGCTCTCCGGAAGTTATCCGATCGTTTTAGCGCACGGTCTATTCGGTTGGGGAAACGGTTCCACGGTTGTGGACTATTGGGGTGGAAACGCCGCATATCTTCGAAACCAAGGAGCGACGGTTTTAACGCCTTCCGTCACTGCCCTTAATTCCAGTTCCTCGAGAGCTTCGCAGTTAAAGTCGGCAATTCTTACAGCAATGGCTGCCAACAATTATACCGGAAAGGTCCATATCATCGGCCATTCGCAAGGCGGTTTGGACGCACGTTACATGGTTTCCAATCTTTCCATGAGCGGCAAAGTGGCTTCGATCACAACGTTGAACACTCCGCACAAAGGAAGTCCGATCGCCAACATCGTCGCAGCCGTGATACCGAGCTGGGCTTTGCCTTACGTATCCACCGTTTTAAACACGGTCATCGGTTTCGTCTACGGGGATTCCAACCAAAACGCCATCGCAGCGTTGAAACTGCTCACCACCGACGGACTCAAAGCGTTAAACGCTGCTTCGCCTAACGTATCCGGCGTTAAATATTTCTCATACGGTTCGGTGATTTCTATCCCGGATCTGATTCAACATCCGGCGATGGGATTACTCCATCCTATCTGTGCGATCGGTGCTCCGTTCTACGGAATGAGCATCGCGAACGACGGCGTTGTTCCGGATTCCTCACAACGATGGGGAACTTGGAAAGGCGGCCCTTCCACGCCTATTCTGACTACCGGAATCGATCACCTCGAAGCGACGAACGCGTTGTATCTCGGACAACTTTGGTACGATACGAACGCCTATTTTCTGAAAATGGCCACGAACGCCAAGAGCAATCAGTAAAATCCCCTTGCAACCTCTCGAGGAATAACACGAGAGGTTGCATTCATTTAAAATACGTTCAATTTATAGAATATTCAAAATTAACCATCTTTCAAGCCGCCCTCCATCCAATCATAAAAAACGGGAAGAATGACCAAAGTCAACAAGGTGGAAGAGACGATCCCGCCGATCACCACGGTCGCCAAAGGTTTTTGTACTTCCGATCCCAGACCCGAACCGAACGCCATCGGAAGAAATCCGAACGAAGCGACCAGAGCCGTCATGATAACCGGGCGGATTCTACTCGTAGCTCCCGATAAAACGGCTTCTCGAACGGGAAGATTTTGTTCCTCGCGAATCCTGTGAATCGTATCCAATTTGACGAGTCCATTGAGAACCGCAATGCCGGATAACGCGATGCAACCGACAAAAGCCGATACGCTAAGATCCATACCGCGGAAGAATAAGAACCAGATCCCTCCCGTCAACGCGAAAGGAACGCAAAAGAAAACGAGTAACGCCTGTTTGACGGATCTTAAACCCAAATATAGAACGATAAAAATCATCAACAAAGTCGAAGGAACGATCACACCCAACTTACGCTTTGCCTTGTCGAGATTTTCGATCTGTCCACCCCAGAAAACCGAATAGCCGCTCGGGATATTCATCGCCGCGACTTTTTCCTTAGCCTCATGATAAAAACCTTCCAAATCCCTTCCTCGTAAATTTACGGAAACGGCGACGAATCTACGTGACCGGTTTCTGGAAATGGTCATGACTTTTTGTTTTTTTTCGATCGAAGCGAGAAGTTTGATCGGAATCAAACCGCCGTCGTCGGTGCCTACTCCGATATTCGAAATTTCCGATTCTTTGTTTCTGAACTTTTCCGAAAGGCGGATTTTTATCGGAAAACGGACTTCTTCTTCATAGTAACCGCCCAGTTCGAAACCGCTCATCGAAGCCTCGACGGCCGAGTTGAAAGCGGGAAGTGAAATATTATAATATTTTAATAAATCCGAATCAGGGACGACGTCTATCACGCTCGACTTTCTAAGCGCCATAATAGGATCCAACTCTACCTCCGCAGCGCCAGGAATCTTTTGCAGAGTCTCTTTAAGACGCTCCTGAAGTTCCAAAAGTACGTTCAAATCCTTCCCTAAAATGCGGACGCTTATGTCGGCCCGGCTTCCTTCCAGTAATTCATTGAATCTGGCTTCCAGAGGTTGGCTCAGGGTAAGTTCCGATTTAGGAAAACGATCCTGTATTTTGGTGTGGATTCGATTCAAAAAATCTTCCCAATTTTTTTTCCCTAACAGGGAATTCAACGAGTCCTTTTTGAGAATCACGAACGTGTCGGCGTTGAAGGTTCCCATCGGATCGTTGGCGACGGAGCTGGTTCCGATCCTCGAAAAAACGCTTTTAATTTCCGGGAAGTCCATAAGAACTTTTTCGACTTCCTTCTGCTCTCGAAGACTCTCTTCCACGCTGATGTCTCCTTCCCTAACGATTACGAGCATAATATCCCCTTCCATCAGCTTAGGAAGAAAAACGGTACCCATTTTAGAATAGACGAAAACGGTTAACGCGAAAAAAGCCAAAGAACCTATGATGATCGGTTTCGGTTTATCGAGAAGCCGCGGAAGATGTTTTCCGTAAAAGGAAACGATCGCGCTTTTTTTAGCGGGATGATCCATCTTACGTGTGTTTGGTGAAAGAAAAAAATAAAGCAACGGAGGAAGAAAAAAAACCGCCAGCAAAAGACTGAACCCCAAAGCGAGCAAAACGGTTTCTGCCATGGGTCGAAACATCCTTCCCGGAATTTCGTCCAGGGTCAAAATCGGAAGATAAACGAGCATGATTACTACGATACCGAAAGAAACCGGTTTGAGGACTTCAAGGGACGCGTCTAAAATCGTCCGGATCTTTTCCTCGTCGTTGAACATTTTTCCGCTTTCGAATCGAGTCAGAACGTTTTCGGTGATTACGATGGAAGCGTCCACGAGCAAACCGAAATCGATCGCTCCTAAGCTCATCAAATTCGCCGAAATTCCGAAATACCTCATGCAGATCGCGGTCAACAACATCGACCCAGGAATAATGGCCGCGACGATGATCGAAGCTCGTAGATTGTAGAGTATAAAAAACAAAGTCAGGATTACGAGAACAGCACCCTCGGAAAGGTTTGTTAAAACCGTCCTTACGGTCGAATGTATCAAGAACGATCGTTCTAATAATACCCGGACTTGAACGTCTTCGGGAAGGTTTAACTGTGACACCGCGCGGTTAAGATCACGATTTACTTGGTCGCTGTTTTCTCCCCGTAACATCATTGCGGTTCCTAGGACTATCTCCTTTCCTTCCGAACTAGCACCACCTAATCGTTGTTTGCCGTGTTCCTTAACTTCCGCGATGTCCGAAACACGGATCGGTGATCCAGTGAACGTCCTTCTTACGGCGACGTTAGAAAGTGAATCTAAACTTTTCTTTAAACCGTAAGCGCGGACGATGGAGACCTTACCTTCGTTTTCGATAAAACCGCCGCCGAAACTTTCTCCGATGGTGGACAACTCGCCCACTAAACGGTCGATCGTGATTCCCCAAGTCTTCATCTTATGAGGGTCAAGATCGATGTGAATTTCCTTTTCATATCCTCCGTTGGAATCCACTTCAACGATTCCGGGAACGAGCGACTTCAGTTGAGGACGGACCGTATAATCCTGAATCGTTCTGAGATACAGAAGCCTATCTTCTTCCGGTTTGGAGGCCAGACTAGAGCCCGGTTTCGCCTCAACGGTATAAAAGAAAATCTCGCCGAGACCCGTGGTATTGGGAACGATCGTCGGAGAAATTCCTTTGGGGAGTTTTTCTTTTGCACTCGACAGTCTTTCCAAGACCGCGCTCCTGGCTTGGTAGATGTCGGTATTCTCGCGGAATATCAGTGATATATTAGAAAGTCCGAATTTAGATACGGAACGAACGTCGATCAAATCCGGCATACCCATCAATTCCGTTTCGAGCGGAAAGGTGATCACTTTTTCCACCTGCTCCGGATCGAGCGAACCGGTATCGACCGTGACGATGACTTGAACGTTCGTAATATCCGGCACCGCGTCGATGGGAACTTCCTTCAAGGTAAAGAAAGAGTAGATGAACAGAAAAAAAACGATTCCTATCGATAGGACGGGATTATTTAAGCTGATATTCAAAAGTCTGGAAAGCATGTTGAAAGGTTCCTATGATTTCTTTTTCGTTCGATATATAGAGCAAATTCAGAAGCGAATCCACATGGGATGCCTGCGCGTCCAAAATAGCATGATGCGTTTCGTGAAGCTGGTTCTCCAATTCCAGATAACTCATCATGAGAATTCTGCCTTTTTTGAATTCCAAGTCCGCGTAAGCCAGATCCTTTTCGATTTCGTCTAACTTGGAAAGGTTGAAAAGTTTAAGATTTATCTTCGATTGTTCGTAATCCAAATACGCTTGTTTGAATGAGGTTCGCACGAGATTTTCCTGGTGTTTCAGAACCTCTTGTTTAGATTTTAAATTCATCTCCGCGGCGGAAACCTTATTCTGATACTGATCCCAAACCGGAAGTCTGAACTTCACACCGAAATCGTAAAAACGGTTTGCTACCCCCGATCTGTCCTCACCTACTTGACTGACGATCGAATAGTCGGGATACTTTTCTAGATTGGCGAGATTCAATTCGGTTTTGGCCCTCTCTATCTCGCCTCTCGCGGTCATCAGAGATACGTTATGTTGAATCGCCTTTTTCTGTAATTCTTCGAAATCGAATTTAACACCATCCGTAAACAGGGGAATTTTCAACTCCGGCGCGACATCGAGCATCAGATAAAAATTGGCTCCTTCGAATTGTTTATTCGCGTCCAATTCTAGATCGTTGAAATGTTTTTTAAGCGCAAGAATCCTTCTCTGAATGATAAAAAGATCGGCCCTAGATTGTGGAGTGACGAAAGGTCTCGCTCGGATATAACTCTCGATGATGGACAACCTCCGCAAACGTTCTTTAACGTGATTCCTTTTTCCGGAGGACACGAGATAACGATACGCGAACTTTACTGCGTTAAGACGAATCGAGTTGCTCGCCTCTTTCAGTTGAATTTCCTTAATTACGGAATCCTTATCGATCAAAAGTTGACGCAGTTCTTTCCTGCCTGGAAAATAAATCGGTTGTTCGAATTGAAGCGCGTATTCGGAACCGATCTCGTTCGCGGCCTTTCTCTGACCGTAGTCGAGCGTGATCGAAGGATTCTGAGTTTTGCCTTGTTGTTTCCGTTGATAAAAAAGCGATTCCAAGTCTGCATTCAACGAAAGCAACAAAGGGGAATTTTTCTCCGCGAGCTCCAAAATGGAGCGTAGATTCAATTCCCGCACCGACTCCGCACGCGACGAAGCGGACGAAAAAAGGAACAATAGGATACATTTCGCCGCAACATTTCGCATTAGCAAATTAATATTTAATTCGAATCTGAATGGCCGAAGTTTAGAATCTCGAAAACGACCTGAACCGTACCGATATGTCATTGAATTTCACCTCCCGAAATGACGAAAAGGGTTCCGTAAACCGACATTGAACCCGCCTCGAAGCGGCGATCACCCGATTTTCGAAACTCGAAGAACCAAAAAACGGTGCACTAAATCAGGAGATAAACCGAGGAAAAAATATTAATATATTCGGAAGTACTAATTGAAAATCGGAAAGAAGCGGATTCTAAGATCGCAAAAATCGGAAAAAAACGGGCCGAAGTTCCGAACCTAAAATCGACGGCAAGAAAAACGATTTGAAACTTGGAATGATTCGAATCATACTCCGCAAAATTCAAGGATCCCGAGTCCCAATCGCAGTTACGGTCCTCCGGAGAAGTGTCGTTCGGATCCTGATGACAAGGCGAAGTTAAGTTTTCGCTTCGATCCAACTCACAAAGAGGACCACAATCCAAAACTAAAAAGAACACGGACAAAAGAGCCAAAACGACTCCGACTTTAAAAACGTGTTCCTTCATTGCCTCCAGCTTAAGCCGCACGAAAACTTGTCAACGTAAAAAGTCAACGGCTGACCGACGGCGATTTTGATTCCGATTTTCAAAAAAGAATCGAATCGAACTTCGTCGCCCCGCCAGTAAAAGGTTTCGAACAAAGAAGCGGATTACGAAAAATCGGGAGCGGATAAAATCCGCTCCCGGGAAGAATATTCAAAAAATGGAATTCGTTTAATTCTGCTCGAATTTATAACGAAATATGTCGTAGTCCTGAAATTCTTTATTTATATCGATGTTCAGGTCCAAAATCCGCCCTTCCGCGATATCGTAGACCCAACCGTGAAGTTGCAGTTCCTGCCCTTGTCTCCACGAGTTCTGAACGATCGTAGTCATACAAAGATTATAAACCTGCTCCCTAACGTTCAATTCCACGAGACGTTTGTGTTTCTCCTCTTCGTCCAAAATGCCGGAAAGAGTTTTGCGATTCATACGATAAACCTGCTTGATATGTCTCAACCAAGCATCGATCAAACCGTGATATTTCCCGTCGATAGCCGCCTTAACCCCTCCGCAACCGTAATGTCCGCAAACGACGATGTGTTTTACCTTTAACACTTCCACCGAATACTGAAGAACGGACATCAGATTCATGTCGGTATCGATCACTAAATTGGCGATGTTCCTGTGGACGAAAAGTTCTCCTGCGCTTGTTCCGGTCATCTCGTTGACGGAAATTCTGCTGTCGGAGCAGGAAATCAAAAGATATTGCGGCGCCTGACCGAGGGAAAGTTTTTTGAAATAGTCAGGATCGTTCGCGAGTTTTTCTTCGACCCAAATTCTGTTGTTCTCGAAAAGTTTTCCGTATTCCTGTTGAGCGGTGCGATCGAGCGGTTTGTTCTGAATCTTTTCGTACGGAGACGCAACGTCCAGAATCTCCAATTTAACGTTTCTGGCAGCCGCAGAGATTTTGAAATCCTCGATCACTTCGAGTATATCGGGATCGATATACTTTGATTTGGAACCGTCGATGATCAGATGTGCGTTATCCGGAACACGTTCTAGTTTATAGAGAATACTCGATTTATTCAGGAAGGAGACGTCTTCGGAAAGATCGATTCGAATTTCCACTCCGTAATTCTTATCTTTGCGATTCAACTCGAAAGGGTTGAGGATATTCCTTCGAACGATAAAAAAAACGGCCACCACACAACCGACCCCGATTCCGATCAGAATATCGGTGAAAACTATTCCTAAAATCGTAGCGACAAAGGGAAGGAATTGATCGGCGCCTTTTTTGAATTGGGACTTTAGAATTTTATAATCCGTTAATTTATAACCGACGACCAAAAGCACTGCGGCGAGGGAAGACAGTGGAATTTTTGAAATCAAACCGGGAATTAGGATTAAAGCCAGGAGTATGAACACTCCGTGCAGAAATGCGGACAACTTCGTTTTAGCTCCGGCCTGAAGATTCGCCGAGCTGCGCATAATCACGGAAGTGACCGGCAGACCGCCCAAAAATCCGGAAACTATATTACCTGCACCTTGAGCGATCAACTCCCTGTTTTTGGAAACGGCTCTTCTTTCCGGATCTATTTTTTCTATCGCATCCAGAGTGATCAAACTCTCCAAGGTCACTACGACGCATATTTTAAGCGCGACCAGATACAACGTCTGATTTTTCCAATACGAAAAATCCGGAAAATATTGATCCGTAAAAAGATCGGTCACGCTCGCCAGACGGATCGGTTGAATCAAATGTTCGCCGCCGACCGAAAGGAAAGGCATCCAATATTCGAAGGATTCGTTGACGATAACCGCCAAAACGATCGCAACCAACGATCCGTGTATTAGGATTTTTTTATGAATTTGAAAACGTTCCCAAATAACGATGATCGCGAGTGAAAGGAAAAATAAAACGACCGCTCCCGGACTAAAACGGTAAATGGCGTTTATGATTTCCGAGAACGTGTTTTCGCTGTCGATCTGGAAAAAACTAAAATCCCCTTCCGGGTCCTTATCGTAACCGATGGCGTGCGGAATCTGCTTGAGTATCAAGACGATCCCGATCGCGGCGAGGAGCCCTTTGATCACGGAAGAAGGAAAAAAGTTCGCAAGAATCCCCGCC
Organism: Leptospira gomenensis; assembly: GCF_004770155.1. GTDB lineage: Bacteria > Spirochaetota > Leptospiria > Leptospirales > Leptospiraceae > Leptospira > Leptospira gomenensis. The sequence goes on along the minus strand of NZ_RQFA01000020.1, from coordinate 6,714 downwards.
CGAACGAAACCGAGAAGAATCTGGAACACTCCCGCGATACAAACTGCGAGAAAAAAAGCATTCAAATTTCCTAATGCTCCGATGGAACTGAATACTATCACGGTAAGCCCCGGAGTGGGGCCGCTTACTGAAAGAGGCGATTTACTAAGAAGGGAAACGACGATTCCCCCTACGATTCCTCCGATCAGACCGGAAATGATCGGTGCTCCCGAATTGGATGCGATCCCGATACAAAGCGGAATCGCGATCAAAAAAACGACCAAACTTGCGGAAAGGTCGTGTCTTGCGTCGCGCCAAAAATCGCGACTTAAAAAGGAAAGTGAAAACATGATGACTCCTTAGGGGGAAAAAATCCCCGAACTTTCAAAATAGAATTGAGAAAGGCGGATCAGGATTCCGGCGGAGGGTTTTCGATTTTAGGATAGGTTTGAGAAAGAACTTTCTCGGAATAAAAACGATACGAGGCGCTTTCCAAACGAAAGCCGAATTCGAACTGGTCGAAATCGGAAAAAAAATCTTCTCTTTGTAATTCTCCCGTTTTTTCCGCTTCCGTTTCTTGAGATTCGGAAGCGGTTGCCGAGGCTTCGGACTGAGGAGAAAGTGCGGAGCTGGAATACGTAGGAAAAAAAGAAAATATGCAATAGAAAAGTAGAAGAACTCTAGGAATGGAGCAAATCCGTCTTTTCAAATTACAGACCGACATATGTTTAAAAGTCTTTCCGTTTCCTGTTTAGAATAGAGATCATACGTATTTCTTCGGACCTTAGACATGTCACGTTGAGATACGGGCATATTTTTTCAGCAAAAATTCCCGAGAAAATTCCGCGGAAAAAAAAAGAACATTTTCGTTTCCATGATTCCAACCCAATACGTCTTTGAGTCGATTCCTGCCGGGCTTTAAAATACATTCCGACATAGCACTTCAATGGCAAATTTTAGTCTTTTTTGATGCAAACAAAAGGCGATCTTCAAAGAATCAGGTGGGAAACGAAATCCTGGGAAGAACTTGATCCTGACCAAGACAACGGAACCGACGTTTCTAAAATTATAAAAAGAATTATCATTTTATAATTTAAAATTCCATTTTCTCATTTACCAAATTGGTCTTGTACCGGATTTTCAGCTTAATTTTCACTCGAAATAGAAAGATGGAATATTTGCAGAAATTCGAAAGAGAGATGGATGTCATCACATCCATCGAACAGAAAAATCACGTCATCTCGAAATATCTTTTTGATAAGGAATTGACGTTTAAAATCGATCCTTTTGATCGAAGGGCCGTGATCAAAAAGATACTCGAAGGCGGGGAAAAAATCGTGATTCAGTTGCTCGACGCCGCGGAATCTCTGGAATCGCAGGGCAATTCGTTTATCCTCTATAAAATTCTCGCCAAATACATCCAATTGGAGTGTGTCCTCCTACAAAAAATCGAAACGTCGATTTTCTCCCTAAAGGTGGAAAAACTCGCGATCGCAAAAAAAAACCGCAATCATATGCGTTTTCCCGTAAAAGAAGGAATGATACATGCAACAAATATAATATCTTCGAAAACGATCATCGAAGCGAACATGTTCAACGTTCCTACACTCGTTAAAGTCAATTTCGAAGATTATAAGAACCGCTTAAAACAAAGGAGTTCCGACGTAGTGGATATCTCCACCTTCAAATCCGGTATGGACAGGGAATTCGAAGTCGTAAAAAAAAGCCGAAAATTTCTTCTATTGGAGAACACCCAGGATCCGAATTCATACCGAATCGGGGGCGGAGACAGACTCGAATTCGAAAAACAAGTGGACGACGACATAAACTTTTACATCCGCAAGTTCAAGGATCAAAAAATCGTCTCGGAATTGATCGTTCCGATCGTCTACGTCAACCATTCGGAGGAGCGGATTCCCATCGGATATATTTTGATACAGAGCAAAGATCGGACGTTAACCGAAACCTATGCGCACGAACTTCAGGCCCTGGCGCAGGATATGGTCGAAAGAATCAAGGAATCGAATACGGTCAAAACGAACGAAAAGTTTCAGATCCTCGAGGTTTCCCAGGGAGGTGTGAAGATAAAAATAAACAACGCTCATCTCGCTGAAACTCTTCCGAAACAGGACTCTTTCGTCTTTGATATCTTTTTCCGCATGCAGGCCCCGTTTACGGTCCACGGATTGATACGTTGGTTTACCAAAGACGAAAAGAACTGTCTCGTACTGGGAATCGAATTGACAGGCAAATCCGATTTACCGGGAGAAAGGAATCGGTTCGCAAAAAACATAGAACTATTGCGCAAAGGTGCTATTTGAAATCGTAAGGATTCCGAATTCGAAATTGGACTTTCGAAAGAACCCTTTCCTGAGAACCGGAACTTTAGAATTCGACCGCGGCTCTCTTTATCGATTCGAATACGGATCCAAATACGTAAGTTCTTTTCTCCAAGGTTTCATTCCGTGAAATTCCACGGCGCCTCCGTTTTCAGTCTGTAACCGCCTCTCGAATCCTTTTTTACGAAGAACGCAGGTAACTTTTCCGATATCGCTTTGTTCGATATAACGCGGACTTCCGTCCGGATCTCTGTAAATATAGGACGCGATCTGTTCCGGGTCCAGTTCCGCCTCTGCGGAAATTTCAAAATCGTCGAGACGGGTTCTGAAATATAGTTTAGGATATTCTACTTTTGTAATACTTCTTAAGGAGCGGAGAATCGAATGTTGATGGATCGGCATACCCTGTTTCAAAAGAGTAACGAAGGTGAGTGTCGGAGCGAACGACTGAGGTCGCACCGTAACGATTTCGAGCGACCAACCTTCCGGATCGTCGTCGAAACGCGGAACGAAAGTCCAGAACAATTCCGCGACCCGATTGGTCCCCCAAATATGATTGAAATGTCCTTTCCCGCTTTGGAACGGAAACTCGTTTTTGTTCAGCTGAATCGTCCCCGAAACGTCCGTGAACGGGGACGAAACTACGCTCCTCGTTTTAGGAATCGGGGTTCGTTCCAACCAACTCGGAAGATGACGAGCCGGTTCCAGAACGTGATTAAAATTCAAATCCCAAGACAGTGTCTCTTTGGGGGAAACGGAAATTTTTCCACGCATGTGATGCGGACCGACCGAAGCTCCTGGAAAAAAAACCTCGTCTTCGGTCGTGTTGATTTGATCCCGCGGAAAGGCCTGCGCTGCAACTCGGTGGTTTTTCGGATTTTTAACGTCGAACAGGGAAGCCCACAACGCCCCGCTCGCAATCAAACCTCGACTCGGATTTGGATCCAAGGTCGTATAACGCACCCAAAACGCTTGGCGATTTTCCGGAATGAGAACCACCGAAAACCAGATTTCGAACCGAGGGCGGATAAAACCGGCGGCAAATTGGGAGATAAAACTTTCCTTGAGATCCATAACGCGTTCCTCCGAAAAACCGGATCGATCGCATTTTAGATCCGGTTCTTTTTTCTTTCCTTAAAATATTCGATCACCGCCGGCAAAACGGAAATTACGATGATCGCGAAGATCACGATCTTGAAATTCCGTTTTACGAATTCCAAATTGCCGAAATAGTAACCGCCCAGAATAAAGATGGAAATCCAGAGTATTCCACCTATGATATTATATGCAATAAATTTAACATAAGTCATCGTGCCGATTCCTGCGACGAAAGGCGCGAACGTACGGATGATCGGGATAAACCTGGCGATAATGATCGTTTTTCCGCCGTAAATCTCGTAGAAACGATGTGCCTTTTGCAGGTGTTCCTTTTTAATCAGAGGAATTTTCTCTTTTTCTAATATCTTTTCTCCGGTGAAATTCCCGATCGAATAATTGACCGTATCTCCGAGAATCGCCGCGACGATCAATAAAAGCAGCGTGCTCGTAAGATCGAGAGAGCCCCGCGCGATGAACGCACCCACGGCGAATAAAAGGGAATCTCCGGGTAAAAACGGAGTCACAACGAGTCCCGTCTCCGCGAAAATGATCAGAAAAAGAATGATATACGTACCGCTTTGATACGTCTGTATGATCGTATCCAAATGGGTTTCTAAATTCAAAAAGAAGTCTAAAAAAAACTTAACGGTTTCCAAAGTGCCTCGCTTGCCCGCGTTCGAAACGGACGATAAAAGGTTAAAATCTATTTAGGATAGGATTTAAGAATCGATGGACAAGTCAAACTCGTAAGTCAGAAAAGAAGCCTTTCCTTACCCGGGACATAACGATAAATTTTCGTGGGATAGTTCAAACGGACCGAAGCCGAAGAGATTCCCTTTCGATCCGGCTTGATTCTCGCGTCGAATTCCACCTCGTCTCCCGGTCGAAGATCCATCGACCTAAACTTGTTCGATAGATAAAAGAGTTGGGAAGAGATGATCGGTTTACCGGAAATCAAAAGAAGAATATCTTGAAGAAGAATCCTGGATTGTTCCGGATTGGTATGATGATGAACCGCCCCCACCGAAGCGCGGAACCGTGTTCTTTTTCTCGGTAGAATTTGGATCTGATCCGAAATCGTCATTTTCTAATTATCCCTCCTACCGTAAAAATTTCGAAACCGGAGTCGAATGGACTCGGCCGCTGATCGTAATGGTAATCCTAATCGCTTCCAAGATTTTCCTTTGATTTAGAGAAAGTACAGCATTTTTCTCGAGGTGATCCTATTTTCGCCGCCGAAGAAAAAAAACGAGCCGGGTGATCCTTCGATAAATCCGTTCTCTACGGGAACGGGAACCGTGACTGCGGAGGAAACCATGGAAAAAAAGGTTCGATACAGCTCGGCACAAAGAACGATTATCGAGGAGGATTCCAAATTCGTCCAGGTAGTCGCGGCTGCGGGTTCCGGAAAGACGAGTACTATGGTGGGAATTCTGGAGAGAATTCTCAGGGAAAATTTATTTCCGGAAGAATCGTTGTTGGTCCTGACGTTTTCCAGAAAAGCTGCGGGAGAAATTTCGGAACGGATCAAACGTGTTACGGGAAAAGAAACGATTCGGGTGCAGACGTTTCACGCGTATTGTCTTTACGCGTTGGGTAAGTGGCATCCGATGTTTGCAAAACGAAAGCCGAAGATACATTCTTCCGAGGACAAAAACCGATTTTATCGGGAATATCTGAAACTTCGTAAGTTCGAAGTCGGTGGGATTCCTTACGAATTATTCTGGTCGGAAAACGCGCATAACGTGGAAAAATTCATGCCCGAACTCAAAGCGGAATTAGACTTCGCTTATCAAAATTATAAACGTACCGAAGGATTCCTGGATTTCGGGGATTTGGTATCGATGTTCCTCGAGGGTTTGAGAAACGGAGAAGACTGGACGTCCGAAGCGAAAAGAAGCGTACAAAAAGTTCTGGTGGACGAATTTCAAGATACGGATTTGGAGCAGTTGGAATTCCTGAAGTTGTTGTCGGAGAGTGCGTCGATTTCGGTAGTCGGCGACGATAGTCAAGCGATCTACGGATTCAGAGGCGCCACGCCCGTTCCCTTTTTGCGTTTTAAGGAAATATTCAAACCTTGTAAGGTTCATTTTTTAAACATAAACTATCGTTCTCTACCGGAGATCGTCACGTTAGCGGACATTCCGATCCGGAAAAATCGGGCCAGGATCGAAAAAACCGTATTCCCCGAGCGGAAAGGAAACGCACTGACAGGTCGAATCCTAATCGAGGAATCGGCGGAATTAATCCCTTATTTCGTACGATCCATTCGATCCTCCGGAGGTAACGTAAAAATATTATGTAGATCAAATTTTAGAATATCCGAATATTCACGAATAGGAATACCATCAGAATATCTGATGACGATACACTCCAGCAAAGGACTGGAATTCCATACGGTCTTTGTGGATTTAGCGGACGGATGGAACGCAAGAAGCGATTCGCCAGAAGAAACCGTCGAAGAAGAAAGAAGGATCTTGTATGTGGCTCTTTCCAGAGCGGAGGACAGATTGATAATCGTCGGAAACGTAAAGACGTCCCGAAGAGAAACCATCGAAAACGAATTCTTTCGATACTTTAGAAAATTAAAACGTATCGAACCGGAGGACCTATTATGAATTATCGAAGTAAAGATCTGAGCTGAATTATAGGTTCGGTAAACGGAACAACCGGGTTCGGTTCGTCGGGTTTAGGTAGGGGGATTGTGGCGTGTCTCGGAGCCGCCGGTGGTCGGCCAAAATACATTCATTTTTTGGAATATTCCGGCGGCTCCGAGTCGCGTGACTCCGGGCTCGCGGATTCCCGCTCGTCCTCTTCGAGGACGCTTCGCGCCCTGCGGCCCGCTCACGCAGGAAATGTAAGAGGAAGCGAGATGGACGTTTGTGCCAAGTGGCCGCCCAGCCGCAGCCACGGGATCTCGCACGAGAAGAGCGGTATGGTGTTGTCACGGGCGAGCGCGGTGCAACGCAAAACAAAAAGAGCGCGAAGTATGCGCGCCGCGCAACGGGTTTGATGAGGTTCGTATTTGTATTAACGGCGTTTTCATTTTTGTTTCTTCGTTTTGGTAGCGGGTTTTGTTTTGAATCTTCATTCGCGCCGACGTTCGGAACGTTTCGAATTTTGTTTCGTTACGTTATTTTGCGTTACGTTTTCCGTCGCGGCTTTGCTTCTAAACTTTGTTTGTAATTTCGTTTTCCGCCGGGTTTTGCTTCGAACTACGTAGGGAGCCGCATCTGATTTCTGTGGATTGTCCGCTTTTGTATGCGAGCGCTGGAAGTTTGGTGTTGTCGGCGCTCGC
>NZ_RQFA01000033.1 GCF_004770155.1 Leptospira gomenensis | reverse complement strand
CTTACGGGTGCGCTGTGCGCTCTGGTCCGGTTGTGCGAAGGGGAGGTTTGGAACGAAAGTTTTCCCTACAAAGAAGTGCGGGAACTCACACGAAAAATCCTATTTTAGAATATTTTAAGAATTTTGAATATTCAAAAATTTTTCTATACTAAATTAATAAAAATTGAATCCTTTTTACTATTCAAAAAAATAGGAGTGAAAACTTTTTTCGTTTTTAAAATCAATGACTCCAATTTCAGGGGAGGAAAGATCCAGATGATAGAAAAACGCGGCAAACATCTTTACCGAAGTTCCGGAATCATTTTTAGCACGGTCGAATTACGGAACATTCTGAATGCGAGTCGATCCAATCCGAAACATTTTACCTGGATTCGGATTCTCCTTCATTTCGGATTAAAAATCGACGAGTTGATTTCCTTACGCAGAGACGACGTGGATTTGAAAAATCGAATTCTAACCGTCCGAGCCGCAGACGGAAAATCGATTCGTACTTTGGATATTCCGCTTTGTTTGTGGAATGACTTTTGGAATTCCGCGTCCGGAAAAACCGACGAAGAATATTTATTTCCCGGCCGCAACGGAAGGTTGCACCGAAAGACGGTTCAAAAAATGATCCGTAAATTGGAAATTTTAACCGGGCTCAAGATCACCCTTGCCAAAATCAGACAAACGATCGCGGTTCGACTGTATCAAAACGGAGTTTCGATTTCTTTCATCGCTTCTTTTTTCGGATTTCGATCGTTGCAAGCCGCTCGTCGATTGATCGTAGTCGAAGTAAAACCACCGGCGGTCAAAAGAATTTTCATAGAAGAAATTATGGATCTCGGCGCTTAAAAAATGAGTTGTAAACGCGTTCCGAGCGCTTAATTTAGTCCTAATTCTCCAAAAGGAAGCCATCTTTGGAAATCAAGACGAAAAAGATCGGTAAGCACACTTTAGTTTCACTCAACGGAAGGTTGGACATCGGACATTCGGACGAAGTCGAAGCGAAATTGTTGGACGATGTGCAATCCGGACAGGGTGATATATTGATCAACCTGGAAAACATTTCTTACATCTCCTCCTCGGGAATCCGCATCTTCGTAGGAATGGTACGCGAGTTGGAAAAGCAGGGAAGGAAACTGAAACTTTGTTGTATCACTCCTCCCGTAAAAAAAGTATTCGATGTGGTCGAACTCTTAGATCTGTTTGAAGTGTACGAAACAGAAAGTTCAGCGCTCGATTCTCTGACCTAAGATCCGGGATTCGTCCCGGATTTCCCGGATCGCATGTCCTGGAAACACTCCCAATCACTTCGATTCAATCCGGCACCGCCGATTCTTTTGGCGGTTCTCATTTTTCTTTTTTTGTGGATTCCCAAAAATGAACGGCTCGAGTTTCCTCCGGTTTGGCCGGACGAAATTCTTTTCTATTCACCTGCACAGGATTTTGCGGAATTCGGAACCCTGAGAACGGAGGTTTTGGAAGGTCTGATCCCCGGAATGGAGAAAGTCACCCTCTGGATGCCGCCCCTGTATCTATTCACCGGCGGAATTTGGATGAAATACGTTTTTCCGGGCATCGAAGGTTTGCGTTTTTTTACGTCTTTCACGGCCGCGTTTTGTATCGCGTTTTTTTATCTGATTCTGAAACGAGTCGGGTTCTCTCCTTGGTCCGCGTTTTTTTCCTGTTTACTTTTGACCACCGATCTTCTTTTTTTGCGGGTCGCAACGATGGCACGGATGGAATGTCTTTGTCTTTTGTTCGCGCTGGGTGCGATGTTTTTATTATCGAAAAGTGCGTTAGACGAAACACCTAGTAAAATCGGAATGTTGGAAGGAGGGGCGTCCGGCTTTCTTTTGGGACTTTCTTTCCTTTCGCATCCGTTCGGTTCCGTATTCGGTATTCCTTCTCTGTATCTTCTTTGGAAACGAAAATCCTTGTATCGTCCTTGGTTTTGGTTCGGTGGAATGTTACCGCTGGCGGTTTGGATCGTCTGGCTTTTGCCGCATTGGGATTCCTTTCTGTTTCAGTTCGGACTACAGTTCGGAAGAAAGAAGGAATTGTTCTCCGTGTTTTCCGCGTTGACCAAAATCAAAATTCTGATCGGAGGATACGAAAATCCCGGAGTAAGAATCCTGTTCTATATTTTTCTTTTCGCAGGAATTTGGATCAACCGTAAATTGCTTCTCGAAAAGAAGGAACGTTTTCTTTATCTTTTTGTGTGGATCGGAGGGACGTTGTTTTTTCTTTTTCTTTCCACGGAATTTTATTATGTGATGTATCTGACGCTTCCCATTTCCGCGTTAGGCGGAATTCTTTTGGAAGAATCGGATCGTAAACGCGTCATCTATACGAGTTCAGGAATCCTATTCTGTAATTTGATCGTTCTGTTTTTGGCTTATCGAAAGGTGGGCTTTCTCAATCCGGAATTCGACCTTGGAAAAAAATTCTCTGAAGAGATAGTTGCCGAACTCAAATATTCGAAGAAGGTTTATCTTCAGGCGATTCCGGATCCGTACTTTCAGTTGAGGAAAAATTATCCGGATCAGAAAATCCTTGAGTTTATTCCAGGAGAACTTCCCGTTCCGTCCGAATCCTTCCTACATACTTTGGATACGATCGATACGTTCGTATTCAGCGAAGGAACCAAACGTAACGAAACGGTCGAAGCGTATCTCAAGGAAAATTCCCCGCAGTTCTATAAAAAAACCGTTTCGGTTTCCCCTTCCACGACGAGAAAGCTGGTCCGCGCCAATGCGGAAATATATTTTCGAAGGAAAAAATGAGATCGAATTCTATTTCGCTTCTTGTGAAACTGAGAATTCTTTCTTTTTGGAATATTCTATTTTTATTATTCGTTAATTGTGTCGGAAAGGAGGAGGAACGACGCGGACTTTCCGCGCTTCTTCCCTTGAGCGGTTCTTTGCTGAAGGTGGGGATCATCGGGGATTCGCTTTCTCAGAGATCGGACGGTTTCGGTCTTCGTGAGAAATTGGGAAATCGTTTTACGGTCACGGATTATTCGGTTTCGGGTAGGGACGTTCCCGGATGGGCGCAGGAAGTAGGCGTAGCTCTTACGGGGGAACATGATTTATGGATCGTGGAACTTGGAACCAACGACGTTTCCGGTTATCCTATCGAACGATTTCCGGATAACTACGAATTTTTGTTAAACGAAATCCGATCTAAAAGTAACGGCGTTATTATGCCTACCGTGCTTCCTCCGACGATTCAGCCCGGATACAGGGAGAAAATACTGAACGTCAATTCTTATCTCAGAAGTTTGGGAGCCGCTTATCCGGTCGCGGATATGGAAACCGTTTTTCTACAGGTTGAGAATTCGATCCCCTTGTATCCGCAAACGGATCCGATTCATCCCAATCCTGTCGGTTACGATCTGATGGGGACGATTTACGCCGATTCGATCCGCAAGTTATATGTCCATTAGGAAACATTGAAATTTTAATATACTAAATTCAATTTTCGATCCTTTCGTTTTCCGAAATTTCCCAACTTGCGCATTTTTCCTTCGGGACCTTCTCTGATAAGGTTTTTTCGTTCGCCGCTTCGTTTAAGGGTTCTCCGAAAGAAAAATTTTGGACAACGTTTTAGTCTTCGTTTTTAAATTCGCAATTCAGCAGAAACGGATCGAAAACCTGAGCGATATAAAGACGGTTTTCAAACGGAATCGCGGTGCTTCCAGCCGAGATCAGATTTCCTTGATTCGAAAAGACCTCCTTATAACTTCCGTCTTCGGAAATTCGAAACACTTGGGTCGGAGCATTGTATTCGGAATTTTTCATATGTCTCAGGAACTGGTATGAGGACCCGTGACCCGTAACGAAAATCCTTCCTTTGGAATCGGTTTCGAGGTTGTCGGTTCCGGAGTTCAGATAAATTTTCTCCGGTTCACCTAACACCGGTTTGCCGTTTTCCCTTCGGATCTTAAACCGAAAAACGCTCCGATCGGAGTAGCCGGATCGATAGAGGAATTCGTTTCCGTTTCCGTCCTTGCGATGAAGGATTCCGTTTCCGAAGGACAATGGGTGACCTAAGTTGGACCAGGTTTTACCGTCGTAGTAGGATATCTCTGCGCGTTTGAAGCCGAATAGGTCGTCCCACAAAAGATAACGAGCCATTCCGCCGACGCCGTGATCGTTGGAAACGTAGATTTCGTTTTCGGAAACCACGAACAGATCGTTGGGACTTGTGAGAAGCGGATCGGTAAGAGTTCCCACATGGAGCCATTTGCGGTCCCGATTTCGTTCGAAAATTTCGATCGTATGTCGAGAGTATAATTTAGGATGTGAGATCGCGTAAATCCGGTAGGAACTCCCGTTTTTGAGAAGGCTGATCCCGTGTGGTCGGAACTCCGGAGGAAATTGCACGGGTAGTTCCTTCGGTTGCGGAGTAGGGGATTGTTTGAGATCGATCCAAAACAATTTTCCCGTCTGGTCTTCTATTCTTCGTTCATGGCTGGAAACGTAGAGGATTTTTTCCTCCGTATCCAAAGCGAAATCTTCCGGGCCGGGAAGTCCTTCGATGCGGGAGCAGCTGCTACCTTCCGGACCGATCGATTTTACATCCACTCCACAGCCGAGAGTGAATTGGATCCCGAGGTAGAGTGTAAATAGGAAAAAAAAGGGGGAGTTCCCACATTTCCGAAGAATTTTCCGCAGATTGAATGTTTTCATTTGTGATCGGAACTTCTTCGAGAAACGAGCCTCGGGCAAGAAGAAAACCAAAAAAAAGATTGCTATTTTTATGCACTGCACAAAAATGACCATAGAAATCCTCGAAATCCAATTGAGGGGTAGCCGTATGGAAAAGAACAAACTAAACGACATAATCAATGCAGGAATCGGCGCTGTTCAAACTTCCCGTGAGATTTTCGATAAACTCGTAGATGATCTCAACGACGGGAAAGAAAAGATCGAACAGAGATTCGATCAGTTGAAAGCCCAGGGCGAAAAAGACATGAGCGATAACGCCTTAAAGTTAAAGGTCAATTTGGCTTGGGGATTGGTCCGTTTCGAAGAGATCCGGGACAATATTCTCAACCATTTCATCAAAAAATAGGTTTGCGTCGTTTTCGCATCCTACTTTCGTTTCTTGCGGTTTTAATTTCCACCGCGGAAATTCAGTCCAAGGAAATTACACTATTCTCAAACTTCACTGACCCTTCTCCCCGAATCCAAGGGGAGAAGGATCTTCTCGAACGAAAATTCGTTCCCGCTTCCACTCTCAAATATTGGATCACGTTGTATCTACTCGAACGGAATTTTGCCACGCCGTCTCTCAAGATAACGAGCGTAGAAACGCATATCCCCGATGCTCCGAGGGATTTGGATCTACGCGAAGCGATGTATTATTCCTCCAATTCCTTCTTTTTATCTTTTTTCGAGGAGGATCCGTCCCGTTATTCGGACTTCGAAGAATTTCTTAGGAAGATAGGATTCGTTCCAACAATATTCAAAAAACATTTTTTAGATAAACGGAATCTATATAAATCGGAGGCGGTTCTCGTTTCGCCGAAATTTCAGCATACTTTTATGACTGAGTTTTTGAAGGACGAAGGTAAATCGAAAGGAATCGCGTCGAAGGTTTTTCTCGATTGGAAAAACGCGGCCTTTTGGTCCGATTGTGCCGTAAAAAATTCCGTCGTCTACGGGAAGACCGGATCACTTTCGGGAGCGTTTTGGTTCTCTGGATTTTTGGAGAAGAAACGTTCGTTTTTCGATCGGTACTTTCGCAATTTTCCGAACGATTATACAGTAATTACGGTTTTACAAACCGGAACCGATGCGAGTCGGGAAGGTGCGATCGATTCTTTTTATCGATTGGCCGGATGTCCAAGAGGATCGATCGGAAACGAAAAAAGTTTTTTTTCTGAAGCAAAATCGATTTCGAACAATTCCAACGATCGATTGATTCTCGTCTTTCGGGGCTTTTTTATTTTTCAGTAAAATCGGTCGTGTCGGTTCAAAGACCAAAAGGAAGGTTATGGAACCTCGGAGTGACTGGATTCGAACCAGCGACCCCTTCCCCCCCAGAGAAGTGCGCTACCACTGCGCTACACCCCGGTTCCAAATATAACTGTAAGAATTTTGGAAAACTCTCTTCTGTAAACTGAAAAAACGGGAAGTGATTCAGAGAAAATCCGGACAAACAAACCAGATGATCTGTCCGTCCAAAAACTTTTCTCGGGGAACGTTGACTGCAAGCGCCGCGCCCGGAGAAAAAAGAAAACTTTTGCCCACGCCTCCGATTCCCAAAAGTTTCTCCGCAAACAGGGAAACGTCGGGGCTATGACCCACCAGTAAAATCGTATCCGAATTCGTGTATTCCTTGATCAAAGGACAAACCCGCGACATATCTTGGCCTGCTTCGAGGTAGTCCAAAGATTCGGTTTCTCGATCGGGATGGAGTATGTCCGTATAAATTTTCGCGGTATCTGCGGTTCTGAGATACGGACTATGATAGATTTTCGTGATCTTAAATCCCACCTGAAAAAAACGCGCCATTTTATGAACGTCGGCTTCTCCCTTGTGTGTGAGACGTCTTTGACGGTCGTTTCCACCGGGAGAAACTGGTTCGGCCTCTCCGTGTCTAGCGATAATAATTTTCATGTCTTTCAGAGGATTGACAGGGATGATTCCCTAAAAATCATTGAGCCGTTTTTGATTTGGAACCTACGTTTGCAAAAAAGGTCCAAGATATCTATATCTATTAGGCTCTGACTCCAAGGAAAAGTTCATGTCCGAATTTGCAATTGAAATCGATTCGATTCAAAAAAAATACAAGGATCAAAACGCCTTAAAAGGCGTTTCTTTACGAGTTCCTCAAGGTTCGGTTTTCGGTTTGTTGGGGCCGAACGGCGCCGGAAAAACCAGTTTGGTTCGGATTCTCATGGGATTCTCCAAACAAAGTTCGGGAAGTTTCCGTCTTTTCGGTCTTCCTTTTTCTCCCTCGATTCGTAGAAGGATCGGTTATTTACCCGAAAAAGTTTCCATTCCCGGTTTTTTATCCGGGGAAGAATTTTTGTCCCTCAGCGGAAAATTGGCGGGAATTCCTTCTTCCGAAATTCGTACGAAATCGAAATCCCTTTTGGAAAAAACGGGAATCGCGGACGCGGGTTCCAAGAAAGTTTCCGGATATTCCAAAGGAATGTTACAACGATTGGGACTTGCGTCCGCTCTGATCGGCGATCCGGAACTTCTGATTCTGGACGAACCCGGTTCTGGTTTGGATCCTAAAGGTTATATCGATTTTCGGGAAACCCTCGTGGAGGAGAATCGTACCAAGGGTACTACTGTATTATTGAATTCTCATAGACTTTTGGAAGTGGAAAAGGTATGTCACGAGATAGGCATTCTCAATCTGGGAACGTTAGCCGCTCTTGGTCCGTTGGAATCTTTGAAAGAGGGAAAAAATCGGATTCATATCCAAGTTGAGTCTATCACCTCGGAATTGGATTCCTACTTACGCAAAATCTCCTCGGAAGTCAAAGTTTCGGAAAATAGGATAGAACTTCTTCCGGGAGAAACGATCGACGTCCGGGTTATTCCGGCGGAACTCGTCTCCCTAGGTGCGAATATTATAAAATACGAAAGGATTACGGAATCACTCGAAGAGGTGTTTCTCAGAGTTACCGGAGGGAACCGTGAATAATTTTTCCTGGATCAAGGACCAATTTCCGAAAACGTTTTCGATCGCGTTTCTTACGTTGCGTGAAACTTTGAGAAAAAGGATCGTATATTTCATTTTTATAATATCCGGTCTTTTTTTGTTTTTGAATTTCTCCTGCCAGATCCAAGTCGGCGGAGAAGATCAGTCGGGAAATCCGAATTTTCAGATTTATATCGTGTTTATCTTTTTCGCGTTTTGGAATACGGTGCTTGCTTTGTTTTTGCCGGTTTCCCTTTTGGGAGAGGAATTGGAAAATAAAACCTACGTTCCGATTTTATCGAGACCGGTTTCGTCCCTGACGTATCTCGCCGGAAAGTCCTTGGGAATTCTTGCCCTGATTGCGGCTAACGCCGTCTTTTTGATCGGAACGTATCTCGCAAAACAGCAGTTTGTCGGCGCGGGATTCTCCTGGGATCTGTTGCGCGCCGCCCTTTGTATGTTTTCCGTTTTTTACTTTTTGATCCTTTTCGGGTTTTTGCTCGTTTTGAGTTTCGGAAAAAACGCGGCTTTTTTCGCGGGATTGGCGCTGTTGGTGTTCACGACATTCCTGGATTTGTTCATATATGAGTCCGCCGCGGCGAGCGTGGTGCAGACTTCGGATCTCAAAAAGCAGATTTTGGAGATCGTGTATTGGATTCTTCCGCAGGAAGGAACGGTCTTTTTCTTTTCCAGCTCTCTTCTCGCCAAAAGTCTTTCCCAGGTTCATTATTACGGGGAATATTCCCTGATCCAAATCGGTTTTTGGATCCTTTTGTCCTTCTCTCTGGGAAAAGTTGTTCTCGACAGGAAAGAACTTTGATCGAAAAGTACCGATTGACAAAACTGTAAAGAGTCATAATTCTACCTTGGATCGGCGCGGAAGCGGTCCGGGAGTTTCGGAAATCGGTAAATGAAGATTCATTGGTATCATTATGAAAAGGAGGGATATTTTCTCTCCGTTAAAAATCTCAATGAACCGATCGAATCCTTAAATCCGCTTTATCTTAGAATCACCCACCTGAACCGCAATATCGACAAGATCATCAGCTTTCTTCTCGATCGATATCTACAGTATCTCGATATAACTTCCCTTCGCGAATGTATCTTTTCGATTTTGCGGGAGACGATCATGAACGCCGTCAAGGCGAATCAAAAACGGGTCGTGTTCCAGGAAGCGGGTTTGGATATCAAAGATCCTTTGCAATACGCGCAGGGGATGGAACGATTTAAGGCTGAATTGATCAACAACAAGGATCTTTATACGGATCTGCTCGAACGCAACGGACTTCACGTTTTGATCACGTTCGGATTTAATCAGAACAGTTTTTTACTCAAGGTTTCCAACAACGTGGAAATTCTTCCCGAAGAGGATCAAAGGGTTCGGGAAAGAATTTCGAAAGCGCGCTCTTACAACGACCTCTCCGAGGTTTTCGAAAATCACGGCGACGAATCCGAGGGCGCCGGTTTGGGTTTGGCGATGTCGCTTTTGATGCTGAAAAACGAAGGAATTGAAGGCGATTCGTATCGGATCAAGACCGAGGAAGGGGTCACCTCAGCGTACATTAAAATCCCTTTCGAATTCAAAAAACGTAATGTTAATCTTCAGAAAACGGGCGAGATACTTTCCGAATTGGACACTCTTCCGACCTTTCCGGATAACGTGAATCAGATCATGAGTCTGATCAACAAGCCGGATTCCTCCATTCAAAACATCACGGAACTCGTAGCAAGGGACGTATCACTTTCCACGAATATTCTAAAACTTGCAAACTCTGCGTCGTTTTCCCAAAGGACCAGGGTGGATAATCTGGACGACGCGATCAAGGTCATCGGTCTTTCCGAATTGAACAGTATTCTGCTGAGTTTAGGGACGAAAAAAATCCTCGAGGAGCGTTATAAGGAATTCGAGGATATCTGGGAACGTTCGAGTTTGTCCGCGTTTATATGTAGGCGGCTCGGGGAAAGGATGGGTTGGAAAAAACAGACGATCACCGTCCTGGTCTGCGCCGCACTTTTGCACGATGTGGGCCGCGTTATTCTTCTTTCACTGGAACCCGAAATTTCGGGAAAAATTTCCGAGATATTGGGTAATCGCTCCTTCCCTTCCCCGTTGACTTTGGAGGAAGCCGCATTAGGAATTTCGCATACGACTTTGGGAGGAATGATCTGCGAAAAATGGAATTTCTCCGATACGATTCGGGTCGCCGCCGAAATGCATCATCGTCCTCTTCTCGTGAAAAAGGAATTTCAGGACGCCGTTTTCGCGATTTATCTTTCCGATATGATCATCGATATATCCCAAAAATCGGCAGACTTTTCGCTGATTCAAACGGTCGTGCTCAACCATTTCGGATTCAAAAAAGAATCGGAATTCTCCGAGTTTACCGCGGGAATTCTTCAAGAGTACACCGACTTCGGTAAAAAATCGTAGCTCAGATTATATTAGTAATTTCTTAATCGTTTCGGAAAGGATCAAGGCGGTTTCGTGAAATCGCGCCGCTTTTAATTCTTCCGGACGTTTGTCAGTGTCCACTCCGGCTTGTTCGAGAGCGGCGAAACATTCCCCCCTGAATTTTTCCTCCGAAAAAAAACGGGAACCGGTCACCGCGGGAGGAAGCGAAGTAAGCGGTGCGTCGCGAAAGGAGGAGGTCAGTTTTTTTCTTTTCCCCCAAAACGCGATTCTACACAAACATTCCAACGCTAAAAATCCGAACTCGTTCGGAAAAAAGGGAGAATTTTCGTATTCCAATACGGAGGAATCGACGTTCGGCCTCGGATAAAAGGAGCCCGCTTTGACGTCCTTCTTCAATTTCCAACGTCCGTACGAAGATAAGTAAAATTGAATGGAAGAAGGTTCTCCCGAAATACGTTTCGCGAATTCCTTTTGGACCAAAAAGGTGGCTCCCTTGAGTCCTTTCAAATTTTTAACGGCGCTTAACGTTAGTTCGGACGAGATATAGTACGGAAGATTTCCGAAAAGGTAGACGTTTTCGTTTCGGTATTCCGGTAAAAAATCCAACGCGTCCCCTTCGCGGACTTCGAACTCGGGAAGATATTCGCGGAGCCAAGCGGCGTATACGGGGTCGATTTCGAAGAGTGTGACCGGTTTGTCGAACTCCAGCAAACCGTGCGAGATGGCGCCGAGCCCCGGTCCGATTTCCAAAATCCGATCTACGGAGGAAAGAATTTTCTCGTTGAGTCCGGAAAGGATAGAACGGATCGCATTCGGATCGATCAAGAAATTCTGTCCCCATTTTTTCAACGGGGCCGAGGATTTGGACTCCAGAAATTTCCGGATCTCAGAAACTTTCCGAAACGGGTATTCTCTGGAGTTCATGTTTTTCCAGAAACACCCAACCTTCTCCCAACCCAAGCAGTTTTCGATTTCGATTCCAGATCCGCGAATTGTCCTTACTGCCGAAAGGGGTTTCCAATACGATCCAGCCCCTCCCTTTCGCGGTTTTACGCACGAGTTCCGTTAGGGAATCGTGTTTCGTGTGGAAAAGTAAAATTCGGGAATTTCCGGGTAGTTGGATGTCGCGGAACCTTTCCGATTTTCGTATATGTTTCGGATCTTCCGCTTGCACACGTTCCGCGTCCTTTCCCGAATACGAAATCGGAATTTTGGAATCGGAGCGGATACAACGCATCGCCCATTCGAGACAGGATCGGTCATCGACGAAAATTCCGCTTACGTCGATCCCGTTTCGTCGATCGCAAAAAAGTCCGCGTGATCGATAAAACGCTTCCGAAAGTTTTTTATATCCGTATTTGCATTTTCCGGAGAAGTATAGGGAGTTTCGGTTTCTCAACAGAAAAAAATATCCGTTGTTTACGATCCGATTTGTTTCCGGAAAATAATCCGCGGTTCGATATAAAACCGCGTGTACGAATATCATACATAGTACGGAAAACGCTCCCACGATGAAGGCGTTTTTTTTCCGGAAAAATCCCGGTTGTTCGGGAGGCTTCCATAGATCGATTCTGATATCCGAAAGTCGGTTCCTTTTTTTCCGCGAAACACAACGTTCCGAAACATACGCCGCGGCAAACGTCCAAAAACAAAGGAAGATCCATCCGATCATTCCGATCCAAATCGTATTGCCCATTTCCTTATAAAATCCGAGAGGCTCCGCAAGAGTATCGGAAATGCGGAATAGGATTTCGATCATAAATTCGGATACGTTCCAGCAAGGTCGAACGATCCAATCGATTCCGGTTTGTTGCAAGAGAAGAGAAATATAAATCGAAGGTAATACGATTCCGGCGAGAGGAACCACCATCAGATTGAGAAGTACGGAGCCGAAACTGAAGGAACCGAAAGAGTAGAGTAGAACGGGCATCGTTCCCAAACCGGCCGAAAAAGAAACGGAAAGATTTTCCTTTAATATCGAAATAAAACGGTTTTCTTCGTTCATAAAATTAAGAACGAGTTTGGTCGGATTAGAAAAAAGGAATATTCCCGCGACGGCCCCGAAGGAAAGACAAAAAGAAACCGAATGAAACCGCAACGGATCCCATATCCATAAAATCCACGCCGTATTCAAAAGTAGATCCGCAGGTCTAAGTTTCCTCAAAAACACTCCCTGCAAAAGGATTAAACCCGCAAAAACCCAAGCCCTCGCGAGAGAAACCGGATATCCCAGAGCCGAAAGATACAGAAATCCGGTCAGAAGAGGGACGATTCTTGCGATCACAAACGGAAGTCCGGGGATCCGTTTTAAGATCTGAAATTGAACCCCCATCCATATTCCCAAGTGTAATCCGGATGCCGCAAAAAGGTGTAATATTCCGCCTTGTTTGGCCTTTTCTTTGAAATCTTTGGAGAGACGTTTGGATTCTCCAAAAACCAAACCCAGAGCGATTCCTCGCGATTCGGAATCGAGTTCGGCGTTTTCCAGATCGGATCCTATTTTTTCCCGGAAGGATTTTTGAAAGTCCCGTTCGGTTTCCCCGAAGACGACCGTTTCCGTCCGGATTTTTCTTTTAGATTCTTCGATTTGGAATCGTTTCGGATTAAGAAAAATAATAATCGAAAAAAAGAATATTCCAAATAGTAAATATTCTAATTTTTTAATATTATTGTCCGATATGGCCCAGGAAGAGACCGCAAACAGTAGGATTCCCACGGTTAACGGCGATTTTCCCGGGAAAATCGCTTCTAATACCACGCCCATTAGGTTTCCCAGGGCGAATTTCGATACCGCCGAACAAGGCAACCAACCTCGTAAATGTCTGCTCATACCGGACCGGTTCCGGGATGAGTTCGAAAGTTCTAAAAAATCGGGATTTTTTCGACGAAACGTCTATTTAAAATCGATAGATTCCCAGTTCGTTGCGGACTCGATCCAATACGGAGGAGATCGTTTGTCGGGCCTTGTCTCGTCCCTTTTTAAGCGCGTCTCGCACGTAGGTCGGATCCGCGGCGATTTTTTCCCGCTCGGCTCGGTACGGAGCGAAGTAGTCCAGGATATTCTGCAGAAGATTTTTTTTGAGATCTCCGTAGCCGTTTCCAGGAGTCAGAAAACGTTCCCGTAGTTTCTGTTTTTTCGCGTCGTCGAGGAATAAGGAATGGATAGAGTAGATATGGCTTTTATCGGGATCTTTGGCTTCGTCCACGCCGGCAGAATCGGTCATGATGGACATTACGGATTTCTTAAGTTCTTTTTCGGAATCGAAAAAGTTGATCGTGTTTCCGTAGGACTTCGACATCTTTTGCCCGTCCGTTCCGGGAACCAAGGCGGTGGCCTCGTCGATTTCCGGTTCGGGGATTTTAAACACGGATCCGACTTCCCGATTGAAAGCCGCGGCGATATCCCTCGCGTATTCCAGATGTTGTTTCTGATCCTTTCCTACGGGAACCTTATCGCTGTCGAAGCCGAGTATGTCCGCTGCCATCAACACGGGATAAAAGAAAAGTCCTCCTCTCGGATGAAATCCTTTGGCGATCTTATCCTTGTAGGAATGCGCGAGCTCCAACTGATTGACGGAAATAAATTGACTGAGATACCAGGTCAATTCCGCCACTTCGGGAACTCCGGATTGAAGCCAAAACGTACATCGATCCGGATCGATTCCCAAAGCGAGAAAATCGCATACCGCGTTGTACGTGTTGTCCTTCTGTTTTTCCTTGGAGGAAAACGTAGTCAGGGAATGAAGATCCGCCACGAAACAGAATAGATCCGTAGTCGTCTGGTATTCCTTCAGTTTTCGTATGACCGAAAAAAAATTTCCTAAGTGAAGTTTGCCGGAGGGTTGGACTCCCGTCAGAATCCTCATGCTTCCTCCGATCTTGTGGTTTCGTAGGATTTACCGGCCAGCCGTTCGTATTCTTTCATCAATGAATTCAATTCCGTATCTATCTTTTTATGAAGCGTCAGTTTCGTAATCGTAAATTTGTCTTTGTATATCACCGCGTAGTTGTAGAGAAGTTTGGCCATTTCCAAAAACACGAAGTCCAGGGTTTTTCCGTTGAGTCTGTTTCCCGAAACGAGCGCGGAATCGCAGTAAGGTATGAAACGGTGGAGAATCTTGATTTCTTCGATCACCTTCTCTTTGGAAACGAGAACTCTCTCGTTCAACTTTCCGGTGGATTCGTATTGTTTTGCGAGCAGATGGTTTTCCACGAGGATGTTGATCTTTTCCGCGAACTTTCCCATAAACCCGGCAGCGTCTCCGAGAAGTTTCAGGAGGTTTTGCGTGATCTGATCCTCGACGCCTGCGGTCGAAGTGGTGTGTTCGTTGTACGTCGCGAAACTGTATTGGAAACTCGGATACTTTTTGTTAAACGCGTCCAACAAACGGAGCAGGTTGTTGATCTGTTCGATTTCGCTTTTAAAAAGTCCGGGTAACATGATGATCACGTCGCGGCTTTGGTTTTTCGTCCCGATTTTGACCGTTCCTTCGAGAATGGGAGCGTACGAAGCCTGAAAATCCCGAAGAAGAAGATACATCAGTTTGTGCGGGGTTCCCTTAAACGCGGATTTGATGGAAGCGGATTGCATGTTTTCGGGAACGTGATTTTCGAAATAGTCGTCTACGATCAGATTGAGAAAGTCGAAATTCATCCTTCCCTTGTCGTCGATTTTGAAATAACGTTCCCGGAGATTTTGCAGTTCCTCTTTACGGTTGAGTCTGGTTTGTATATCGTCCGCAAGACGGATTAAGGTCGTTTCCACTTCCTTTATGATGTCGGAAGAACCCTGGAATTTCATTTCGTTGATCGGCGGCACGTTGAGTTGTTGTACGATCTCTTCCCAAGTAATCATCCGTTTCGTGGCTACGATATGAAACGCACGAATCGCATCGGTCATTTTCGGTCTTCCGTTTTCCAAGTTGAGGCCGTACGACAAACCGGCCATAATCTGGGGAAGTTTTGGAACCAACTTTTCGTCCTTTTTGATCAGTTCCGGAACCTGGGTCATGATGATATCTTTGGAATCCTCGCGGCTCAGATGTCTGGCGTAGTATAACTCCAGTTTGGTGGCGCGATTGAGAAATATTTCCGGGGAAATCTCGTCGATAAAAAGGCTGTCGAGCGAGATTATGCTGTTTAATAGTTTATTAAAATTTAATACTACGTTGTAGACGAGCGGTTTCCAATATCTCCAACCTTGTTGTTCGCAAAAACGCAAGGCTTGAATCGTCGCGATAATCTGATCCTCTTTCAGAAATTTGAACAGGTTTTGAACGCTCGGAGCGATTTGCAGTTTTCTTCCTAAAAACCCGACTTCGATCGTCCCCGACTCCCTTGCGAACTTGTTGATAGCCGGATTTCCTCCGAAGAGGTTCGCCAAAAATCCGATTCCTGCGGAAGGGGGTTCGTTCCGTTTGGCGGTCGTCGATTTGGCTGCGGTTTTGACGGGTGTGGAACTTTTTTCGGAAGAGCGTTTCGATCTTTCTTCTTCTTCGGACTTTTTGTTTTCTTCCTGCTTCTTCTTGTCGAACTCTTCGTCCACCTTCTTCATCAAATCGATACGAATGAAAATATCGTTCGATTTCTGGATGACTTCGTCGATTTTCTCCTGATGTTCCGGACTTCTCTGTTTACGATATAAGTCCGCGAAAATTTTGTGAGCGTCGGTCCTAGAGTTGAAAGACAAGCCGTTTATTCCTTTTCGTTCAACGGATTTTCCACGATTTGTGCGCTGGAAGGCGCGCTGAAGTTGAACAAAGAAGCGGATAAACCGACGTTCGTCTGCACACCGGAAAAACTCACGGAAGTGTATTCTCCCGATCCTCTGTGTTTCATCCGTAAAGATTTTGGGGTATTGTCAGGGTTCATCGTAACCACGATTTCTTCGTATGTTTTTGTGGAGGATTTCAGCCGAATCGAACCGCCGACCTGAGTCACTTCTTCGTAGCCGCTGAGTAAACCGAAAACTCCGCCGGAAGTCCCGCGTAGATCCTGTTTTCCTACGATCGCTCGTGCGGGTGAATAAAACCAAAGAAATCTTCCGTTGGAGGATACGACCCTTCCGTCGGAAAATTTGACGTGTAAATAGTTAGGTTTCTTAAAAGAAAGTGTTCCGGAAAGTTCGTTATTGATCGTTACGCTGGCTCGTAAGGAGGAGATTTCTCCCATTCTTCCCAAAAGCGCGCCCAATCTGTCTCGTCCAGGGTCCCCTGAAACAGAAATGCCGCAGACCAAAATCAGTGCTGCGGCAACCCGGAGGATTCTCCTGATGTTCAAAAATGCCATAGTTTCAAACTATGGGCACAGGTTGATTATCCAAGTACTTTTTTTGAATAAAAACTCATGCTCAACTTCCTCTAACGCGATTTCGCTAATATCTCGCTTCCTAAGGGGCGCTCGATAGATCGCGAAATTCTCAATTCTGAGAATAACCAAAAATTACGCTCCGCTATTTTTGGTTTATTTCGCTCTCTGAACTCAATATCTCGCTTCCTAAGGGGCGCTCGATAGATCGCGAAATAGGGCGTTTCGCAGATTGATTATCCCAGTACTTTTTTGAACTCGGCTGTCACCGCAGGAACCACTTCGAAAAGATCACCTACGATTCCGTACGTCGCAACTTTGAAGATAGGAGCGTCTCCGTCTTTGTTGATCGCTACGATATACTTAGAAGATCCCATTCCCGCTAAGTGCTGAATCGCGCCGGAAATTCCGCAAGCGATGTAGCAGTTCGGAGATACGGTTTTTCCGGTTTGTCCGACTTGGTGAGAATGGGAAATCCAACCCGCATCCACGGCCGCGCGAGAAGCTCCGAGAGCCGCTCCGAGTGTGTCCGCAAGTTCTTGGAGAATCGGCCAGTTTTCCGGTCCTTTGATTCCGCGTCCGCCGGATACGATGATGGAAGCCTCGGTAAGTTGTACCTTAGATCCTCCACTCAAATCGGAAGATACGATTTTTACTTTCGCATCGCCCGCGGATGGAGAAGCCGCTTCCACCGCGCCCGCGCCCGCTTTTTGAGTGATCTCTTGGGAGTTCGGACGAACGGTGAACACTTGAATCGCGCTCGTAACTTTAAAGTTTGCGTATGCTTTTCCGGAATAGATCGGTTTTTTCGCCACGACCTTTCCTCCGTCCACGGAGAATCCGACCACGTCGGCGACGATTCCCGCGCCTACTTTTACGGCAACGCGAGGAGAATAATCCTTTCCTTGGGAAGTGTGCGGAAGAAGAACCACGGCAGGGTTTTGCGCTTTGATCACTTCGGCAACTTGATTGGAATAGGTTTCCGCGTTGTAATCACCCGAGTTTACGGTGATGATCGTATCAGCTCCTACCGCGGCCAATTCGGGAGCGTGTTTTTCCACTCCGCTTCCGATCAGAAGAGCTACAACTTTTCCTCCGATGGAATCAGCGATCTTTCTTCCTGCGGAAGTGATTTCTCTGGAGATTTTTTTCAGTTCTCCGTCTTTTAATTCGCCAACAATTAATACGTTGCTCACTGGTGTTCTCCTTATATAACCTTAGCTTCTTCTCTAAGAGCTTTTACGAGTTGAGACGCGAAAGCGTTCGCATCCGCAGCTTCCAATTTTCTACCCGGAATCCGAGGTGGAGGAGGTTCGAGTCCTACGACTTCGATCTTGCTCGACGGATTTCCGAGATCCGCGGCGGATTTCGTTTCCACCGGTTTTTTCTTAGCGGTCATGATTCCTTTGAGAGAAGGGTAACGAGGTTCGTTGAGTCCTTTTTGAGCGGTCAATGCGACCGGGGTGGAGGTTTCGATGGATTGTGTTCCACCTTCCACTTCTTTCGTAGCTTTTACCGCGGTTCCGTTGATTTCCAAACTTACCGCAAATGCTACGTGAGGAATGGAAAGAAGTTCCGCGACTTGAACTACAACTTGAGAAGAGTCCGTATCGATGGATTGTCTTCCTCCGATGATCACGTCCGCGTTTTCGCCTTTTGCGAAATTTGCGATCAGTTCCGCGGTGTTGTTCGTGTCGAAAGGAACGTAGTTGTCCACTTTGATATGAACCGCACGATCGGCGCCCATTGCATAAGCGGTTCTCAGAGCTTCTACGACTCTGTCCGGTCCGAGGGAAATCGCGATCACTTCGCCGCCGTGTTTTTCACGAAGCCTGATTCCTTCTTCGATGGCGAATTCATCGTAGGGAGAGATAATCCATTTGATTCCGGCTTCATTGATGGATTTATCGCCTACTTTAATGCTGGTTTCGGTGTCAGGTACCTGTTTCACTAATACGATGATTTTCATTTAAATGGGTACTCCAAAAAATTAGTGCTGTTAACACAAAAATCTTGTGTCTACGTAGTGCAAACCACTTTTTTGAGCGGGTTTACGCGCTCTCCGAGGATGTGAGAAGATATTTCAACCAGTAATAGGTCCAGATCATAAATCCGATTACGATCAGAACGTTCGCGTCCGTTTTTAAGAAGAACGCAAGTCCCCAAAACAGGGGAAGTAACATCCATGCGAAAAGAGACAGAAGTAGAAAAACGGAATTCCTCCGAAGAGGGAAACGAAAAGCGTTCTGAAACGTCGGACGCAGAGAAGACAGTTTTTTCGGTCCCTGAAACTCCTTATAAGATAGAACGAAAAAAAATCCGCAAAGGATTGTCAAAATCAGAGCGTAGATCATAAGATAGTTTTTGGAAAATAAAGATTCTCTGTCGAGCTTGTTTTGAGTGAAGGAAGAGGATACTAGAGAAGAGGATATCGATGAAAGCGTTGCTTGAAAAACCGAATGACTTATACAACCCGACCGAGAATCATCTCGCGCTTCGGGAAACCGTCGCAAAGTTCGCTAAGGAGAATATGGATGCCCAGGCGAAAGAAAACGACGAGCACGAAACCTTTAACCTTCCGCTCTTTCGCAGAATCGGCTCGGAGTTGGGACTTTTCGGAGTCACGGTTCCCGAAGAGGACGGAGGAATGGGAATGGACGCGGTGGCGGCCGTCATCATTCACGAGGAAATGTCCGCGTATGATCCCGGATTTATGCTTTCTTATCTCGCTCACGAAGTACTGTTCGTAAATAATTTCTATCACAGTTCCAATGCGGTACAAAGGGCCAAATATCTTTCCAAAGTGATTTCCGGGGAATGGATCGGCGGAATGGGAATGACTGAACCCGGAGCCGGAACCGACGTGCTCGGAATGCGGACGATCGCCACCAAAAAGGGCGACAAATACGTGTTAAACGGTTCCAAACAATACATCACCAACGGAAACACGGGAAGCGTTTTTCTCGTTTACGCAAAGCTGAGTAAGGATTCCAAAAAAACCACGGCGTTTTTGGTCGAGAGTTCGTTTCCGGGATTCAGCGTGGGAAAAAAAGAGGAGAAGATGGGAATGCGTTCTTCGCCTACGACCGAACTCGTATTCGAGGATTGTGAAGTTCCCGCGGAAAATTTACTCGGTCAGGAAGACGGTGCGCTCGTTCACATGATGCGAAATCTCGAAATCGAAAGGATCACTCTTGCGGCGCAATCTTTGGGAATCGCAAAACGTTGTGTAGACGTGATGGCCGATTATACGATTCGTCACCGGGAAGCCTTCGGAAAAAAACTCGCGGAGTTCGGTCAGATCCAAAGATTTTTGGCGGAATCCTACGCGGACTATCAAGCGGCGCGCGCGCTCGTGTACGACGTCGCTTCTAAGATCAATCCGGAGAATCGAAATTCTTTGGGAGCGGCTTCCGCAAAATTAGTCGCCACACAAATGGCGGAGCGCGTGTCCCGAAACGCGATCCAAGCTCTCGGCGGTTACGGGTATTGCAGGGAATATCCGGTGGAACGATTGCATAGGGATGCGATCCTTCTTTCGATCGGAGGGGGAACCAACGAAGCGATGCAGAAAAATATCGTCGCGGATCTCAAAAAGATTTACGGAGATCTCGGCTGAGTCGGAAGAACATTCGACTCACCGAAAAACTGGAAGAGTATATCTTCCGTAATTCCGTTCGCGAATCGCCCGCGTTCCGTAAGTTGAGAGACGAAACCGGAACGTTGGCGCAAGCCAACATGCAGATCAGTCCCGAAGAAGGGCAGTTTCTCGGCTTACTCGCCAAACTTTCCGGAGCGAAACGGATTTTAGAAATCGGAACCTTTACCGGATATTCCTCGTTGTGTTTCGCTTCGGCTTTGCCCGACGACGGAGTTCTTCTTTGTTGCGATATCAGCGAAACTTGGACGGATATCGCGCGCAAGTATTGGAAAGAGACCGGTCTGGAGCATAAAATCCGTCTGAGGCTCGGTTCCGCATTAGAAACTTTGCAAATTCTACTCGATTCCGATTCGTTTCCTGATTGGGCTTCCGGTTTCGCGTTCGGACGGTCCTCGATCGATTTGGTTTTTTTGGACGCCGACAAGGAAAATTATCCGCATTATTATCCTTTAATATTAGAACTTCTTAAACCGGGTGGGCTTTTGATCGTGGATAACGTGCTTTGGGACGGCAGCGTCGCGGATGTTTCCCATCAGGAACCTTCCACGATCGCGATCCGTAAACTCAACGAGACGATTTTTCGCGACAATTCCGTGGACATCAGTATGGTGCCGATCGCCGACGGAATTTCGTTGATCCGAAAATTATAGACGTGTTTCGATCCGCTTGATCGTTGTGCGGACCGCCGCAACTTCGTAAAGATCGCGGATGACGACTTCGGACGAATCGCGGATTCGTTCCGGCGGAAGAAGGTTTTTGTTCGAAATTTTTTCGGGTCCTCGCGGGGGTTAAGTTATAAAGAAACGTCCCAAACGATTTAAAGATTCATTTTCGAAATCTTTATCGAATTCTTCAAAAGCTGAAACCTACATATGGATAAAACATCTGAAAATATTCCATCGTTCCGAATCTTTGTTCGAGGTATTTTTGGTAGGCCCATACGTCTAAAACGCTTGCGGATGCGCCTAAACGAGGTTCGGTGTATACGAAAAAATCGACCTTTTGTTCCGCGTAATAACGGATGAATTGAACGCCTAAATAAATTCCGTTCGAAAAAACCCAGCGAAATCCGATTCCCAATCCGATCATACTCGCGCGTCTCGGAGTCGCGGTATAAGCGTAAGGACTTTCCTGAATCACGGATTGATGATTCAAAGGATTGACGGTCAGATATTCGTGAGCGGTGACTTTAAACAGTTGTTGTGAACCGATCAATCCGGTAAGATGCATCGGAATTTTATCGAAGGGAAACCAGTCTACACCCACCGAGGAGAAGTTGGCTTTTGCGTTCCATTCGGATTTTGTCTCCACGAGCGAGTTCGTATTGTCGTCGAAGGAAAGTCCGGTGATCGTTCCTCCGCGAAATGCGGCCGCGGTCAAAAATACGGATAGATTGGAAGTGAGATTATAGTTTATCCTCAATAAAGGAAGTTGCGGAAAAAAAATTCCTCCTACTTGGAGCCGCCTTTGCGTTCTTCGTTCCGCTTGCGCGGTTTCGGTAGGTTGTTCTTTCTCCTGTGACACGGCCGAAATGGACGGATAAACTACGAGAAGAAATAACATTATAAATTTTGAATATTTTGATTTGTTTGCGAATCGGAACATGGGTGATATTTACGAACTACAACCGTTCGAGTAAATGAAAATTCCGCAAAATCCGGAGGGAGCTGAATCTCTTTCTATAAGTTTGTTGTCGATTTTTAAGAGGGGAGCCGAATTTGGGACGCGTAATATCGTAAGGGCAGCTTGATCTTTGTGCGGACCGCCGCAACTTCGTAAGGATCGCGGATGACGACTTCGGACGAATCCACTTCAGACGAATTCTATGAATTGCTCGAAGTCGTTTTATCGTATTATTTTTTAGGTTTTTCTAATGTGTTTGTCGCGGCTCTTCTTTGGACGATCCACTCGGCGAGATTTTGACCCGACTCGGTCCATTCGAATTCCTGATAATGGAAGTATTCCTTTTCTTCCGCGCAGAACGTACGATTGCTGACGCGTTCCGGTTCCTTATACGCCGCTTCGAACAGATTCTCCGGCATGGAGGTTTCGTGTCCGCCGGCTATGTGTCTGTACGACGGATAGGTTTTGTTTTCTATCTTCTTGAGTGCGGATTTGGAAAGATCCAGATTCTTCAATCCCTTGGATTTTAGATAGGAGAAGAAGGAGAGGGCGGCTTTGTTTTTCTTATCTGACGTCAGCATGGTCTCGAAGACGTTCGCTCCGGTTTTAGGATCGTATTGATTTACGTTCGCACCTTTTTCGATCAGAAATTTAGCGAGGTCGTATTTTCCGTTGTGGATCGCGTTGTACAGAGGGCTTCTATAATAGGTGAATCCGGTTCGCTGGTGGTTGTTGTATCTGTATCCTCCGATCTTTACGTTCGCTCCGGCGTCTACGAGTAATTTGGCGGTTGCGACGTCCGCGACGAAAGACAACGGAGTGAATTTATCCCGCACGTATTCTTCGTGGTGTAATACGAGCCCTCCGATGCTCATAGTATTTTCGTAATCGCAGTCTTTTCCTCGAATGTTCGGGTTTGCACCTTTGGACAACAAGAGTTGTACGAGTTCCTTGTTGCCGGTCGCCGCCGCGGCTTCGAGCGGAGTTTCGCAATCGGATACGTCGTTGGGGTTTGCGCCGTCGTTGATCTTTTGGATAACGGCGGCGGTATTTCCGGACTTGATCATTTCCGCTGTGCTCGTGCAATTTGCGAAGACGATGGTCGTGCAGAAAAGAATCGTCGTTGTTACGGTTTGTTTGAATGTCATGGTTTTTCCTTTTGTATAAAAGATTCTTTGTGTATCGGGATCGGTCGTTTTTACGACCGTGCCCGATCTTGATTCGCGGAGTTTCGTCGGAATTCCGACCGGAGACTTACGACGAAACTCCGCGAGTTCCAATGCCGGCGGATTTTTAAAAAACCCGGAGCGTCACGTCTCCGGGTAAGGGATCTCCCACATGGAGGCCGCTCATAAAAATGATTCCGTCGAAGTCCTTTGAAAAATTAAATTCGACGCTCGCCTGAGAATTTGCGTTTACGTAAATTTGGGTGGAAGAAGCGAACGCGCTGTTTGGTCCGATAAACGAAATCGAGGATCCGTGACAACCGCCTTTGATGAAATTATAACCGAGTCCGCTTCCCACGCCTTGGTATTGGATATCGGTCGTAATCGAAGAAACCCGTAAGGTCTGCCCCGTCTTCGCCACCAGGCGGAGGATCGCTTTCGGTAGTACAGTGGAAGTACTCGACGAATTTGAATATTGCGGTTTATACACGAATTCCACGATGAGCCCGTTGTATGTATCCGAGATGACGTCGTTTCCGGTCACACAATCGTATTTCGTAAACATATCGATCAAAAGACTGTTTTCGATGTATGTGCTGAGTTCGTTTTCTTTTTTCTTCTCGTCGGGACAAGCTGTGAAAAAGAATAAAAGTAGGCAAAGAAGAAAAAGATATTTAAATTTCATTCCGACAGAGAGCGTTGAAGCGGTAGAGCGTCCATCGAAAATCGAGGAAAGGGAAGGGCAAAATATAATATGATGATTATCTTATATGGAAACGATCTTTCTCGAGGTGGATCAGAGGAACGGAAAAATAGGGGGAATTAGGATTCGAAATTCCCCGATTCTTATTCTTTAATCAGTCGTTCTATGGTTTTTTCGGAGAATTCTTTCATGGGGACACCTTTACCGACGATCGTTTCCAAAGACTTGGAGAAATTCTCCCGTCCTTTTAACATTCCCACCGAGAAGATGTTTTCCGATTCCACTTCCAGATTTCGGATCGAATCGTTGAGATGATTCTTTTTTTCCTGAATCTGTTGTTTGAGAACGGCTCGATCCATATCGGGAGTTTCGGTCAATTCCCGAAACAAAGGGGTTTCGCCGAAGAGGATGTTGATCAATTCGCTGTTAGGCGTATTGCCCTCGTTCAGAATACCGAGTTTCATCTGTTCTTTGGAAAATTCGCCCTGTAGTCCGGAAAGCGTTTCCTGTATTTTTAGGTAACGTGCCGTGAGTGCCGAAGAAAATTCGGTTTTATCCAGACTTCCTTGTCCTTCCGCATTCGTTACGGATTTTCCGGAAACGGAAGACCGTTTATCGCGGATGAGCTTTTCCGCCGAGCTGATTAGATTCGTGAGTGGAACTTCCATGTTCTTTCCTCCTCTCAGAATTTGAGATCCGGAAAGAAAACCCGTTTCGGTTTATACGGAGAAGGGACTTCTTTCCTGAAATACTCTATGTCGCATCAAAGATCTTACTTCTGGAGACAATCTATACTAGATATCGGACGGTATTCGGGAAATAAATGAATTTTTTTTTCCCATTTGGAAAAAAATTTACGAAATGACTTAAGATTTTATAGGTTCATGCGACGAAACATCCAGAAGCACAATCCCAAAAACAATCCGGGTGTGATCCAAACTCCCGCAAAAGCCGGTATTACGGCGTTTTCTCCCAAGGACTTTCCCGCCGAATTGAATATATAATAAACCAATACGACGCCTATCGTGATTCCCAGAGAAGCCACACCGGCCGTTTTTTTGGTGAAATACCCAGCGATCGTTCCGATCAAGGTTACGATGATGGTCATCATAGGAGTCGCGAACACCGCGTGTTTTTCCGTGAGCACGTCCCCGTAGGCGAGGCCTTTTTGGATTCTACGTTTTTGTTCCTCTTCGAGTTGGAAAAGATTCATTTCTTCGACCGAACCTGCAGGTACTTTGAAGTATTTCGGATCCTCGGGAAGTTCGTATTCCTTTTCCAAAAAGGTTTCCTGCGATACGAGTTTTAAGTCGTTGTCGAAATGCCATTCCTCCACCTTTTTCATCTTCCAGAGTTTGGTCTCGTAGTTGTACTTCGCCTTTAAGGAGGAGATTACCGTTTCGGGAGAGCCGTCCGGTCGCAAACGAATATAGTTGAACCCGCCGTTGATTTCGTCCTTATCCGGATCGTAGAAGTATAAGTAATAGAAGCCTTCCTTTCCTTTTACGTGGAATTGATATACGCTGTTGGCAAGAGTTCCCATTCCTTCGGTCAGCGTGTCGTGTTCTATCTTGGCCAATTTATTGACGGGACGTACGATCAATTCCGTTCCGAGCAGCATAAAGATCCACATCAGAATTCCGAAAGCGATCAAAGGAGTTACGATTCGGAAAAAGGAAATTCCCGCGGCCATCATAGATACGAGTTCCTTGTTCACGGAAAATTGTCCCACGGTGAAACAGATGGAGAACATCAAAGACATCGACACGACGGTGGTGGAGATGATCTTGGGAAGACTGTACAAGAGGAACAACGCGATATGATAACGGGGCGCTTTGGTCGTGGTGAAGTTTCTCATGTTGTCGTTTACGAGGGATAACAACATGATTCCCGTAAGCAGAATCACCGTTCCGATGAAGATTTTGAAAAATTCTCCGAAAAGATATCGATCCAGAATCTTAGGCGGAAAAAATTCCTCCTTCCACTTTAGCAGGTAGGATCTGATTTCACGCGGCTGGAAAGAAATTGCGGACATGTTTTCGGGAACCCGAGAACCATTCTGAAAGGGTTTCCGCAAATGGCAACCCCTTCCTTCGTCGCCGATTCGATCATCGAAATACCGCGAAACTCGTCAGATATAAGGCCCCGCCTATGATTCCCGCCGCCGCGATGAATCGTAAAAGCCCAGGCAATAATCCGTCCGCGGTTTGGAATCGATCCCAAAAATCCAATTTGGTCTGAAGTTTTCGTTCCTTTCCCGGAACGAGTTTCGGATATTCGGGCGCAGGTTTCGAAGGCGCGGGTGCGGTTCCGATCGTATATTTCGGATCGCGGATTTGTTCGGCGACTTTGGCTTCCGCAGCCAACAACGTTTCAAGGCTTTCCCTCTGTAAAGCGTAGAAGGCTCCGATGGCTTCGTCGATCCAGGAATCCACCACTTCCAACCATTGTTGCATGTTGTCTTCGGTGGCCGCCGTGAATCCGAATTCGCTGAACGCGGCGGACCATTCCGTCAGTTCCAGGCGGGAGAGTAGTTCGGAATCAAGGATTACGTTTTTCTTATGTTTGTGAATCAAGGCGAGCGCGTCATAAACTTGGTTTCCAGCGGAGACGAGACGTTTTAATTCCCGTTCGCTTACGTGGCGATCCGCGGTGACTATCGTATAAACGTTGTTCAGAAGTCCGCGCGCGTCTTCCAGGTCCGCCTGCGTATGATCGGCGTAGTGCAGAATTTCCAAAAGTCCGCGCAGGTATTCCGGCCAACCGGCGCCTATTCGTTCCGCGGCGCGTAGATGTGCGGTTCTACAAAGTCGATCGTGTTCGAATAAAGATCTTCGTTCCGTTTTACATTCCTTTTCCAGGTCTTCGATGACGACGGAAAGTTCCTTCTTTTTTAATTCGTTTCCTCGGAATCGTATGATTCCGTCCGGCGGAGTATAAAATCCGTCTCGGAGCGCGCTCAATAAGTTTTTTTCCTTTTCCAAAGAGCGTATTTTTTCCAGACGTTCGGATAAACTTTGCGGATAGATCGCATCTAACGTTTCCGGGATCGAATCGATTTCGGTCTGATAAAATTCTTCGGGAGATGACGCATAACGTGTGAACGATCGACCCAGATAGGAGCCCTTGTAACGGCTATTTAGATATTCCTTGGAGTAAAACTTTTCCACGGAAACCAGGATTTCCGGGTCGTGCTCGAATTCCGTCTGGAACTTGGAAAGAATTCGGTCCGTGAATTTTTCGCGTAACGATTCCGGGTCGTCGAAAACGAGCCAACTGCTTCGGTCGTCCAAGTCCGCGCGCACGTATTTTTTTTTGGCGTTGGCTTCCCGTTCGTGATTGTACGGATGCGTGGCCCACATACGAGGAGGTTGCGCGATTTCCGAGCTGAAGACTCTGTGTTTCTCGGGATTTTCCGCGGGAAGTTCGGGGACACGTCCGTAACTCGGGTTGTTCAAAATTCTACGCGATTGATCGATCACTTTGGTATGGATCGGAAAAATATCCTTCGCTACTTTTCCCGTGCGAATATGATCGAATAAGAATCCTTGTGTGGTTTCCCATGCTTCGTCCGCGGCTTGCAATTTATGTAATGCATGAATCAACGCGTCGCTTCCCGTTACGGAAACCGCGACCAAGTCAGCTTGAAATTCCATTTCGCGGGAAAGGGCGCGTTGCGCCAATACGATCAGGTTGAAAAAGGATTCCAACGCGGAACGTAGGGACCAGATGACGAGGCGTAATGTCCAACCGATCCACGCGACGCGGATATCGAATCGTGATACCGATGCAAGAAACTTATCGAGCGCGTCGCGTTTGCCGATCAAATGCGCGGCCACCTGTTGCGCGATGTAAACCCAATTTCCCACGGCCATACTACGTTGTGCGAAATGTCCGAACTCGTGTGCGAGGACGGCTTTGAGTTCGCTTATACTCAGAACGTTCACGAGCGCTAGGCCGATTTCGAGATTCTTTTTAGAAGGAAAAAAGAAATTGAGGACGGAAAGGTCGTAGAACACGCAGGCGTTCACCTGAGCCGACAAGAAAACTCGGTGAGGTTTCGGTGCGCCCGTTTCTTCGGCGAGTTTATGAAGGAAATGGAAAAGTTGCGGTTGGTTTTCCGCGGTGATTTCGAATTCGTCTTCCAGGGTTCCCTTTTTTACGAAGAAGAGGGCTTTGATCATGAACAACGCGACAAGACCGGAGCCGATTCCTGTGATTAGAGAATAAAATTCCGGACCGCGACCGGAAAACCCGAAACGGATCAGGGAATAACAAGCCCATACGAACCAACCGCTTAACGCGAGATATACGAGTATAAAAAACGTCAATCCCAGAACCGTCAGCCATAAATTTCGTTTGTGGGCCGGGCTGGGGTTTCCGAAATCGAAGGGTACGTTCACGGGGCTTGCTGGGTAAATATGATCCATTCGTCGGTGTCCTTTTCTTTCGGGATTGTTTCGAGTTTCGTATTTCTAGTAAAGTCGGAAAACGGACAGATTCGGACAAATCGTTTGGAAAAAACGAGGGATTTGAATGGGTGGTTGGTGCGCGCGCCGCAATTGAAGGAATATTTGGATTGACGGTTCCGTTTCGGCGCGCGATTCTTCCGAAGATAAAGGAGTCGTTCATGAAATTTCGTTCTATTCTTATCATTGCGTTTTCCGTTTTCGTGACTACGGGAACTCTTCTTGCCGAAAAGTCCACAGAGGAACATATCAAAACCTTATCTTCCGGATCCGATTCGGAGAAATACGAATCTGCGGTTGCTCTTGGAAAAGGTAAGGAGAAATCCGCCATCCCCGAATTGATCAATCTTCTCAATAGAAATAACGAACCTAAGATCGCGACCGCTGCGGCCATTGCTTTGGGAAGGATCGCGGAGTCAGGAGATTCCGCCATCGCTTTGAAAAATAAAATCATTTCCTCCGAAAACGGAGACATCGTTTACGCTTCCTTGGCTTCCCTTCTCAACATCACCACTAAAAACGAAAAGTTGGAGGATTCCACAAAAGAAGCGTTCGAGTTTGCGGATAAAAACAGAAGGGGGGACGAATACGTTTCCGACTTCCTGGATTTGATCAAAAAGAAACTCAAACTCTAACACGACGCTTTTCTCTTCGTCGATTTCTGAATTTAATCTTTTCGAGTCGTTAAACAAAGCGTGTTTTTCGTTTCGTGGTCGCGCACCGAGCACCGCCCGTCGTAGACGGGCGGCTTTACCCAAATATTTTCCTAGTCCTTCTTCGGCAGAAAACGGATTTTCCTAGGAGATGTCGTCCCGTCTTTCGAATGAATATGAGTAAAAAAGAATATTCTAAATTAGATTCCGGATATATGGAACAATCCGATATTTTAAGGGAATTTCGTTCCCTTCCCGGAGTCGGTAAGTCGATCGCAATGGATTATTGGAATTTAGGATTTCGCAGTTTGGACGAGATCAAAACCGCCGATCCGGAGAAGTTGTATCTTCGAATCTGCGAATACCACGGGACCCACGTCGATCGTTGTATGCTCTACGTTTTTCGTTGTGTTCATTATGCGTTGAACGTGAAAAAGCCGGAATCGGAAAAGTTAAAGTGGTGGAATTGGAAAGACGGAATTCTCGCTAAAAAAATTCAAAAGTCGAAACGATAATTCACGCCGAGTTGGAGATAACTCAGAGAGGTTTTCGATTCGTAAAGGATCGGGGTTAGGATGCGAGGTCCGATGAGTTTCGGTATTTCCTGACTCAAATCGGAGTTTCCTCCGTCCCCATCCGTGATATAACCGGATTGAAGTTTGTTTTTGAGAACAAGATTACTCGCTTCCATGAAAAGGCTCCAATTTCCGAAAATCCGATAAGAGAATTTCAGATTCACTTCTCTTCCTTTCGCGTTCCATTGATAGTCCAGGCCGGTTTGGGAAACGTTTCGATTGAATTCGTCCCGGAACTCTCGGTTGCGCAGGGAGGAAGGTCCTTTCATTTCCAAATGAAGGATTTGTCCTTGGAGCGAGAAACGTCCTAAAAATCTGAATTCGAACGCAACCCCGTAACTGTAGCCCTTTAGGGGATTTGAATATTCGCGAAAGCTAAAGCGATTCGGGTTGTTTCCAAGGGGCGTGACTTCGCCGAAACTATAAACTTCCTCCGAAGTTTTGGTCCATATCCGTTCCACGCCGCCTATAATTTGAAAATTCGCAATCGGGTTAGGATAGGGAGTAAAACCGAACCGGGAGGAAACTTTTTGGAATTTGGTGTTTCCGTTTCCGACGATCCAATTGTTCGAGGTTGTCTGTGAGCCGCCGTTATTGAAATTTAAGTTTTGAAATCCGAAAACTTCCAGATTTCCTTTCGCTTCGGTTCCTCGCAGTTCGAGTGAAAAACGATTCCAGGCGTAGTATAGGCGCGCCGTTGAACTTGTATTTTCGGTCCGATACGGGGTGAGTAGAATTTCGGACTGACTTTGCGAACCGCCGAAAAATAGAGCCGCATACTGAATCGTTTGGTAGAACGGTCTGAGTTCCGTTTGACTTTCCCCGCCTCCGATTCCCCAGGAACCCTCTAAGTAGTGTCGTTTCAAATCCGAAATCTCGCGTTCCCTTTTTTTAGAATTTTCTTCCGAAGATTTTATTTTTTCCGATTCTTTCGTTTGTTTTTCGGAAGGGAAGTCTTGCGCTCCCTTCTTGTCAACTTCCGCGGTATTCGATTCCTTTTGGGAATTCGTAGGAATTGGGGATCGTTCGTTTGGTGCGGCGGTTTTCGCAAAAGATATTTTCCGAATCAAGGTTTTAGGATATGTTTTTACGCTTCCGTCTTCTAATCTAAATTCTACCGTCTCCTTACTTTGGCCTACGATACTGCCTTCCATTTTTTCTCCGGATTTTAAAAGAATCGTTTCTGCGTTTAAGTCCGATTTGTTTCCCGAAAGTAGCAGCGCGAAGGATAAAGTGGAGAAAAATATCAGGTTGGAAATAAATTGTTTCATGCTTGATTCGGTTGAAATTAAAATTTTATCAGAGCGGGAATCCGACCGATGCCCCGTTCGTATTAGGAATCGTAACACAATCGTTGATTCATGCAATTCGATTTAGTTTTTTTAACGGTGTTAGAAATAAGGAAAAAGAAAGGAATTTTTCGGAAAACAAAGTTGTCTTTGCAATTTATCAAATGAATCGCCGGGGCGTGTTTGGACGGCCGAAAATTTTTCGGTTCGATTTTGCGATTCGATTTTTCGTGTTTTGTGGCTCGGGAAATTCTCTGTGTTTATGGGTCGAACCAATCCAGATAATCGATTACATAGAAAGTTGATTCCGGTTGGCATTTTAGGCTGCGTGTGATTCGATTATTTTGTAGATCGAGGTGGAGGATATAACTGTAGTTGCGGTGAAATGTTGGACCTCCATCGTTCATTGTTAGTACGATAGATTCCCCGACTCCGACTCTATCCAATGATAACAAATAATTAAATAAAAAACAACGGGAGACTCCGTGTACGTGAGCCAACATCCCCAAAAACGACCAAGTTCCGGAATTCAATCTCACGTTGATCCGGACCATCTTCTTCTTACCTTCGCTCGGTTGGTACAATGTTCTCCCCGCTTTTTTTCCGATACGAGGGATGGACGTCATATATTTTCCATAGATTGCCAATAACCCCGGAATTCGCTTGGGAAGATCCTTTCGATCTTCTTCCGGATACAACGAAAGGGTTTCTTCCGGAACCAGCAACGTCACGATTTCGCTTTCTCTTTCCCGCAAAACGGAATCGATCGTATGATCCGAACTTAATACTAATACGCCCATACTTTGGTCGGTTCCATACAACGATCGAATGTCACGTGTTCGGGCAAAAATATTTCGATTGTTATCGATAATTCCGACAAAGATTGCGCTTGTATTTCCGACGACGATAGGACAAACCAAAACGGATAGGACAGACAGAAAACAATCTAAGATCGAGTGAACGGCTTAACTACGATCTTCTTTTCTCCAGGCAGCGATCCGCTCCCGGAGCGAGGACAACAAACGTTCTTCCTTATCCAATTTACTTTCTAAAAAGAGGGTTCGCAAATTTTCGGGAGGTTGAGAAAGTTTTATCAAATCCTTTTCGGTGCATATAAGATAATCGAAATTTTTAGAGATAGTTCTCAATGCCGCTTCGTCTTCCATCGTATAAGAATGATGATCTCGAAACGTCCTGGTTTCCAGAAAAACGGGATGAAATCCTCGGATCATGGAAAAAAAAACCTCGGGATTTCCGATTCCCGTAAACGCGTACACTTTTTTACCGTACAACAACCTGGGCGAATCCACCGTCAACTCCGGCGATAACAACTTTCCCGGCTCGGAAGTAAACCGAAGTACGTCTCCCGAAAAACCTCTCTTAACGTTCTGAATCGTCCGCTCCGCAGAAGTTTCATATTTGGAGAATACGATCCAATCCGCCCTGGAAAGAGAAGAAATCGGTTCCCTTAAATTTCCTGCCGGAATTAAAAATCGCTCCTTATGAATTTTACTCGAATCCAAAAGTACGATATCTACGTCCCGGTCGAGCACGTGATGTTGGAATCCGTCGTCCAAAATTACGATCGTTTTCTCACGAGAAAGATATTCTTTTTTAAAACGAACAAACGCGGAATAACGATCCTTTCCGATCCAAATTTCTGCGAACGGAAGATGTTTTTTTAAAAGCAAGGGCTCGTCCCCCGCTTCCCTCGGCGTGGATTTGATGGTGACCCTCAACCCGTTCTTCGATCCCGTGGAACCGTAACCTCGCGAGAGGACGACGATCGGGATTTCGGGAAACTCCCGATGGATGAGTTTGGCGAGAAAAATCGAAAACGGCGTTTTCCCGGTTCCGCCCATCGAAAGATTTCCCACACTGATCACAAACGCTCCCGGAAGTCTTTTTTTCGAGGTCGATTTACGGTCCAACCAGAAGAGGCCGCGATACAAAAAGGAAAGGGCGTATAAAAGCGGGAATAGGATCGTTTGAAAGAGGGAAAAAAGGTTGAACGATTTCATTCTAAAAATTGAATATTCTGAAATTATAAAGTTTCTGCGTTCTCGGAAAATTGGATATCGTGCAACTTTTTGTATTTACCGTCGAGTTGAAGAAGTTCCGAATGTGTTCCCGATTCCACGATTTTCCCGTCCTCCATCGCGAAAATCTTGTCCGCAATTTGAACCGTCGAAAGTCTATGCGCGATGATGATCACAGTACGGTTTTTATAGAGCGATTCCAGGGCTTGCTGAACCAATCGTTCCGATTCCGTATCCAGCGCGGAAGTGGCTTCGTCTAAAATCAGGATTTCCGGATCCAGCAATAAAGCCCTTGCGATGGCGATTCGTTGTCGTTGCCCCCCCGACAACATCACTCCTCTTTCCCCGACCATCGTATCGAACCCATCTTCGAAGGAAAGGATGAACTCGGTAGCAAACGCCTGTTCGCATGCTTGGCGCAATCTTTCTTCGGAAACGTTCTGGTTTCCGTAACAGATATTTTCCCGTATCGTTCCGTTAAAGAGAAAAACCTGCTGCGCTACGATCCCGATTTTTTTCCGCAGGTTGCTCAGATCGAGATCGCGGATATCCACTTCGTCGATCAGAATCCTTCCGTTGTTCGGATCGATCAGCCTAGGTATCAAATCGACTAACGTCGATTTGCCGGCTCCGGAAGCGCCGACAAGCGCGATCGTTTGTCCTTTGACGATTTCCAGATCGATATCCTGTATCGCTGGGTTTTTCGCACCGGGATAGGAAAACGTCACTTTTTCGAAGCGGATTCCCTTCTGCATTTTTTTGATGAACTTGGGTAGGGTCGGATTTTTGATATCCGTTTCCTGATCGAGAAGTTCGAACACTCTTTCTCCGGCGGATATCGCGCTTTGGACCGAATTGGAAAGCATACTCATCTGTTTAAAAGGTCGCATTAAAAAAATGAGCGTTAAAAAGAAGGCCATAAACATTCCGCGCGAGAACGTTCCGTCCTCCATAAGATACGCACCGAAGCTGAGGAAAATCACTGCGACTATCGAGCTGAACAATTCCGTCAAAGACGGACCTACTTGGTGATAAAAATGTCCTTTGAAGGTTTTATCGGAAAGATCCTGATTCAGTCCCCAGAAACGTTTCGCTTCCGCGGTTTCCATCGAAAAAGCGCGGATGACGCGGATTCCCGAAATCACTTCCTGCAAATGTCCGTTTAACGAGGAAAGACGCTCCTGCTGGTTGCGGGTCGCCCTTCTTATTTTGTCCGCGAACGCTGAAACGGGCCCCATCACGAGAGGGACGATGATAAAAACCGCGAGGAACATTTTCCAGCTGAGATATAAAAGCAAAAGCAGATGCGTAACTATGTAGAAAAAGTCCGTGATCGCGTCTTTCAAATCGGAGCTGATCAGTTTACCGAGAACTTCCACGTCGTTGATGATTCGACTCATCAGTATTCCCGTCTTTTCCTGAACGAACTGATTGATCGGAAGAATTTGAGCTTTGGCGTACAGCTCGGCCCGTAAATCCCGAATCGCAAGATATCCCGCGGAGTTGATACAATAGACCGCGGCCGCAAGAAAGATCAGTTTGAGAAGATAAACGGGGAAGACGACGAAACAAAATAGAAGGACGAGTTCGTCATGGCTCATCGTCTTGAGCGATGAATTCAACTTCATCTTCCACTGAGCGAGGCTGAGTTCGAGAGATTCCAAGCTGGAAAAGGAATCTTTTTCCTCGTAT
The DNA here is from genome assembly GCF_004770155.1 of Leptospira gomenensis. Classification (GTDB taxonomy): domain Bacteria; phylum Spirochaetota; class Leptospiria; order Leptospirales; family Leptospiraceae; genus Leptospira; species Leptospira gomenensis. Next base: position 34,341 of record NZ_RQFA01000033.1, on the reverse strand, counting down.
CTTTGGATTAAGGCGCGGTCCTTTTTCGTTAGAGAAATTTCGAAATTCGTTTTTTCCCCGGTTCCTAAGGAATCGAAGATGGGAATTAAGGACGTAAGCGAAGCGCCGTTCAGAATCGACACCAAAAAAGACAATACGATCCCGGAGATCAGTCTGTATTTGTACTTGAAGGAATACTTTAGGAGTCGTTTATAGATGTTCATTGGAACGGAATCGTCTTTTGAATACTTCTCTACCCTTTTTTACAGGAATCCTCCTTTTGTCCCTTCTTTTTTCCGCTTGTGCCCCAAGCGACGCCGATCCGGAAGAATTGATTCTTTCCCTGCCTTCCGATCCTATCAGTTTGGATCCGTTGTTCGCTACGGATCTATCTTCGCGAACGCTCGGAAAATTTTTATATCCGTTTCTGTTTCAAAAAACTCCGGAAGGAAAACCGGCGTATCAACTCGTACGATCTCATCGGCTGGAAGGCTCCGGAGAAATCCGTTCCTTACGATTGAGTCTGCGATCTCATTCTTTGTCCGACGGAACCGAACTCGGTGCGCGGCACGTCAAAGAATCCCTGGATCGATTGAGAAACACTGCGGGGCCGAGAAAAATTCGTTATTCCTTTTTGAAGGAAGTGAACGTAATCGGTGAAAAGGATTTAGAATTGAGGATATCGGGAGGATTGAGACAAGCGGTGGATGCTCTTTCCCTTCCTCCGGCCGGGATCGTTTGTTGCAGGCGGCCCGGCGATTCGGAGCCGAAACCGGCGTCCCTGGAAACATTAGAAAATAATGATATAGTAACGTATCCGAAACCCGGGAAATACGTCCTTAAGGAATGGAAAAAGAACAATTACGTCCTTTTGGAAAGGAATCCCCATTGGCGAGGCGAACCTCTCCCCAAAAAAATCCGACTGAGAATTTTATCTTCCGCTTCCACGGGTCTTTTCCTTTTTTCCAAGGGAAGAATGGATCTGATGCGTCTTCCGAATTTTCTGCTCCGTAATCCGAACATACGATCCGAAAATCTCGCGTTCCGAAAAGGAGGAGGGGTTCAATACGTGGCCATACGGGCGAACGAACCTTGTTTCGATCTTCCGTTTAGAAAGGCGCTTAACGCGGCGGTCGATCCGGATTTGATCGTGGAAAAATTGTTGGAAGGAAATGCGGATCGGACGGTCGGTCCTATTCCTCCGGTCCATATTACAACTTCCATTATGAAAAAACTTTTTTCCAAAAGCGGAAGCGAAAATCGTCCCGAAAGGGAAGTTTCCCTCGACGCGGCCAAGGAGTATCTGAAACGTTCCTCCTGTTATCCTCGAATCCTGGAACGGGAAATCGATTTTAGAATGCGAGGAGACGACGAAAACAACGCCAACGGAGCGGCGATCGTCGGGTTTTTAAAAGAGTTAGGTTTAAAAGTGAAACTTCGTCCGATGGAAAAGGCCGCTCTTTACAAGGAAAACGCGGAGAATAAAGGAGACTTAACGTTATTGTTTTGGTATGCGGATCTGCCGGGGGCTTGGAATTTTATCGATCCTTTGTTTTCCGGAAAAGACAAGGGCAACGGCGGAAACAGAGCGCATTACGAACGAGCCGAATTGGAGGCGCTGTTCGAAAAGGCGAGGATTTCCGATTCCCTCGATCCGGAATCGGAAATTTCGGAAGCCCTGAAAATTCTACTGCGGGAGGTTCCTTGGATTTTTCTTTGGTCTCCGCATGAGACATTTCTAATATCAGAAAAATCTAAACTATATCCTAGTTTGACGGATTATCTTTAACTTCGGGAAGTTCCAGCTCCACTGAATCTCCGTCTCCGTCCTCCGAGTTCGGAGTCGTTCCTCTCGATTCCTCGGTTTTGATCTCATCTTGGGAAGGTTCGGCGGAAACCGTCGCACCCGCGGGAGCCTCGGGTTGTTCCCCGATATAATAGTATTGTCCGTAAAGAGGATGTGCGCAGACGACGGACGGATGTAGAAGTAGTCCGGTGTCTCCACAAACGTCCACTTTCACAAAATCGCCGTTAAACGGTTTGATCAACGTTTCCGAAAAGCCGATATTTCGCGCGACGTAACTTGCAAAGCGGAACCAGATGTTTCCGCTGATCGCGGAGCCTGAACCTTCGAAAGGAGCGCCGATGTCGTTTCCGATCCAGACCGTAGTGACCAGATCCGGATTGATTCCCGCAAACCAGGCGTCTCGAACCCCTTTGCGATTTCCCCATTTTTTACGCGCTTCTTTGGGGGATTGGACGGTTCCCGTTTTACCGCCCATCGGAAACGCATCTTCTTCTTTGAGTTTCAACTTCATCGTACCTTGTTCGCTCAATACGGCCTGCATCAAGTTGATCGTTTCCGCACAGGCCACGGGATCCAGAATCTGAACCGCTTCCTCCGGATCTTTTACGGGAGCCGAGAACATTTCGCTGCCTTCGAAATCGGTGATTCTCAAAATTTGGATCGGAGTCACTTTTTTCCCTCCGTTGGCGATCGTGGCGTAGACCAGGGCCAACTCCATCGGAGACAGTTCGCCGGAACCGAGCGCGAGGGAGAGATTCGGCTGGAACCTCCTTTCGAGCGTAGCCTTATCGATGTCTAAAATCGCGGAGATCTTTTCCAAAAAGGTGCCGACTCCGACTTCGTTTAACAATTTTACAGCAATCGTATTGATCGATTGTGCGAACGCGATCCTCGCCGTTACCTCGCCCTTATAACCTTTGTACCAGTTTTTCGGGGAATAACCTCGGATATTGATCTCTTCGTCCACAACTTTGGATGACGGGGTGATGATCCTATTTTCGAAAGCCAGCGCATAAACCAGACCTTTGATCGTGGAACCGGGCTGTCGCAGAGTGGAAACCGCACGGTTGAGTCTGAATATATTAGAAATTTTGTAACTACCTACCATCGCTTCGATATATCCGTTTCCAGGATTGATAGACATGAGAGAGCCGTTCATGTTGTCTATGATCGATTGTTGAATTCTGGCCTCTTCGTTATCCCCCTTTTTTAGATAGAGTGATTTTACCTCGTTCAATTTTTTACGGACGGATTCGATTCCGTCTCGTAGAGATTTTTCGGCCGCGTCCTGTTTGTCGTAATCCAAAGTGGTGTATACGTTCATTCCCCTGGTTTCTATGTCTATCTCCGAAAACGTATCCAGGATATGTTGACGGATTCCGTAGTTGAAGTCGGGGGCTAGGTTTACGGTGAAGTCTTTGTCGAAGCCGTATCTCGCGATATCGGAAGAGTAGAATTCCTTCTCCCCGTCTTTGGCCACTTCCACCTTGTAAAAGGATTTAAATTTCTTAATATTCGCGTCCACTTTCTGCGAAAAATTCCTTTCGACTTTGGAAGGAACCGGATGAAGTTGCGGATTTTCACCCATAGGAAACAACACGAGTTTCTGTCTTTTTAAGGCGATCTTGAGACTACGAACGGGATTATAATTGGAAGGGGCGGGAATGATTCCCACGAGCATCGCCGCTTCCGCCGGAGTCAGTTCGGCCGCGGCTTTGTTGAAATAATAACGGCTCGCTTCCTCGACCCCGGTATTACCTTCGCCCAAAAAAATCCTGTTTAGATACATGGATAGGATCGTGTTCTTGTCGAACTGACTTTCCAGATAGAAAGTACAGTAGAATTCCGTAATTTTATTGAATACGTTGCGCGCTCCTAGATCTAACGTGAGTTTGGCGAGCTGTTGCGTGATCGTCGAGCCGCCTTGTTTTTGGAACGTGGTCAGATTTATGATCAACGCGCGCAACAGAGCGGTGTAATTGACTCCGTGATGGTTGTAGAATTCCCGATCCTCCGAAGACAACAACGCCCAGACGATGTTTCCGTGTTCTTTGAGATTGTCCGTGCGGATCGGTTTGAATTTTCTTCTCGAGAATTCCCCGATCAATTTTCCGTTTCTATCCAAGATACGGATGGGGCGGATCTGACTGACCTCGTAGTAGTTGGTGACTTCGTTTTTGAATTTATCGAGATTGGCGACCACTTCCTCTTTTTTGGTCAACCAAACCACGTACGAACCCCCGATCAAAAAGGAAACGATCGCGAGCGCGGCGATACTTCCGTATCGAAACAACGGCCTCCAATGGATTTTCAAAAAAGTAAAAAGTTTTCTAATCGTTCCTAAGAAGGATTGGAGAAGGGTGAGAATTTTTCCGCTGTTTGACGTCATGAGTTTCCTCGGATCGAACGATCCCCGGGAAATAGGATAGAAACCGAGTCCGCTTTGTAAAGTATTAGAAATCGAATCGGAAGCGAAGAATTCCCGAATCGGTCAAGCGGAATTCTTCGGCGGATTTTCGTAGGAATTCCGGCAGCGGGGCCGGAATTCCCTTTTTTACTTCTTTTTTAGAATCGTGAAATTGACCCTTCTGTTCCTACGTCGATTTTCTTCCGTATCGTTTTTATTAAGCGGAATCCCGTCCCCGAAGCCGACCGTCTGAATCCGCTGCGCGGAAATGGAATGTTTTTTGGAAAGATATTCCGCTACGGCTTGTGCGCGTTTTTCGGAAAGGACCAGGTTGTCCTTCTTTTTTCCGACGTTATCCGTATGCCCTTCGATGCGTATTTCCACGTCCGGATTTTCCTTTACTATCTCCGCCAGGCGATCCAACTCCGGAGCGGACTCGGGAGCGATCTCGAAACTTTTACTTTCGAAAAATAAATTATTGATTTGTATCGATCCGTTTTCCCGAATATGCGGAAGTTTTAGTGTTACTTGGACGTTTTCGGTGAATTTGCGTTTGGAGGTAAGATCCAGATTTTGCGAAACCGGGATATAACCTTTCTTTTGCGCGTAGAAGCCGTAGTTTTCGCCGAACGGAAGTACAATCGAAAAGTTCCCCGTGGATGGATCACTTTTCGCACTTCCTATCTTTTCGCGAGACTTTAAGGATTCGTAATGTATTTCGGCCGAAAGCGGATTGTCCTCCGTGTCGGTTACCTTTCCTTGAACGACCACCACTTTTTCGGGGCGCATTTCCTTGGGGAGATACGCCATAAACAACTGACCTTCCTTGCTTATGAACGCCCAATCGCTGTTAGCCGGAATGGAGAAAAAACTTACTCCTTTGAGATTTTCGGAAACTTCAACCGGTTTGGACCATTGATCCCAACCTTCTCCGATCCTACGCGTCATATAAATAGAAAGTCCCTTATGTCCGTCGCTCGAAAAATACAAAGTACGATCGTCGCTCGCCAAAAACGGCGCCATTTCCTCGTGATCCGTGTTGATCGTTTCGCCCAAGTTGATTCCCAAAGAAAAACTTCCGTCGTTCTGCATTTTGCTGACGTAAAGATCCAATTTTCCTTTGGAATCCTTGTGTTGCGACGAATAGATCAGAATTCTTCCCGAAGAGGAAAGCGTCGATCCGCCGAACAATTCCTGACTGGAATCCCCCTTCTTTCGGTAGAGGTTATAAAAATCAGGAAACTTTAATATACTCGGCTTAGACCAGGAATCTTTTTCACGATGGCTTTTATAGAGGGGGACTCTGCGCGTGATCTGTTTTGATCGTTCGTCGAATTCGGCCCTGAGTTCCTCGATTTTTTTTCTGTACTCGTTCGAGTTTTTGGAGGAACGCGCGATCGTTTCGCTTTTCGTTTCGAATTCCTTACTCAGCTCTTCGATTAACTCGCGTTCGCCGAAGGTTCCGAAAACGAAAAGTTCGTTTCCTCCGGGAAGAGCCGATATGACCGCCGACGGCATCTCGTTGTTGAGAGGCGCTTCCATCTCTTTTCCGTCCTCCCAAAATCCGCTTTCGTCCATTTTGGAATACCAGATCTTCTGCGTTCCCGATTTTCCCCGTTTGATATATGCGGTCCAAAAAAGAAATTTTCCGTCCGGAGAAACGTTGGGATTGAAAGCCAAGAAGTTTCGATTCACGTAATCGGGAATCTTTTTGATCGTCCACGGTTTGATGTCTTTCGAAGTTTCGAACGGATACATTTCGTAGCGTATCGGATTACAAGCGGATCCTTTTCTACTGCATAGGATACGCACGGTCTTATCGTTCAGTTTGGAAAGCTCCGAAGTGATCTCGTTGGATTCGATCGGAATGAACGCGTTTTCCGTGCTCAGAAGTTTTCCGAATTGTAAAATCTTTCCGACCAATACCTGATCCTCCGTCTGAAGACCGGCCAAAAAAGGAACGCTGAGGAGTAGGGGGAGCAAGGATCGTATTTTGGAACGCAACATACCTTGTACCTTTCGGTAGAATTTCAGAACTTCTTAATTCTCCTTTTTCTTGGCAAAAAACCCTAGTTTGAAAATCATGGTCATGATTCTCCCCTGGCAGGTATTTCCATATGATCAGTACGTCCGGATTAACCCTAAACTTCGGTAAAAAGATTCTTTTCGAGAATGTGACGGTCAAGTTTAAGGAAAACTGCCGTTACGGTTTGATCGGCGCCAACGGCTCCGGAAAATCCACGTTTATGAAAATTCTCGCGGGTATGGAACAAGGGGCCAACGGTTCGGTTTCCATCGACGCGGGGATCAAGGTCGGATATCTCAAACAGGATCATTTCGAATTCGAAAACGAAACCGTTTTGAACAGCGTGATCATGGGCAACAAGGAACTCTGGGAAGTTTCCCAGGAACGGGACGCCATCTATTCCAAACCGGAAATGTCGGACGAGGATGGGATCCGCGTTTCCGAGTTGGAGGAAAAATACGGAGAACTCGGGGGATACGAGGCAGAAAGCACCGCGGGAGAACTTTTGGAAGGACTGGGAATTCCCACTTCCAGTCATACGCAGACTCTTTCCTTTTTGACCGGCGGATTTAAACTCCGCGTTTTGTTGGCGCAGGTTTTGTTTCAAAAACCGGACGTTCTTCTTTTGGACGAGCCGACCAACCACTTGGATATCAAGACCATTCACTGGCTCGAGGAATTTTTAACCAATTATAGGGGTGTAGTGATCGTGATCTCCCACGACCGTCACTTTATCAATTCGATCGCGACCCATATCGCCGATTTGGATTATCAATCGCTTACCATTTATCCCGGTAATTATGACGAATATATGGAAGCCTCCACGATGGCTCGAGAACGACTTCTGGACGAAAACAAACGGAAGAAGGAAAAGATCGCGGAACTTCAAGAGTTTGTCACACGTTTCAGCGCCAACGCGAGTAAATCCAAACAAGCGACTTCCAGACAAAAGCAGATCGAAAAAATCAAACTCGACGATATCAAACCCTCGTCCAGGGTCTCGCCTTATATACGTTTTAAAATGAAAAAACCGCTCGGTAAGGACGTCGTTCTTGCGGACAATATCTCCAAATCCTACGATCGTCCTATCTTTAAGGATTTTACGATCAACGTAACCAAAGGGGAAAAGATCGCGATCATCGGAACCAACGGAGTGGGGAAAACCACTCTGTTAAAAACTTTGATGAAACAGATCGAACCGGACAGCGGAAAAGTTACGATGGGAGAATCGGTAACGTCCTCCATCTTTCCCCAGGATCACAGGGAAGGAATATTAGAGGATGCTAATACTCTCGTCGAATGGCTTTACCGTTACGCCGATCCGGGAACCGAAATGGAGGAGATCCGCGCCATTTTGGGTAGAATGTTGTTCAGCGGAGATATGGCCAAAAAACCGACGAACGTTCTTTCCGGAGGGGAAAAATCCCGTTTGATCATCGGTAGAATGATCATTTCCGGAGACAATCTTCTCGCACTCGACGAACCGACCAACCACTTGGATTTGGAGACGATCGAAGCGCTCAATTACGCTTTGTCCGTTTTCGAAGGAACCGTGATTTTCGTTTCCCACGACCGGGAATTCGTTTCGTCCCTTGCCACCCGTATCGTCGAGGTTTCCACGGAAGGGATACGCGATTTTAAAGGAAGTTACGAGGACTTCCTCGAAAGGGAAGGCGCGGAATTTTACAAACGTCTATCCGGCGGACCTGTTCTCGCAGAAACCTAAAATCCTTCGGCCGATTCGACGAAACGGGTCGGCTCATTTCGCATTAAAAAATCGGAATCCGATTTTTCTTCCGGCTCTTTCTTATAATTTCGATTCCGTTATATCGTTTGGATCTACGATCCGCATCGTTTAAAATCCTATCTCCTTAAATTCCGTCGTCGATTCGAATCCTTTCTTCGGCGTAGTCGAAGCGACACCGAGTCATTTATCGTTTTTCGTTTTAGAGGAATGGATTCTTATAATTGTTAAACCGAAATCGAATCTGTTCGGAACTCATTTATAAATGCAGTCGCTTTTATGCTGAACCTATTGTAGTTTATTAAACGGGGAAACATCGATTTCGTATTAGCAAAACACGTAGTATGAAATTGATCGGCTTCCGCGACTTCCCCCTAATTCGCGGGACTTTACGGAATAAACAAACATCATGAATTCACATCCATTTCATTTCAGGAAAAAAAACGGATTTTTAAGGACCGTATTTAAGATTTTTAATAGATCGATTTCCCTTATTCTTTTCTGGTCCGTTACGTTTTTATCGGTGATTCCTTCCGATGAATTGAATGCGCAGGTGGAACTCGGAAATTTGAGGATTGAAAAGTCGGACCAAGACTATTCGATGAACGGGAAGTGGTATTTTAAACCTTCCGATAACGCCGCTTTTTCCGCGTCCGACTATTTTCACACACACTGGAATCTATTCGAAGCCGCGAAAAGTTGGCATCTCGAAGGTTACGATTACGACGGAGTCGGATGGTTTCGTATGAACTTCGTTCTTTCGGAGGAGTTTCGCGGTAAAAACGTCGCGATCATGATCCCTTATATCGAAAACGCCCACGAGTTTTTCGTTAACGGTGTGTTGATCGGAAAAAAGGGGAAGATTTCGGAAAGCGGTAACCTTTTGGAATCCGATACGAGAAACGACGTTTATACGGTCGATTCTTCGCTTCTTAAGGTCGGAACTCCGAATTCGATCGCGGTGCGGGTTCGAAGCGCGGGAGGATTGGGCGGTTTCGCGTTGACCGATTTTTTTATAGGATCGGAGGAGAATATCAAACGCAGGTTCAATCTGCATCTGATCTGGGCCTCCATACTTTTCGGTTTTTTCGTCTTTTGCGGTTTATATCATATACTTTTCTATTCGGTGAGAAAATCGGAGAAACATTATCTTTACTTCGGAGTTTTATGTATTCTCGCGGGAGTACAAACGCTCGGTTACAGAACGGTAACGTATTGGTTTTATAATAACGCCTGGCTGAATCAATTTCTGAACGGAACGGGGATCATTTTATTTTCCGTTTTTATGATCCTTTTCTTTCATACCTTCTTCCGTTCTTTGCTTTCTCCGATTTCGAAATTTTTCATGATATTACCTTCCTTGATTTACGTATGTTTCGTGCTTTCTTTCGTTCCCATTTTATCCGAGACGAAGGAGTATTTTTACGTCGGTTTGTTCTGGAAGAATCTACTTCCTCTTGCGATCGTGAATATTTTCATATCGATCGTATACGGTTTTTATCATACTCTTCGGAACCTCGACCGGTATAAAAACGAAGGTAAGGTTCTCCTGGTGGGTTTTACGATTTTATTTTTCAGCATTTTGCACGGTTTTTTCTCCTATATGGGTTATATAAATCAGAACTCCGTTATGGAAGTCGGCTTTCTGCTTTTTCTTTTTTCCATCGCGTTTTCGCTTTCGATCCGTTTTTCGCAGGTCCATTCCAAAACCGAATTGTTAAACGAACAACTCTATAATAAAAACGAAGAATTGACCAAACTCTATACTTCCTATGCGAGATTCGTTCCCCGGGAATTTTTGAACAACCTAGGAAAACATTCCATTTTGGACGTAAGCCTCGGAGATCAGATAGAAAAGGAAATGTCGGTCATGTTTTCGGATATCCGTTCCTTCACTGAACTATCCGAAAAAATGACGCCGGAGGAGAATTTCAATTTTATCAATTCCTATCTGAAACGGATGAATCCTATCATCCAATCCCATTCGGGTTATATCGATAAGTATCTCGGAGACGGGATTATGGCGTTGTTTCAGGAAAGTCCGGAAAACGCGGTGGACGCCGCCATAGAAATGCAGAATTATCTCATCACTTACAACCAATATCGTATGAAATCCAATTACGCGCCGATCCTGATCGGAATCGGAATACATTACGGAAAAATGATATTGGGTACGATCGGAAGCGACGAAAGGATGGAAGGAACCGTGATCTCGGACGCGGTGAACGTTTCTTCCAGGATCGAAGGACTGACCAAAATTTACGGCTCTAAAATCATAATCAGCGAACAGACCATGTATCGTCTTCCGGATCCGGACAAATATAACTACCGCCTTTTGGATTCGATCACCGTGAAGGGAAAAAGCGATCACCTCTGCGTCTATGAAATCATGGACGGAACGGAATCCGAGGTTTTAGAGCTCAAATTATATACAAAGCCGATCTTTGAAAAAGCGGTTCTGGAATATATGAAGCAGGATTTTCAGAGTTGTATCGAATACATGAGAAAGGTTTTGGAGATTTATTCGGACGATCGGGCCGCACACCTTTATATCCTGCGATGCGAGCAGGCGATGCGACAAGGGGTCCGAGACGCCTGGGGGGCTCCGATATAAACGGGCTATTCCCTTTTTCGAGCCTTCGTCCGGGAAATGGCCGGTTTTCGATGAAATCGGAATTAGAATTTTAGTTTATTATAAAATTATAATTTTATTTCGAAAACGAAAGTCGGATGGGAATCTTACGTTTAGAAGGAATACGATTCGAGAAAAGTCGAAAGCCCGTCCAGGGCTTTTTTCCTATGGGAAACCGAGTTCTTTTTCTCTTCAGGAACCTGAGAAAACGGTTTTCCGAAAGGAGGGTAAAAGAATACGGGATCGTAGCCGAATCCGTATTTGCCTTCGGAGTCGTATTCCTCCGAAATCACCCCCTCACACTTGCCTTCGAATGTTTTTTCCGTGTTCCCGTCCACGTAGGCGATCACACAGGCGTAGTGCGCGTTTCGATCCACCTCTGCTCTTAGTTTTTCTAAAAGTAAAAGCGCACGATCCCGATCGTTCCGTCCTTCTCCTCCGAAACGCGCGGAATAAACCCCCGGTTCTCCGTTTAAGGCTGCGACACAAATTCCCGAATCGTCCGCAATCGACGGCAAAGAGGTGATACGATACAATTCCCGTGCTTTGATCAGGGCGTTTTCCGAGAATGTGGTTCCGGTTTCTTCCGCGTGGAAATCGACGTTTAATTCCTTCGGAGTCAGGATCAGAACGCCTAACTCCGATAAGATGGAACTTACTTCCCGGACTTTATGTGCGTTGTTGGTGGCGAGAGCGAGTCGTTTCAACGAAGAAGGGGTGTTAGCGACTTAGTTTGAATTCGTCGAAAGCGTCTTCGATATTGGGAACCACCTTAAAGACCTTGTCCAACATCGTGATTTCGAACAATTGGAGCAGATCCTCGTCGTTTACGACGATGATGATGTCGCCTTCCGCACTTTTGAATTTCTTTTTATAGGAGACAATGATGCCTAACGCAGTGGAACAGATATGATTCACTTCCGTAAGATCGATGATGATCTTGGGGGACGGATCAAAGTTGTGTTCGCTCAAATTTCTATCCAATTCTTCGCTATCGGATTGGAGAATCGATCCTGCAATTTTGATGATGTGAATATCGTCTTGTACGGTTATTTCCATGTGAGTCCCGGTTACTTCTGTGGCTTTTTGATTTCGGTTTTTCAACCAAAAAAATAGCCGGGACGGGATTTTACGGCGTTTTTTTACGATTTCGGACGTATCCTATGTCGCCTGTTTGCGAACGACTTTCCGGCGCCGTTCTTTTCGATTCGATTTTCATTCTCTTAAGGAAATAAAAGAGAGGAATTTTTGCGGAATCCGTGATTCTCTCCCTTCATCCTTTAGAATCGATTGGAGCGGATGATGTTGAAAAAGATCGGATACATAACGATTGGAATTTTATTTTTACTCGGTGTTTTGTTTTGGGTCGGACAAGGGCCTAGGGTTGTCATTCCTAAAGACACAAAATTGGGCGCGGAATTTCAGTTTCCCGAAGAAGAAAAGACGGTTCGCGAGACCCTGGATCTTTTGATTTCCTCGCTTAAGGAAAAATATCCGGCAGGCTCCGAAGCGAAACGGGACGCTCATCCCTTCGCGCACGGATGCGTCAAAGGAACGTTCACGGTTTCGGATTCGGTTCCCGAGGAATTTAAATTTGGAATATTCAATTCTTCTAAATCGTTTCCGGTGTGGATCCGTTTTTCGAACGGCTCGATAACGAAAAAACCGGATCACGAAGGGGATATTCGCGGAATGGGAATCAAACTGATGGGAGTGGAAGGCCCGAAACTCGCTTCCGACGAAAAAAGAACGCAGGACTTTCTTTTGATCAATCATCCCGTTCTTCCCGCGGGCGATCCCGCGGAATATTTGGCCTTGTTCCGAGCCGCGTTCGCTAAAAAGCCGATGTCTTATTTTTTCGGAGGACTTCCCTGGAATTGGAAGTTGACCGCGCTCCGCGAATCGATCTCGATCCGAAGAAAAAAAATTCCGGACGTTTTGGAAATCCGTTATTGGAGTACGACTCCGTATCGGTTGGGTAAGGAATCGCTCGCGGTAAAATATTCCGCAAAACCCTGCGCGGAGCCGGTAACGAAACTTCCCGAAAACCCCGCGGACGATTATCTAAGACGGACGATGATCGATCATCTCAAAGAAAGATCCGCCTGTTTCGAATTCATGATTCAAAAACAAACGGATCCGATTTCGATGCCCGTGGAAGATCCGGCCGTTGCTTGGAACGAGGCCGATTCTCCGTTTCGAACGGTGGCGAAGATCGAAATTCCTAAACAGGAGTTCGCCGTTTCGGAACAGGACCGGGCCTGCGAAATCATGTCGTTTAATCCTTGGCATTCCCTTTCGGAACATCGTCCCTTGGGAGGAATCAATCGGGTGCGAAAATCGGCCTACGAGACGATTGCCAAATATAGAAGATCGCAAAACGACGTTAAGGCGGCCGAACCTTCGGAGTGAGTTTATCTCTGTCTTCTCATAAACAACTCCAGACCTTTTTTCGCTTCGGCTTTTACCTTGTTTTTTATGAACGGAAGAAAGCCGAAGAGAAGTCCGGAAATTCCCAGAGCCTGTCTGGACCAGCGATAAAAACCGAATCGATCCGTGTGTTTTACGATTTTACCGTCCTTGCAAACCAATTCCGCGCGGATCACGTTATGCACTTTGTTCCCGGTTTTTGAAAACGTATAAAATGCTTCCCAGGTTACCCGTGCGACGTCGCCTTCCGATTTGATTTCTCCGAACCTCAATTCAAGATCCTTGCCTCTGGAAACGAGCATGTTCCACATTCCCCTCGTTTCGGTCGCGTTTAAGCCGGTAAATACCGGATCGCTGAACGTCGCCGTATCGGAATAAAGGGCGCCCATCGTCGCGGCGTCTTTTTTTTGGAATGCTTCGTAAAATTCCCGGGCAACTTGTTCGGCTGATTTCATAGATTCTCCTCACTTGCGATATACGTTTCCGTTGTGGATTCGTTTTTTTGATTTCCGTTAAGGAACGACATGCGCGTCTTTTTGTAAATTTCTTTTCACGCTGTGACACGTTTGCCGAACATCGACGTAGGATTCCGGTTCCCGAATAAAAGATCGAGTGTTTATTTCTTATCTTTGTTTTTCGGATACGATTTCAAAATGACCTTGCTGAATCGCATCCTTTCCTTATTCTTCGGTTATGAAAAAAATCCTATCGCCCTTCTTCCGTTTTCTCTTATGTTCTTCGATACTTGTTTCGTGTGCGGTAACTTCGCATAACACACGATCCGTTCAACTAGGAAAACCGTTCGCTCCGCAGAACTTAAAACCCGAGGCGAAAGGTACGATTACGTTTCAAAAGTTCGTAGCGGCGGATTGGGCTACGGAGCGGGGAGGGTTGATCAACTTAAAGGATCCGAAAGCAGTCGGTCTTCAACCAGGTCCGGAAGCGATTCAGATTTATTTCTACGTGATCGATCATCCTAAGTTCGGCAGATATCTGATCGACACGGGGATTTCGAAAGTTTTCCGTAAGGATCCGAAAGAATGGCCCATCTCTTCGATCGTGGCTTCCGCTATGAATACGTCGGCTCTTAAAATTCAACTTACCGCCGAAGAATGGTTGAAGAAGGATTCCAAAAAAGTGGAAGGAATTTTTTTGACACACATGCACTTGGATCATGTTTTGGGAACCGCGGATTTTCCTGCTGGGACCACACTTTTCATCGGACCGAAGGAATCGACCGGTAAACGATTCCTCAATCTTTTCGTTCAAGGTACGACCGATGCCGTTCTGGGGGAAAATCCTAATTTATCCGAGTTGACGTTTTCCGAATCCGCCTCGACCGATTCCGGTTTTCCGCCGGCCTTGGATTTTTTCGGAGACGAATCGCTTCTCGTCTTTCACGTGGAAGGTCATACGAGAGGAAGTCTCGCGTTTTTAGTCAGGACGAATTCCGGCACACAACTGGTAGTAGGAGATACTTGTCATACGAGTTGGGGATGGGAAAACGGGGTTAGTCCCGGCGATTTTACGGAAGACCAGGAAAGGAACCAGCGGTCCCTCGATTTTCTGAAAAATCTGGCGGGTAGGTTCAAAACGATCGGGATTCATCCGGGTCATCAAAGTATATCAAAATAATAAAATTTAGAATTTTTTAATTTACTAATAGAGAAAAATATGAAGGAAATCGATCGTTCCAGGCCGGTTCTCGTCACAGGAGGAGCCGGTTATATCGCCTCCTGGGTTGTGAATTATCTTTTGGAGGACGGCGTCTCCGTGAGAACCACGGTTCGAGACAAATCCGACGCGTCCAAACTAGGACATCTTTTGAAATTGGCGGAACGTTTTCCGGGAAAACTGGAGTTTTTCGAGGCGGATCTACTGAAGGAAGGTTCGTTTTCTGATGCGATGAATCGAAACGGCGGCGTGGAACTCGTCATTCATACGGCGTCTCCGTTTTTCATCGACGGGATTAAAAATCCGCAGAAGGAATTGGTCGATCCCGCGTTACAAGGTACGAGAAACGTTTTGAATTCCGTGAATCAAAGTCCTTCCGTCAAACGTGTGGTTTTAACTTCGAGCGTCGCCGCGGTAATGGGAGATAACGCGGATGCCGATGCGGTTCCGAATCGAACGTTTACGGAAGAACATTGGAACACTACGAGCAGCTTAAAACATCAGCCGTATCCGTATTCCAAAACTCTCGCGGAACGGGAAGCGTGGAAAATCGCGGAGGCTCAGACCCGCTGGGATTTATTGACGATCAATCCTTCTTTCGTGATGGGGCCTTCCTTATCGGAAAGGGCGGACGGTACGAGCGTGAATTTTATGCGATCCATGATCAACGGAAAGTTCGCTCCGGGTGTTCCCGATATGACGATCGGTTTCGTGGACGTCCGCGACGTCGCGCGTGCGCACATTCTCGCCGGGTTTACTCCGAAAGCGAAGGGGAGACATATCGTTTCCTCGCAAACGATGAAGTTTTTGGACGTCGCCGAAACGATCCGGAAGAAATACGGAAAACGATTCCCGGTTCCGAAGAGTTCTCTTCCGAAATTTCTAACGTATCTGATCGGGCCATTTTTCGGTCTTTCTTGGGAATATATTTCGCATAACGTGGGAGTTTCGTTCCGACTTGATAACTCCTATAGCAAAAAGGATTTGGGATTGTCGTATCGAAATCCGGAAGATACGTTCTACGAACACATCGAGCAGTTGCTTTCTTCGGGTTTGGTGTGAATCGTTCCGTAAACCCGGCTCTAAAAATTCCTCCGGGTATACGAAACGATACCCGGAACAGGGATGCGGTCGTGATCCGATCCGCCTTCTTTCGGAATCGGTTTCAAACCTCTAATCGCAGAACGCAGACCGATCCGAAGGAGATTTCAACAAGCGTCTCCTCCTGTGAGAAACATCGATTGTAGCTTTCCGTTTTTAAGCCGCATGAATTCGTCGATAAAACCGTCGTATCCGTTGTGGTGGATGATCAGGATCGGTGTTCCGTTTTCGTCCAAATCGAACGCGTCTAGGAAATGATATTGACCTCCGTAGAATGTTTGTTCTCCAATTAGAGTATCAAACTTTTCGAATATTCTTTTTCCGAGAACGTCTCCGTTTAATTCGTACAACGCCGCGTAATACGACTTTTCCTCAACTTCCACTTTAATCGCATAACGGACGAAAACGTATTCCTTATCGGGAGATAAGATTTTGTATAGTTCGCCCCGTTTTAAAAATTTCAGCTCCGCCTGTTTCGGATGTTTTTTTCTGAATACGGCGGTAATCGATTCATCCAATTGTTTGGCCGTTTTTTCCGATGGCGTATAACGTTCGGATCGGACTTTACCTTCGATTTTGGATCCGAAGATTCCGAACGTGGAGGTTTCCAGCGTGTTTATTTTTCCGAAGGCGAAAAGCGAACCCTTTAGAACTCGGACTTCCTGACAACCGGTCGTTTCCTTTTTCTCCGGGTCGAACTCGCCGACGACGTTGGTGCTTTGGTAAACGGTCGCCTTTTGTCTGTTTTGCGTCTTCAGTTTTTCCAAATAATACGCTTCCGCTGAATGATCGTTAGCCGAAAGCCATTCGTTTTTAATCCGAACTGCGAGCGATCTAAACCAGGATCCTTCCGTGCTCGTATAAACGGATCCGAATAGGATCGCGTTATCGAGATCTGCGGGAGGTTTTTTGCTTAGGAATTCCGCGGCGGCGTATCCTTTTGCTCCGGTGCGGGTCGTAATCGCAAGCCATTCCTCGGACTGGGCGTCTTCGTTGATCGAAACGATTTCCCCTTTTTCCAATTGGAATAGGATCTTTCCGTCCTTAGGTTTTTCCCGGACGTTCAACTTGCCTTCTATCGTGACTACGTATCTAGGGGACTTTTTTTCTCCGGCGTTTAACGCGGTAAAGACGAAACAAACGGTAAATAACGAAAGAATTTTCCACTGCATTCCGAAAAGGAGAATCGGGATTCTTACGTTTTCAAGATTTATTTCGCGTCGTATAAAACCGATTTATAATTTATTTCTAATTTTCCCTATCGGGAGATGAGAATAAACCAGAAATAGGAGAAGGCGACGATGACCGAAACGTATCCGAGTATGTAAATCCAAAGCCTATGTCGATAAACGAATTTGAATAAGGCCGTATCGTAGACGGAGGAGGCGTTGCGGAAAATATCCTGTTCGTTTTCGGAATCCTCGGGAAGTTCGTTCTTCCAGGAAGAGACGGTTTTTTCGAAATCCTTTCCGAATGCGCGTTTCGGGATCGGAGTGTCGGAGTGGAAGTTCAACAGGTTGCCCTGGCAGATTCCGCAGTCCTTGAAATGTTTTTTGAGATAAATCGGTATTTTGTTTCCAGAATATAATAATTCCTTTAAATACTCCGGTTCAAAACATTCGTTCTCGCTGGTGTTTTCCATCTTTTTGGCCTTCGTTACGTTAAAATCGGATATCGCTCATCGTTTCTTCTTTTTTTCCGCAAGAGGAACACTTTCGTATTCGTCGAACAGATAAGGAACTACGATCTTAAAAAATGCGGGAAACAGGAAAATCGTTAAAACGGTCGAAATGGACAAACCGGACACTACCGTTACCGCCAGAGGCCTCCAGAGTTGACTCCCTTCTCCCGAATCCAATACGGACGGGAATAAACCCAGCACCGTGGTGATCGTCGTGATTAAGATCGGTCGGATTCGTTCTTGGATTCCGGTCGATAAAAGCTCGTCCAAATCCTTGTATCGAATGTTCGATTTGAATTTTTCCAGAAACGTCTCCGCGATTAGGATCGAGTTGTTTACCGTTATTCCGGCCAACATTACGAATCCTATATATACGGAAATGTTTAAGGACATTCTGAAGACGAATAAAGTGAGTATCACTCCCGCCGCGGAAAAGGGGATCGTTAGGATGATCAAAAAAGGAATCAGGAACGACTCGAACAGAGAAGACAGAATGCAGACGATGATGATGAACGCAAGTACGATCAAGGATATCATCTCCATTCTACTTTCCTTCAGTTTTTTATAATTTCCGGTGACTTCATACTGGTAATTTTCGGGGAAAGAAACCTTTTTTAAGGCGGCTTCAATTTTACTCACCGCGGTGCCCGTGTCTATGTCTCCCAGTTTGGCGGTTAGGCCGTAGGTTTTCCTTTTGTTCTTTCTGTAGATTCTCGATTCCGCTTTTTCCTTACGGACGGAACTTAGTTCGACTAACGGTATTTTGGCGACTTTTTCGGATCTGGAAGAAGGGATAAATACCCCGAACACGGATTCCGGCCCGTCCCGATCCTCGCTTGAAAAACGAACGCGGATGTCTATCTCCCTATCCTTGTCGTAGAATTTGGTTGGTATAGAACCGGTATATGCGGTTTTCATAAAGTTCGCGATTTGATTGGGTAACAATCCGGATTGGGAAGCCTTGATTTTATCAATCGAAAACGTAATCTGATCCTTTCCTTCCTTAAAACGAAGAGCGACCTGTTGTATACCGGAAATTCCCCCGATTTCTTTGGCGCATTCCCTTGCCAGTGACTTAATGGTTTCCGCGTCGTCTCCGATTATCTCGATGTCGATTTCTTTCGAACCTTCGCCGGCGCCAGACTCCGTGTAAAAAACGAAAGCGTTTTGTAACTGATCGGTTTGTTCCTTTAACTCGGTTATTATTTCGTTCGTGGATTTTCCGCCGCGTTCGGACGCCGGTTTGAGTTTGATCATCAGATCAGAATGCCACTTCTCCACTTTCGAAGAGACCTTTTCCACGTAGGGATTTTGGCCGATGACCTTTTCCACGTTTTTCGTGATTACATCCGTCGCATCCAAATGGGTTCCGGTTTCCACCTCGAGAGAGGCGCTGATTTCGCTGGAATCCGTCGGGTCTATATATTCCTGTTTTAGGAAAAACGAAAATCCGAGGCTTACCACGATAACGATCGTGGAATAGAGGATCGTTTTTTTGTAGTTCCTTAGGAGGAGATCCAGCACTTGCGCCAGTTCGAAACGAGGTAAATTAAATTTTTCGTATATTATGAATTCTAGTTTTTCTTTGAAAGCGTATATTCTGCGTTTTGCGGACCGGGGTAGGTCCAAAATTCCGAATCTTTGGTCCTTGGTCAGAATAAATTTAGCCAATGTGGGAAGAAAGGTGAGCGACACGATCAGTGAAGTGATGAGAGATGCGGAGACTGTGATCGCCAATCCTCCGTAAAGATCCCTCAATTCCCGCGAGCTGAAAAATATTGGAAAAAAAACCGCGATGCTGGTTAATACTGACGCGAACAATTCCTTGGATAAACTGGAAGCGGCTTCCAATATCCCTTCCTGTTTGAAGCCGTCCTTTCCGTGAAGAAAAAAAATCCTATCGATTACGACCACGGAACAATCCACGAGCATTCCCACGCCCAGAGCAAGTCCGCAAAGGGAGATAACGTTGATTCCTACGTTGAAAAAATACATCAGACCGAATGTGGAAATGATCGAAAGAGGTATGGATATGGAAACGAGCAAGGTCGCGTATAAATTCCGCAGAAACAGGAACAATACGATGACCGCGATGATTCCGCCCGAAACCGCCGAGTCCACGACTTTTGCGATTGCGGTTTTGATGGTTTGCGATTGGTCGTAGTTTACGCTCTGTTTGATGCCGTCTATGTTGATCAGGTCGAGTTCCTTTCTTAGGTCCTCGCAAAGCGCGAGAGAATTTGCGTCGCCCGCCTTTTGAACGTAAACCGACACGACTTCCTTTCCGGCGTCTCTCGCGATGTCCTCCTTCTCTCGAAAGCCGTCCTGAACCTTTGCGATGTCGGAAAGATAAACGACTTGTTCCGATTTGCCCACAGAGATCGGAACCTTTCCTATCTCGTTGATCTGAAGTAGTTTTCCGATCACCCGTATGTTGATATAATTGTCTCCGACCATCAGGTTGCCGGCGGGAACGTCCACGTTTGCGGTCCTGATTTTGGAAAGCACTTCCTCCAAGCCGACTCCGGTTTGAAGAAGTTTGCCCTTATCGATGTCGATGTTGACTTCGCGTTGGAATCCGCCTCCTACGTGGATTTCGCTGACTCCGTCGATTCGTTCGAATCTTTTTTTATACTTGTTCTCTCCGAATTCGCGTAGCTCCTTCAGTTTGTATTTTTCGGATTCGAGTTTGACGATAAAGATCGGGCGATTCGTCGGATCGTATCTGAGGATGGCGGGTTCTTCCACCTCTCGCGGAAAGTTTCCCCGGATCAGATCGATACGCGACCTCACTTCCAAAGAACGATATGCGATCTTTGTTCCGGGTTTGAATATGACGTTGATTCTGGATTCTCCCTCCTCCGAAGAGGAAAGTATATCCTCGATTCCGCCTACACCCGATATCTGTTCTTCGATCGGTTTGGTGATGATCTCCTCGATCTTACTCGGAGAGATTCCGGGATATCTGGTCAGAATGGTGATCGCCGGAGAATTGGAAGGCGGCATCAAGGATACGGGAAGTCTCGGAATCGCAACCGCTCCGAAGATTCCGATCCCTAAAAAAAGCATAAAAGTCGTTACATGTCTTCTGTATAATATTCTAATTAACGAATCCATGTTTTACTACTTCGCGTTCCGTTTTACCACGGAGAAATAGGCCGCCGGAATTATCACCACCGTAAAAATAGTCGAGGCGGTTAGCCCTCCCAAAACCGCCAATGCCATCGGCTCTTGAGGGGATTCCCCGCCGATCGCCAATGCGGCGGGAAGAAGCCCCAACACCGTCGTCAGCGTTGTGTTTAAGATCGTATCGATCCTTCTGTAAATCGTGGAATATACGATTTCTTCTACACTTTTATGGAGATCGGCCATGGCGAAGAATTCGATCAGAATGATGGCGTTGTTCACCACCAATCCGCTCAACATCACCATGCCCATTCCGGAAACGATGTTCAACGTATTTCCGGATAGTATCAAAAACATCAAAGAACCCGAACCTACCATTACGATGGACACCATCACTATCAACGGAAGAATCAGGTTTTCGAATTGGGAAGCGAGGGTCATATACACGAGGATGAGCGCGAATATTCCCGCCCATGTCAGCGCCTCGAAGGACTTGTTCGTTTCTTTCGCCATCTCTCCGGGTAGTACGGATATGTCCTTGTCCTTTTCGAACTTGGTTATGATCTCAGAAATTTTACGCTCCAATACCTCCGCGGATTCCTTAGGAACGGCGGACACGATGGCGATTCGTTTCCCTTCCAGACGCATGATCTTTCGCAAGGACCTTGCGGGAGATACGTCCGCGACCGCGTCCAAAAAAATATTCTTTCCGGTGGGCAATCGTATCGGTATTCCCTGAAGGGAATCGAATCCTATTCGATCGGTGGATCGAAAACGAACGAGCACGTCGTATTCGAAATCGTTCTCGCGAAAGCGGGTCGCGATATCTCCCTTGATCGAGGTTTTCAGAGTCGTGGCGATGTCCTCCACAGTTAATCCGAAGTAAGCCATCTTCTCCCGATCCAAAACGACCTTAAGCTGCGGCGTTTCCTCCCTTGCCGTGGAAGTTACCGAGATCGCTTCGTTGGTGGATGCCAGTTCGTTTTCGACTTCGCTCGCGATCTTTCTGATCAAGTTCAAATCCTGACCGGATATCTCCACGGAGACACCTCCGCCTCCGGAGCCGAAAATTCCTCCCAATACGCTGCTGGCCATTCTTGTGGCGATTTTGGAGCCGTAATTTTTTTCTATCTCGGAAAGTATTTTAGAAAAATCTAATAGAAAATCCTCGGCCTTTCGTTTATCCGCGAGTTTGACGAAAACGGTGGCGCGGTTGAGTCCGAAATCGCCTTTCGGATTGAGGATGATGTCCTTTTCCTCGTATCCGACCCTGGAAAATGCGGTGTCCACGGTTTTGTCTTCGCTGAGTTTTTTGGTGATGTCGTTTACGATTCTTCTGGTGAAGTCGAGGTTCGATCCTTCGGGTGCTACTACGTCTATGTAAAATTCTCCCTGATCGATTTCGGTTAACATTTCTTTGGGAACAGCGAGAAAAAATACGAACGCGGCGAAGACCGACGCCAATCCTACGTAAACGGCGAACGTCCTTCTTTTAATGAAAAAAACGGCGACCGAAGAAAAGGCGCTTCTTACTTGTGTAAGGATTTTTTCCCGCGGTATTTCTATAAAATCGGGGAATTTTCCGAGACCGGTGGAGAAAAATTTATACTGCGCGAGTACGGGCACCAAGGTCGCGGAAGTAAACAACGACGAAATCAAGGAGAAGGAGATCGTCAATGCGAACTCTCCGAAAATTTCGGCCGCGATCCCTTCCACGAATATGATCGGTAAAAAAACCACGACGCTCGTGATCGTGGATCCCAGGATCGATCCGAAAACTTCCTTGGTTCCTTCTATACTCGCAAGGATAGGATCGGAGATACGTTTCTTTTTTTCGGAGATCGCCTCGAGGACCACCGTCGCGGAGTCCACCACCATTCCGACTCCGATGGCCAATCCCCCGAGAGACATCGTGTTGATCGTTAAACCGAACCCGAACATCATCAAAAAGGTCGCCATTACCGATATCGGCACTGCGCTGATCACCACGATCGGTTCCTTGAGATTTCCTAAAAAGAAACTAAGGACCATATAACAAATTACGACGGCCAAAATTCCCGCCCAAGCGACGGACGCGATCGAATCCTCGATCAGGATGGATTGATCCGAGATGATCTGGAATTGAAGTTTGTCTCCGAATTTCTCGTTCAGCTGTGCGATCAAATCACGTAGATCGGAGGCTACGGAAACCGTGTTTTTTCCTGATTCCTTTTTCAGAATCATGGAGATACATTCTTCGTCCATAAGACCGCTCACGCTGGTACGTTCCTTATACGTATCCTTGATTTCGCCTACGGTCCCCAGATAAATCGGAACTCCGCCTTTCGTCACTCCCACGACCGTGTCTTCGATCGCGGAAACGGACGGAAACAATCCGTCTGTTCGGACGAGAATTTCCTTGTCTCCTTCGCGGACGTTGCCCGCAGGAAATCCGAAATTGCTGGAATCGATCTGGTTTACTAAATCTTGAATTTTTAAATTATGAGCTTCTAATCTACCTTTGTCTACGTTGACTTGGATCTGTCGTTCGTATCCTCCGGAGAGGGAAATGGCGGCGACTCCGTCCACACGCTCAAAATACGGGATTACGTTTTTGCGTAGAAAAAGACGCACTTCTTTGAGGTCGATTCCCACCGCTTTGACCGCGATCTGCATGATGGGAGCGCTGTTCGGATCAAAACGTATGACGATGGATTTTTTTACGTCCTGGGGAAGCGAACCTTTGACTAAGTCCAATTTTTCCCTGACTTGAATGAGCGCCTGATCGATTTCCGTTCCCCAGCGGAACCGTACGGTTACGATCGAAATTCCTTCTATGGATTCGGAGAGGATTCGATCCACTCCGCCCACGGAAGAAAGGATTTCTTCGATCGGTTTCGTTACGAGGGATTCGATCTCGGCGGGGGCGACGTTGCTATAAACGGTTACGATCGTAAGCGAAGGAAAACTCACGTCCGGAAGAAGTTCCATCTTCAGTTTCGTGAGCCCGACATATCCGAACAAAATGAGTAAGAAGAAGATAACCAGAGTGGTTACCTTTCTTCTTAGAAAAAATTCGATCACCTACGGAATCTCGCCTTATATTAAGAAATTATTATGGACCGATTTACGGAACCGCTTGGAAACGGACGGAATAATCGTTCTGCATATAATTGTTGTACGTATCCTTGACTCCGTCGGTCCCGCCCTTTACGGTAAAGATATACGTGTTCGGACTTTCGGTTAAGTTGAAGATCGAGGTTTTGTATATGTTGGCGGCGCCTCCGATCTGAGGAAGCAGGAGGTACGGACTTCCCGAGTTGGGTCCGAAATCGAAATTCACGGAGAATTGGACGGACATCAGAACCAAATTCAAATCCGTATCCAAACAGGAAGTACTCGAAGCCCCTCTACAGAATACGACGTGGAAGGCTTTCGTTCCTGCCGAATTATAGTTGTAGGTCGGACCGACTCCGCCGTCGTGAGTGATCGTACTGATGATTCCGTCCTGAAGTCGTAAGGTCAAAGCGGTATTCAGATAGATGCCCCTTACGAACAGAAATTGACTTCTGGGACCGTTTACGTTCGCGTTATAGGTGTACGTTTTTACGAGGCTGTTTCCTTGTGTGTCTTTGATCGAATTCGTAACCTGTATCTGATAGGTTTGGTTGGCCGCCAGATTGGAATTGGGTTGGATGATAAAACTTCTATTCGTTCCGCCGGAATTTTCCGTGATCGTAAACGGAGCCGAAGGGTTGAACGTGATCCCGGTCAACAAAGTGGACGGTTGTATCGGTTCGGAAAAATCGACCACAAACTGATCCGTCTTTTCGAAATTGTCCACAGGAATGAATTCGTTTAACAAAAAGTCGGTGACCGTGGTGGATCGTATCCCGATGAGAGCCGGTTGAACGAAATCGTCGCCTACGGTGAATCCGATTCGATACGTCTGCAGCAGAGCGTTGCCGATGCTGTCTTTGATCGAATTCGGAACAGTAACGCTGTAGGTGGTTCCGAACGTTAACGGTTGAACGGGAACGAATTCGAACGTGGTACGGTCCGGAGAAACGATCGTAGCCGGTAAGTTAAACGGTATGGAAGGATTGGTGGTCACTTCGGTCAACACCAGATTTACGTTCATCGGTTTGGAGAAGCGCAGTGTGATACGGGAATTGGTCTGGACTCCGATGGCTCCGTTGGAAGGAAAACTTCCCAACAGAGTCGGTTCGATGGTATCCGCGTTGTAATTAAAACGAAGGATAAAATCCTCCGTTAAGTTTTTTCCGATAGCGTCCTCCGCTTGCGACTTGGAGACGGTGAGGGTGTAGATTCCGGGTTCGGCCAGGGCCACGGAGGGTTGAAAATACAACGTGGAACCGATCCAGGAATAACTTCCCGAAATGGAAGCCTGAGAACTTCGCAACGATACGGCAGATTCGGTGAACGTTTTGTTCATATCCCTGGAAAAAGAAATGGATATGGCGGCTCTCGGATCCGTAATCGTCTGTTCGTTGAGAGGCCAGCTTCCCGTAACTTTAGGAGGTTCGCTTTCTCCGCCTAACACGGCTACGCCGGGAAGAAAACTCAAAGGACCTTTTCCGTTTTCCAGCATTTGGCTGCAGTCCGCAAAAAGGGAGGGAATGAGAAGGAAGGCGAGGATTATCTTTTTCATAGTCTTTCGAAGAGGAAAATCAGATCATTGGGCATATAGTTGTCGTTCGTATCCCTGATTCCGCTCGCTCCTCCTTTGAGTCGTAACTTGTATTGAGTTCCGGTTTGGACGTTTTTGATTCCCACTTCGAAGTAACCTGCCGTGTTGCAGGTCGCTCCGCAGTTGTAGTTTTTATAAAAGATATTCGGCGATCCAGTGCTCGGGCCTCCCGAAAAATAGGAAACCGCAACCTGATCGTAAATGTCGTTGTCGCCGGAAGTTTGTAACGGGACGTTGCCCGCCGTGCTGAAATTGAATCGGAACGTATAATCTTTGAGAGCGCAAGAGGTGGAAACGATCGATATCTTATAAACCCGCGTCGGGTCCAAGGGAACCGCGGGAGCGTTCGCGTTTCCGTCGGCTGCGTCCGCACAAAGTGCCGTTACGGAATTATTGACGATGCCGGTTACGCCGACGGGCATACTATCCTGAACGTTATCGATTTTAAAATCGATGATGAACGAATTTTCCAGAGGCATATTCCCCGTATCTGTGGCAGAAGAGTTGATGTTCAACCGGTATGTGGCGCCTTGCGTCATTTTATCCGTAGGAGTAAAACGAAGAATCGTGGTCGAACCCCAAGTAAATTGTCCCGGGATGGACGGCGTGAATTGGATCGCGTTTTGGGTTTTGGTCTGATCCATAGGTTTAGAGAACGTGAATTGAAGCGAACTCGTTTTGGAAACTCCGGTCATCAGAGGATTGGTCGCGGGAACCGGTAAAAGCACGGGCCACGCCGGAATCGGAGCCGTGCTGTTGATCCATTGTATATCCTGAATATAAGGATTTAATGATGCAACTCCCGTATAAAACAGGATGGAATAATCCCTGTCCAAGGCGTTCCCCACGGAATTGGTCGCGGATCTCAGGATTTTGAGCGTATACGTCGTGGACGGATCGAGGTTTTTGGTAAGAGCCAAGGTCAATCGAGTGGAATCGGCGTTCCATTGTTTGACGAAAATCGCCGGGCCTCCCGTCACGGAAACCGCGTCCGCGGTTTTAATCCTGTCCATAGGTTCCGAAAATTGAATGTAAGGATTGGAATCCACCGCGAAACCGTAGACGATCTGATTGGCTACGGGCGGATTGGAATCGGCCACAAAGGGCTGCGGTCCGAAACCGGTTGTGTAAAAGACGGAAAGAAAATTCTCCGACATAAAGTTTCCGCGGAGATCCTTTACGACGTTGCGATTGAGGCGGATTTCGTATCTTTTCCCGGAGGTGAACGAGGTTTTCGGAACGATTTTAAGTAGGATATCCGATGTCCAGATATAACGAACCGAACTGTCTCCGGCCACGGCTCCGAGAGTGATTCCGGTTTCCACGGAGTTTTTGTCCATGGGTTGGGAGAATAGAATCGAAACTTCCCCGTTGACGGACACGTTTTGTTCGTTCGTGCCGGGCGTGATCAGTAGCACGGTAGGAGGTTCGAATTCTCCGCCGTTTGCCAACCCGAGGTATTTAAGTTTGTCGCCTAAATCCCCTAAGTCGGCGTTACAATAAGAACATAAAAATATTATAAAATATTGAACTACCTTTTTCATTCCGCTTTTTCGAAGAGGAGACTTTTTTCCAAAGCCGCTTTTTCGGGTAACCCGGCCACCTCATACAATTTTCCGAGATCGCGATGGATCTTATCGAATCCGATCTTGATCATTTTGGCCCGGTTGTACTCGATCAAAGCCTCCTTCAACATTCCCTCTTTTTCATATATTTTTCCCAAATAATAGTGCGCGTCGAAAAAGGATTCCTCCGTTTCCAGGATGAATTCGAGCTCCTTTTTGGCTTCTTCCAATTTTCCTTCCTGCAACATATGAATCCTCGCCAACCAAAAGCGTATGGTCGAGTTTCCGGGAAACTGGGATAATCCTTTTTGAAACGTTTCCTCCGATTCCTTAAGATGGCCGAGGAAAAAATGACTTTTACCAAGCATGATATATCCCGGTAAAAAGTCCTTATCTTCTTCCGTCACTTGTTGGAAAAGATCCACGGCTTTTTCCAAGTTACGAGATACGTATTCTTTTTTTCCTTTCTGGAAGGTTTCTAAAACGACTTGTTCATCCTGTTTGCAGAATAGGATCGAAGAAAGTAGGATCGAAAAACAAATCGGCAAAAAGAAACGCCGTGTGTTTTTAAATTCGTTCTTTCTATATGTCGTCGTTTTAGTTTGGTTCGTAATTCTTACGGGATTACTTTTCATACAACTCTTCGGTAAACACTTCCTTTTGAACGATCCGCACCTTGTTGTTCTGTCTCATTTTTCCGATGATGATTTTCTTTTTTTCCTGCGCGAGGGAGATCCTTTCCTTGACTTTCAAAAGGATGGCGGTGTTTTTTAGTTTCTTTTTGATTTCCGCAGGATTTTTTTCCTTCATCAATTCCTTGTTTTGCGAATAGAACTTATCGATCAATTCGTCGGAAACTTCCACCTCGCTCGAATTTTCGGCTACGTCGAATTCTCCCGATTCCTTGGATAAATAATAGGATATGACCGCCTTTCGAACAAAGGGCCAGAGGTATTTCTGCGCTTCCGCCGAGTTGAGATCGGTCTTTGCGATCGCTTCGTTTAACAAAATGCTTTCTTCGATATATCTCTGCAGTTCCGCTTCTATTTCTTCGGGCGTGACCGGTTCGAATTTGCCGGCGATATGTTTTCTTTCGAAGAAGAATTCCTTACGGAAATTTTTCGCAGAGAACTCCGCTTCGTTCAGATAAAACAAAGCCGGCGTTCCCTTTCTATCTCCGGTTCTTGAAGAAGCGAATTTTTCCAGATCGATGGAGCCGCCGCAGGAGATTAGGAATAACTGGAAGAATAACGGGAATAAGGCCCAATTCGTATGTTTCAAACGCCTAACTCCTTGATTTTGGCATATGCGTCCTTGATCTGCTGGCCGAATTGAGGAGGCGCTTCCTTTATAAAGGTTTCGTAATTCTTTTTCGCTTCGGCTTTTTTGTTCAGTCGAGTATTGACGATTCCTAAGTTGAAATGGATTTCCGGCATCGTTCCGGGAATGGAAGCCGCCTTTTCGTAGTAACGCAATGCGTCCGCGTTTTTCTGCAGATTTTGATAAGCGACACCGAGATTGAAGTATCCCCTTTGAAAATTGGGATCGATTTCCACCGCTTTCGAAAAATAAACGATCGCTTGTTCGAATCGATTTCTCGGAATTAGCGTGACTCCGACGTTGTTTGCGTAGTTCGGTTCTTTGGGATTTAAACGATGAGCTTCCTTAAAGTATTCCTCCGCTTTCTCGTAATCTCCTAATTGTAAGGCTCCGATTCCATACGCGTTTTGTTTCTCTGCATCATTCAAGAGTTCGTTCTCCTTACGCTTGGAACAATCACTAAGAATCAAAATAGACAATAAGAGCAGGCATAACTTGGCTATGTTTCTTTTCATCTTTCGTTTCTTATATCCTTCTTGTTAAAACAGAAAGCCAATTTAGTCGGAAAAAAGTCAATCTTTTAGACCTTGAAATAACATTTTATTCGTATTAATTTCTCTTTGTTGATTTTTCAGGATACATTTGAAGCATTGAACTTAATAACGCGCTCAATAATAGTTTTTTCATCTCCGAAAATACAAATATCGCTAAGAGAAATTATGTTAAATATTCGTTTTCGATTACTTTCAAGGTTTATGTTTCCCGCGCTTTTTTACGCGCTTTTTATAAACGGATGTACGCAGTCGATGCGCTTGTATCACGACTTAACGTATACCATAACTTTATCGGAAGTGGACTCGTCGGCGCTCGTAAGCGGAAGTCAATTCGGTATCGTTCGATTCCTTTCTAAGGCTTCCAATCAACCGGACATAATATCCTCCGTGTTTTCCGATAATCTTCTTTTCTTTCTTCATAAAAACGGTTTAAAGGGAACGATTTTAAACGCCGACCTTTCGACGAAAGCTCCCGATATGCAGGCGGGAGCGAATGCGAACGCTTCCATCGTTTCCGTTTCCCAAAAACAGAACACTTCGTATCTTTTGAGTGCGGAGCAGGTAAAAGAAATTTCCGCGCTTACTAACGCCGATTACGTGATCACAGGTTTTGTACACGAAACAAAAGCGGGAAATTTTTTGGATCCTGTCCAGAGTTCGGGGATTATCGTATATGTATATAGTAAGAACGGATCGCAAGTGGTTCAGATGCAATTCATCGGGAACTCGCCTTTGGAGTTATACGACAACAGCTCCGAAGTGGCCCGCGTGTTTGCGAACAAGATTTCCGATTTAGTTCGAAATAAAAAAAGATAAACGAGTGTTTTATCCGAGTTCGAGGGAGTGATTGGTCGAGGTGGCGAGCCGTTTTCCAGGAAATCTATTTTTTAAAAAGCCGTTCACAATAAGCGCCTGGTTCGTTTTATTTTTTTTCGGTAGTTCCCTGAACGCCAGGGAGAAGATGATTTTAGACATAGTCGCCGCGGAGAAATTGGGCATCGAAAACAGCCCGGAAATCCGTCTCATCAGTTCGCAACAACAGATCAAACGTCTGCTTCTCAATGAAAACTGGAGAGCCTATTTTCCGACCGCGACTGTTCGTTGGGATCGTTCGCAGAACGTGGTGACCAACGCCGACGACAGCCGCAATCAACGTTTGAGTTTGAACATCGATCAGGTGATCTTCGACGGAGGAAGGCGTTCGCTGGCGTTGGACGCGGCGATGAGCGATCTCGCTTTGGCGAAATACGATCTTCGCCTTGCTTTGAACGAACTTCGGTTTAAAATCAGATCCAAATTCTACGAAATTCTCAGCCGTAAATCCGCGATCGAAGTTTACGATCGTTCCATACAAAGACAAAAACAACAGCTGGAATTGGGTAAACGAGAATTGGAACTCGGAGAAAGCACCGTGATCCGGATTCTCGAAGTGGAAAACCGTCTGAACGAAATCAAAATCCAATACGAGAACGCGAGGATCGAATACAACAATCTTCTCGAGGATTTTAAGATTCTTCTTCGTCTTCAAGCCAACAGCGAATTGGAATTGAAAGGCGATCTTTTGAATTCCGTTAAATACAATTTCGTGGAACTTCAGGAGATGAATCTCATCTCGCTCGCAAGAAAATATAGGGTCGATTTCGATCGTGCGAAGGCCAAGGAACTTCAGACCGAATCGCAGCACCGTTATGCGAAATCGTTTTATATTCCCACGGTGTCTTTGGGAGGTTTTTACGGTTATTCGGGGGCGGAATATCCTCCGAGACAACCGGAATGGGGTTTGAACTTTCGGATCTCCATGTTGTTGGGGCCCAATCAAGTCACCGATTCATCCAACTTCGTTTCCAGAAGGGACGACACGGACCGATCGCTTTCCTCCTCCACAACCGTTTCGATCTACGATCAATTGTCCTATAAAAGGCAGATCGTTTCGACGGGGATAGACGCGTATCAGGCCAAAATCGCGAGTAAACAGTTGGGCGACATCATCGAAACGGAGATTCGTAAATCGCTCCGTGGTCTGAACATCAGCTGGCAAGCCATGAAACAAGCGGATGAGAATATCGTAATATTCGAAAAAAGACTTCAAATCCAGGAATTGCAGGTGAAACTCGGCGAAGCGACTCGCCCCCAACTGGCGGAGACGGAGATCCGCTTTCTGGAGGCGAAAAACGCGCAGATCGGCGCCCGTTTGAAGTATTTAAACGCAATTGCTCAGATGGAATTGTCCACGGGTTTGAATCTGGACGATCTGCATTTATTCGAATTACAATAAGAGGAAAACTAAAATGGAAAACGGATTTCGACTTAAGTATGTATGGATTCTTCTTTTTGTATTCTTCGTTTCGGATTGTAAAAAAGGCGCGAAGAAGGACGAGACCCCCGCTTTGGAGGATCGGATCAAACTCGCCAAGATAGAGTTGAGCGAATCCAGTTCCGGTTTGAAGGTTTTGGGTTCGGTTTCCTTTTTCAAAAAGGCCGAAGTCACCTCCAAAATTTTAGGGAGAATCAAACAATACTTTAAGGAAGAAGGGGACAACGTCGCCTCGGGAGAAGTGCTCGCGCAGATGGAAACCCTGAATCTGGAAATCCAGTTGTCCAAGGATAAAGCGAGCGTCGAGGTGCAAACCCGTCAGAGAGATCTCGCTTCCGCTAAACTTTTCATCGCGAAACAAAGGGTCGAACGAGAACTTGCCAATATCGAAAAAGCGGAGGCCGACGTTCGGGATTCGAGAGAAATCCGAAATAACCTTTTACGAAGCGCGGAAAACAAGAAAAAATTGAACGAGGCCGGAGCGGTTTCAGAGACGGAGTTGAAATCGGTGGAAACGTCCTTGAATTCCGCGAACATATCCTTGTTTAAGGCGGAGAAAAATCTTGCGAGTCTTCAACTTGGATACAGACCGGAAGATTTAAAAAAAGCTAATATTCCTATGCCTAAAACTAAAGCGGGTCTGAAGGACGCGTATATCAAACTCAATACGATGATCGAAAGTGCGGAGTTCGATATGTCCGAAGCCAATCTTAAGTCCACGCTTAAGAATATGGAATCCACGGAACTTCTTTTGAAGGAAGCCAAAATCCGTAGTCCTTTGACCGGGACCGTTGCTTCCAGGATTAAAGAACAGGGTGAAGCTGTTAAAGAAGGGGAAGCGCTTTATATCGTCGTAGACACGTCGAAGGTGATTTTAAAATTCAACGTAAGCGAATCGGAACTTTGGCGTCTAAAAAAAGATCAGAAGGTGAACTTCATCATAGACGCTTATCCCGGACAGGAATTCGAGGGAAAAGTTTATATCATCAGCCCGATCGTGGATCCGCAAAGTAGAACGGTGGAAGTGAAGGTTCTCGCACAAAACGATAAAAAACTCCTCAAACCGGGTATGTTTACGCGTGGACATATTCTTCAGGAAGACGTGAAAAAGTTGTCGTTTCAGATTCCGATCAAGGCCCTGATCAAAGGCAAGGAAGGAAAAAAAGCCACCGTTTTTACCGCGAATGACGAAGGACGTTTGTTCGGTACCGAAGTGGAAATCATCAAAGAAGAAGGCGATTTTGCGGAAGTGGTCGGGAATCTCGAAGTGGGACGTTATGTTGCCGTTTCCGAATTGAACGAATTAAAAGACGGCCAGCGGGTCAAACTTCCTAAGCCGGCGGAAAATAGTGCGGCGCCCGCCGCTCCTATTTCGCCTAACGTCGATCCGGGAACGAACGCGGGCGGCGGAAACGATTCGGGAAGTTCCGAAGCGGATAAAAAGAAAAATTAATTACAATTTACTAATATAGTGAGGACGTCGGTTCTCGCTATGCTGCCCACTCCGTTGGGAATCGAACAGAATTTATTGACCGGTTGTTGTAGGACTGTGACCGAATACGAGTCCCCGTCCTTGTATGTCTGCGCGAATTTGAATACGCCGTTGATGTTGATCGTCAATACATCCGTGTTGTTGTTTCGAAGTATGAGATTGTTGGATAATCCCAAGCCCGTGACGGTTCCCCCTACGAAAAAAGAATCGTTATTTCCGTTTTGATTTTGTTGCGAGCTACTTGAGGTGGCTAAAGAGAACAATCTGGATTGGAAGTCTTTTTCCCTTTGGTCTTCGGACGGTTTGCAGTCGAATAAAACGGCAACGCAGAGTAAGAAAGAGGCTATCGTTAACTTTAGATTCATCCTAGTTGGTATCGAGTTTTTTGAAAACTGCGGACTTCCCTTTTTTCATTTTATCATGCGAAGTGAGATTTTTCTTTTCGATTTTGTTCGGGTTCGGGGTTCTTTAAATTTACTTTTTCATTTGGATTCTTGATTTTGTCACGCTCGGTTTTGTGGGATCTCCCTCGATTTTTGTTATTTCTCGGGTTGTTTTTGGGGCGGGAGCGGGTTGAACGGAAAAAAGGGATTTTGAAAAGTCTTGCCGGTTGTTTGGAGGCTTTTTTCCGAGGAATGTGTGAGTTCCCACACCAGTTGTAGTAACAAAGTATTGAGTTGGATTCCGTGATCGATTGAATGGAGTTCGCCAGCCAAAGGGCAAACCGTGCTGGAAAAGAAAACGTTAACTTTGTTTCCCTTTGTCCGGTACGTATGACTTCCGTATCGGTATTTTTAGAAAAGAATTTCTGTTTGGACCGTCAGGCCAGATTGTCTGGAAATAGTATGGTTGTAGGATCTCCTATGTAACTTCTTTGAAGAATTTTTTTGTTCCGAATTCAGTGAAGTTTCTTCCGATATTTTTATATTTGAATCTCTTTGAACATCAACTTCGTGTGAGTTCCCACGTTTTTTAAACTCTTTTAAAAATCGCATATATCGAAATATAATAAGCCATGTTCTTTTGATGAATTCGTGGCTTCTTTCTGCTCACATTTGTTGACTTGTGGACTTCGTATTTTTTAGCATTCCAACCGAGGGGCGGTTTGGTCATTTTTTTGCAAAATTTGAAACAAGGAAGAATGCCGGTCGGTTTAGGCTTTCGTCTCATTTTGGCATTTCTTTGTACGATTTCTTTTTCTTGGAATCAAATCGAAGAGAAGAAAAAAAACGGTTATATCCCCATGGAAAAAGCGGAGTTCGAATATGAATGGGAGGCGGCGTTTCCCGTTTCAGTAGAAGGGGAATCGATTCCGTCGTTGACCAATCCAAATTCTATTTCTAAGTCGATCTCTTTGGACAAGAACGTGTCTGCGTTCGAAGTTTTGGAAAGAACGGATTCAGTTTTCGAATACGTTTTCGAAAATGACAGACTCACGTTGCAATTTGAAACCTTTCTCAATACGATTTGTGATAGATCCGCTTTTTTCGCAAAGTTTCAATCCTTCTCAAAGTCTCGTTCCGAATCGGAATTGGATTCTTGGGGACATGACGCGAAGGAAAAAGGGCTCGGAGTGGACGATATTCTTGTCGTAGCTTGGTCGCCCAATATTTCGGAAACGTCGGAATTTAAACCGGATTTCTCGATCAATCGCAAAACATATTCCATTTTTGTTATATATTGGAATCGCTCTTTTTTTGACGGAATACCGTTTTCATTGCAGAGAGCCTTAATTCCCGGTAAACTTTCGCGATATTTTGCTTTGTTGTTTCATTTTCCTCCTCATTTCAATTTAGGAC
>NZ_RQFA01000063.1 GCF_004770155.1 Leptospira gomenensis | reverse complement strand
TCCTATTTTCTCCGAAAGATCGATAGAAAATGATAACATTTGAATATTCAAAAAAATTAAAATGGTGCGCTGCAGTATTTCCGCTTCGATCGCTCACGCGGGGCCCTAAAAAAGTTCTAAAATTTTTCGAAAAAAAACAGGAACCGGTCGGTCCACCGCGTTTCCGATAAAATACCGTCGGAATTCCGACTATGACCACCACACGAAAAAACGTTCGAAAAAAAGGCGGATCTGTGATAGGAGAGTCTTCCCGGAAGTTTTCCCGCCACCTCTCCTCCTCCACCCAATCAGGGTGGGGCCGCCGCGTATCACGGACGAATCGTCGTAATTCCGACAACGATCAGTCTACGGGAACGTTTTGTCTCGAATCAACCGGGATGATTTTTGCAATAATCATCCGGAATCGTAATTTCCAAACTCTTCTTATATACGTTGTTCTTCGTATCCGATTCCTGAATCCAGTTACCGCGGTTCACTCTCAGATCAAAGGTATGCGAGCCTTCCATAAACGACGGATCTCTTTGCAAGTAATAGATAGGAAACGTAACGGTAACGGTTTGACCGGGCTGAATCGCTTCCAACCCGATTCCGTTACCCCAAACCCCGTTTCCAGCGCCCCAAACTTCACCTTTGGTATCGAGGGCGCTCAAAAGACCCACGTTCAAGGAGGAAGGGCTGGCCGAGTTTCCTATGTTTTTGACTTCGGCGGTGATAAAAAGCATCGGCTTTCCCGCTCTACATTTCATCCCGCTCGGATAAATCGAAGCGCGAGGAATCACTAAATCGGGCAAAATGTTCGATGAATTCGTGATTTGTAAAGAAACACAAAACGTGTTGTTGTCTTCCTTCGATTCCGAAATGATCTCTTCCGGATCGACGTTCACACAAAGATTGTACGATCCTGCGGATGTATCTCTTGGAATCTGAAGTCTTTCCTGCAGAAATTCCCCATGTCCCGGCGCCAAATCCTTCGTAACAAACAAACTACCCAAACGGATCGGCTTTGCCTCGACCCCATCCTGATTTTTAGAAAGAAAAAAATCGACTTTATAACCTTTTTGGGAAGGAGAATTTCCACTGGCAGTCGCGTTTCCGGAATTCATGATAAAAACGCCTTCTTGAAAAACCGTTCCAGCCGGAAGAGAAAAGAAATTCGTAATTCCCGTGGGAATCAGATCCGGACCTTCACTCTGCAAAACGTTGGGATCGAATTCCGAATTCGAAATCATTTCCGGCCGAGAGGAATGATTCGGAACCGAATCGCTCGCGTCAGTGTTCGTTTGCGATTCGATTCCGTCCGTATTTCCCACCTTCGCCACGAGGGAAAGAAGCGGAATCGTAGCGTCTTCACTGCGAGAATTTTGATCACATCGAACAAAAATCAGAAGAGTAATCAAAATAAAAATCGTTTTCGCTTTTGTTCTAAAATCCAGAGTCATAAAATTCTCCTTTGGGAAAGGAAATCGTCCGTATCCTTTCTTGTGTGGAAAACATACAACTCGAGCCTTCCCGACTGAGACAAAAACCGGAACTATTTCGCGACTCATTGAAAAAAAAGAACGAAGGAATTTCGGTTTGTAAACGATACGATCGGTCGTTTCCGTTCGGGAAACATTCCGATGAATTTCGCTTTAAAACAAACGAATCGTTTTTAGTTTTGGAACTTCCATGAAACAGTTTATCGTAATTCTGCGTTATCTCGTTCCCTTAGAAATCGTGGATCGCCACGTCCTGGAACACAGAGAATATCTCTCCCAAGGATACGAACAAAAAATCCTTCTCGCATCCGGACCGCAAGAACCGAGAACCGGAGGAATTTTTATCGCGCGCGCAAAAGATCGCAATACGATGGAAGAATTCTACCGCCGCGATCCGTTCCACAAAAACGGAGTCGCGGAATACCAAATCTTAGAATGGAATCCGATAAAATTCCAAAAGGAATTCGAATTCTGGCTTTAGACCTTCCCCAGTTCGAACACGACCACGGGCTCCTCTCTTCCTTTTACTTGTAAGGAGGAGATATGTCTTCCCGGAACCTTGTCTTTTACGGTTTGAAACACCGCTTCGGTAACGAGCAACTTAGTGCCGAATTCCTTGTTCAACTGTTCCACGCGGGACGCGAGGTTGACCACATCCCCGATGATCGTATATTCCTTTCTCGCTTCGGAACCAATGTTTCCAGTCATCGCCGAGCCGTAGTGTAAACCGATTCCGATCTGCGTATCCGGGATTTTTCCCTCTTGATTGAGTTGTTCTATCTTACGCAACAGGGCCAGAGAAGCGTTCACCGCGTTTTCCACGTCATTGCCCGAATCGGAAAGAGGCGCCCCGAAAACCGCCATAAAACCGTCTCCCAAGAATTTATTGATCATGCCGTTATGAACGTTTACGATATCGATGAGATGGGAAAAGATATAGTTGAGATAATCGATGACTTCTCCCGGAGAACGTTTTTCGGAAAACCGCGTGAAATTGCGGATATCCAAAAACATGACACAAACGTGTTTCGATTCCGAAAAATTCCCGGTCTTCTGCTCCAAAAGTTTGTCCACCACATCCGGAGAAACGTATTGACCGAACATACCGATCACCTGATTTTTTTCCTGAACGGCGGCGGAAGAAGCGACTAACGCACGTTTGAGCTGCAAAGCGACGAATCCGGCGATCACACCTGAGAGAAAAAACGTAGCCGACTTACCGATCAACGGCGACAAAGAAGTGAAAAACTTCAAAGAAATCGAATTTTGCACCTGTGGATTGACGTGAATCGAAAGCGCTAAAAATTCCAAACCGGCCACCAACCCGGTAAAAACGCTCAGAAAAAACTCCAAACGTAACACCGAAAGGATGATAAAAACGAAATACACCAACGTAGCCGGGGAAAACAAAGCGATGAGCGGGGATTCAAAAACTCCCATATTGATCCACAACAACGCGGTTACGAAGGAGATTTCGACAAAAGCGTTCGCAAATCTGCCCGTCGCAAAAATCACCTTTCCCCGTTTCTGAAAATAAAGAAGCAGTCGATACACTCCGTATTCGTAAGCGGCGATCGTAAGCGTGACGGCCAGCGTGGTTCCGAACGGAAAATTGATTCCGGCTTCTCTCGCAATCTTTTCCTTTAGGAAAAAAAACGCGAATCCGATCACGCTCACCATAAATAAAAAATAGGAAAACAAAATCCTCGTCCGCATGATTTCGCTTTTAAGAATTTCGTGAGCAAGAGCGTCCATCGTCTGACTCTTGATCTTTTTTAGAATCTCATTCATACCTTCTAACATAACAACTCCTGAATATAACCGAATTTCAAGCCGGTAGAGTGGTTGATCGTAAATGCGGGCTATAAAAAGAAAACCAGAAATCGAAACGCGACTAAAAAAGAAAGATCAACCCTTGGACCAAGTTTCTTCCTGAAGTAAAAATCGTTTTAACGCAAAACCGAATGAGGAATCGAATCCGTTCTCTAAAACTCGAGACAAAAGGAGGTCATCGGATTCGTTCCAAAGGTTTCGTTTGACTCTTCCTTGTTTCAATATGTTCCACTTTATAAACAGAATTCTTTCCGCGGACTTCCTCTGTATGTCGTTTAATAAATCGGAATTCAATAATTTTAGAATAGAGTAAATTCGAAATCGATCCATCACGGGATAACGGAAAGAGAGTTGGTCCTCGTGTCCCGCATAACGTATGAGAAGAAGTTCGTCCAAAAGGCGCACCGGATGACGCGCTGTAATCCGCAGCCAAAGATCATAGTCTTCGCACGCGGGAAGTGATTCGTCCATTCCGCCGGCGTTTTGATACAACTCCTTTTTTAGTAAGACGGAAGACGGGGTGATCGCACAAAACTCCAGACTCAAATCGAAAATGTCCCCGTTTTTTTTGAGAAGATGAACGGGAGGATTGATTCTTCGACCGTTGCGAATCCAGATTTCCTGCGTTTGCAAAATTTCCCCGCCCTCTTCTTGGATCGTGTCCCATTGACGTTCCAACTTTTGCGGAAGCCATACGTCGTCCGAATCCAAAAAGGCGATCCAATCCTGATTCGCGTTTTGAACACCCCGGTTGCGTGCGCGACTCACTCCACCGTGTTCGAGCGAAAGAATCCGGAATTTATCCCGTTGTTCCCGAAACTTTTCGTTTAATACGAAAACGGTTTCGTCGTCCGAACCGTCGTCCACGATCAATATCTCCTCGGGAAAAACGGTCTGAGAAAAAACGCTCTCCAACGCGGCACAAATCGAATCGGCTCGGTTATACGTTGGAATGACGACTGTGACCGGAACGGATCGCATAACGTAAAATTCAGAAGCCCGGAGAAATCCGGATTCGAACGCAGAATTTTCTCGTTTCCGGATCCGAGATTTCCCGTTTCCAAAAAAGGGAAAGGTCAGGAAAAAATTCGTCCTCACGCAAAATACATTCCGTTTTCAGAATATTCATTTTATCGAATTCATCGGCGTAAAAAGAATCCGTCCAAACTTCTCCCCGGGAAAGTCCGGTTTTAACCGTTTTTCGACGATTCCATTCCGCGGAAAAAAAATCCGCGTCCGCAAACGCCTCGAAATCGGCGCGAATTCCTTTCTTCCCCGAAAAAACGGGCCAACTGCCGTTTCCCTCCAAGATCCAGAGCTCGGACGGATCTTTGGCCGCGGGAGGTTGATAAATTCCGTATCGATATCGATTCGTCGGAAAGAAGAATACGGAGCAAAACAAAAGCAAAACGAACAGGATCGACACGAAAAACGGTGCGACTCCTCCGAATTCCGCGAAACGTTTTTGAAACTCCGATCGCTTTTCCGAAAAGAAAAAAGAAAAATCCGAAGCGGCTTGCCCGGAACCCGAGAACGACAAAAAACAAACGATCCATAGAAAATAAACGGAACGAAGGTAAAACCATTCCTGAAAAAACGAATATACCAACACCGCAAACATCGAACCGAATAAAAAAGAAGCCCTCAAAACGGAGCCGTTTCTCGTTCCTTCCTGTAATCGTTCGTAAAGGAAAAACCCCCATAAAAAAGAGAAAAACAAAACCCCGACGAGACCGGTTCCCGAAAAAACCTGGATCCACTGATTGTGAGAAGTATGATATCCGGCGGCCCGCCCGTTCGAATCCGCACAACATTCGTTGAACCATCCGAAGGATTCGAATCCGCCGCCTAACAAAAGTTTGTCGATTCCGATTCGAAATCCGGTTCGGAACTGCACGAAACGTTCCGGATCCGCCTCTTTCGAAACGTATAGGACGAAAAGTGGAAACAGAATCGCTACGGAGACGATCGCCGCCGCGGACAAAAACGAAATCCGTTTTCTAAGATTCGGGTCTATTCGTATTTTAGAATATACGAAATGAATCGAAGTTCCGCAAACGAGGGCCGCAAACGCCAAAAATGCTCCCCGTGCACCGATCCAAACAAAGGTGATCCCCGTTCCCGCCAAGACGGAAAATAAAAGCGCGGATTTTACGAAAGGACGAGAAAAAAACGACCGAAATCCTTCCGTTCGGAAAAAGGAAAAGAGGGTTTCAAACAAAAACGGAAACGAGGCCACGAGATAAACGGCAAACCAACTTCGATTCCAAAAAAGGGATTGGATCGCCGTGTTCGGAAGGATCCGATCCGAAAAGGGTAGTATAAGATGAGGAGGAGCGGTAAGTTTGTAACCGTCCAACCAAATATGATATGCGTCTAACAACGATTTTACGGTTGGAAAAAAATACTCCGACCAACCGATCACAACCGAAAATAAAAATCCGAAGGAAACTCCGAAACCGAACCAAAACGTAAACCTACTTTCCTTACCGATCGAACGCATCCAAACCGTTCTCGACAAAAAGCCGAACGAAAAAAGGAGCCCTGTTCCCAAAACCTTAAACGGATAAAACGGTTCGAGCTCCGTGGAATGCAAAAATCCGAACCAGGATTTTCTAAAATACGTCCAATCGGCGATCAGTTCCGGATTGACCGCCAGACTCAAACTTCCCGCTCCAAAAAAGGCGAACAACAAAAACGGAGACGGAGACGGATTCGTTTTCCATTCTCCCGGAAAAAATAAATTTCCAAGTAGTTTGGATCGAAATGCCTCGGCCGTTCCCCGCACGCTCCAAAAAATCCAAAGACAATCCTGGAGTTCCAAAAATCTTCCACCGGGATGATTGCCGAAAAACGGGCCCGAAGCCGCGAGCAAAAACGTAGCCGCGATCGGAGAAAAAAAATCGAGAACCGCAAAGAGGAGAAAAAAAACGCTAAATCCGATTCGAAATTTCCAAGGATAAAAATCGAACAAAGGAAGGATCAAAAGGAGCGCAAACGCCATCCATCCAAACAAACCGAAATCGCACGGACGCGGTCGGCGTTCGCCATTTCGGGTCGTTTCTTTTTCGGTTTGCATGAGATACAAAAACCAAAACGTGTTTTTTTCGAAACATAAAATCCGAAGAAGTCCGAACGGATTTTGTCCCTTGTGAAATCCGGGGATTTTTTTGTTTCCAGAAAAAATCCGTTCCTAAAATGGGAGTATCGCGTTCCTTTTTATGTTGCAACTGGAAGAATCCACAATCTATCCCGATAAGGATCTGTTTCGGATCGAATTTCGTAAGAATATATGTTCCATCGAATCTTCGGAAATGGAGGAAATCCTTTCCAAAATTCGGGAAATCCGCCCCGCATCCGTCGCGCTGGATCTAACGCCCGTCGTCGCCATCCCTTCCATGGTGCTCAATCGTATTCTAAAATTTATCTCCGAATTAAAGAAGGAGGAAATCGCGATTTCCGAAGTAAAACTCAGCGAGGGTCTTCAATTGGTTCTTTCCAAACTGAAGATCACCCTGGGATGAAATCCTTCCTTTCCCTCTTCTTATCAGTCTCCGTTCTTTTCCAAGGAATCGTCTTCTCCAGCGGTTTATTCGGTTGTGTCCTCTCCGAAAAGGCAAAAATCTGCGAATGCAATCACGGAAGCAGATTGCAAAAACACTCGAACGGAGAAGACGCGCGGTATTTCGACAAAACGTTGGCGGGTGCAACCTCGACACAAACGGGGCAGCTTCCCGATTGTCATTCCGCAAAAAAGGGAGAAACACATACCTGCGCGTGCAAAAAGGCGGAGAACAAACTTTCCCAGTTGCGCGCGTTCTATTCCGCCTGGTCGTCCCCTCTTCCGGTCTCGTATCCGGAACCTATCTCAGAAATCCATTGTATTCTCAGTTTAGAATATTCTAATACTGGAATTCTACTTTCCCGTATTCCCTTCGAACCTCCTCGTTTTTCCTAAAGCTCCTCACACGTTCCGAAGTTCCCGGACTCGGTTCGTTTTAAATCGGGAAATTTTTAGGAGTCATTTATGTTTAAAAAAACTGCGATCCGTCTATGGATCTGTATTTTCTGTGTTTCACTCGTTCATTGTCCTTGGGACAAAAAAAAGGACGATAACGAACTTTTGACGATGGCCGCGGCCGTAGCCTTCTCGGGAGTTCCAGGAATCCAATTCGGAGCGTATGCGGGAACGCAAAAACTCCAATGCGGAGCGACTCTGCGCGGACACGAAAACGTCCTCGAAACCGTTCCGTTTATTCCGAACGCTCATATCGCCGAAAGTACGACCTTTCGTCTGCACGATTTCCGATTGTACGTCCACGGAGTCGCGTTGATCACCGACTCGGGAGAGGAAATTCCGATCGTTCTCAACCAGGACGGTAAATTCCAAACTGGAAACGTTAGTCTCCTTGACTTCGAGGATAAAACCGGACAATGCGACGGTACCGTAGAAACCAACAACACGGTTTCGGGTAACGTTCCTTCGGGAATCTTCCGGGGAGTCAAATTCATCGTCGGAGTTCCGGAAGAACTCAATCACCTCGACGCAGACAATCAACCCGCCCCTCTGAATCTTTCGGGTATGTTCTGGGGTTGGACCGGAGGTTACAAATTCTTAAAATTGGATTTTGAAACCGATGAAACCGTCAATGCGGCCCAGGGTGCTTCCTTTCATATAGGAGGCGGAGATTGCACCGGAACCGGAAGTACGAGCACCTGTGCCAGAGCCAATCGGATTCCCGTAACCTTAACGCCGGAAGGAGGATTCAATCCCGCCACACAAGAGATCAAAATCGACATACAAGCCCTGTTACAGGGAATCGATCTCGCCGCCGACCCTGCCGCGGTGATGTGTATGTCGGCGACGGCGGGAATGATGAGCGCGGGTTGTGCCACGCTTTTTCCGAATATCGGATTGGTACTAGCGACTGGCCAACCGCAAACCGCAGTTCAACCGGTGTTTAAGATAAAACCTAAGAATTAGAAAGTGTACGTTTTCGGCCCGGAACGAATGTTCCGGGTTTTTTAAGGGAATCTATATGAGATTTTTTGTATATTTAATTTTCGTGATATCGTTTCTAAAATGCGGTTCGGGGGTTCTTCCTTTCTCTCCTTTCGAAAAGGAAAAAAAGAAAGACGAAAGTTGGCTCGTTCTTCTGGGAATTCCGCAAAACTCCTACGTCTGGAATCTTCCGAAAGGATTTCCCGTCCCTTTGGTGCCGGCCACGAACCCGATGACTCAGGAAAAGGTGGACCTGGGAAGATTTCTATTTTACGATACGAAACTTTCCGGAAATCGAACACAATCCTGCGGAAGTTGCCACTTACAATCCAAAGCGTTTACGGACGGACTTTTAACGGCAGTGGGTTCCACGGGTCAGGCGCATCCTCGGAACTCCCAAGCGTTGGTCAATATCGTATACAACCTACGACAAACCTGGGCCAACCCGGTGCTGCGCGAGTTGGAGGATCAGATGTTCGTTCCTTTGTTCGGGGAATCGCCCGTCGAACTCGGATTAGCCGATCGCGAGGAAGAACTCCTGGATCGACTGAGAACGGACGCGAGATACGCGGAAATGTTTCCGAAAGCGTTTCCTATCGGGGATCCCTTCACCGTCCCCAATATGATCAAGGCGATCGCAAGTTTCG
The DNA here is from genome assembly GCF_004770155.1 of Leptospira gomenensis. Taxonomy (GTDB): domain Bacteria; phylum Spirochaetota; class Leptospiria; order Leptospirales; family Leptospiraceae; genus Leptospira; species Leptospira gomenensis. The sequence goes on along the minus strand of NZ_RQFA01000063.1, from coordinate 65,045 downwards.
AACGCACTCTGATTTCAGGCCGTTCTCCTTACGATAAATATCTGTATGACGGCGATTTATCCGCGTTAGGCGACACGGCAAAAAGAGCGTCGATCCTACGCGGAGCCCAGATTTTTTTCTCCGAAAAAGGGGAATGTTTTCATTGTCACGGAGGTTTCAACCTATCCGCGACCAGCGTTCATAGCGGAACGGTTTTGGAGGAAGTTACCTTTCACAACAACGGTTTGTACAACGTAGGCGGGACGGGAAACTATCCGGCCGGCAATCAGGGAATTTTCGAATTTACCGGACAAAACTCCGATCGGGGAAAATTCAGGGCTCCTTCCCTCCGCAACGTGGAATTGACGGCGCCGTATATGCACGACGGCTCCATCGCCACGCTGGAGGAAGTCGTCGAACACTACAATGAAGGTGGAAGAAACCTGACCGTCGGTCCAGACGCCGGAGACGGGAGATCCAACCCCAACAAAAACGCGTTCGTATTTCCCATGGGTTTGACCGCCGGAGAAAAAACCGACTTGGTCAATTTCTTAAAAAGTTTAACGGATACGGAGTTTGTAAATGATCCGTCCCACAGCGATCCTTTTTAAATACGCGCTCGTCCTCGTCGCGACGGGCGCCTGCACCTTCGGCTCGGTCGGCAATTCCGAAAAAGAGGAGGCCAAAACCCTACAAAGACTTTTGACTCTTTATGGACAACGTCCTTCCTCCTTTTCACCTAACATTAATTATACGGATGACCAGCAGGATGCGAACATTTCTTCGTTCGACGTAGTTTCCGGAACCTCGACGTATCGTATCCTTCTTCAAACCGGTTCCGAAATCATTTGGAACGGCGTATCGATCCGGATCAATCCCAACCCGGTCCCGGTCGTGCCCGGACAATCGAGAACGATTTCCAACGGAGAGCACTCGACACAATCGCACACTCCTTATACGGTCCCTTTGGATCTTCCCGTAACTTCTCCGTACGCGCAGGAGTACGGAACTCCCTCCTTTACGGATAGCGGAATGGAGACCTCGAACGGAACTATTTTGACCGGAGACGTACACGTGTCTCAGGCTCCCTCGATTTCGGGAGCGCCCGCGGGTTATTTGGCTTCGGTAAAATATAAAATCCGGTCCATGGATCTTCGTTTCCGGATCGAAAGGACCGTACCGGCCGGTGTGACGCGTAACGTGAGAATTAGGACCACCGATTTCGTTACGGAACTTTTTCCGCGTTGCAGAATCGACGTCGCACCCGAACTACAAGCGGCGTTTCCGGTAAACTGGCTTTGGAACGGAATTTTTCCGGATCAGAACGGGGTTTCCCTGTTGGATACGATTTCGGCGCTTGCGGATCCGGTGGAAATCAATCCGTATCAGAATACGAACCTCTACGTATCGATATTGGCCAATATCTCCCGACAAGACAGAGTCGTATTTCCGACCGGCTGCACGGTATTTTAATGAAACATAAACTTCTAATATTTCTCGCCCTTTGTTCGTTATTCGCAGACTCCGCCTATTCACACCACACCGGAATGGGAGGAAGCGACCAGGCCTCAACCCGTTTCGTGGATCCTTTCACCGGCAAACGCGAAAAACCAGCGAACTACTTCGTATTAACGCAGGATTTTTATAAACAGACAAACGAAAACAGCAATATTCATACTACTACGTTCTACGGGGAAATGAACCTGAAAAACGGAATGTTCGCCCTAAATCTGAGCACTCCCTACAATTATTACGAGCAGAAGAACAGATCGGACGCCGCTCGGATCGGCAAAACGTATATCGGAATCAAATACCTCCCTCTGATAGATTTCCAAAAAAATTACTTCGTAGTATTGAGCGCCAATCTGGGTTTTCCGTCCGGCCCTGACACGGACAAATTCACCGGAGGAAATTACTATTCGGGAATCCCGGGATTAACCCTCGGTTATCTGACCGGGAAGTTCAGTTTTGTGGGAAAGGCCAGCGGAATTTTTCCCTTGTCCAAATCGAGACCGAACAATCTCCAAGACAACGACGGCATTCCTTATTGGCTTCGAAATCCTTCTTCAACCGCGCCCGACGAAGTTTACGAGTTAAAAAAAGCCACGCTCCTTTCCGCCTACGTCACTTATCTTTGGAAGCCGGGTCTTTCCTTTTTCGTAGGATATCTTTATAGAACTCCTTACGAAGGAGTGGATCTCAAAAAAAACAACGAAGGAAAAGTCCCCTCTATCTTTCGGGAAGCGAGCCTGGGGTTCTCGGTGAATCTTTCGGAGCGGCTGAATTTCAATCTATCGTATCGATATCCTTTGTATCGAGGCGATGATTATCGTCTTTACGATTACGCCATCACCGCGGCCGTATCGATCGAAATTACAGAATTAGAAAATTCTAAATTAGAAAAATACGATTTCACTTCCGATCAGGAAAAAGTTCCTGAGAAGGAAAAGGTTTCCTCCGAAAACTCCCCCGAATCGGAGCGAAAGACATCGGAAGACAAGATCGAACAAAGATAAAACCCCGCATACGTTGATTTCATCGTCAACGTAACACGACTTAGATTTTGGAATCAACGACTCGTTTGGGGAAATGAAATAAAAAAAAACGGATTGTTTTTCCGCGAATCGAAAACAGCGTACGGTCATGCTCGAACTAAGACCGGTCTGTGAAAATTGTGGAAAGGATCTTCCTCCCGAAACCAAGGATGTAGTGATCTGTTCCTTCGAATGTACGTTCTGCGCGGAATGTAACGAACGTCACCTCCACGGTATTTGCCCGAATTGCGGAGGAAATTTCGTTCCTCGTCCCATTCGTCCGAAAACGAATTGGAAAGGAGACAACTATTTGGGAAAATATCCGGCGGGCACTTTCAAAAAGATCAGACCGATAAACGAAGAAGAACACGAACGATTCGCCAAAAAACTTTCGGCGATCCCTCCCGAAGAACGTTGAAATACGTTAAACGAAAAGATCTCGAGTCGTCGCCGAACACGCGTTAAAGACGTTTCGCTTTTTTTACCGGAACGTTTTCGTAACCGTCCGGCGTTTCGAAACCCATCGTTTCAAGGGCCGAAAGCGAATAACGGATCGATCTTCCGTAGAGGACGATTGCATACGAATCGTTCCTATCCCGGTCGAACTTTTCCGCGAGAGCTAATTCCTCTTTGGCCATTCGAAAATAAGACGCCGCGCGTTCTTCCCTACGTGCGTCTGGAACCGTTTCTTCCTTATGATCTTTTCCGTGAAGATACGCTTCCGAATAACGGACGATCAACCCCTGTGCGAGCTTTTTTCCCTCTTCGGCAAATTGTGGGGTGATCTGCGCGACGGCGCGTTCCAAAAGAAGAAGGGACTCCTCCCTTTCCTGAGAGGTTCCGGATCGATACGCGTTTTGAAAACGGTTTTGAGAATTTTTCAGACGTTCCCAGTTCGAGTTCTGGTTCCGATAAGGAACGGACTTAGCCGATTCCTCCAGAACTTTAATCCTGCGCTCCACGTTTTTTTTCTTTTCGCGGAAGGAAAGCGCCCCCGGATAGGATACGCCTTCCATTAGAAAACAATAAATTAGAAAAAAAGAAATCGTTTTAAAGACGGTATAAAACGCCGTTTTCATTCGTAATTCCTTTTCCCCTTTTTTAATTGCCGGTTTTCGTCGGAATAGGAGGAAGCGTTTCCTTACGGACCATATCGTCCGTACGAATCTCGTCGTTGCTCATATCCATAAACGAAACCCTTCCCGAGGTTATGATGGAATAGTTGTCGTCGTGTACTTCCAATATGTCCACCGGTCTGTCCTTCGATTCACCCGGGGGAACGATGGTCCGTTGGAGAAGATCGTTGTCTATATAATTTATGAGCGTATTGCGGATCCTTTCGTAATCGGAGATATCCTCTTTTTCGGCGGTAGCTTTGATATCGTCGAGATTGACGAATTGATATTCGGGTTTGTCTTCGGCGGGAGTTTTGGAGGCGATCATGGCGAGTAACGCGAACCTTCTTGCCCTTCTCGCGATCTTCATACCTTCGCTGTGTAAAAGCAGCTTATATCTGAACTGATACGGCGCGGAATTATATGCAGTTGTGAAATGATCCTCCGAACTTTTCAGATCCCGAAAACCGAGTCTCAAAAGGTGTTGCGCGATTTTATCGTTGCTTCGTACGATCAAAGGGGATGCGTGTTCCAGGATTACCCGCGAGTTCTGAAGATACAATTCATGAGTCGCCTGATAAAGGTCCTTCATTTCCCCTTGCGCTCCGCGGAGGTTTTTAAAGGAAAGACTGTAATTGCTCTGATAATACCACATGTTACCGTTGAAATCGAGTTGGTTCGCCTTTTTTAAACTCGTGTAGGAAGGAAGAGCGTTCAACTTTTTATAAAGTTCCTCTTTTCCGCCCGGTCCCGTTCCGGAATTCGTAGCGGATCCGGTTTCCGCCTTGGTATTGTTAGGCGGTTGTTTATCTGTTTGGTTTCCTTCCTCCAAAATCGGGGCCATATTGCTTACGCAAATATTGATGAACTTCAGATTGATTTTGTTTTCCCCGATAAGGATCCCGAGATTGGTCTGATCCGGCGACACGGCCCAAAGGAGTTCTCCGGAAATAAGAATGAAGGCGATAGACGCTGTTAAAATTCTGGCAACCATGGTTTTCTCTATCTTTTTATATCGGCCTTCGCTCGGGTTTCCAAGGAAAAAAAGAGGGAATTCGACGATCCATCGGGTGAAAATGGGGTGATTTTCCGGGGATCGGATTGTATCCGTTATTCCGGGAGAATTTGAAACGAATGAAAATAGAAGCGACCACCGTACTCAAAGCCACCACAAGGGCCTCGTTCCATATCTTAGCGAATGTGTTGTTTTTTTCCCTTTTGGGATTGACCTTAAACCTGATCCTCCTCGCGTTTTTGTTTCCCGAAATGAAATCCCTAACTTCGAATATAGGCTCGATGCCGATCGCAAGAGCCGGAGGAATCGGCGCCGTTATCGCGTTAGTCGTAATCGTATTCGAACTCTGGCCGGTCACACTGATCGTGCTCTGTTTCGCCGTGGTTTTTCCGGGACTTCACTTTTTATACGGCAAAAAACGCGGGATCGACAAAGCACTGTATTCCTTCGCGCTCAACGAAAACCTGGAACTGGTCAGCGGATATCTTTCCGAAAAACTGGAAACCGCAATCCGCAAACGGGCGGAATCGGACCGCTCCTCCGGTAAAAATTTTTCCCTGGCCGAACAGATCCGAAATCTCCCGTATTATCTTTCCAAATTGGAAGACCTTCCCTCCCCCTTCCGTTTTCTGGTCGCCCGTTTTTCCAAGAAGTTGAAACTGGATTCGTTGTTAAACGAAGTGGGAGACGGAATTCAGGATAAGGAGAATCCTAGTTCCGAAGAGTTACAAAAGGTTCTGAGCCGTTCGGTCCGTATTTTGGTCCGAGAATCGGTATCCCCTCCCTCGTTTGCGGGCTGGTTTTATCTTTGTGGGATCGATTTAGGAGTGTTCGTCCTATTAAAAACGTTTCTTTGAATATTAAAAAAACAGAATATTTTTTCCAAATCGAATAACGCGCGCTAAACGCCAGGGTTTCAACCGGGAGATTCCGCGTTTTCGGAATTCGATACGGGCGAACTCTTACGGATCGTCCATCCGGTCCACGCGCACAACAGGGAAATAAACGGACTGACGAGATTGAAAAACGCAAACGGTAAAAACACGACGACCGGAACACCCAACGCCGCCGCCATAAACGAACCGCAGGTATTCCAGGGAACGAGCGCCGAGGTGACGGTTCCCGAATCCTCCAGAGCACGGGAAAGATTTTTCGGATCCAGTCCTCGTTCCTCGTACGCTTTTTTAAACATCTTACCTGGAACCAAAATGGAAAGATATTGATCGGAAGAAAGTAGATTGGAAGCGAAGCTCGTCAGAATCGTTCCGGTCAAAAGCGAACGGTCCGTGTTCGCGAATTTCAAGATCGCCTTCGTGATCTTTTGTATGAATCCTGCCCCTTCCATAGCGCCCGCAAAAAACATCGCGGAAAAAATCAGCCATACCGTGGGAAGCATCGAGGCCATACCTCCTCTGGAAAGAAGAGCGTCGGTCAGCTCGTTTCCCGTATCCGCCGAATTCCCTTTGGAAGCAGCCGTCAAAACTTCCCGATAAACCGCTTGAAAGTGCAGATCCGGGTGTTGCAGGAAAATTCCGGAGATAGCTCCGGACAAGATTCCCGCAAGAATGGAAGGGATCGCCGGAATTTTGAAATAGATCAAAACGAAGGTGAGAACCGGAGGAACGAACAAAGCCGGATGAATGCGAAACGTCCTGGACAAAAGGGCGATCACCTCGCCGACTTTTCCTTCGGAAGTTTCGTTTCCGGCATAACCCAGACCGATCACGGTGAAAGCGACCAACGCGATCGCCATCGCGGGAATCGTAGTATATAACATATGTTGAATGTGTTTGAACAAAGGTGTTCCCGCGATCGAAGACGCTAAATTCGTCGTTTCCGAAAACGGAGAAAGTTTATCGCCGAAATACGCGCCCGAAACGACTGCCCCAGCGGCGACTCCGGGGGAAATTCCCAGAGTGATTCCGATTCCCATAAGCGCGATACCGATCGTACCCGCGGTGGACCAGGAACTCCCGGTGATCAAGGATACGATCGAGGACAAAAAACAGGCTGTGACCAAAAAGAAGGAAGGTTCGAGCAGTTTCAAACCCCATACGATCATAGCGGGAACGATTCCCGACCAAATCCAAATTCCGATCAGTGAACCGATCAACAATAAGATCAACACCGGTTTGAGTACGTTCTTCAAAGAATCCAGAATGTATTCTTCCAGCGATTCCCATCCCGTGCCGCGACGAATTCCCAGAAGTGCCGCGACCGTTCCGGATAAAATCAAAATCATCTGCGCGGGTCCGTCCACGGTTCCGTTTCCGAATACGAAACCCGCGTATCCCAACCCGGACACGAGTACGACGACCGGAATCAAGGATTCGAAAAGTCCAGGGTTACGAACGTTCATAAAAATCCTCCGGCAAAGGGGCTCGGATCTTCATCCTTTTTTTCGTAACCGGATGGACGAATCGCAGCGCATACGCGTGTAAGGCCTGTCTTTGCATTCCGAGACGCAAAGTCAGATCCGGATTTTTCCCCTCTATAAATTCCAGAAAAACCTCCTCGTCCTTTCCGTAAAGTTTATCCCCGAATAAGGGGAACCCAAGGCCGTATAACGTGGCCCGGATCTGATGCATCCTTCCGGTCGCGGGTTTACACAGAACGTATGAACCTAAATTTTCATCCGGATCATACGTTTTTACTCGCGGATCGGACGAAACGGAAATGGATTCAATTTTTCTAAAATAGGTCAGACAGATTTCCCCTTTCGGGAAAAAATCGTTTTGTTTAGGAAAGAAGGATCCGGACTTATTTCGGAACCTAAACCCGTAACCGGACGTCTCCGAAACGGAGAACTTCCTTTTTTTCCTGATTTTGGAATCAGGGTCCGGGGTCAAAATCCCGAAAGCTCGGACTCGTTTCGGAAAACTACCATACACTTTCGTAATATAGTATTTTTGAATATTCCCCGAAGAAAAAAGAGCCGCGATCGAGGAAGCGGTGTTCTGATCCTTTGCGAACAACACTACGCCGGAGGTTTCCCGATCCAAACGATGGATCGGAAAAAGATTCGGACGATTTCCGGATTCGGCGAGCAGGGTCAAAAGATTTCCCTTACGATAAACGCCAGCGGGATGAACCGGCAGATCTCCGGGTTTATCGACCGCGATCAGAAATTCATCCTCGAACAAAATCCCGTAGTCGGTGCGCACGGGCGGTTCTTCCGGAAACCGCGGAAGATAAACGACGGTTTCCCCTTCCTTCAAAACGGAGCCTGGTTTGGCCTTTCTTCCGGAAAGTAGAATCCTTTCCGCACCGATCTCTTTTTGCCAAACCGTTCGGGAATGATACGTGAACTTTTGGGCGAGGAAATGATCGAGACGAAGTCCGGAATCCTCTGCGCCCACCGTAACGCTCAGAGTGGACGTAGAATCGGTCCGCATATCGTGAGAATCCGCATCGGAAGCGAAAGAAGGAGAATTCAGGATTCGGTTTCCTTGGAATCGACGTATGTTTGTATCATATTCTCTTCCCGCTCGTTTAAGTTGAAAAATTCGCAACCGATCCGGAACGTCTTATCCGTGTTGTTGATGTTTCGGATAACGGCGCGAAACGTACCTTTCCGTTCCGCATCCAGATTGAGGTCGAATAAAATCGTTTCCCCCACGGTAAAACTTCTGGAGAAGAATATGGACTGCGGATGAAAAAATCCGAGACCTTGCAGGGAAATATTGTCCACCGCGCATTTTTCCTTCGATTCCTGGAAAAAACCGGAAGCGATGATCTCTTTGGAAACCGCGTTCGCGGCTATATTAGCGGAATTGAAATCGTTCGTAGTAAGCTCTTTTTCCGAAAGGATCTGGATATAACCGAGGGGCGTATATCCTTTGTACCGGATCATGATGGAAATTTCGGAAGTGATCCTCGCCTCGAGTTTGTTGACGGAAATCAATTTGAGATATTCCGAAAAGGGAAGAAACTGAGGACCGCCGCTTCCGTCTCCGCGCGATGTGCGATCGGAGACGAAGATGGGTTGATCGAAGTTATACATCAGACGAAGACGGTTGTCCATCCGGTCCGAAAAGAAAATCCCCGAAAACGGATAATTATCGCGGAGCTGTTTGGCGTGTTTTTTTACGATTTCGTCGATCTTCTTATCCGCGAAACCCAAGGTCTTTCTTAGATTGGTTTGGTTGATGATATTGGTAAGACTCGTTTTTCCGTTTGCGGAAGGATCCACATGAATCCTCTGTTCCGCACGTTGTGCGGTGGAGACGTGGATGGAATTCGCCTGCAACAGTTCCACTCCGTTGGAAGGATTGTGCATCTCCACTTTGAAGTTGGCCGCGAAACGATGGTGATTGTGGATCAGAAAAAGAGTACGACTGGGTTCCGGTTCCGTTCCAGAAGGTAAGGTGACTACGATCCGAACCGCGTCCTTCAGACCGGCGACTCGTGCGGGAAACGGTCTACCGTTTACGAGAATGGCGACGGGCAACTTCGTAAATAAGGACTGAAGGATCTTGTGGATCGCTTCCGGATCGTTGATGATTTTATCCATGATAGTTAGTTAAATCGAGAACCGATTTTCGGACTCGAAGGAACCCGGTCGCGATTTTCGGTTTGCATATTGGAACGGAAAAGTCGGGTTAGTAAAACGATTTTTTCGTTCAGCTTTGCGAATTTTCTTGGTCAATTTTTTTCCGAAACAGGGATTCGATTCCAATGCCGCGCAAATCCGAAACTCCCGTAACGTTCATGGATTGTAAAAGACCTTCGGTATACTGGGAGATCAAAAAACGAACTCCCGCAACTCCGCCCCCAACCGCGAAAATCGCCATAGGCCGTCCCACCAATACCGTGTTTGCGCCGAGGGCGATCATCTTAAACAGATCCATTCCGCTGCGAACACCTCCGTCCGCCGCGATCTGAATTTTATCTCCGACCGCTTCTCGGATTCCCGCAAGAACCCGGGCCGTTCCGGGCATATCGTCGAGCACCCTTCCGCCGTGATTGGAAACCACGATACAATCCGCGCCCGCGTCCACCGCCGATTTCGCGTCTTCCGGAGTCATCACGCCCTTTACGATAAACGGAAGTTTGGTCAGAGAGCGGATCTTGCCGAGTTTGGAAACGTCCCGAGTCACGGAGGAGATGTTGCGTAACGTCATCGTTTTGAAATTCACGGCGTCCACGTCCATACCGAGCGCGAACAAACCCGCCCTTTCGGATTCCTGAAACCTTTCCCGCAAAAGGCCTTCGTCTTCCCTAGGTTTACAGATAAGAATCGCGTCCGCTTTCGTTTTGCGGACCGCTTCTAGCATGATGAGATATTTTTCCGGACTGGCTCCGTCGCCTAACCACGCTAAGGTGCCGGAAGTTCTACAACCTTCCAACAGGGTCGCGGCGAATGTGAATTCGTCCATGGCTCCGTTCATATTCGTGACCGCTCCCGTCATCGGTGCGGCCATCATCGGCGAAGAGATTTTTTTTCCCAAAAACGAGGTTTCCACGGAAGCGTTCGTGTGTTCACGGATGTATTTCGGGAGAATGGAAAATTCCTGAAGCGCGGCGATATTGTCTTGGAACGTCAACATTCTTCCCAAACCGCCCATACCGGGAACGCCGGAAGCGCAATCGGTTCCGTCGCACACTTTACAAACCCAGCATATATCCTTTCCGAACCGGATCCTCGCGTTTTGTTGGATTTCCTTTTCCGAAACGGAATAGAGTTCGTCGCAGGTGAAACGGATTGTGTTCTTTACTTGGTCGAAAATTTTCTCGGCTTTTTCGAGCGTGTCCGCGCTTATGATGACGTGTCCCGTCTTTTCGATGTTATTCGTCGGTTCCTGGATAATGTCTCCGATCTTGTTCATAAAGAAGAGATCGTTGACTCCTTCTATCTTACGGGCTTCTTCCGCGCCTTCGATAGAAAGGAGTTTTCCCCTCGGAGCCAAAAGACAACGTTCGATGGAAACGCGGCTCACGGAAGGATTCAGGTTGTCCGGTTCTTCGCCTAACGCGATCAAGATAGCCGCCCGGTTTAAGTTGATGCCCGAAGAAAGGGGAAACGTGAACGCGGACATAAAACCGCCCGACAGACGCGCCGCGATTTCTCCGACCTTCACTCCGTCCGGCGTTACCTTGATATCCCCTTTACCGGCGCCGAGAGTGATGCCGAGCGCCTTCATACTCCGAAACATCACGTCTTCCACTTCCTTCAAAACGGAAGGGTTTAAGGCCGAAGGCATATTGTGTCCCATCTCGATAAAAAAAGGTTCCCGTTCGATGATCCGATCGGCGATTCCGGTGATGACGAAGTTTCCGTTCCAGGTCAACGCATCGACGGAAACCTCGGGACCGGGCATATATTCTTCGAGAATCATTTCTCCGGTCGGAGAATATTTTTTCGCGTGTTTAAAGGCGGCTTGTAATTCTTCCCTGTTTTCCACCTTGATGACTCCGCGCGCGCCCATATTATCCGCCGGTTTCATCACCAACGGAAATTTCAAAAATTCTAATGCTTCTCTCGTGTCGGAAAGACTCCACACGGGGGCGAATCCGGGAAGAGGAATCCCCGCCTTTTTGAGGCGTTCGCGCATCTTCACTTTGTTGGAGGCGGCTTCCGCGTCCACATAACGGATTCCCGGAAGATCGAGCGCGTTCGCGACGGCCGCCACGGTCATACTCGCGTCGGTTCCCGCGGTGATCACGCCGTCGATTTTAATCTTGGTCGCGAGTTTTTTGGATTCTCGCACCATTCCTTCGATGTCCTTCGTGGACATCACCATCGGAATATCGCAGATCTTCATACCCGGGGCGTCCGCGTTCATATCGGCGACGACCGTGGTAAGTTTCATCATCTTCGCGGTTTGGATGATGGGCACCTGGAGAAGTCCGCCGCCCACGATCAGGATCGTTTTGCCTGTGATTTTAGGATTCGATGACAAAAGGAAAAATCCCCGTTACCCTTGTGCGGAAACCGCCGACTCGATCGGTTCCCGGATCTGCATTTGAATACTGTCCTTACGGATGATTCCGCCTAACAAAAGGTAGTCGGAATCGGAAGGATAAAACACCGCCGATTGTCCCGGGGTGACGCCGCGCACGTCCTCCAACGGAAAAACTACGAGATCATCTCCCCGTTTCGTGATTCTACAGCGGATCGGAGTATGTCTGTAACGGACTTGAACGCGGCATTCCAAAGATTCTCCTTCGATCAAAGGAGAAAGACCTTGGTAGTTGGCGTCGATCACGGAAAAGGAACCGGTATAGGTTTCATTCTCTTCTCCTAATATTACGGAACCGTCATCTTCGATCGCGATGACGTAGAGGGGATTTCTCCAAGCGATACCTAAACCTTTTCTCTGACCGATCGTGAAGTTTTCCCTGCCCTTGTGTTTACCGATGATTCGCCCGTCGCGCAGTTTGAAAAAACCCGGAGTGAACTCCACGTTTTTTTTCTCCAAAAACTTTCTATAATCGTTTTCCGGAATAAAACAGATTTCCTGAGATTCCGCTTTTTCCGCGACGGGAAGCCCCATTCTTCTTGCGATTTCCCGTACTTGCGGTTTGGTCATATCGCCCAAAGGGAATATTACGTTTTTAAGATTTTCTTGGGAAAGTCCGTATAAATAATAGGCCTGATTTTTAGCGGAATCGATTCCGTTGGCGATCGCGTAACGATCTCCGTTGTGCGCGATTCGCGCGTAATGACCCGTCGCGATTTTGTCGATTCCGAGCGCCTTCGCTTTTTCGAAAAGCGCGCCGAACTTGACGAAGGTATTACATTCCACACAAGGATTGGGGGTTTTACCGTGTTTGTAATCGTCGATAAAACGATCGATCACCTTCTCCTGAAACACCTTTTCCATCTTAACGACGTAAAACGGAATTTTCAGAGAAAGACCCACGTCTCTCGCGTCCCGGATGTCTTCGGGGGAACAACAGGATTTTTTGGTGGTATCGCAAGCGGGGGCTTCGTATTCCCAGGTGCGAAGGTTGACTCCGATCACCTCGTATCCTTCTTCCATCAGTAGGCCCGCGGTGACCGCGCTGTCCACGCCTCCGCTCATAGCTACGATGATTTTGCCCTTGTCCGTCATTTCGGTTCTCCGCCGTCCTTCCCAACTATACCTATAAGACTCCGTTTCATGTCCAAAAGAATTCTGTGTTCGTTCAGCCAGTTTACTCCCAGAATTCCCTGAATTCGAACTCCGGTCGAAGTTCCTGCAAACTCCACGGGAAGACCGGAGGAAAGAATTTCCAGATTGTCCACACAATCCGAGGCGCGGAGAAGGCAGAGCCGGTCCACGGTGAGGGTTTTGATTTCCTGAATCTGTCCCAGAATGTTCAAAACCTTCGCGTCCCGATTCCAAAAACTCTTCCATACTTTTCCGGGAACGGTTTGCCGAATTTCCAACAGGCTGATTTCCGCACCCGAGTCCAAAATCAAATTCAAAATTTCTCCGGTACCGATCTCCGCTTGAAGAACGGGCAGCCCGGAAAAAAAAAGCAGAGGTTCGATCCTGGAAAATTGTCTTTTCCATTCTGCGGTCGAGGAATTCGTTTCTAAAAAACGGATTTGATCCGGATATTCCAGAATGAAAGTCTTATTCCAAAGGGCGTCCACTCCGAGAATTCCGTCTATGGACGCCAAATTTCCGGAAAAGGAATTGGAATAAAACGTAAGATCACGGAACAGAATTCGACTTTTATCGAATAAACTCGCGGTACGCGTTCTTCGATAAGAATGATCTCTCCCTCCGGTAAAAACTAGATTCAGTTTTTTTTTAAGATGATTCTGGGTAAAAAATCTTTCATCCAAAAGACTGTAACGGGATCCGGTGTCTAAAAGAAACCGTAAGGGTTTTTCCCGATCCGATAAGGAAAGATAAACATAGCGAAGGTCGTTTTCGACATGAAACGGAAGAAGAATTTCCATTCCTCCGGACACGGAAGTGATCCGTGCCTGGGAAGGAAGAAGGGAGCAGCCGAGGAAAAACGAAAGAGTAAAAGAAAGAAAAAACCTCAGAGCAACTTTTTGATACATTTGTGGTTGGAACATCGTGTGTAATCGATCACGCAGTCCCTGTATTGGATTCCTGTCACCGGGTCCGCTGGTTTGTATTCTATAAAACAGGAATACGGGGAAAAATCAAATTTTTCTTTCCCCAGGGCGCGATCTTGGATCCGTTTCGTGAGTTCCCTTTCTTCGATTTGAGTCAAAGAAACTTGGTACAGCAGGAGATTTTTTTCCATACCGTATTCATCGGCAGATTCCGGAAAAAGAAGAGAGGTTTCTATTCCTCTTTGTAACAGACCGTACGATTTTTACCCGAATGTTTCGCCGTATACAATGCCTTGTCCGAACGTTCGATCAAATCCCGATTGTTTTTATCCTTAGGCCAAAATTCGGAAACTCCCACAGAAAGGGTCACTTTCAAATCGGGTCCTCCGTTGGGATTTTTCACCGAGCTGGCTTCGACGGCCTTACGGATTTTTTCTCCCATTTCATAACCTCGTTCCAGATCGGCTCCCGGCATAACGAGGCAGAATTCTTCTCCTCCGTATCGAGCCGGAGTGTCGTGTTTGCCCGCGTGACGGATCAACTGTTTGGCGACCTCGATCAAAACCTGATCGCCCGCCTGGTGTCCGTGTGTGTCGTTGAACTTTTTGAAGTTATCTACGTCGGTAAACAAAAGGGTAAGGTGCGATTTCTTTTTACGGCATCGATCCATCTCTTCCTTGAGTCTGGTCTGAAAGTAATGATGAACCTTGAGACCGGTCATCATATCGACCGTGGCGAGTTCGTAAAGACGGGCGTTTTCCACCGCAATTCCGGCTAACGTGGAAAGAGTGGTCAAAAAGTCCCGGTCCTCTTCCTGCACTTCGCTCATCGTCATCTTTTCTCCCAAAACGAGAAGGCCGTTGACCTTTCCCTTTGCGTTGAGGGGAATGATGAGATCGGCGCCGATTCCTCTCAGAAAATCGATTTCGGTTACGGATCGCCCCATACTTTCCTCGATCTGAGTTACGGTCATCGCCTTCATTCTGGTTTCCAAAAACTGGATAAGCGCAGCGTCCGTTTTGATACGGAAAGACTTTTCGTTTTCGGAAAGGTCAAACCCCTTATAACTCGGATCCAATTCGAAAAAATCGGAATCGGCCTCCGGGCTCACGTAAATGGCGGCGTGTAAGGTCTGAAGCTGCGCGAGACAGATGTTCAGGATCGCGTCCATTAGATATTTATAATCCAATGTCGAGTTTAGGGCCTTGCTGATTTCTAATAATTGTTTTTGATCATAGATTTTCTTTTCCAGATACTCTATCATCAAGGGATCATTTTCTTTACTGATCAAACGGTTAGTTCTCCGGTAAAATGGATACTAAGGAACCTTTCCAAATAATCGCCGAAATTCGTTTCAGCGGCTTTTTCATTCGACCCAAAATCCACATCCAGAGGATATCGGATCTAATTTTTCTCTAAAAATCAATTCTTTTTACGGTTTTATTCTTGCTTTCGAGAAGTTGTTTCAAATACTGACTTTCATACACCGCGCGGTGGAGCAGCTGGTAGCTCGTTGGGCTCATAACCCAAAGGTCATAGGTTCGAATCCTGTCCGCGCTAGTGTTTTACTCCTTCCCTATTTCTTTTCAAGATAAATTTTAATCCGAAGTGATTGTTTTCCCTAATAACGGAAGACCGGGAAAAGTTTGTCTTCTTTTTTCATTTTGAATAGGAATCTTAATTCGCACTCCAACGTTAGTCTCTTTTCTAACTCAAACTAATCAAAAAGAACTACAACCACTCCGACTTCACCTTTCTCAAGCTATAACAAGAATGGACGAAATCGGAATTAAATCAAAGACGTCTAACTTCCCAGTTCTTTCGAACGAACGGAAGCGGCGCGCACCGCTTCCAAAACACCGTGCGAAAAACCGCTTCGTTCCAATTCGGCGAGACCGGCGATCGTGGTCCCTCCGGGAGAAGTAACTTTGTTTTTCCAGACTTCCGGATGTGTCTGAGGATTTTTTTTGCGTTCGTTTCGTAAAAGTTCCGCGGCTCCGATCACGGTTTGAATGCTCAAGTCCAAGGCTTCCTGATATCCCAGACCGGACAAAACACCTCCTTCCGCCAAAGCCTGAATGAATTTAAAGACGTATGCGGGACCGGAACCGGACAAACCCGTGACCGCGTCCAATAAGGATTCGGAAGCGACGGGAAGAGTCAGACCGAGGGAAAAAAAAGTTTCGTTTACGGTTTCGTACAACTCCTTGTCTCCGTAATATCCGATCGCACCCTCTCCGACTAACAACGGTAAGTTGGGCATAACCCGGACGACTTTGGAACCTACGGGAAGATGTTTGCGGATGGTTTCGACTCCTATCCCCGCCGCGACGGAAATCACTTGTTTGGGAGTTGAAATCGAACGGAGGAGCTCCGTCACTTTCCCGGGTTTGACACAAACTATGATTAGATCGGCTCGGGAAGAGAATTCCTCCCAGGAAGACACGAGTTCTATCGTTTGATCGGAAGTAAGATACGGATCGTATCCTAATACCTGTGTCGGATAACGTTTTTTGAGGGAGGAATAAATCGCTCCTCCCATGTTGCCGCAACCTGCGATCCCGATGATTTGTTTCATGTTTAATTCCTTTCTCCGAATATTGCGCTTCCGATTCGAACGAAATCGCTTCCTTCCTCCAGAGCGATCCTGTAATCCCCGGACATTCCCATGGATAATTTTCCTTCCGGAAAGTAATTTTCCCGGATAATACGAAGTTCCCGAAAAACTTCCCTCGTACGGACCGGATCACCGTCGGAAGGTCCCATGGTCATCATTCCTTCCGGGACACAGTACGGATTAAAGAACGATTCTTTTTTTTCGAGAATCGAAATCAGATCCCGTTTTACGAATCCGTGTTTGGCGCTTTCCCCCGTAAGATTCGCCTGTAAAAAAATACCGATCTTCTTTTTTTCCTTCTCTGCGCGCGACGCCAATTCGGAAATCGTACGTTCCGTTCCCACACCGTGTGTGTAGGAATAACCGGAAAATAATTTACGAAGGGTCCCGCTTTGTACCGGACCGATATGATGAAGGATCAACGGATTGGGTTCGAGACGAATCCAAGGAGCGAATTTCTCCAAACCTTCCTGGACTCTATTTTCCCCAAAGTGGATCACACCTCCGTCCACGGCTTCCTTGATTTTTTCCCAGGGTTGAAACTTGGATACAGCGATGAGAACGGGCGGGTCGTTCGGTCTGATCGCGAGAAATTCCTCTTGGATCCTGAAATACCTTTCCGCAACGCCCATTTCAACCTTCGTCTTTTTTGAGTCGTTTCATTTCTCGTTCCAGCGTTTCCACCCTCTTTTCGAGGTTTTGTTTTCCGGTCTTACGTTTTCGTTTTTTTGAAACATTAGAAATTCCTAATTTTCTTTCGAGACGATTCACCCGGTTTTCCAGGGAACGGATGCGTTTTCCCGTTTTAACGGAGGAACTTTTTTTGGATTTGGATCCGGCTTTGGAAAAGGATTTTCCCGATTTCCGTTTGTGTTCGGTTCTTCCGTAGTCGGAGGATCCGTTGCGGTCGTGTTTGGGCCGCTCTTCGTTTTCCCGATACGAATCGGATTCTCCCTTTGCGGGAAGGCGTTTCTCTTCGCGAACAGTTTTCGATTGTCGCGCGTTCTTACCGTCCGAAATTTTATCCGGATCACGGGATTCCCGTTCCGTGTGTTTCGTTTTTTCTTCCGTGGAATTGCGTTGTTCTTCGGGCCATTCTTCCCGAAGCGGTTTTTTAGGAGCGGTTTCCGAAAGTGTGGAATCCGGATACGTTGGTTCTTCCGGTGGAGGGAAATTTTTTTCCTCCGTAGGCGGCGCGGTGCGTTCGTTTTGGTTTGTGTATGTTTCCGAATTCGATTCCGGGCTTAGGATCACTCGGTCGGTCCTCGGATTTCCGGAGGTTTCCTCGTTTTCCTTCTTTTTGAGGAATTTGGAAATATCTTCCCGGAATAAATAACTGTAAACGATCAAGGATCCCAGTAATAAGATTAGAACGCCGGACAAAATGATTTTCAACTGTTCTCGTTTCATGGATACACCTGATTCAACTATCGGATTTTTCCGGCTCCAAAGGGAGGGAAAAGAGGATAACTTCTGTTTTTCGAAGCCGTTTTCTCCGAATAGAATCCTGTGAACTCTCCGTTTTCCTTTTTCCGTCCGTCCGTACTGTTTTTTTCCGGTCTGATTTTATATTCCGCCGTCTACGCGGCTCCCGTAAAACGGGACCGGGACGAAATGAGCCGTGTTTCGATTCTCGAAAGGATATTGCGGGAATGGAAACAATACAATCTTTTTCTCGTGGATTCGTTCGAAGGGGACAGGCCTTGGGAAATTTACAGGGGCGTTTCCTTTTTAAACGAGATCCGATTCAATTCGCAAATTCCGGAAAGCCAGGCTTTTCTGAAAGAAAGGGAATCGTATCCTTCGTTAAACGTTTCGAACGACTATCGGTCGATGATGATTCAGACTTTTTTCGAGGATCCGAAACATTCCCAACTCGAATTTCGCCCGAAGGAACGGATCCGTCTTCCGATCGGAATTCCTACGCGGATCTTTTTTTGGCTGAACGCTTCCTCACAAAACGCGAAACTACAGTTGGTGTTACGACAACACAAATCCAAGGAGATCGTGATCGAACTCTCGGATTTGAATTTCGACGGTTGGAAACGGATCGAAAAAAAATTGGAAATTCCGCCTAGAAATATAAGGCTCAATCAGAGTCTTCAATATCCGTTCGAGGTAGCGGCGTTTCGATTGATTCCGGGACCGTTTCAGAAAAAAGGGGAATTTATTTTTTACCTGGATCGGATGGGAATTTTGGTGGATACGCGGGAAGACGCGTATCCCGGAGCGGAAATCAAAGATAACTGGGGTACTGGGTTTTGAAGAATTCCTCGAGCGAGGAAGGAGTTTTCGGGTCGAACAAAAACGTATCCCAGCCGATATAACCCGCGGCTTCCACGTTAGACGCGTTGTCGTCGATCAAGACGTAACGTTTGTCAGGAAAGTCCGTTTGAATCCATTGAAAATATTCCTCTGCAGGTTTACGGGCTCCTAATTCGCAGGAAAAATACAATTGGTCGAAGAGAGAAAACACCTCCTCCATCTCGGTGAATTTCCGAAGTTCCTTGTGCCAAACGGAATAGTTGCTCGCGAGAACGAGCGTGTTTTCGGCGGCCTTCAGACGTTTGACCAAATCCACCGTACCGGAAATCGTGCGGACCTTGGAGAACATCAGTTCCTTGATCTTTCTAGGATCGGGAAGATCGGGGTCGCCTCGGAATTCGGGCAGGTAGAATCTTTCGAAAAACTCCTCTTCTTCGATCCTCCCCTTTTCGAATTCGATAAAGGCTTCCCTTTCCCTCGCACGGATGAATTTTTCTCTCGATTCGCGGGAAAGGATTTTATAAAGTGCAGAATGGAACGGATCCTTGATCAACGTATCCATTAGATCGAACGCAAACAAAACTCCGCTCATACACCCATGATTTTTCTTTATAAATTTCTGACGACCTTTCTTCTTTTCTGGATCGTTCCGATTTCGTATCTGATCCCTTCCGCAAGAATTTTTTTCCAAAAAAGAAGGCGCGATAAAAAAAGGATACTGGCGAAAAATCCGGATCTAAACGGCAAAACGGTATTCTGGTTTCACGCGGCTTCCGTCGGCGAACTCGATCAGTGCAAGGCCTTGGCTTTGGAGTTTCGAAAAAAAAATCCGTCCGCATTTCTGCTTCAGTCGGTTTTTTCGGAAAGTGTTCGAGATTCTCAGCTGGAAGCGTTTCCCGCGGACGAAACGTTTCGCCTTCCTATCGACACTCCGTTTTCCTACGATTGGATCTTTTCCAAATTTCATCCGAAGGTTTTGGTTTTGATGGCATGGGACACGTGGCCGAATTTGATTTTGACCGCGAAAACTTTCGGAACCAAAGTCGTGTTAGGTTCGGCGGTAATAGGCGGTCGCAAACAAGGGTTCATGGGGCGATTGACCAAAGCCGTTTTCCGACATCTCGACGGCATTTATCCTTCGCATGAGACTTTTTACGATTCATTCCGTTCCCTGGTTCCTGATATAGTTCCGATTAAAGTTTTGGGCGACACACGTTTCGATACGGTAATAAAAAAAATCGAGGACAACAAACGGGAGTTTCGACCGCCCCCCGGATATCCGTATTCAAAAATCATACTATTCGCATCCACTTACGAACCTTGTGAATCTTTGTTCGTTTCGTTTTACTCTTTTTTGCGCGAAAAAAAACCGGATTTGTTAAACGAACTCGCGTTCTGGATTTTTCCGCATAAAACCTCGCCCGACCGGATCGTTTCCATCGAACATCTTCTTCAGGACGCCCGTATCCGTTACCAGACCTGGACTTCCACTCCTTACGAAAAAATGGACGCTCAAACGATCGTCTTTGACGTATTAGGCGTTTTAGCCTTCGCATATCAGGCGGCCGATTTTGCGTATGTAGGAGGCGCGATCCACAATCGGGTCCACAACGTTCTGGAACCTGCTCTGTTCGGTTTACCTTTGATGACGGGTCCGAACATTTCCAATTCTCCCGAGGCGACGATCTTGCGAAAAACGGGGGGCCTGTTTGTCGTTTCGAAGCCGGAGGATATTTTGGATGTTATCGATCGGCCGGAATCCGCGTTGGAAGTCGTCCGAAAACACAACCGGGATTTCGTTCGAAGCGGACGCGGTGCGGCGGAAAGATTGTATGAAGAAATTAAAAAATTATAATTTACTCATTTTATTTTTATATTTTTTTTCTCCGACTTTTTCCGCAAAAGCGGACGAGGACGATGTCTCTCGAGAGGTGCGTTCGATTCAAAAAGAATGCAGTAAAAAACTCGAATCCTGTTTGTCGCGTTGTGATGAGGAATTCCCGAATTTCAGAAACGTTAAACGCGGTTATTGCAGGGACGCGTGCGTGCTAAAAAGCAAGGATGAAGAAGGTTGTCTGATTTATTTTTCATCCAGTCGTCGTTAAATCAAACTACCGGATATCGGGAAGATTTTGTAGGAATTACCACGATTTT
This sequence comes from Leptospira gomenensis, assembly GCF_004770155.1. Classification (GTDB taxonomy): domain Bacteria; phylum Spirochaetota; class Leptospiria; order Leptospirales; family Leptospiraceae; genus Leptospira; species Leptospira gomenensis. Next base: position 44,344 of record NZ_RQFA01000063.1, on the reverse strand, counting down.
TTCGTGATAAAAACCGGGCCCCCGCCCGAGTTAGGGAGCCTGTGTTTCACGGACGGATCGTCGGAAATACGACACGATCGGTCCGTAGAAATCCGGAGGCGGACTCAAATACCAATCAGCGACAAAAAAGGCCCTCCCGCTTTCACGAGAGAGCCTATTATTTTAAGACATTCTAATTTAGAAATTCTTAATGGTGGAACAATCTCATCAAAAGTCCGCCTTGTTGAACGAAAAATTCCGCAAAAACAAGACTTGTGATCGCCATCAATTTGATCAGAATGTTGATCGAAGGTCCGGAAGTATCCTTAAACGGATCTCCCACGGTATCACCTACCACCGCCGCCTTGTGTTGGTCCGAACCTTTTCCACCGGCTTTTTTCTCGATGTATTTCTTCGCGTTGTCCCAACCTCCGCCGGAGTTTGCGGCGGAAATCGCGAGAACAACTCCCGCCACTAACGCACCCGCGAGAACTCCCGCCAGAGTTTTCACTCCGAAAAGATATCCTACGAAAATCGGAGTCAAAAGAACCAAAAGTCCGGGAAGAATCATCTCGCGAAGAGCCGCAGTCGTGGAAATGTCCACACAACGTTTGTAATCGGGCTTGTTCTTTCCTTCCATGATACCAGGGATTTCGCGGAACTGTTTGCGAACCTCTTCCACCATATCCACCGCCGCTTTCCCGACCGACTTCATCGTCATTGCGGTAAAGAGGAACGGCAACATCGCTCCGAACATCAATCCTCCGAACACTTCAGCATTCAGAACTTCGAGGCTTGTTGTGTGAGTTCTTGTGATAAACGCCGCGAAAAGCGCAAGAGAAGTCAGCGCCGCGGAGCCGATCGCGAATCCTTTTCCGATCGCCGCAGTGGTATTTCCCGCCGCATCCAGAGTATCGGTTCTATCGCGAACTTCTTTACCGAGTTCCGCCATTTCCGCAATCCCACCCGCGTTATCCGAAACCGGACCGTACGCATCGATCGTTAAACCGATCGCGATCGTGGAAATCATTCCCAGAGCCGCAATCGCGATTCCGTACATTCCCGCAAGAAGGTTCGCGGTAACGATGGTGATCACGAGAAGGATCACGGGAATCACGGAAGAATGATATCCGAGAGACAATCCGTAGATGATGTTGGTCGCCGCACCGGTGTTAGACGCTTCCGCGACTTCTCTTACGGGTTTGTAAGAATGAGACGTATAATACTCGGTTACGATTCCGATGAACATTCCCGAAAATAAACCTACGATCATGGAGATATAAACGTCCCATTTCGTGATCGTCTTTCCGGCGATTTCGAAAGAATCCACCATAAACGTGTTCGTTACGAAATACATGATTCCCGCGACGAGAAGCGTGGAAACCCAGAGCTGAACTTTGAGCGCCGATTCCACGTTTCCGCCTTCCTTGACTCTTGCAAGAAAGCTGGTCAGAAGAGACGCTGGAATTCCGAATGCGGAAATTAAAAGAGGATATAAAAGCGCGTCCACGGATCCGGACAAAGCAGACGCGGTCGCTCCGATGACGAGAGCCGCGCAGGTCGCTTCCGCACAAGAACCGAATAAGTCGGCTCCCATTCCGGCAACGTCACCTACGTTGTCTCCCACGTTATCCGCAATCGTTGCGGGGTTTCTCGGATCATCTTCCGGAATTCCTTTTTCAACTTTACCGACTAAGTCCGCTCCTACGTCCGCGGCCTTTGTGTAAATCCCGCCGCCGACACGACCGAAAAGGGCAACGGCAGAACCGCCTAAACCGAAACCGGCCAGAGATTCCATAAGAAAGTGTTTTTCCACTCCGGGATGAAGCCCCGTAAAAACGAGAAAAAGAACGATCATTCCGAGGATCGCAAGACCCACGAGACCGAATCCCATCACCGCACCGGAGTCGAACGCGACACGGAACGCTTTCGCCATGGAAGTTTTCGCGGCTTCCGCGGTTCTCACGTTTCCTGCGGTGGCGATTTTCATCCCGATAAAACCGGAAAGACAAGAGATCAAAGCTCCGGCAACAAACGCGATTGCTGTGTGAACTCCATCGTTGAAGCCTTCCGATCCCGGATTGTCCAAAAGAAGGACGATCAGGACGGCCATAAAGGCGATAAAAAGGGAAATAACTTTGTATTCCCGAACGAGGAAGGCCATGGCTCCTTCGGAGATGGCGGAGGATATTTCTAAAAGTTTTTTCGTTTCTTTTTCGTTACCGCCTGCGGCGCCGACTTGGATTCTGACGACCTTCAGGGCATACACTACGGCAGTAACGATCGCCAAAATGGACATGGCGATAATAATCGTAACTGAATTCATTCAGTGAAACCTCTTGTTTTTTTTCAATGTTCCGATGTTTAAAAAGATGGGAAGAATTCTACCTGACAGACCGCCTGGGAAACTACTATCCACTTGTTTCTTTTTTTTACTTTGCACAGGTTATTCAACGCTCTTTGGGAATTCAACCTTTTCTTACGAGGAGCTACTACGCCAAGCAAGGGAAGAAGTGTTCCGTCAGCGTTACGACCAAGCCCTGCAAAAACTGGAAATCGCCGATTCCGTAGGAGAACCGAAAACCGGTTCTTACTACGAAATCGAAGGAAGAGCCTGGATCGGCAAAGGCGATCTTACTACGGCCCTCGAAAGTTTCGAAAAAAGCCTCGCTCTGGATCCGAATCATCCTTCCTTATTGTCCGATTTGATTTTAGGATATGAGGAACTGAGAAAACCGGACAAAGCCTTTCAATTTGTACGCCTCGGTCTTTCGCAGAACCCGGAGAATCCGGTCGTTCGTTACAAAGCCCTCGTCCTAAGTTCTCGTTTGGGTAATTTGAATTATTTCCGGCAAACCCTTCGTTGGATCGGAGAACACAATCCTTACAAAGACGATCTTCCCGCGATCGAAGCCGAAATCAAACAATCCTTCGAATCGGGAAAAATCGACGATACGATTTCCAAATGTTCCAAATTCATTCCGCATTTCCCCGAAAATCCTTTGCTGCATCGGATGTTTCTTCTTTCCCTCAAGAAAAAACGGTTTTCTACGCAAATACAAAACGGCTCCTTTCCACTTCGTTTGGAACAGGCTTTGTTGGATCGGGCCGCCGTCTTTCGAAACGAACCGATTTTTGCCTATGAGTCTGCCTTGGAATTCCTACAAAACAAACGCTGGAACGACGCGCTCGCCTTGGCGAGACGGGCTTTTTTTCTGAATTTAAAAAAGGACGGTCGGGCCGAAAAAGAGATTTTATATCCGATCCATCGAATTTATCGGCAAAGAGGTATGGATTTGGATGTGCAGGCCATAGAAATTCTCCAAGAGATCGTGGAAAGCGGCCGATCGGTGGATGCAATTTTTTTAGATTCTAAACTCAAACAGACCGGTTTCAACCGGGAATTGCTTTTGTATTCTTTGGCGTTTCTGAAATATCAAAAACGTGGGAACTCACACACGCAAACGGCTACTTGGAGAGATTCGTATTCCAAACTTCGAAAACAGCAAGAGGAAGAGGATCTTTCTCACGTAGTTTCTCCGTTTGCCTTGGATCCGGAAGAATCTGAATTTCTGTACGGCGCTCCCGATCCACCCTAATCAAAGTCGAAATTCTTCGTTTTTTCCGGGAGAATGTGGGAACTCACACGGATCAATACTTTGTAGGAAAAAATTGTGTGGGAACTCACACGATTTTCAAAAAAAATCCAATTCTCCTTTTTTTAGAAAAAAAGCAATTTCAATGTCCGGAGCCAAGGACGAACAGTATAGAAACGATATGCGAATTCGAATCTTAGAACAGGCTCATCCTCGGATAACGAGCCTATTTCTCCTTCTTACCATCCATTTCTTCGGCTGCACGGGAGTAAACATCGCCAATTCGCCCAACGGTCCCGAAGATTTAAATACCAATCCAACCCCGGCCTATGGAAGACCATCCTTGGAGCTTTTCTACAAAGGAGGGTTCATCTATCACAACGAATCCATACCCGCCTTCCTGGGAGGAAATGCCCAAAGCCTCGAGCGAGGACAAGCCTGTTCGCGCTCCATACTCGGACTTTTTGCATTCGGAAATTCCTCGATCAACGCCGCACGAATCCAAGGAAATATAAACAAAATCGCTCACGTAGAATACGAACACACCGCCGTCCTGGCTTGGTTCTATCATAGCTTTTGTACGATTGTCACCGGAGAATCCACCTCCACGACAAAAGTATCCGGCGATACACAAGAAACCGATCCGCAAGCAGAACTGATTCCATCGAAAAAAACGGGAGAAATCAAAGCGGAATGAAAACGATCCTGAAATACTTCCTAATCTTCGTTTTTGCCGTCTCGACGAACGCCTGCGCCTCCGGTCCGGTCGGCGGATTGTTATTCGCATACACTCAATACCCCGGACAAATCAATACGGCAAACGACGTAAAACCGGAAACCACCGCGGAAGGTTGTATCCACAATATATTCGGAATCGTAAGTTTTGGAGACGCGGGAGCCGGTTCGGTCGCAAACTCGAACGGAATCAAAAAGATCGCCATCATCGACTACAGCGCTCTCCATATATTAGCGATTCTTTATAGAAACCATTGTGTGATCGTGGCGGGAGAAAAACGATGAGACGAATTCTTCCCAAAATCCTATTTCCCGTTTGGATCGTGGCTTCGACGATCGCAACCTCGATCGGTTGTATCGCCACATCCGAACCGGCGTGGCTCATTTCTTATAATACGCAACATCTTCTTTCCAAAAGCAACGGACATCTTTTGAGTTCGGCGAATGTGGCACGCAAAGGAGAAGGTTGCGCCTACGCGGTTTCCTTTTTCTATTACAATACGATCTTTCGAGGACCGAAAACGAGTGTCGCAGATATCGCCAAGGAATACGGAATCAAGAAGATAGCGGTCGTCGATTACTCCACGTTCAGTTTTTTAGGGCCGGTCTTTTATAAAAACTGTATCGTCGTCTGGGGAGAATGAACTCTTTCATTTCCACAATGCTCGACGCAAAAAAGAAATAACGTTACTTATTAAAAGTTGAAGAATATAAACGAGAAGACAATTTTATGTATGTTACGAAAAGCATAACGATGTTGATTTTTTAAATAAATCTATTCTTTTCTACAATTCGATTTACAAATTAAATCATGTTACGATCTTTGTGCCAGGATAAATAGGAAATGCCCATTTATCCTAAAAATTCATGAGGATTACAAATGATAAACTCTTTTAAAGTAACGATATTCGTTTGTTTGACTTCGGCTTGGCTTGTAAATTGCACTGGAATCAATCCGGGTGTTCTTTATAAAACAGCCAATACGAATCCAGCGAAAAGCTACGCAAACCCCGTTTCCGTTAATTTGAGCGGTGGATTACTTTTACACATGGGTTCCGTCCCGGGTCAATTAGGACATTCTGTAGAAAATGCGGATTTGACCGGAACAGCCTGTTCTAAGTCGTTTTTAGGGCTCATTGCTATCGGAGATTCTTCGATCGAAGCTGCCAAAGCGGAAGGTAAGATTAAAAAAATTGATCGAATTGAATATGAGCAATTCGCCATCGGCGGGATTTTATATCATAGCTTTTGTACAGTTATCAAAGGCTCTGGGGCATCACCGCAGCCAGATTCTAAACCAGCTACTACGGGCAAAAAAAAATAAGGATACAATAAATTATGAGTAAAAATATCATTCTCACAACCATCCTAGGCCTTTGTCTTCTGTTCTCGAATTGTGCATCGGGCCCGGTTTCCGGCTTCATTTTTACGAAAACGAGCTTTGCGGGAGAGTTCAACGCCAGCAATGACGTGGATTCAGTCAAAAAAGGAGAAGGATGTGTTCATAACGTACTTCACCTTTTTTCTTGGGGGAAAGCGAGTGCGGGTAGAATTGCAATGGAAAATAAAATTGTTAAAATAGCCACCATTGATCATTCTTCGATATCTGCTTTAGGATTCGTTTATAAAAACTACTGTACAATCGTGAGCGGAGAGTAATCATGAAGAAAAAATATTTTTTGATTTTTTTGGTGTGCGTAATCGCACTTATTTCCAACTGCTCTTCCAATCTTTATCCAATTTATTTTTTTCAGTCCAATGAATATCATATTTCTGGAACACAAATTGGAGGACCAACGAGCGCTAAAGTATTAAAACAAGGACGTTCTTGTGCCACTTATTCAATAATCACCTGGCTTTTCTTTGCGGGTGGAGAAGGTAGCGTAGAAGAAGCGATGAAGGACGGAAATATTACGAAAATAGCTGTCATCGATCGTAGTACGGAAGGTGCTCTAGGATATCTTTATTCGAAAGAATGTGTGATCGTTTACGGAGAATAAAAATCGAACGTTTCCTTTTTTAAATAAAAAAGAAAACCGAAGAGCCGCGGTTTCCTCACGGAAACCGCGGCTCTTTTTTCAACCTTCTAAAAATCACCTAACAAAAAAAATCGATCTTCGTTTTTTCGCGGATAAATCGACGAGCTCGACCTACTTTTAGAAAAAATACTTTACCCGAAAGGGAACGACGGACAACATTCAGAACCGATCACTTCTCATGAAACTCCGCACGGTTTTATTTTACTATCCCGTCCTACTTTCCTTGCTTCTTTCCTGTTCTTCCGAACACGTATTGATCCAACCGACTCTCGAAGGGGAAACGAAAAAAATCGGAAAGGTCCGCGGAAGCGCCTGCGGCTTTTTGGGAATCCTATCCCCCGAATACTACTTCATTCCGATCCGACAAAATTCGAAAGTGGAGCGGGCCTATGCGGACGCAATCCGACAGATTCCCGGCACGAAGGCAATCGTAAATCTAACCATTCAAGAAACCTGGTATTGGGTTTTACTCGGTGTCACACAATGTTTGACCCTAACCGGAGACGCAGTTCAATGAACCGGAACCTATCGATCCTTCTTTTTACGAGCGTTCTCTTATTGACGTCCGGATGTTCGTCCACTCCCGTATTCCTACCGGAAAACCAAACCGCCTCAACCGCAAAGGATCCGAATCTTCCATCCTATCCCGTTTACGGAAGAAGTTGCGGATTTTTATTGTTCGGAATACTCCCCATAGATACCAACGAACGTTTTATCAGAGCCTATCAAAAAATGATTTCGCAAAGGAAGGGCACCGTCTCCCAAATCACTCTACAGGAATCCTGGTATTGGGGATTGATCGGAACCGGATATTGCGCGACGTTCACCGGATTGGTGACCCCATGAAAACCTTGGATAAACTATCAAACTCGCCGAGCGCGAAACTCGCCCCTATCCTTTGTTCATTTTTTCTAATATTCACAATCGATTGTATTAGCGTACGCGTTTACGTTCCCAAACAAGGAACGGATCGGTTCGACACGGGAAACGTGGACAATCTACCTCAGTTCGCCGTTCCGAAGATGAATCCGAAATTCGCGGTTTCACAACCTACTGAACTCGAAACACAACCCTTCGCGCAAAGGATTCCTTCCCTGTTTTTCCTGGCTCCTAACCGTTTGGAAAACGAATACGGTTCCGTCAAGACGCTGATCGAAAGGGAACTGGATCGCAATCGGGAGGAATACAAGACCGATAAAAAAATCGAAATCCGAATCCTCGATTTCGAATTAAAAACGACCGACCGTTGTATCGAAAGCGTAAGCAGCGTACGACTAAACGTGGAAGCGATCGATTCCGAATCCAAGCAGAAAATTTTCGATTTCCGCCACGAAGATAACATAGAGTCGAACGTGACGGACTGTTATTTCACCCTCGCCACTGGAACCGTCCTCGGTTGGCTCGTATATATGCCCTACCTCGGATTTCGCGGAACCAGGGAGGATCAGCTCAATTTTCTCGGACGTGCGGCTTTATTAGAATTTTTTGAAGTACTAAAACGATCTCTGATACAAAAAAATCTTTCTCCGAAACAACCGCGAAAACAACCGGAAGGATTCCTTCCCTTATGAGCCGAAAAAAGATCATTTTCACCGCATTGGTTTCCCTAACGGCGTCCCTATTCCTGGATTGCTCGTATTCGATAGAAAAAAAATACGTCTACGCGAAACCGTATTATCCGCACGAGAACTACTTCAACGAAAACAACCCCCAATTCGAAGAAGGGGAACCGTATTGGATCGTGGACTTTCTGGGAAACGTATTCGGATCGTTGACCAAACTTATCCTTTGGAATCGAAAGATGAACAGTCACTCTTTTTCGGAAGAGACGAAAAACTATCTCAAAGCGTACATTCGGGAAAACAATCTCAAAGACGTAAAGGTTCGTTTCAACCAATACGCCCCTATCAGCGATCTTCAACAACTGATTCGCTCCGAAACGGTTCATCCCGTTCTCAAATACACCATCGGAATTTTTAACTGGTTAATCGGCGCGATCCTTCCGGAACGGGTTTTCGCGGGACTTCTCGGAGGAGATCATTACAATCCCTACTCCAATACGATCAATTTATACAGCGATCTTCCCTCCGTCGTGCTTCACGAAGGCGGACATTCCAAAGACTTCGCACTTCGCAAATACAAGTCGTTGTACAGCTTGGGATATACGATCCCATTTATCGGCCCCTTGTATCCGGAAGCCAGAGCGTCGGACGACGCGCTCCGATACATACGACACAAATGCGATCTCAAAAGCGAACTCGTCGCCTATCGCACGTTATATCCTGCGTATGCGACCTATGCCACCGGGCCGTTGTTGAGTTCTCTCAATCCTCTCATAGGACTTGTGGCTTCCGTGCCGGGTCACGTGGTCGGATACGTAAAGGAAAAGAAGGTTGAAAAACAGGAAATTCCGGAATGCGAACTTCTCAAAGAAATGCAAGGCGAAACCAAGGACTGATTTCTTAGAAAGAATCGTTCGTTTTCCGAAAGGGAAAAAAAATTGACACACACCTTTCCCTTCTTAAACTTACTCGAACGAAAAAAAGGAGTAAGGAATGAAAAAAAATCTTACTAAAATCGTAGCGTCCGTCTTTCTATCGTACGCGTCATTTTCTTCGTCTTCCCTATTGGCCGCGGACTACCACGTGGCTGGTTGCGGATTAGGATCGCTCCTCATCAAAGACAACAAAATGGTACTTCAGTTGTTGTCGGCCACGTTAAACGCCACCGGCATCCAAACTTTCGGAATCACCACAGGAACATCCAATTGTAAGACGGACGGTTTGGTAAAACAAGACAAGGTTCGTGAGGTTTTTATCGCGGTGAATTTCGAAGTTTTAGAACAGGAAATCGCAGCCGGTCAAGGCGAAAAACTTTCCGCGTTTTCTTCTCTTCTCGGATGTCCCGCGGAACAAAACGATCGTTTCTCCCGAATGACACAAAGCAGTTACGACAAATTGTTTTCCGGAAAGCCGACTCCCGACTCTATGTTGTATCAGATAAAACAAGAGATCGTGCAGGATTCCGTATTGTCCGCTTCGTGCAAACTCTAAAAAGGATTAGGAACTCATGAAAACAAAACTCAAATCGATCGCGATCGTTTCTCTTTTTCTTTCTCTTCTTTGGACAGGACAAATACACGCTTACGGAGCGGCCGGATGCGGTTTAGGCTCGGTCGTAATCACGGAAAACAAGGTCGTACACCAGGTGATCGCCGCTACGGTGAACGGTTTTTCCGCGAATCAGCTTTTCGGAATCACTACGGGGACGTTGAACTGCAAAACGGACGGGGTCACTCATAAGGAAAGAGAGGCGGAAATTTTCGTGCATCTAAATTACAATTCGCTTATATTAGAATCCGCGCAAGGATCGGGAGAACGTTTGGATACGTTCGCCAGACTCATGAATTGCAGCGAACCGAAACGATTCGCCGACTTCGCCCAAAAAAATCACGCGAATCTGTTCTCTTCCGAGGATCCTTCCGATTTTCTGAGTAAAATCAAAATAGGAGCCTCTCAGGACGAGACACTTTCTAAAATCTGTAAACTATAACTTATGAAAAGAATTCTTCCGGCGTTTATAGCCGGAAGATCGTGTTCCTTTTTTGAAATCAAACCTTCTTAAACTATTACTGACTTTAACTCTTCTTTCGATCGGCGTTCCCTTTTTATTTTCTCAGGAACAAACCTCGGATCCGATCCTCTCCTATGAAAATTCGGCGCTGGAAAAAAATCTGGATTCCTCCCGTTATTGGAGTTTACTACTTCATTATAGGGATCCGATTTTTTTGGGAAAGTCGAAAAGCGAAATCGACGGAAAGGATTTTTTCCTATCCCCGAACGGACACAAGGACCCTAAATCGGAATTGATCGCAACGATCCGTTCTTTTTTCAAAACTCCGACCGAGGAAGAACTCGGTGAAACAAAACTTCACCCCCTCTGTAAATATCCGGAACGCTTTCGTTGGTTGGATTCGCAACTTCGCTTCGACAAAAGTTTGCTGCCTTCGCTCAAGTGCGAACGTTATAACAATTGGATCCAAGCCCTCAATCCCGCATCGATCAAACTCATCTTCGCTTCCTTTTATCTCAACAATCCCGCTTCCTTATTCGGACACAACCTACTCAAAATAGGATCCGAAAATTCCTCAAGATCGGAAATCCTGGACTATGCGGTAAACTTCGCCGCAAACAACGCTCCGGAGGATTCCGCGCTCGCATATACGATCAAAGGTTTAGCCGGAGGATATCCGGGATATTTTAGTATATTTCCATATTATTATAAGATAAACGAATACAACGACATCGAAAGCCGCGATCTCTGGGAATACGAACTCGAACTCGGTCCGGAAGACTCGAAACGAATCGCCTCGCACGTATGGGAACTGGGATCCACCTATTTCGATTATTTTTTCTTCGACGAAAATTGTTCCTATCATCTTTTATCGCTCGTGGAACTGGGTAAACCGGAACTCAGACTACGCGATCAATTCAATCTATATACGATTCCCACCGACACGGTAAAACTACTGTTGGAACAGGAAGGTTTGGTTCGAAAAAAAACCTATCGACCTTCCTTGAGTTCCAAGTTGGATCAAAAACTTCTGCTCCTGGACGCGCAGGAAAAGCGCAAGGTTTTCGAGTATCTAAACGGGAATATGGATCTACCGGAGGTTTTGGACGCATCCGACGGACAAAGACGGGCTTACGTTCTGGATACGATTTTGGACGCGGGAAGATATCAACAGTCCCTCAAAACGTATTCCCCCGAACAAGAACGGAGATATAGAAACGTGTTACTGGAAAGAAGTAAACTGCAATTCCCTCCGTTTCCGGAACAACCTCCCACGGTTTCCCCGCCCGAGGAAGGACACGGAAGCGGAAGACTCAAATTCAGTCGCGGCGAATCGACGTTAGGCGGTTACTCGGAATTCGCGATCCGCCCGGCGTATCACGATTTCCTAAACAACGACCGCGGATACGTCCCTTTTTCCACGATAGAATATTTTCCCGTGGTCCTTCGTAAATACGACTCGCAAAAAAATCTTGCGTTAGAAGAGGCAAGTCTCGTAAAAATTCTTTCTCTTTCGCCGATCACTCCGATATCCACTCCCGTATCGTTTTTCGTGGACGTGGGCGCGGATTCTTCTATGATCAAACGGGAATACCAAAACGAAAAAACGTTATCTTATCTCGCAGGGATATCGGCGGGAATGTCCTCTTGGCTTCTACAACCGGTTTATCAAAAGGACAGGGAAGATTATACCAAAGCGTATAGAACCACGAACTTCAACGCGGAAGCCGGCGGAGGACTCACCTTTTCGAACGTAAACTCCGGCTCGTCCCTTTTGTGGACGTTCTCCTTTCAACTGGGAGGAAAAGGAAGGGCCAACGGATATTATCCGGAAGGAATGTTGATCGCGCCGCAAGCCGCGGTTTTTACGGGATGTTCGTTCGGAGATTGGAAGTTGGGATTGAGCGCGCAATACTTCGCGTTTTCGATCTACGGATACAAAGACGACTTCAAGGTATCGCCCGGAATCCGCTACAGCCCGTCCCGAAACATCGAAATAAGACTGGAAGGAAAATTACAAAAGTATTATGAAGAAGCACAACTCAGCGTTTCCGTATTTTTTTAGAACGGCGTATTCATCCGTCCTACTTTTGGCGTTTTCTTCGTGCGCTTCCTTGTTCTATCAACCTACGGATAGGAAATACTGGACCCCGGACGTTTTAGGATTCAGATTCCACGAGGAAACTTTCGAAACCTTCGACGGAGAAAAACTCAAGTTCTGGAGAATTTTTCCCAAGGAAAAACCGAGAGGTGTCGTGTTTCAATTCCACGGGAACGGAGAAAACCGCTCGAGTCATTTTACGAGTCTCGTATGGATGGTCAATCACGGATACGAACTCGTCGTATTGGATTACAGGGGATATCTGGATTCCACCGGGACCCCGGAACGCGAGACGATTCACAAAGACGCGGTGGATTTCCTTATTAAAGAATTAGAATATTCTAAAAAAAGAAATATTCCCGCAGTCGTCTACGGGCAAAGTCTGGGAGGAGCGATCGCCCTTCGAGCCGTCGCGGACCTGCCGGATAAATCGGGAATCGTCCTTATGGTGGCGGACGGAACCTTTGCCAGTTATAAAAAGGTTTTTCGTCAGGTAGTGAGAAGGGTTCTCTTTTTTCCGATGGATTGGATCGCGGGAATTTTCGTAAGCGACTCGTTCAGTCCGGAGGATTCAATTTCCCGAATATCCCCCGTTCCCGTTTTGGTGGTTCACGGAACGGAGGACGATATCGTTTCCTTTCAGAACGGCGTCGAGATTTTCGGATTGGCCGGCCAGCCGAAGTGGTTTTGGGAAGTACGCGGAGGCGGTCACGTGAATTGGATGAACCTCGGAGCATCTAAAGAGGCGAAAAACTTTCTTTCGTTCTTGGAACACGTGATCGAAAAATCGGACTTCAATCCTGGGAGAGCGGATGTCGATCCAAACGCGCTCCGTCGAGAAGCAAACGTAACGCGTCCTCGGCTTCCAACTCCTTGAAATATCTTTCCGCGGGCGAAAAAAAGGATTCGTTAAAGATCATATAATCCAAATAACGAATCCGATTCTTTTCGAGATACAGGACCTTCTCCGAGTCGGAGGAAACGAGTCTATGATATCCCTCCTCCGATTCCAAGCAGATGTATTCCCCGTCCGAAAGACGGAACTCTTGCTTCGAAACCGGTTCCTCATCCAAAAAGGAAGTTCGATAACGTAGAACTCTAATCCTCTCCTTCCACAAAGCCATAGGAATTCTAGAGGGACGCAGAAGATAAAGAACTGCCTTCGAGGGATTTTCCGTTTTTAAGCGGATGAATTTTTTTGAAGAACCCGAACAAGTCGTCAACAAAAGAGCGAGGGTAATGCAGAATATTCTAAAATTCGGTAGCATAAATCGGATCCTTCGTATATCGTCGTAAATCCTCTCCAAAAACCAATTCAAATCCGGAACCGCGTTTTCATTCCTGCGGATTTCCGATGAGAAATAGGTTTGGCAATCCGGACCGATTCCGTGAAATGGGAATTGCAATGAATATAGAACTCTCACGCGAACAATACGAAGCGCTTCTTAAATCCTTGGCGATCACACGATTTCTCTATCATTCGATTTTAGAGGAAGAGGACCCCGCTCCGGATCGTTTGGATTCGTACGACGCGTTCGAGGACATGGAACAACAAGTTCTTTCCTACGCGAAGTCGTTGGAAGTCACGCATCTTGTGGCGTACGACAGCGAAGAGGAACTCCATTATCTTACGAGAGAATTCGAGGAGAAAACGGATATCTCCGACCTGATCACCGAATATCAGGACAGCATCTTCTGGGACGAATTAGTACAACGTTTGGCGGCTCGCGATTTTATGCGGACCTACAGCGAAAACGAAATCAAATCGATGGCGATCGAGGAACGGATCGAAAAAGAAGCCCCGTTCATTTCCCGTTACGAAGAAGTGTTCACCGAATCCGGAATCGACAATCTGGAATTGAAATGATCCTTTAAGATCCGGCGGATTCGTACCGCCTTTGTCCTTTTTTCCACAACAACAGAGAAAGAGCGAATAACGCGTATCCGATGGGAACGTTCAGAAAAACGAACGAAGGATGAAACAGACCTTCCGAACTTTTATCCAGGAAATAATGCGCTGGGTAGAAGTTCACGAACCCCAAAGGAAGAAAAAAGGTCAGAAAAACCCTGATTCCGAAGTTGTAGATGTTCATCGGATACATCATAAACTCCCTCGTCGAAAAAACGAAAAGTTGAATCAGGGACGAATTTTGGATCGCGTAAAAGGCGATCGATGCGATCGCGATCCGGATTCCGGCGAGAATGGTCGCGCTTCCGGAAACCACCAAAGCCAAAGAAAACGTCTTCTCCAAAGTCCATTCAATATTCGTAAACCGATTGGCGACCACGAAAGTAACCGCTCCCAATACGAGATGTAGAAGTCCCGTAATATCGAAATGGTTCATAAGAACCTGACCGATCGGCGACAAAGGACGCAGAAGATAACGGTCGAAACCTCCGTTGCGCACGAGCGATCCGAATTCCACCATTCCGGAAAAAACGGAAGCGACGATTCCCTGCGCGAAGATGAGCAGACTGTATAAAAAGGCTATCTCGCCCTTCTCCCATCCTCCCACGGACTGAAACCTGGAAAGAAGAAGAAAAATCGTGGCAGCCTGCGCGCCGTAAAACACCGAAAGCGTGAATAGATAAATCCAAAAACTCGCCCTATATTCCATACGCGCCTGAACGGAGGAAAACGCCAGCTTGAGATACGTTTTAAAGGTAGTCAACACTCAGATCAACCTCCCGCCAATTCAAGACGTTTAAGACCGGAAAAATAAATCGAAAACGCGCATAACGCACAAACTCCGACCATGACCGCATAACGCAGACACAACTCGTAAAAATCCATTCCGAACTGTTGAGAGGTCAACACCTGCGTCGGATAATAATAAAGATAGGGAAACGGAAGCCAAGACGAAACCGTTTTCAACCAATCGGGAAAAAGATCCAAAGGAATCACGGAGCCTGAAAAAAGAGTGATCAACGCAAAATACAAAAGGAAAAACGAAAATATCTCCGTAAAATAAAACGACAACGAGGAAAGCGCGAAGCCGATCAGAAAAAAAATCAGAAACGCAGCCGAATAAACGAACAGAAACTTCGCGAAAGCGAGCGGTTCCGGAACGAAACGAAGATCCAAAAAAAGATACGCACACGCTACAAGGGGCAAGGATCTGGAAAAAAGATGATACAAACTCACTCCCGCCGTATCCGCCAAAACGGAGAGAGGAAAACGAACCGGTTTGAGAAGATCGAATACTATATCCCCGTTTTTGATCTTGGAGGAAACGAGTCCGTCCTGTCTTCCGAAAGAAACCCGAATCAACGTGGAGAACACGGCATACAACACGAGGGAATCCTTGGTTCTCTCCGTACCGCCCAATTCGTCCCCGCGAACGGAATTCCAAACCGAGGTCAAAATCAAAAGATATAAAACCGCGTTTAAAACACCGGTGTAGTATTCCAGTCGATACGCGCTGGATCTTTGAAAGGCCTTGGAGACGACCTTAAAATAATAAGACATGCTCAGGTCCTATCCTTATAGAGGGTACGGATCACTTGGGCGAGATCGTTTTTGTGATATCTGACCTCCAAAATTTCCGAACCGGAAGCGCCTAACGTTCCCATCAACCGATTGAGGGATTCCCCTTCCTTAACCCTCACCCGAAAACGATCCGTAGCCCCGTTAAAGATCGGCGTATAATCGGACGGAAGATCGGGAACGGAATCCCCCCGATAGAGCACCTCCACGAAATGGTCCGTTCCACCCAAATTTCGGAAAGAATCGAGACCACCGTCGAAACGGATTTTCCCGTGATCGATCAGTATGATCCGCTTCGCAAGAGTTTCAATATCCTGGACGTCGTGAGTCGTGAGTAGTACGGTCACCTTCTCTTCCCGGTTGATCGTACGGATGAATTCTCTCACCCGCTCTTTGACAAGAACGTCTAGGCCGATGGTAGGTTCGTCCAAAAAAAGTACGCGAGGAAAATGCAAAAGACTGGCCGCGATTTCCGCTTTCATCCTCTGTCCCAAACTCAACTTACGAACCTGTTGGTGGAAAAAGTCCTCGAAACCGAGAAGATCGAAGAACAACTCCATTCTATTTTTATAATCTTTTTCGGAGATACGATACACCGATTTCAACAGATCGAAGGATTCTCCCACAGGAAGATCCCACCAGAGTTGCGTCTTTTGTCCGAATACTACGCCGATCTGTTTGGAATTTTCCTTCCGGTCTCGGGAAGGATCCAGACCGAAAACGGAAATTTTTCCTTGGTCGGGAGTCAACACCCCGGTCAACAACTTGATGGTCGTGGATTTTCCCGCGCCGTTGGGACCGATATAACCCACGAACTCTCCGGGTGGAAGAGAAAAGGAGATATCGTCCACGGCAGGAATGGCTTCCTTCCGGGAATGAAACAGGGACAAAACCGCGCCGCGCAAGCCGGGACTTCTTTTTGAGATCAAAAATTTTTTTCTAAGATTTTCTACTTGGATCAATGCGAAACCGCTCCGTGTTTTCCATCGGACTTTCGGATGCGTCTTTAGAAAAAAACGCGTCGAATGTCCGTAACTTACGACTTATAGGATAAAATAAAACTTCATCGAATAGGATCGAATTTCTCCGTTAGGCGATATAACCGTTCGCCTTAAAAAACGGAATCGTATTCGATACGATCGACCGTAAAGTAATTTCCCATGGTTTCGACTCCGAAAATAAACGAAAAAGAAATTATTTTCTCCAAAAATGCGTTGACTCGTTCCCTTTTTAAATGAACCTTACTCTGATTTTTCCAAAGGAGATACATTATGAAGAAAAGAGTAGTTTCGACTGTTCTCTGCCTCGCCGTGTTGGCCGGATTCGGTCTGACCGGTAAAGTAGAAGCAAAGAATTACGGAATGGCAGGGTGCGGATTGGGTGCGACCATCATTAAGGAAAACACCGTCGGTTCACAACTTTTTGCGGCGACTTTGAACGCCACTGGAGTTCAGACTTCCGGGATTACGTCCGGAACTTCCAATTGTACTGCTGACGGAATCGTAAAATCCGACAAAGCGCAAGAGCTTTTCGTGACCGTCAACTACCAAAGCCTGGAACAAGAAATGGCTCTCGGAAAAGGGGAAAAACTGGATTCTTTCGCAAAACTTTTGGGTTGTGACGCAGGTTCCGTTTCTCGTTTTGGAAAACTGACCAAAGACAAATATTCGTCTTTGATCAAACAAGACACCACTCCTTCTCTTTTACTTTCCGCGGTTAAATCCGAAGTGAAAGGAGATGCGTCTCTTTCTAAGAACTGTACTCTATAATCGGGAGATTCATAAGATATGAAGAAACTCATTGCAATCGCACTCACTTCCCTTTTCGTTCTTTCCTCCAATCTCTCCGCTAAACCGGCTTACGGAATGGCGGGATGCGGATTGGGGTCATTGATCATCAAGGACAACGGATTCGTTCAAATTTTCGCGGCGACTTCCAACGGTTTTTACTACAACCAATCTTTCGGAATGACTTCCGGAACCTCCAATTGTACTACCGACGGAATCGTTAACAACGATAAGGCGAAAGAAATTTTCGTTCACATGAACTACGAAAGTCTCGAGCAGGAAATCGCTATGGGAAAGGGTGAAAAACTTTCCAGCTTGGCGACTCTTTTCGGATGTTCCGCAGATTCCAAAAGATTCAAAGAAGTGGCTAAAGAAAACTACTCTAAAATTTTCACCACTGCTGCGATCAAAAATCCTAGCGTGATCCTTTCCAACCTCGAAATCGAAGTGGGAAAAGACGCTGAACTGAAAAGCAGCTGCAAAATCTAAGTTTAATTCCCCGGAATTTTAGTTAGAGAAAAGGCCTCGGAAGAAATTCCGGGGCTTTTTTTATTCCGAAAAGAAAGAACCCGAAATTACGTCCGCGGTCCCGAGTGTAGACGCAAGAAAACGAAAAGGTTCGTTCCCGCTCTGAACGAATTTCCGACGCGAAGTTTGGAAAAAGAATACGAACTTCGAACTTCCGAAATCGTATCGAACAAAGAACTTCTGCCGGATACGTTCTTCGGTTCCAAGAACAAAAAAACTGACTACGGGGAACGGATCTATTCTATACGTTTAAGACTCTCGTTCAGGTGTTCGCCTTCCAGAAGATCGCCTAACGCTTCCTCTTGTGTGATTTCTTTTATGAAAAAATCAGGCAGGGAGATTTCCTTTTCGTTGAATATGATAAAACGATAAAACGAAGTTTTTCTTTTTTCGATACGCAGGATCTTGTCTACGTCCGGTTTGGAGGCGACCGTAAGCCGATAAAACCCTTCCTCCAAATCCTCCGCATAAAATCCTCCGTTGGCAAGACGAAACACGGAAACGGTAACCGTCTCAGAAGATTCCTTAAAATGTCCTTTGTATTTTTTGAGTTCGAATTCGTACGTCCAAGCGGCAAGCGCCGTTTCGATCGGACGAATGACGTACAACCTTCCCTTGGAATCCGCAGGAGGCTCCAAACGTACGAACGGTCTTTTTTCGGAACACGAAGTCCCGAACCCGAAGACCGATAGAAGTAAGAAGATGAAAATGAAAATGAAAATGAGTTTTCTTTTGTTAAGCGACATGTTCGTTTACCGTTTCGTGATGATTCTGCCGAGTTCCGAGTTGTATATCCCCAGCAATTCAGTTCCATGATTTTCGGGATAAAGCCCGTAACAATACATTTCGAATAAAAAAGCCGCGCCTAGTCCGTACGCGCCGTCCTCTCGATCGTCGCAGGCCGCCATTCCTTCCAACCTCGTCTCCGGTTTTCTTAAACTGAGATACGGAAATCCGGGAGGACATACCACGTGTTGAAATTCGCCGCCGTCGGAGTGTTTCGCCTCGTGGACCAGAACGAGAGCCTGTTCCCATTCGGATAAACGAAAAAATTCCCGATTGAGATACACGATTCCCCGGTGATAATGCGCCGTGTATTCTTGGGAAAGGTCCGACTTAAAACCGGAGATTCTTCCCTGAAGCCAATTCCTCAGAGAAGGACCGGAAAAGGAAAAACCGAAATAACGTTCGAATTTGGAATTCCGTTTGTAAAAGGAGGAACTCGTTTTTAATTCACGAGGTTTCAACTCGGCCACGTATTTCCAAAGTGATTCGATTTTTTTCGTCTGTTCGGAATTTAGTTCGGAAGGAAAAAAACGGGAAAACGAAGAATCGGACCGGATCGGAAAACAACCGGTCGCGACCAAGGCAAGAACGCAGAGTACGTTCTGCCCTCGCCATTCTTGAAAAAAATTTACGATCGAAACGCGCACGCGTTGATGTTCTTACAGCGATATCATCGCACAATTCAAAACTGCTATTTACAGTACGAGTTCTCGCAAAAAACTGGAACACAATGGACACGCAGAAATTTTCGCAAACCCCGGAACGACAATTCGTACAAAGGATCTCTTCCAATCTGCGCGGAATTTTGATCTCCGGTACGACGAAGATCGAGGCCCCGTATTCCCTTCCCGGAGACGAATACGACGTGTTTCTTTTTAAAAAGAAACGTAGAAAACCTTCCGTCAAACTCGTTCCGATTTCGGAGGTTCCCCGTTCCGTCAAACCTCCTTGCGAAGCCTTCACACGTTGTGGAGGTTGTGCCGCGCAACATATCCCGTATGAAGAACAATTCCGTCTCAAAACTTCTTCCCTTTGCGAAAGTTATCGGAACGACTTCGGAGCGGAGCCGGTTCTAATTCCCGCACAAACGACCTATCATTACAGAAATCGAATGGACTTCGGCGTTTTCCCGGGGCCCGTCGTCGGACAAAGAGAATCCGGTTCTTTCCGAAAAATCGTGGACCTAAAAAGTTGTTCGATCCAAAGCCGAGAGGCGGACGAAGAGTTGGCACGATTCCGCGGACTGCTTTCCCGTTTTCCGGACCTTCCTTACGATCGCAAACTAGATGCAGGATTTCTAAAATATATAACGATACGAAAAGCCCGGAACACGTCCGAACTGATGACCGTTCTTACCTTCGTGGAGGAATTCAAAAATTCCGTCCAAGAGGAAACGTTCGCTGAAGAATGTCTGAAAAACTTAAAGGCGGATCACCTTCTTTTCTGTTATAACCGTAGAAAGGGAGAAGTTTCCTCTTCGGGAGAAGCCAGATCGATCCGAGGTTCCTCGTCCTACTCGGAACTCGTATGGGGAAAGGAGTTTCGTGTTCCTTTCGATTCGTTCTTCCAACCCAATCCGACCGGATTTCAACCGATCCTTGATTTTATGGAACGCGAAATTCCGAACGGTTCGGGAAAACTCGTGGATCTTTTCTGCGGATCGGGCTTTTTCGGGAGGATCTTTGCGCATCGTTTTAAGGAAGTAGTGGGAATCGATTCGATCGAAAGTTCTCTCGAAATCGCACGCACACAGATGAGGGCCGACTTCCCGGAGATTCAAAGCACGTATCACAGAGAGGATCTGTTTTCCAAAAAATCTTTGCCCGGACTTTCGGAACTGTTTCGTTCGAACGGAAACGACGTGCTCATCGCGGATCCTCCCCGGGCCGGACTGGGAGAATTCGTTTTGGAGGCGCTTCTAAATTCCACGATCGGATCGTTCTTATACGTGTCCTGCAATCCCTCCTCCCAACTCGAAGACCTTCGCAAATTGAAGGATCGGTTCCGAATCCGGAAACTTATGATCACCGATCCGTATCCTCAGACCCCGCATTTGGAATCCGTGGCGTTTTTGACTTCGGTTATTTCCTGAACAAAAATCTCTGTAGGGATTTCCGTTTTAAATCGATATTTAAGAAGGAGATAGACGTATCTCCGGGATTCTCTATGACCAGAAAACTAGTTTTGTATTGTACTCTCATCCTCGTCCTTTGGGAAGCCGGTTGTAACACCGTGATCATTCGTCCCTGGACTCCTCCGTATAAGAGCCGTTCGGTGCACGAGATCCGCGTATTGATCGGAAAAGCGGAAGGCGATCTTCAGATCCGCGGGGAAGGTCTCCTATCCGTATACGACGCCAACGAACTTCTTATAAAAAAGGGAATCGATATCATTTCGCTTAACGTTTCCAAACTCAAGGCTCCGATCCGTTTCGCGTCCGAAACGCAAGGCCTGGAATTCAAATCGTTGAAAGTGCGCGGATCGATCCTGTTGGTTCCCCAGAACTCGGGACCGGCGCTCGTGGTAAACGTACTTCCTCTCGAGGAGTACTTATACGCCGTCGTACCTTCCGAGGTTCCTTATAGCTGGCCGCAAGAGGCTCTCAAAGCGCAGGCGATCTGCGCTAGAACCTATGCGGTGCGTGAAATATTAAATAAAAAGAATGCGTTTTACGACGTGGAGGCCAACACCAATTCCCAGGTATACGGAGGATTGGAAAAGGAACATCCTTCCACGACGAAAGCGGTGCAGGATACGACGGGAGTATTGGCGGTTTACGAGGAGACGCCAATCCAAGCCTTCTTTCATTCCAACAGCGGCGGAAAAACAGAAGTCCCCGAAAACGTATGGGGAGGAAAAAGAATTCCCTATCTTTCGACGGTGGCTTCCGAATTCGATCGCGCGGGCGACAACTTTTATTGGAAGGACGTGATTCCGCAGGAAACGTTGGATTCAAAATTCTCGCATTTAAAATTGGGGGAGATCCGTTCCGTTCAAGTATTGTCCAGAACCGCGTCCGGCCGAGTGGATCTGATGGAACTTTCCGGAAGCGAAGGTTCTTCCCGAATACGCGGCAAAGAATTCAGACAAACGTTGGGAAATTCCGTACGCTCCTTGCGGTTCGGAATTCAAAAAGAAGGAAACGGATATCTCGTAAAGGGGATGGGTTCGGGTCACGGAGTCGGACTCAGTCAATGGGGAAGTTTCGGAATGGCGAAGGAGAATTATAACTACGTCGAAATCCTGAGACACTACTATCCGGGTACGGATCTAGCCCGGATAACGCGTTAATCCGAAGTCGTTTAACGATACTCTTATGACCGAAACGGTTTCGTCCGACGTACGTAGAATAGAAATCTCCGCCCTAAACAAATCGTATCGTAGCGGAAAACTTCTAACTCCCGTCCTCAAGGGTCTGGACCTAAACATTACGA
Organism: Leptospira gomenensis; assembly: GCF_004770155.1. GTDB lineage: Bacteria > Spirochaetota > Leptospiria > Leptospirales > Leptospiraceae > Leptospira > Leptospira gomenensis. Next base: position 22,299 of record NZ_RQFA01000063.1, on the reverse strand, counting down.
GCGATTCTTTGGTGACTCTGATGGGACCTTCCGGTTCGGGTAAATCAACTTTTTTGAATATACTCGCGGGAATCGACGTGCCCGACTCGGGAGAAGTGAACGTCAACGGATACGAACTTCATACAATGGACGAGGCCGAACTAACCGCCTACAGACGCGCGGAAACCGGAATCATATTCCAATTTTTTCATTTACTTCCCTACCTCGACGCCTTGGAAAACGTGGCGATTCCGCTTTATATTTCCGGTATCGGAAAAAAGGAAGCGAGACAAAAGGCCGAAGAAGCCCTCGAACAGGTGGGTCTCGCGGAAAGAATGTTCCACAAACCGGACGAATTATCCGGCGGAGAACAACAAAGAGTCGCCATAGCGAGAGCAGTTTGCAAACGTCCTTCGCTCATTTTAGCGGACGAACCCACGGGGAATCTCGATACCAAAAACGCGGAAAAAGTGATTCGGTTGCTGATCGACCTACAAAAACGAAACCGATTCACTCTTTTTATAGTCACACACGATCCGAACCTAGGCTCACTCGGAGAACATAGACTCAACATGGCGGACGGAATCCTGACCGACTAACGCCAATATGTCGATACGACTTTACGTACTTTTTCTTTTCGAATACTTCCGAAGCCATACGTCCGCCGCATTTTTTGCGTTAGTCGGAATATCCCTCGGAGTGGGCCTTTTTATATCCACGACCGCCAACGGAATCAAAGCCGAAAAAAGTCTCACCGACTTCGCGATGGGATATTTCCAAGGAGAATACAAAATCAAAATCTCCTCCGCGTTAGGGGAACAGGATCTTCCCGCGGAACTAATTTCCAGACTTCATCGAGATCCCGATCTGGGTTGGGTCGTAAAAATCGTCCCCAGGATACAAAGGGAAGTGATCGTAAACGATTCCATACGCGCGGTATATCTAGGGTTGGATTTTCTCAAAGAAACGGGAAACCTAAGCGTATCCGCCGAATCGTTTCAGGGATTGGGAATGGATACGGTATTCGTGAGTCGCGCCTTGTCCGAACGATTGAATTCCGAACCGACTAAAATCGAAGCGGATCAGAAAAAGTTTACGATCGCAAATTGGAAAAGAATCGAAACCGAAGGAGGCAATCTATTCTTAGAGGACATCGACTCGGCGATGAAACGCTTTGGGATTTCGGGAAAGGTGAGTTTTCTTCTCGTTCAACCGGACGAATTTCGCGTAGAACAAAAATCGATTTTGGAAACCAAACTCGGTCCGGATTACAGAGTGGAAACGATAGACGACATACGTGAAAAATCCGGAAACGCGCTGCGATCGTTTCAGCTCAATCTTCTCGTGATTTCGTTCATCTCCCTGATCATCGCCTTCTTCATGGTATCGAACACGATGTCCGGATTGTATCTCGCTCGCGAAAAAGAATTAGGAATTTTGAAAACGATGGGCCTCGGTCGTGGACATACGTTTTTACTTTTTGTATCGCAGTCGTTTTTACTCGGAAGCGCGGGAAGTTTTTTCGGTCTTATTTTGGGATTTTACTTTTCCCGATTGGAATTTTTCAGTCCGGAAGCGACCACCGCAGACCTTTCCTATCTCAAAACTTATACTTCGATTCCTTCGGAAATATGGATCGTATCGATGGGTATCGGAATCTTCGGGTCCGTGTTTTCCTCCGCCTTCTCATCCTGGAGAGCCGGTAAAATTTCCCCGTCAACCGTTCTGCGCGAATCGGCGTCAGGAAACGCGAGGATATCGGACGCAAAATTGCTGTTATACGGAGTGACGTCGTTGATTCTTTTTTGCGGAGTCGCCTATCTTCCGTTTCGAACGCAGATTCCGTGGGCGGGATTGATAGGCATCGGAGGAATCGTAGTCGGAATCGTTCTTTGTTTTCCCTGGATATTTTCCGCCTTCGGAGAATTGTTTTTCCGGTTCTCACAAATTTCGGACCGTTCCTTTGTGTTCGCGAGGATCGGTTTGGAGGAAACCAAAAACCAACCTCTGCGGAATACGCTCACCTCCGCAACGTTGATGCTCGCTACTTCCCTTGTGGTCTGTCTTTCGATTTTGACGGACAGTTACCGCAGATCCCTAAACGACTGGGTAAACGAGGAATTTCCGGCGGATCTGACCGTGATAAATTCCTCCAACTTAGCCGCGGGAATCAACGGCGGAGTTCCCCTCTTTTTGTTAAACGAAATCTCAAAAATCGAAACGGTACGATCGTTGGACGGATTTTGCGTTAACACTCGCGTCGAAACTGACAAAGGAAACTTTACGATTCACGCATATACTTTTTCTACACACGACGGGGAAAATTCCCCGGAAAGAAACGCGACGGGAGAAAAGGAAATACTGATCTCTTCCAATATGGCGTATCTTCAGAATTTCAAGGTCGGAGATACGATTCCTATATCCACTCCTCTCGGAAAAAAGGAATTCTTGATTCGGGGAATCAAGGAACATTTTTTCTCAGAACGCGGAACGATCATGATGGATATAAATCGATACGAGGAATATTTCGGACTTCAAGGATATAACTCTATTAAGATATTCTTAAATAAGGGAGCCGACCTCTCTTTGACAAAGAGAGAAATCGAGGAAATTCTCGAAGAAAATCCTTCGCTAAAAATTTTGGACGCCGCGGAAGTGAGGGCTTTGTACACGGAAGGAGTGGATAAGGTGTTCGGAGTTTTGAATACTCTAAAAACCACCGCGTTTCTGATCGCGATGATTTCCTTGATTTCCTCCCTACTTCACAATCTGATCTCTAAAAAAACCACTCTCGGAATCCTAAAGTATCTGGGAGCGGACTTCGCACAAATACGGCGTATCCTTATGACGGAGAGCGTTTTTATCACCGTGATTTCCACCTGTTTCGGAATTCTTTTGGCCTTTCTTCTGTCTCCGATCGTATTGTATGTGGTCAATAAGAACGCGTTCGGATGGACCTTAAAATTCACGGTTTCCCCGGAAATCGTCCTGTTTTTTCTTTTTCTTTCGCCGATTTTGGGAATAATATCCTCCGTCTTTCCGTTGTATACTCTGAGAAAACTCGGATACAAGATGAGTAGAGAATGAGCGACACGTTCCGAAACGAACTGAAACGAAAACCAACTTGATCCGTAGTCTTCGCTTCGATAGGATGTTATCACCGACATGAGTACACTCGCCGACGTAGCTCTGGAAATCGCCTCCGAAATCAGGAAGGTAAATTTACAGGAGGACGAAAAGATCCCGACCTCCGACACGTTCCTGAAGGAACTGATGTCGATGTATTCCCGGGAGCCCGAGGAGATCCGCAATATTTTAGAGGCTTTGCGCGAGGCGAAGATCATATTCGTCATCAAGATCGTATTACCCGACGATAAGAATACGAAGATGAACGATCCGGGCGTGGACGCGTACGCCTACGCGGATTTGAAAATCCTGGGCGACGTGAAATACTTCGCCGAAAAAAAATTGGAACGTCTTTACGAAGCGACCTATTATAAAAAGAAATCGCCTTCCCTGATAACCCGCGAACTTTTTCCGAAAATCCGAGAGCTGAACAATACTCCCATAGGAAGAATCGTAAACATCGTCGTGATGCTCGAAGAGTTCGTCCGAATGATGAACAACAATCCGAACGATTTTCAGGAGGAGTTCCGCGTGCGCGCCTTAGAGGAAATCCTGGAATCGAAAACGGGAATCGCCTCCGGAGGAAAGGATATCGCCGACGAAACCCCCACCGGATTTTCCGGTTCTTTCGGACCGGCGTTGTCGCAAAGGGCGACGGATCGGATGGAATCGCAGACCGCCAGTTTTAATCCGAACAGTCCTTGGGGAAGAATGGTTTCTAAGTTTTCCATCGACTTTCTTTTGCGGGTTCATCTTAGGAAATGCGAATTCGAAACGATCCGAAAACTGATCCTCTCCGGGAAGGTCGTGGAAACGGAACATCTACGATTGGTTCGCGACAGCCTTTTGAAAATGGAAAAAAACGTCAACGTGGATCGGGTCCTCGCCTCCTACTTAGAGGAAATGACGGAACTGCGCAGACTCGCACAAAGAAAATTGAATATACTCTCCAAATCGCAGTCCTTTTAAAGGGAAAAAACGCCGTATCGGAAACGCGTTTCCGAACCAAGCCCGAACACGTTCCAAAAAAAGAATATTATAAAACGTTTAAATAACGGAGCGCCTGCGCGATCAAAAGCGCTCCCAAAAGAAAAATCCATCTGCGTTTCGCGGAAAAACGGGTTTGGATTTTATCCTCCGGAAAATAAACCGCCACCAAAAGAGCGTTGACGTTGGCGATCAGATACGCCGATTCCGGTTTTATGTTCCAGTTCGGCATGGCGACCGCCGCAAAAATCGCGAACGTGGGAAGAAAATACAACAAGGTTCTCGGATGAAAAAAAGCCGGAGCGTTTAGGGTCAAAGTCGTTTTTTTACCGCTGCGTTTTTCCAATTCCTCCTGAAACGCGTCGGGATCGGCGAGATTGAGGACGGGGATCTTGTCCTCTTTCGTATTGATTAGAAATCTTGAATATGATCGGAATCGGTCCCGTTCGACGGTAACGATGGATTTGAAACGGATTTCGAAGGATTGCCCCTTGGAGTTGTAGAGTTTGAGGGAATGTTGCGTCAGTTCCACCTTGGCGCCGCGAAGCACCTGCAACTGCCTCGTAAAATTGCGTAGAAGAAGAAAACCCAGTACGATCGAAAACAGACCGAAAATTCTCACGAAATCCGTGCGGCTTTCCTCGGGAACTTTCAGAAAATTCCAAACCAAAAACGCAAAGTATAAAAGAACGACCGCCGACGAACGAAGAATCAGATTTTTGCGGAACTTGGGATAATCATATTCAAATTCACTCATGTTCGAGGTTCCCGAAATCGCTTTTTTTAAACAAAGGAAACATTTCCACACCTTCGGAACGGATCGCCTCACGGCCTCCCTCTTCCCGATCCAGGATGCAGATTCCGTGCGTCACATCCAGACCGGAATCGCGTAGGCTTCGGATGGCCTGGATCGTCGAACCTCCGGTCGTAATTACGTCGTCCACGACCACGCAGGATTTTACCGCTTTGATCGCGCCTTCCACGAGTTTTTTCGTTCCGTGATCCTTGGAAAGTTTGCGCACGATCAGAGGATAAACGTTTTGATTGAACTTTCGGAATTCCAGACCGAGACCGTAACAGATTGGATCCGCACCCATCGTCAAACCACCGAACGCTTCCACCTTGGTGATTCCGGATTCGCGTAGGTGTTCCTGGACGATCCACCGACACAAAAGTTCCAAACGATCCGGAACGAGCGTGATTTCCTTACAATTGAAATAATGACGGGAACGTTTTCCGGAAGCCAGGGTAAAGGGTTCTTCCGAGTAACGATACGCGTGGGTTCGAATCAGTTCGAAGAGTTCTTGTTTCATAAACGATCATCATCCCGTTGGAGAATGGATTTTTAGCCAGTGAATTTCCGGGAAAAAATCTGGAAACCGTTTTCGACCGGGAAAAAAATTCGAAAAAAAAACTCGAATTTTGCAACCTGCGATCCCGTTCTTTCTCATAACTAACGTAGTTAATTAAAAGTTCGGAACTGCACAAAGAGGATAATACGATGCAAAAAGAAACGACGATCAACTGGGTTACCACGATCTTTTTGATTCTCACTCCGATCGTGGGAATCGCCGGGACGATTTGGCTCGCGAGCGACCGAGGAATCCCCTACCAAACCTGGCTTTTGTTTTTATTTATGATGTTTTCGACGGGGGTCGGAATTACCGCGGGATATCACCGTCTTTTTTCCCACCGCGCCTATAAGGCCTCGTTTCCGGTTCGTATCTTTTTTCTTCTCTTCGGAGGAGCCGCGTTTCAAAGTTCGGTTCTGGAGTGGAGTTCCGACCACAGGATCCACCACAGATACGTGGACAAGGAAGAGGATCCGTACGCGATCACGAAAGGATTTTGGTTCGCTCATATCCTGTGGTTGTTTAAAAAACGCGAATATACTCTGCAGAACATTCCCGATCTGAAAGAGGACAAATGGATCGTACTGCAACACGAGTATTACCTACCGATTTCGATCTTTATGTGTTTTTTCTTTCCCGGTCTGATCGCATGGACCTGGGGTGATTTCGCGGGTGGAGTTTTGGTCGCGGGATTTTTACGTTTGTCGATCAATCATCACTTTACGTTTTTCATCAATTCACTCTGTCACTTCAAAGGATCGCAGCCTTTTTCCGACAAACATACCGCCAAAGACAATTGGTTCCTCGCGCTTTTCACGTACGGAGAAGGTTATCACAACTTCCATCACGAGTTCCAAGCGGATTACAGAAATGGAATCCGCTTTTTCGACTACGACCCGAGTAAGTGGCTCATCAAAGCCTTCGAACTTTTGGGACTTGCCTGGGATTTAAAACGGATTCCCGACGAACAAATTTTCCGCAAACGGGTGCAGATGGACGAAAAACGAATTCGCCAAAAATGGGAGAACCGGTCGGTATCTCTTCCCGAAGAATGGGAATCCGGTTTGGAAACGCGCAAACGATCCCTGCTCGAACTTCAGTCGGAATGGACCGCACAAAAAGAATCTCGGGACAAAACCAAGAACAAGGAATTAGAATCTAAGTTCCGCTCCGAATTGAAATCCTGGAAACGGCTTATCTCCGGAGACGGAACCTCCATGGTTTCCTAAATCGATCCGAACGTTCTTCGATCCGAAACCGAGTACGGACGGGATCGGAGAACCGACCAGGATCGTTTTTTCCGCGGACTCGAAACCGAGAAAAAACACTTTCAAAACGGCTTTCTTACGGAATGTTGTAATTCATGCAAGCCGTTCGACTCACCTCCGTTTCGTTAAAGACCAGGGTTTTGGATTTCGAGGGAAACCTTTCCAAAATCAAACGAGTGCTCCAAGAGGAGAAGAATTCGGATCTGATTTTATTTCCTGAACTTTCCCTCTCCGGATACGGCTGCGAGGATTCCTTCTTTTTTCCGAGGGTTTGGAAACGATCCTGGGAATCGTTAAACGAACTGCTTCCTTTTACGGAGAATAAGATCGTGGTGGTCGGTCTTCCCGTGTTCCAAAATCCGTATCTGTTCAACTGCGCCGCCGTACTCTGCAACGGAACCGTAGCCGGAATCGTCCCGAAATCCAACCTCGCGACCACGGGAGTTCACTACGAAAACCGCTGGTTCGCGCGGGGAGAAGAGTCGGGAGAAATTTGGATCGCACCCGACGGAAGCGCAGTACCCTTCGGAGCCTTACTTTTTGAAACGGATCGTTTTTCTTTCGGAGTGGAAATCTGCGAGGATTCCTGGGTTCTACAAAAACCTTCCATTTTGTTAAGCGAAGCGGGAACCGACCTGATCCTTTCTCCGGGAGCCTCCCACTTCGCGTTCGGAAAACAAAAAGTCCGCAGACAGATTTTTCGGGAAAGTTCACGACGGGAATCGAACGTATATCTTTTTTCCAATCTCTGCGGAAACGAATCCGGAAGATTGATCTTCGAAGGAGGTGCGATGGCCGTACAAAACGGGGATTTGATCGCGGAATCCGAACGTCTGTTTTTCGGGGAATTCAAAACCTGTACCGTGGAAATCGATTTCGACGTTTCGCGCGTTCACCGTGCCCGAAACTTCCGTCCTTCGGGGAATCGCAACCGATCCGAAAAAGGGGGAGAGGATTCCAAAATTTATCTTTCTCTCGACTTCCCCGTACGCTCCCCGCGAGTTCACAAACCGATTCCAGAACCTTCCGTTGCCGAAGAGCAGGAATCCTTCGGCGATTTCACACGGGCGGTCGCTTTAGGACTTTATGATTATCTAATACAAACCGGAACAAAAGGTTATACTCTTTCCCTGTCCGGAGGTGCGGACAGCGCGGCCTGCGCCCTATTGGTTACGGCGATGAAAAAAATCGCCAAAGAGGAATTAGGTGATCGCGCCTTCGCGGCGCGTTCGATCGAGGAATCGAAACTACTTTTCACGTTGTATCAATCCACGGTAAACAATTCGGAACGGACAAAACGTCTCGCCGCGGCATTGGCTCTGGATTTGGGAACGAACCACGGAGACGTATCCGTCGATTCCGAAGTGGAACGAATCACCGAAAAGATATCGAACGTCACCGGAATCGAACTCGATTGGAAAAAACACAATCTTGTTCTGCAAAACATACAGGCCCGAGTCCGTTCTCCGATCGTATGGATGCTCGCCAACCTCAACGAACACCTTCTTCTTTCCACGGGAAATCGAAGCGAAGCGAGCGCCGGGTATACGACGATGGACGGGGATTCTTCCGGATCGGTGGCTCCTTTGACCGGAGTGAGCAAAGAATTCCTACTTCGGTGGCTGAACAACGTGGCGGCGGGGAAAGACCCGGTCCTGCCGTCGTATCCTTCCGTAAAGGAAATCGTGTTGTCTCCTCCGAGTGCGGAACTCAAACCTCTCGAAGAGGGACAAGAGGACGAGAAGGATCTTATGCCTTATCCTCTTCTGCAGAAGATAGAGGAACTGTTCGTCGTGAGAGGTGCGGAATATTCGGAAATCGTAACGTTAGTCGCCTTAGAGCCGGAAGCGGCCGGAATACCGCGGGAAGTTCTCGAAGAATACGTACGGAAATACGTAAGACTGTTTCACAGAAATCAATGGAAACGGGAAAGACTTCCTCCTTCCTTTCATCTGGACGGATACGGGTTGGATCCGAAATCCAGTTTCCGATTTCCGATCCTTTCGGAGGAAAAGGGATCCGGACTCGGCTCTTAGACGTTTTTCTAGGACGAAAATCCGGTCCCGCGGAAACGAAAGAGGCGCACAACTTCCGCGAGGAAAGGATGGGATTTCGTAAAAAATAAAGCCGTGAGTGTTACAAACCCGCTTGTTTGAACGCGTTTTCCTTATCTCTCTGCACTTGTTGTAATTGATTTTTGATGGACTCTTGGATGTTCTGAAGTTTTTTTTCGGTCTCTTCCTCTCCCGAACCTTTTTGTAAATCCACGAGATAGTTGATGATGTCCATCCGATCCTGCGTTTGTTTTTCCATATGAGAGTAGTAGGAACGGATCTGAGCGGGGTTGGCCGTTCTAGCAAAAACGTTTCGGGCCGCATCCGCAATCTGGGCGTCCTCTTGTTTTTTCGCCTCTTTTTCCGCGGGACTCATCTTTTTCGGAATGAGGGAATTGTTCGGAAATCGTTCCCGAAGTTGACTGAACCGTTCCATCTCTTCGTTGGTATACGGTTTGTTGGTCTGCGGATTGACTGGATTGTCTGCGTCGGCCGCGTTCGGATCGGCTTCCTTGGCCGCTCCCGTTTCCGAGGACTCGACGTATTCTCCCTTACCCGCTTTGTAAAATGAAGAATCGAAGATGGATTCGTTGGTTTTACCGCTTCCGGATTCCGAAGAAGAGGAAGAAGAAGAACCCCCTCCGCCCAAAAGAAGAGCGACGCTGTCCGCTTCCCGATTTTTTTTGGCGCGTTCGGAAGGATCCTCGGAAGAGAATAAAATCCACACGAGCAGGATCAAAGCTACGGAAAGTCCGGAATAAAGAACGAGTTTACGAATGCTTAGCACGGTCGGCTCCGAAGAACAGGGAAATTTTGATTGTAAGACCGCAGTTCCGGTAAATTCTATCCGGAAGACGGATTCGTTTCTAATTTTCGGGAAATTGAATCCTACGCAAGATAAAAATGTTTCTTCGAATACGTTCGCAAACGATTCTTCCGATCCTCGGTTGGTTTTGGTTGACCTTCGTCGGTTGTGGTATGAACACCGACGTGGCACAATCTCCGTTCGTCTTTATTTCTCCCGTGGGAGTTCCCCAATTTCTGAGTGTAATCGCGATCAACGAAGGAATCACGAACAACGCCACAAAGGATTTGGATTTTATTTCCGAACCCAATTCCTACAAACCGGAATATCTGGTCCGTTATTTCGTGACCAACGTAGAACCTCAGTTCGTCGGCTACAATTTATACATCACGACCGCGGCCCCTTCCGTCGCGGAAACGTTGGCCGGAGGAAATATCTATCTCGAAAACGGGGTGCAACCATCGTTTCCTCATCTCGCGTCCGATGCGTCCACGAGTTCGATCAAACTACAGTCGCATCGGGTCCTCAATCAGATTCCTCCTCCGGGAGTGTTTCCGTTCGTAAAATGCGAAGTTTATACGTTTACGCTCCGTGCTTTGATGAACACTGGAATTTTTTCCAACCCTTCCACTCCGGTGAGAATGTGTTCCTCTTCCCGACCTTCTCTTTGTCCCGTTGGCTCGAGTTGTAATCCCTTCGAATGCAACGTCTCCACCTGCTCCGCGGAAGTACGACAAAATTGTCCCGTAGGAACGCTTTGTAATCCTTGTGCAGTCGCAGGCGCGGAAGAAACGGGTTGTGTTTGTCCGGCGGGAGTTTCTCCCCCCGGCTGCAATCTATGAGTTCCGGAGAGGAAACTTCCGAGGAACCGTCGGAAACGGAATCCTCCGAATCGGAATCGCTTCCCCTTCAACCAGGAACCTTGTATGTGGTTTCCACTCCGATCGGAAACTTGGAAGATCTTACGTTTCGAGCCCTTCGCATCCTAAAAAACACGGACCGGATCTTTTGCGAAAACGCAGGTCATTCCCGCAAACTTTTCCGACACTATTCCATAACGACCCCGGCATCCACATTGTATCGGGATCAATCCGAAACTCCGTATGTATCGTTATTGGAAGAATTGCGGTCCGGAAAAAACTTCGCTTTGGTTTCGGATGCGGGAACTCCCGGGGTTTCCGATCCAGGTTCCCAACTGATTCGAACCGTGCGAGAAGCCGGTTTCGTGGTCGCGTCCGTTCCGGGTCCGAGCGCCGTCACCGCTCTTTTGGGGATTTCCGGCTGGCAGGCCAATCCGTTTTTATTTCTGGGATTTTTGTCCGAAAAAAAGGGAAAGAAGAGAAATCAATTGGGGGAATGGAAATCCTTCGAAGGATTGCTCATGTTTTTCGAATCGGTGCACCGAATTGACGATTCCTTGTGTGCCGTCCGGGAAATTTTTCCGGACTGCGAATTTTTAATCGGTCGGGAGATGACCAAAATCCACGAACAAATTCTTCTGATTTCCCCTCTGCACCGAACAAACGCGGAGGAATTTGCCAGAAAAGGGGAATTTGTGGTTTTAATCAATACGAATCGGAAAAAAATGCTTAAAGGCGCTCTCGGAACGGCCGATAGAATTCAGTAGAGGTAAGAAATCATGACTATCGATAAAATCGGTGGGATCGGCGGAAGCGGATACGAACCCAAACGAACCGCTCCGGTAAAAAAAGCGGAATCCAAGGAATCCTTCGATAACGTTTCCATTTCCGACATTGCAAAACAAAAAGCGTCCGAGGCGAAACTCCAAGCCGAGGTACAAACGATTACGCGTAAAATTCTTTCCACACCGGAAGAATCGGATCGTTCCGTGAAATTAAAGGAAATCAAAGAAAAATTAAAAAACGGCGACTACGACAATCTGAGCGCGGACGTATTGAATACGATCGCGGACCGAATCTCAGAAACCATGTTGGGTCAATAAACACCGTTACGGAAAAACTGATTTTTACCTCTATCTAAATTAGAATTATTCCGAGTCACTCGATCTAACCCGGGGGGACGACATATATGCCGATACTCCCCGATTGGGTCAACTTCACATTTCCTCCTAAAATACACTTCGAAGCGGACTGCGGCTACAAAGTCGGAAACTTCGTAAAAAACATCGGCTCACGAACCGTCATTTTTTCCACTCAACAAGAGTTGGAAAATATGGACGAACTTTCCATCATCAAAACCAGCCTGGAAAAACACATAGACGGTGTCATACTTTACGACGACATCGTAAAAGAACCGACCCTCGAAGAATTGGATACGGCCGCCTACTTTGCAAAGATAGCTAATGCGGATTGTATCATCGGTTACGGCTCTTTCGAATCGATCAGTATGGCGAAGTTGATCGCCCTTCTCGTCACGAACGATATCTTCGCAGAAGAGATGTTAAACGATAAAAAAGCGAAACTCAAAAATCCTCTTCCTTTGATCCTGATTCCGACACATCCAGTTTTCGGTTTGGAATGTGCTCCCGTTTCGACGGTGCTTCTCGGCGAGGAAAAGATCGTGAAGTATTTTTCCCACGAACTTCTTTTTCCGGAGCTTATCATCGCAGATCCTAAAATTTCCTCGTTTATGAGTTCCACGGACGTTTCTAAGGTCGGCGTAGGAATTTTGGCTGCGGCGGTGGACACGATTCTTTCCAAGTTTTCTACCGAATTGACGGTTTCCTCCGCGTTACGGGCGATCGAACTTCTTCAGAAAAACCTGATTCCCTCGATACGAGATCCGAAAAACTTGAACTATAAAAACGGTCTCTATGCGGCCAGCCTTTTGACGGGGATCGCCCAGTCGTCTAGTTCTCTCGGACTTTGTTTCGCACTTTCATTAGCAAGTTCGAATATTACAAATTTGGATATCTTTCAGTCGATGTCCATTCTTCTTCCGCACGTTATGGAATACAACCTCACCTCCTCCGCCGGAAAATACGTGATGATCGCGCGCGCTTTGGACGAGGACATCACGAACATCTCCGTTATCGAAGCGGCCATTAAGGCAGTAGAAGGGATCCGGAAAATTTTTATCGAATTGAAGATTCCGCAGAGACTTTCCGAATACGAGGTCCGAAAGATCGATCTTCCGTTGATCGCAAATCTTGCGGCGTCGTTTCCGTTCTTGGATTCTTTGACCCGGGAACTTCCAAAAAACGAAATCGAAACGATTTTAGTCGCGGCTTTTTAGGCAAGATCGCACCGCCGACCTCCCGTCCGCCCACGCGACGCACTTGGACGACAAAACTTTCGTGGGAACTCACACGCAACAAACAACACCGGGCCGCACCTCCGACCACCCGCCCACCACGCACTTGGACGGCAAAACTTTCGTGGGAACTCACACGCAACGTATAACACCGGGCCTCACCTCCGACCTGCCGCCGACCACCCGCCCTCACTCCACGCACTTGGACGACAAAACTTTCGTGGGAACTCACACGCAACAAACAACACCGGGTCGCACCGCCGCACCTCCCGTCCTCACACCACACACTTGGACAACAAAACTTTCGTGGGAACTCACACGCAACGCACAACACCGGGTCGCACCTGCCGACGACCACCCACCCTCACCCCACGCACTTGGACAACAAAACTTTCGTGGGAACTCACACGCAACGCACAACCGGGTCGCACCGCCGACCACCCGCATTCCCCCTGCGGCCCGTCTCAAAAATCCGAAAAAACATTTGAAACCGACTCTTCTCACGGAAAACTTGGAGCCAGAATGAGCGACGAACAAATCGATACTATCATCGGCGACGATATCCATTTTCGGGGAAAACTCAAATTCAGCAATTCCCTGAAAATCAAAGGAAATTTTAAAGGAACGATCGAGACCACGGGACGGCTCGTCATCGGAGACACGGGCGAAGTGGAAGCGGATATCCAAACCGGAACGCTGGAGGTGGAAGGAGCTCTCAAAGGAAACATCTCCGCCCACCAAAAGGTTTCCATCCGAAAAACCGGTAAAGTTTTGGGCGACGTTCGCACCCCGGACCTGGAGATCGAATCCGGAGCCAAGTTCAGCGGCAACAGCGCCATGTAAGAATGCAGAATTCTTACGCGTACGCACACGGCCCGGGTCTGAAAGAACTATCTATCGCCGGGTCGAATCGCCACCTCACTCCGCTCCAAAACAGATTCTACGTAGCGCACCTAAAAGATAAATCCCATCCGGAACATCTTTTGTATCACGGACTACGGGAACTCCCCTCTCCGTTCCTACTTCCCGATCTGGAACCGGCCCTCGAATTGTTACGGCGTTCCGTCCGCGACGGAAAAAAAATCCTCCTCTTTGGAGATCGGGATTGCGACGGAGTTTCCTCCACAAGCCTCCTCGGAGGATTCATCAAAAAAATCCATAAAGGAGAATTGATCCTAAAAACCTCCAACGAAGAAGACTACGGACTTTGTCCGGCGGCGATGGAATTCGTCAAAAAACACAAACCGGATCTTCTCATCACTCTCGATTTCGGAACCACCAATCACGTACAAATCGACGAACTCGCATCGCTCGGCATCAAAGTGATCGTCCTCGATCACCACGAAATCCCCGAACGAATCCCCGATTGTTATCTCGTATCACCCAAACGAAAGGATTCCGCCTACCCCAACGAAAAAATCTGCACTTCCGTACTTGCGTTAAAATTCATCCAGGCGTATCTCTACTCGAGTCTCGAGGAGTTCGACCGAGCCGTCTGGATTCCCGACGGCAATTCCCTATTTTCGGGATATCTCATCCACAGAGGAAAACTTCTATTCCGGGGAGAACGACAGGATCTAACGGGAAAGTTTCCGTTTCCGATCTCGGAACAAACCTATACGTTTGAATCGGCGTATCCGGAACGGGAATGGTTCTATTACGAATTTCTAAAATACCCTGCGCTCCACGAACAATACCTGCAGAGTTTCGATCTCGCTTCTATAGGAACCGTATCCGATATGATGCCTTTGTACGGAGAAAATCGGATCATCGTAAAGGAAGGATGTAAAATCCTTTCTCGTCTCCGCAAACGGGAAACGAGTCATCGGGAAGGCCTGTATCAACTTCTGCAACTTGTGGAAATGGACGAAAAAAAAGTAACCTCCAAGGACTTAGGATGGAGCCTCGGACCGATGATCAATTCCGCCGGAAGAATGAACCGCACCCACGTCGCGCTCGATCTTCTAATGGAAGAAAATCCGGAACGCGCGAAAACCGGAGCCAAAGAACTGCAAAAACTCAACGAGGAAAGAAGAGAAAGAACCAAACGCAACCTCTTTAAGGTGGACGGATTTTTAAAACGCAAAACGGAACGCACGCAAAAGCCGGTCCTTTTCTGTTACGAACCCGATTTCGAACCCGGCGTTTCCGGAATCGTCGCGACCAGACTCGTGGAAGAATACAAAAAGCCGGTTCTTTTCATCACGCCCGATCACGGACACGCCAAGGGAAGCATCCGTTCTTACGGAAAGGAGAACGTACTCAACCTTCTCAAAAAAGCGGAATCCGTATTTTTTCAATTCGGAGGACACAAGGAAGCGGGAGGATTTTCCCTGGAAGTGGAACGGATTCCGGAACTCGCAAAGATCGTGTTCGATTCCGCGGAAACCTGGCTCCAAGAAGAACAAAAACGATCCGCCGAGGACCGCACCGAAAGTCTGATCTCACTCGACCCGACGGAACTCAACGCAAAACTTTTTCAGGAACTTTCCGTCTTCGAACCGTTCGGACACGAAAATCCGATCCCTTTGATTTCGATCAAAAACGCGAAGATCTACCACACCAAACCGATGACGGACGGAAAACACGTTCGTTTCCGAATACTGGGAGCCCCCGAATCGATCCAATGCCTGCTCTGGAATCGGGGAAAAGAATTTATGGATACGTTAAGCGTCACGGGAAGTTTGGACCTTTGGGGTTCCTTGGAAGAATCCACCTACCGATCCAAAACATCCCTGCAATTCGTGGTCGGTCATTTCCGACCTGTGGAAAAAAACTCAGTCTTCGAATGAATCCGAGTCGGAGCCCCTTGTTCCCGTCGAATCCGAATCCTTTCCGCCGGAACGTTGCGAATCGGATGGGGAAACGTCCCCTCTTCGATTTCGCTCCTCGCCGCCCCTTTGGTTTTGTCCGCCTTCTTCCCGGTTTTTGTTGCGGAAGTTTTTTCCTCGGTTGCGGTTGTTACGTCCGCCGCCGTTTCCTCCGCCTCCGCTATTTCCTCCGCCACTGAATTTTTTCACTGGAATCGGACGTTTGCGAACGGAGATCTCCCAAAAGAACGCGCTCTGGATCGATTTTTCGTCGTTCTCCGCGATCGCGCCGATCTTAAAAACCATAAACGCGTCGTAGAAATAATCCTTCATACGGAAAAAATTATTCTGAGAGGACTTCTCGTCTTCCGTACTTAGGAATCTTTGTTGGCTCGCGAAAATTTTGATCAGACGATCCTTGTCCTTTTTCGGAGTTTCCAAACGTTGAAAGATCGGCTCGAGATTGTTTTTGATCGAGGAAACCAGATGCATATTCTCTTTGGAAAGCGCGTCCGTAACCAGATCGGAAAAGATCAAAGAATAAAAGATATGCGGAGTCATCTCTTCGCGTTCGGTCAGAAGTTTGTCCGCAATCGCCAAACGTTTGCCGATATTGGTTTCCAAAAACTTTTCCCCGAAATGGGAATTTTTTTTACGTTCCTTTTCGAACGCTTCGCGGAAAAGAACTTCCAAAAGACCGTGTTCCGCCATTCCCTGAAAGATAAGCGAAGTTTTCCAAGTGCGGAAGATCTTATTGTATTCCTCGAGCATACGAGAACTGGAAGCCTTTTCCAATTCGATCTTGTGTTTGCGGATCGCTTTGGCCGTGGACTTTTCGATTTCCAAACCCAGGATTTCCGAAAACTTCACGGCGCGCAACATACGCACGGGATCTTCTCGAAAGGAAATGTCCGGATCGCCTATGACTCTTAACACCTTATTTTGAATGTCGTCGAAACCGCCAACGTAATCGATGATGGAGTCGTTTCGAACGTCATAATATAAGGAATTTATTGTAAAGTCTCTGCGAGCGGCGTCTTCCTGAGGAGTTCCGAACTTGTTATCTCGTTTGATGAGGTAATCCTGATCTTCCACGGCTTTTCCCAGCCTATAATCGGGAAGGGAACGGAACGTACTGACTTCGATCACTTTTCCACGGAAAAGTATATGCACGATTTTGAATCTTCTTCCGATGATGCGGCAGTTGTTGAAGATTTTTTTGATCTGATTGGGAGTCGCGTTAGTGACAACGTCGAAGTCTTTGGGTTTTCTTCCGAGGAGAAGGTCTCTGACCCCTCCTCCTACGATATACGCCTTGAAGCCGAATTTATTCAGCCTGTGGATGATCTTGACCGCGTCCTCATCTATCATGTTTTTGCGGATCAGGTGAGAATCCCGGTAATAACGCTTGCCGTCGGGGTGGGAGAGAATATCCTCAACTGATTCTATTTTTTTCTTGAACAGATTGGACAGAAATTTCATATAAAGAATGAGTCTATAATCCTCTCATTCCCCCTACCTGCAAGTAAAAATCTATGACAAGTCCTGCAAAGTTCGATCTCAAACTTACCCGTTCCGAACGTCTGCAGGTCCGAATTCTCAGACTCAAAAATCGGTTTCGGAAGTTTAAGGAAGCCGGTTCCCGCAAGATCTCCTTTTTGTTCGTTCCGCACAGTCATGAAAACGTGGTCCGGATCGAGCTGAACGTCTTTATGGCTTGGTTTTTGGGAATTTTAGCGGGACTCATTCTCTGTCTCGCGTTTGTGTTCCTTTCGTATCTGAATTTTTTCTATCAACCCGACGAAGACCTCTTCCAGAGGACGGACGAAAACGTAAGTCAGTATCTGTATTACGATATGCTTCTCCAGGACGCCAAAAAGGAGATCCGTGGGTTGGAACGGAAGACCGAGCAGCTCAATCTCGTGGCTTGGGACGAGGTTCCGTGGAAGCGGATTCTTACGTATGAAGTGATTCCGGAGTTCCGACTCAAAAAAGAAATCCCCGATTCCGAGACGAATCTGGATTTATATAAAAACACGGTGCAAGGATTTTCCGAACAGAACATCGAATTGTCCCGCATTCGCCAGGCCTTCGAAAACGCGTTTGATTATCTGGAGGAACGGGAATCGATCCTCTACGCTCTACCGAGAGGACGTCCGTTGAATCCGGGAGTCGGTTTCGTATCTTCCACGTTTGGCGGAAGAGTGGATCCGTTCGGCCTCGTGATTTTGGGAGAACACCATTCCGGCGTGGACTTTGCCGCTTCGGAAGGAACCCCCATTTACGCGACCGCTCCCGGAATGGTAGTGGAATCCGGTCAGTCTTCCGGAGGTTTGGGAAAAAACATCAAGATCAATCACCTCAACGGAATTTTTACGGTCTATGGACATTGTTCCGAAATCCTCGTGGAAAAAAATCAAATGGTCAAACGTGGACAAAAAATCGGGCTCGTAGGTTCAACGGGAAAAGCGACCGGACCGCACGTTCACTACGAGGTGCATATCGGTCAGGATCCTCCTTTGGATCCGGCGGAATTCATCAACATAGAATAAACCGGGACCTCGGTTCTTTTGGAAACGTTCCTTTGGAAAGAGCGGTTCGAAGTCGCCGATCCGTTTTCGAAAATTCGATGCGAGCCGAGCCCTGTTTCGAAAACGGATTATGGGTTGCTTCCCTCCAGAGATAAGGAGTATTGGTAAGACTATGATCGATAGAATTCAGATTCCGTTTCTCAAACAAGCCTTCGGCTGGGACGGACCTTCCACGTTCAGCATCCTGATGATGTTGGGTTTTTTAGCCGCGTCGTATCTTCTCCCCAAGGAATTAAAACGAAGAGGATTGGAACCGGAACATTCGGACTGGCTTCTTTTATTGGGAATATTAAGCACCCTCGTCGGATCGAAAATCTTTTTCGTATTGGAAATCTGGGACCAGATCTTCGTGGAAACTCCGGGATTCGACGGCAAATATCTCTACCCGCTCACACATTGGTACGGTTTCCCCGGAAGAATGGCGTTGTGGGATAATTTATTCTCCGGAAGCGGGCTTGTATTCTACGGCGGATTTTTATTCGGAATTCTTTTTATTTCGTTGTATATGAAATATTTTAAACTCGATATCCCTTCCTATCTGGACGCGGCGGTTCCGAGTATGGCGATCGGATACGCCATTGGAAGACTGGGATGTTGGGTTTCGGGCGACGGCTGTTACGGTTTTGCGACGGACGTGCGAATCCCCTTGCTCGTGTTCGATTATCATGGGGCGCATCCGTCCGGAGTTCCCGTATGGAACACCCCTTTGATCGAATCGATCATATCCTTTCTTTTTTTCGCGTATTTCCAGTATTGGGCCAAGGATCAAAACTTCAAAAAATTCTCCTTAGGAGCGCAGTATCTGATCCTCCACGGAGCGGCAAGATTGTCTGTGGAATTTCTGAGGGTGAATAAGGCGGTATTCCCGTTTATCGATCCTCCTTCTTTGGTCAATATTCCCAATGCGGAGCAGAACCCTGCGTTCCTAAGTCAGTATTACTGGCACGGATTTTCGCAATCCCAGTGGGTTTCCGTGGCGATCATTCTTGTCGGAGTTTACTTTCTCGTAAAAGGCAAACTCTGGCAAAAGGAAATCACCGCATAAACAATATTAGAAAAAATGAATCATCAGGGTCGGCAAAATCCGCCGGCCCTCAAAGTCCAAAGCCCGTTCCTCGAATCGGAACGACCCGATCCACTTCGCTTTTTTACTTCCACCAAAGAATTGCTTTCCCCAAATTTCCTCGTTTCGTTTGCGATTCGACTGGAATTCCACAAAAACAAGTCCGCGAAACGAAACAAAATACTGAGATCGGCAGGAAGTCAGAAACGATCGAAGGACGACTAACGTGTCCTTTCTAAGTCAACAAAACGCGTTCTTCTTAAGGTTGTTGTAACGCGCGAATCATCGATTCCGTATCGAGGTAATCCGTGTTTTTGTAGAGAAGATTTCCGTCGGCGTCCAAAACCACGAAAAACGGAAGCCCGATTTTTAACTCTTCGAACCTTGGATCTCTCACGTAGGTTTCAAAAACGGGATCCTGATCCTTGATCTTCAAAAGTACAGCGTTTTGAAGAGCGGCGTTTAGCGCATCGTCCGTTTGGGTCAGTTCTTCGAACGCCTTACAGTTGGTGCACCAATCCGCGTAAAAATCGACGAATATCTTTTTCCCGGAATATTTTCCTTCCTCATATGCCAACTGAGGAACACGAAACCAGGATAGATTTCCCTTGGTTTCCAACTCCTCATGAGCCGCGGAACCTCCGCCCGCAAACGAAGGAACGAGAAGAAGAATCAACCCCGCAGCGGAAAGCACAACCCCGCCCAAGAAAAGGGTTTTTTTGATTCGCAAGTATTTATCCCAATCATCCGGAAGAAAAAAATAAAGACATACCAAAAGAATTACGATCCCTGCCGCTGCAATAGGAATGGAACCTTCTCCGACTCCCCAACCTCCGAGCGCCTTCTCGAAATACGTATAAGAAAAATAGAATACCAAAAAGCCGAGCACGTATTGGATCCAGCGCATCCATCTTCCGGACTTGGGCAGACTCAAGCCGAAAATGCCTATCATCAAAAACGGAAATCCCAAACCCACACCGAAAAGAAACATCTTTAGCGCGGCCAACAAAACGTTCTCCGTCGAAATCGCACCCGAACCCGCCGTGATTTGCAGAAGAATGGCCACTACGACAGGGCCCACACAAGGAGATGACAAAAGCCCAGCGCCCATTCCCAAAAGAAAGGTTCCTCCGCATCCTTCCTTGGTTTCCATACCTCTGGATTGAAAAAAAGGAAGATGGACGAGATCCAAAGAAGCCAAGGCGAGTAAAAAAATAACTACGGAAAGGATGAGGTTCGTAATCGGATAACGGAGAATAACGTTAAACGCACCTCCCGAAAATCCGGCGATCAACCCGAAACACCCGTAAACGACCACAAGGCCGAGGTAATAAAGCGTTGGATGAAGAAGACGAGGGGAACCTTCTCCCCGGGCGCGGACGATTCCCACGGTAATCGGATACAATGGATAGACGCAAGGAAGAAGGCTGGCCAGAATTCCTCCGGCGATCAAAACTAAAGCGGTTGTCCAGCCGAGTTCTGCGGCTCCCGCTCCGTGTGTGATGGTGGTTTGGAGTTTCGAAAACCAGGAAACCGATTCCTGGGCGGACAAAGAAACGGTTTCAAAACTTAGGAATAGAAACAGGAACGCGGAGAGCGGAAACGAGTTTGATACAATTTTACGAAGATGAAATTTCGAAACCACGGATCAAACGACCAGAGAAAAACAATTCTTCATTCCGATAACAATCCTTTCTTCCAAAAAACCGAGGTCAATCCGATTCTTGCAAACGACCGTTTGGAACTCGTAGTTTAGACTCGAAAGTCCCAAAAAAGGGTTCTTTTTCGATAAAAAAACCGATCCCTTTTCCGCGTTCACACCGCGTTCTTTCGTTCGAAATTCGTTCTTCGGAGGATTTTGAATTACGAAATTTTACGTTCTCCAAAAAGGAGGTTTTTCAAGCGGGAAAGGTCGGCGAAACGACGAATTCTGCCGAAACTATTAACGTGAGTCTGCGGCATACTCGATCGATGATTTGTATACTTTTGGTTGCGGTTTTGCACGGAAATTCCGGGTCGATTCGCGCCGAAATCGATTTGGATTACAACTACGAATACGAAAAGAACGGTCCCTATACCAAGTTTTCGGATTGGGTTCCGTATAAACTTCACAAATGGGAGCCGAAGTTTCTCGAGGATTATTATCAACTCTACGGACTCAAACTTCACTACGGGGAAAACGAACTCCGAAGAGACATCTACTTCCTGAAAATAGGATTAAAAAAAAGATTCAGACATCCAAAGAACGCCCTTTGTGCGGTTAAAGACGAGGATGAATATTATAAATATCGCAACCTTTTGTTCATGCACATTCATCTTCAGATCATGCGTTCCTATATGAGAATAGCGTCCCAATTCGATAAACGACATCTTTATTTTTATAATCTCGACTTTGCCTACGACCTGGATCGTTCCTTCGAGGTGGCCGAGGGATTTTATAAGGAGGCGATTCCTTATTGGAAGGAAGCGCAGAGATACGCGGATCGTTCGTCGGAAATCGATTCGGATCTGGATTTAGGAACGATGGAAACGGAACGTTATGAGATCATTACCGGGAAATTGGATTTCGGTAAAATCATAGAAGATCATCTTTCTCGTTTGGAGAAAAAAAGAAAAACCATTCAGGAATTTCTGGCACGACATCCAGAAGCGAACAAACCGCTTCTCGATTGAATTTATGATTTATCGTAATTTTTTTCCTTTGTCGGAATTACGATAAATCCAAGAAAGAAATTCATTCTTAGAAACGGTAAGATTTTCCGTCGGGCGAAATTTGACCGTGGATAGAAACCCTCCGGCGTAGAAAGCGTCGTATGATCTCCCTCCACCCGCGTTTATACGAAGTTCGCAGAATTCTACCCACGTTTATACGAAATCCGCAGAATTTCACCCACGTTTATACGAAGTTCGCAGAATTCTACCCACGTTTATACGAAATCCGCAGAATTTCACCCACGTTTATACGAAGTTCGCAGAATTCTACCCACGTTTATACGAAATCCGCAGAATTTCACCCGCGTTTATACGAAG
>NZ_RQFA01000056.1 GCF_004770155.1 Leptospira gomenensis | reverse complement strand
GGTCCAGCTTGCCCAGGTGGACTCAAGAGCGCCTCGCACGCAAAACGCACCGCAACCCAGATCACCCACCGGCCCATCGTATGCGCCGCGCAATGCAACGCATATACACGTATACACATCTCACAGGCTTCTCACACAACATCTCTGCAAGTCCGCGCCGACCACGCACAACAAACGCAACATGCCGTTCTCAATTCAAAAAACGGAGCGATTGACTACAGCCTCGGGGACCACTCCACTCTCCCATTGTCCCACTGCTCTGCCTTCAGCCTTTCTACGCGCTCCGCGAAAGCCGAAGGGAGGACCTGATCGACATTCTCCTTTGCATCTAATAAATTTCAAATTTTATTATATGCATAAAAAATAATGTAATTATAGATGAATCTAAAATTTATCGAATAGACTCTCTATGCGAAAAGAATTGACCCGACCTAAATCCATCCATCCATCCGTTCGTTCGTTCGTTCATTGATTGATTGATTGATAAAACAGCCTCAGGGATTTATTGCCGAACACAATAAAGTCCGTGTGTCGAATTACAACCGGTGGCGGCGGAGTATCCTCGATCGATCGCATAAACAGAAATATCATTCGGAAGACCGATCGAAGCGTAAGTAGTTCCCGTAGACGTGCTGGTCCAATTAAAACAACTTCTTCCCGCTCCGGGAAGCCAAGTGCCGATCGAACTGGGGGTATCGGTCCGAATCCCCGTGAAGATATAGGTATTCGGAGGACGGGCTCCGTCCACGATGATCGAATTACTCATCGGAAAGTTACTAAACATCGCTTGCGAGTTCGTCGTAAAAACGATTCTGCTATCCGTTGGATTCAGAGAACTTTTCTTAACGTTAAGATAGCTCGTATTCGGATGCAAAACCCAATTATGGGTCAGATCTCTCTCGCCCGATTCGTCCATAAGCATCGCTTTGTATTCCGTCGGACTTCCGAAGGAAGAAGGTAGGCTTGCCGCAGCGGTCCTACACAAAGTGTCAGCGCCAGAGATTCCTCCTATGTCACCGTCCGTAAGAATTCCTGAAATATTATAAAGTTCGAATATATAACACGGGCCGCCGGTGTTGACGCAGTTCGGCGCCTCACCGTCGCCCGGATCCGGTTGTTGCGTCGAAGAGTTCGACATTTGGGAAGGTTCCACCAGAGCGATCAGAGGATTTTTGAGCGCATCGATCGCAATCCGTTCCGCCTCGCTACAAAACGAGGTAATCGACAATACCCCGATCCAAATCGACGTTTTTACCAGAACGTTCTTCATACCGTTACCTTTGAGTCTATGTACCCTTCTACTCAGTGAAACATATTCAAAACGAATAATTCTACCGATAAAAGAGAATTCGGAACAGAGATTCGAAAATAGGGAATGAACTTCTGATATAAAGGAACGAAACATGAAATCAAAGATAGATAAAAATGAAAAGAAAGATAAAGACGATAAAAACTCGCGATTCGTTTTATGCTCGTTAGTCGATTCTTCCGTAAAATTCTCGAACCGTCCGTAAATCGATTTTCTTTTTCGAAAATTATCGTTTCTCTTCATCGCACCTCCGTTGCACTTCATCGGAGTCATCTTCGTTTCGTATCCGTCCGTGAAAAAGCCTCGTAACTAGGATTCATAGTTTTTAATCGATTGAGAAGATATTTAGCCCGCCCCAGTTCTCCGTTTAGATAGTAGATCTTCGTCAAATTGATCAGACTTTTTCGGCTGTTCGGATGACGGAAATGATAACATTCGCCTAAATCGGCGGCCGTTTCTAGATTATTGATTCTACGATTGCTGATCGATGCGATCAAAAAGAGATTGTCGTGATCCGGAAAATGTCGAATCTGTTCTTCCGCAATTTTTGCCGCCTCCGTAAAATCCCGTTTTTCCAAAACTTTTTTTAGCTCCCGTAAATTCGGCTTCGCATCGCTAAAGAATTTTCCCTTCTCCAAATCGTAGGAGATACGCATCAAACTAAGATCGTCCGTTAGATCCCCTTGCCTAATGAGGAACTCTCGAATACCGTTCAGATTTCCGTTTCCGTTTCGAACCGCATTTAGAAAAAGTTCCGTGTCTACGTTCATTTCCGGCGCATCGTATTCGTTTTTTTTGATGGAGATATCATCCCGACCATCGGAGCCGACGATGATCGAGTCGCCCGGTTTCAACAAAAAGGTTTTTAAAGTGAAGACGTTTTCTATGTGATATTTATCTTCCGAATCCTGGATTACACGATCGATCGTAGGCATGCCCAGTTTGCGAATGTAAAGTTCGTTCTCCAGATAAGTCGCTTCTTTGTCCCGATAAAGAACGGTCCACGGATGTTCCGCGTTGATGAAGTAGAGCAAACCGCGTTCCTCGTCGATCAGTCCGAAAAGAATCGACATGAACATCGAGCCGTCGAACGATTCGAAAATTTTCTGAAAATCGAGGTAACACGATTTGATCCATTGTTCCGGATATTGGCGT
Organism: Leptospira gomenensis; assembly: GCF_004770155.1. GTDB lineage: Bacteria > Spirochaetota > Leptospiria > Leptospirales > Leptospiraceae > Leptospira > Leptospira gomenensis. The sequence continues at coordinate 34,523 of NZ_RQFA01000056.1, read as the reverse complement.
TGGTATTGTTTCGATTTCGCTCTTGCCAGACAAACTCGAAAGGCGCTGCCCATGATTATGGCTCCGGCCGCTCCTTGTAGGGATTTTCCCATCGCGTCTCCGTTTAAGAAAGTGGTATATTTTTTACCGCGTAACGTGATTCGATCGGAGATGCAGATATCTCCGCCGATTTCGTGCGTTCGACGTTTATATTCGAATTTCTTACGCTGCTCGATCAAGGATTCCACTTTCACGGGACCGTCGTGTGTTTTAATTTCGCTGAGAGGATTACTCAGATAACTGATCAGAAAATAATCCTGCTCCTGCATTTCCTTCGCCTTAGTGATCTCTCCGAGTGCGGTCGTTAGCTGGTTCGATTTTTGTGAGATCGTCGTTATCAGATAGTAGACCGTTGCGGCGACGATTCCTCCGATCGATACGATATTCAGCGCGTAGAAGATATCGATCACCTGATCCGGTAGTCTGTGACCGGAAGGATTTCCGATCCACGTAGGGGAGAATGCCGAAGCGATCACCGCCGACATAAAGGCCAATCCCCAATAAAATGCGCGTCGCGCACCTTGGTAAATGAACGCGGCGATAACCACCGGAAACATCCAGAGTATAACTCCACTCGCGTTCTGAAAACCGCCTAACACGGTTTGTAGGATCGGAGGTAGAACGAAGTAAAGAGAGAAACAAGTCGTCATAAAAACGGAAAAACCTTTCGGTCCTTTGATCCGGTAATACAAAAGCGTCAATATTCCGCATACGGAGTAAATGACCGGAACGATCGCCGCGAGATATAGGCTGTAAAACCAATATGTCATCGACCAGACCGGAACCAACAAAATCGTTATTCCGAATAATATGACAAGTGCGCGTCGCTTCAATTCCTGCGACGAATCCGTATTAGGTTCGGGCGCTTGCGGCATCCTCATCTCCGTTTCCGTAGTCGAGTTTGAAAATTTTTCGTAAACGAATTCGTCAAAGATCGATCGTCACTCTCAAAAAAGTGGCCGGTATAGAAACTCCGACTGCGGTGTTTTTATTTTGCGCGTACGCCAATTCTATCAATTGACGGCGAAGTTCCTCTTCGTTTCCGTTTTTCTCCGCGGCTTCGAAAGCGCTCATCGTCGGTCCGTAAAATCGTATCAACGATTCGATCAGGTTTTCGGGATTCTTATCGAGCGCGATGAATTCGTAAACGTCCTTGATCATGGATATTTTTTCCCTCGGAACTCCCGTACGGGAAAAATATTCCGCTACGTTATCCGCCACACCCCATGTCATCGGACTGATAAAACCTTCGGGTGGAGGAGGAGTGAACGACGCACTGATTCGCAACAGTTGGGAAACGAACGAGGTCGGATCGTTCGGAATCCAATTTCCCATTACGATACGACCTCGCGGTTTCGTTACACGAACCATTTCCTTAGCCACGTCGAACGGTTTAGGAGCGAACATCGCGCCGAACATCGAAATCGTTAAATCGAAGTAACCGTCCTCGACGTCTCGTAAATCGCACGCGTCCCCTTGTTGAAATTTCAATCGAAGAAGTCCTTCGTGTGCCGCGCGTCTATTTCCTGCAGCGACGAGGTTCTCGGCGATGTCGATTCCTAAGACTTCCGCGCCGGCTCGAGCGAGAGGTATCGCAGTGGTTCCGTCTCCGCATCCTAAATCCAAAACGCGCAACGGCGATTTTATTTCGAGGGAAGCGACGAACTCTTCTCCGGACTTACGCATCAACGCCGCGATCTCGGTAAAGTCGCCTTTCTCCCACAAGAGTCGATTCTGATTTTTCATTCGAATTTTCTCCGTAAAGATTCCGAGAGGTTAAGCGAGTATCGAAACGATACATACGGTAAAAATGGGTTTACTCGAAATTGCGCTATTCGTTTATTGTTTTTCTTCACCCGATGAATTGTATTTGCGGATGATGAAATCACCTTGTATAATTCTGCAACGCCGATAAAAAACTCGTAAGGCCCGACTATGAAAGTGAATCCTCTTGATCGTCAGGAAAGAATCTGTATTTGGGGAAGTCGTTGTTTGTTCGCGGGACGTCTGCCGGACTACAATATGCGACGACGAGCCGCGGCGACGATTTGTATCTGTTTGGACGGAGAGTTACAAGTTTCCTTAAACGGAGAGGATTGGATCGGTTTTCGTTCGGTTCTTATTCCTCCGATGTTGAATCATTCCATCCGATTTTCGGGAAAATTCTGCGTCATGATTTTTATGGATCTGAGTAGTCCGAATTACGAATCGCTAAGGGCTTCGAATGAGGATCGCGAAAACGAAGGCATCTTCGTTTCTCTGAGGGAAGAACAAGAATTGTTCGAGACGGTCGGCCGAGTTTTATCTTCGGATGATTCCGATGCCGAGTTGCTGGATTTGTTGAACCGTATTCCTCCGTTAGCCGACATCGAGACGAAGATAGCGGACTTTCGGATTCAAAAGGTAGTCGAATTGATCACGACTAAACCCGACGAAGATCATTCCGCGAGGGAATTCGCCGAACTCGTAGGCATGTCCGTTTCCAATCTGGAACATCAATTTAAAAAGGAAGTCGGTATTTCCTTTCACTCTTTTCGGACTTGGTTTCGGTTGAAATTGTCCGTTTATTCCCTTTTACACGGAATGAACCATACGGACGCGGCGCATCGCGCCGGTTTTTTCGACTCGGCGCATTTTACACGGACGTTTCGTGCAACGTTCGGTCTACCGCCGTCCCAAATTTTCAGAAATTCACGGCGATTAAAGTCGTTCATCGAAGTTCCCGCGAGTTACGCCGAGGTTTGAATTTTCCGATATATTATTTTTTTATAATATATCGGTTTGTTCGTAGCTGAGATAGGTTTTCATAACACCTTTTCCTTTTACGTCCACGGATCTACTTATCTCTAACGGCGATTTGTCGGTTAGGAGATCGTATGTCGATTCGGAGATTTGGATTCTGCCGGGTAAGCCGTGCGATTCCAACCTACTGGCGGTATTGACGGCGTCTCCCCATAGGTCGTAGGCGAATTTTCTTCTTCCGATCACCCCGGCTACGACCGGTCCGGAATGAATTCCTATCCGTATCTTCAAGGGCGTTCCGGTCGGATCTCGTATATTTTTTACGAAGGTCTGCATTTCGAGCGCCATCCGCATCGCATTCTCCGCGTGATTTTCGTGCCAGATCGGAATTCCCGCGACGGCCATATACGCGTCCCCGATCGTCTTTATCTTTTCCATTCCGTATTTTTCCGCGAGAAAATCGAAATGCGAGAAAACGTCGTTGAGAAAGTGGACCAAAATCTCCGGGGCGATTTTTTGGGAAATTCCCGTAAAGTTTTCTATGTCCGCAAAAAGGATGGAAACCATCGGATATCCGTCCGCGATCGTGGATGGATTTCGCTTTAATCGTTCGGCGATCGGTTCTGGTAAGATATTCAAAAGCAGATTTTCGGCGCGGTCGTGTTCTTGTTTGCTTTTGAAGATGAAATAGAACAGGCTTAAGAAGGTCAAGGTTCCCGCCCCCGAGATGTTTATAACGAAGAATAATATTCGTATATTATGTTTTACTTCTATATTAGGAATAAATTCGAAAAACTCCGCCAATCCCGCGGATAACAAGGCCGCGATAAACAACCCGAACCAAACGAGACCGTATCGGGTAGGAGCGAATGCGAGGGCTCCTAGCGGACAAAGTATCGACCATATGATCACCGCACCCGAGTTCTCGAAACCTCCCAAGGATAATTGGAGTATTACCGGTAAAATTAGAATAAAAACGAATTGAAGAACCCGGAACTCGGAATATCTGCCCGTCGCGAATACGAATATCAGACTCGACAGACTTAGGACCGCGTAACCTCCCGGGATCAACGCCGCCTGAGGAAATCCCAGAAAAAAATAAAGGGCGCTCCATAAAAGACCGGCAATCGTAAAACCCGCCGAAAAATTCAACAATCCATCGACGTGAAGTTTTTCCCTTTCCGCCGTTCTATCGATCGACAACATATCTTTTCCTCCGTTGTATCCCGCTATCGACATAGACTGAAGTCGCAAACGTTTCGATTAACAAAATTCAAAATATCTCGATCGATATCGGATTCGTTTGTATAATTCTGCAATTAAGAAAAACGATTTAACGTATTCAATTTTTTTAATGATTGCAGAATTATACAATGTTCCTCCTCTTTCGCAGTTTATACTCGAGGCGTAAGAATCCGTGTTTCGGAAAAACGTTAAACGAAGCGCTTCGGAACTTGCGACCCTATTTAGGATGTTATCCTATAAACGAGGAAAAACTCGGGAAATAACGGAATGAAAGGAATTCTTTTTCTTCAACTTTTCGAAGCTACGTCTTCGACCTATACTTATCTCATCGCGGATCGGGAAACAAAGGAAGCGGCCATCATCGATCCGGTGTTGGAAACCGTAGAACGGGATTTAAAATTCGTCCGTAAACTCGATCTCCGTTTGAAGTATATTCTGGAAACGCACATTCACGCGGACCATATCAGCGGAGCCGCGACGATACGGGGAAAAACGGACGCAAAAACCGCGATCAGTTCCTTGGCCAAGGTCGATTGCGCCGACATTCAATTGACGGATGAACAGAAACTTCCGCTTGGAAATAAAAAAATAACCGCGATGGCAACTCCCGGGCACACTAAAGCGTGTATGAGCTTTTACTTCGAGGGAATGGTTTTTACGGGAGATTCTCTGCTCATACGCGGAACAGGTAGGACGGATTTCCAGGAAGGATCCTCCGAAAAGTTGTATGAAAGTATCACACAAAAACTCTTTCGTCTTCCCGACGAAACGCGCGTTCTTCCGGGTCATGATTATCGCGGTTTGATCGATAGTACGATCGCATTGGAAAAAAAATTAAATCCCCGGATCGGCGGAAATCGTTCCAAAGAGGAATTCAAAAAGATCATGGATAACCTCTGCCTTTCGTTTCCGAAAAAAATGGACGTGGCCGTGCCGATCAATTTGGCCTGCGGTAATTTGGAAGCGATAAGAAGGATGAAGCCCGAGATGAAATCCACGATTCCGGTCGTGTCATACGATGACGTATTAGCAAATCTGGGTAAGATTAAGATCATCGACGTTCGTCATCCAGGAGAATTCCACGGTCGTCTCGGCCATATTCGTACGGCGAAACGTTTCACGCTCGGCTTGGAGCTGACGAAGTTTCTGAGGAGCGGCGATCCGATGGAGGAGATAGTGTTCGTTTGTCGGAGCGGTAAACGTTCCGAACAGGCGGTACTGGAAAGTATTCGTTTCGGTTATAAGTTCACGGTAAGTTTGGCGGGCGGTATGGTGTTTTGGAATTCGAAATCGCTGCCGACGGAAAAGGAGTAGGAGAATGGTGACAGAATGGATTATGGGATTGGTCGGAGGAGCGATTATCGGGATAGCGGTTTCTTTGATGCTTCTCTGGAACGGAAGGGTGACCGGAGTCAGCAGTATCGTATACGGAGTCTTGATTCCGGTGAAAGGGGACGTTGCGTGGCGATGGTACTTTATCGTAGGATTGTTGTTAGGCGGACTTTCCCTGAAAATCGTATCCCCCGGTTTGTTGGCGATCGAACTACAGACGAACGATTGGATCGGCGCCGTCGCTGGAGTTCTCGTCGGTTTCGGCGCGATGTTGGGGGGAGGTTGTACCAGCGGACACGGAGTTTGCGGAGTCAGCCGGGTTTCCGCGAGATCCATCGTGGCGACGGTCGCGTTTATGACCGCGGGTATGGCGATAGTCTTTATACTTCGTAAAATCGGAATGTTCGTATGAAATATAATCTCGGAGCTTTATTCGTCGGATCGTTGTTCGCCGTTGGTTTGGGCGTCTCCGGAATATTACAACCTTCTAATATAATCGGATTTCTAGATCTATTCGGGAGATGGAATCCCACTCTTCTTTTTGCGATGGCAGGGGCGGTCGGAATCCATTTCATAACTTACAAGTTGATTCGCAAAAGAAAGACGCCTATGTTCGCCAAGGAGTGGTTCATACCCACCAGAAAAGACACCACTCCGGCATTGGTGATCGGTAGCCTTATTTTCGGCGTAGGTTGGGGATTGGGAGGTTATTGTCCCACGGTTTCGGTCACGTCTCTTACAAGTTTCGAAACGAGACCGTTGCTCGTGTTCGGAAGTATTCTTTTGGGTATGTTGTTGTTTCGGTTTGTGGATAAGAAAACGAATCTCAAAAGTAGACTCGATTAAGTCGATGTTGATCGAAGGTTTGATCGCATCTTTTTTGATGGGAACTTTGTTCGGTCTCGTCGGAGCGGGAGGGGCGATTCTTACGGTTCCGATTCTCGTCTATGTCTTCGAACAAGACGTTCTGAGCGCCACGACGAATTCGCTTTTCGTAGTCGGCGCTGCCGCTCTGGTCGGCGCTCTGATGAAATCGATCCATCGGAACGTCGCCGTCAAAGCAGGTTTTTTTTTCGCGTTACCGAGTTTCTTCAGTATTTTACTCGTAAGACGATTTCTTCTTCCGTTTCTTCCCGATATCTTGTTTTCGGGATTCGGTATTCTTGCGACGAAACAATTTCTGATTATGGCCGTTTTCGCGTTCACGATGTTCTTTAGCGCTTGGGCCATGATCCGTTCGGGAAATCATTCGATGTCGAAAGATCCGCAGGAACGACCGAACCCCCCCTCTTCGCATTTCGTTTTTGTGATCGGGAAAGGATTGTTGATCGGAGCGATCACCGGCTTCGTCGGAGCCGGGGGAGGATTTTTGATCATTCCGGCTCTGGTGTTTATGCTTAAGTTTCCGATCCGATTAGCGGTCGGCACATCGCTTGCCATCGTCGCCGCAAATTCGCTGTTCGGATTTGTGATCAGCTTTTCTTCGGTAAAAACCGAGGATTGTCCTTTACTTTTAATCGTCAGCGTTTTAGCGGTCGCGGGAATGTTGTTCGGAGACGCGCTTTCCTCAAGAATGAACGAAAGACTTCTCAAAAAAGGATTCGGTTATTTCGTTTTAACGGCAGCCGTTTTGATCTTGTATGATCAGGGCGCGCGTTTATAGGAATCTTTTCGGTTCTTAAAATAAAAGACCCCGAGGTTGCCCGGGGTCTTAGGAGTTTTGAGTTCGTCTCCGGATTCCTAAAAGGAAACGTACGAACGATAGTTTAGAAAATTCTAAACTAAAATCAACCTTTGTATCTTTCGATCAGCATCGAACCTGCGATCCCGCCGTGCGCACAAGCGGTGATCACGACTTTGTTGGCGGAAGAATCCTCCTTCAAGTCCATAATCGCGTTCGCAATCAGACGGATTCCCGTAGCTCCGAAAGGGTGACCGATGGCGATGGAACCGCCGTTCGGATTCACTTTTTTCGCGTCGAAGGATTTTTCCCAATCCCATCCGGTGTCCATTTTGATCTGCTCGAGCGCGCCGACCGCCGTCGCCGCAAACGCTTCGTGAATTTCTACGTAGTCCACGTCCTGGATTTTAATTCCGACATCGTCTAACAACGCTTCGGTGGCAGCAGCTTGTCCGATTCCCATATTGTTGGGATGAACTCCCTTCATGTGCCAACCGGAAACGACCGCTTCGATTTGAAGACCGAGTTCCTTCGCTTTTTCCACGGTGGTGACGATCACACCGGCGGCTCCGTCGGAACGAGGACTTGCGTTGAAGATCGACACCGTTGGTCCGTGGGATTTTTTCAGATCCTTAGCGTATTTCGTCTTAAATTCCTCGAACTTCATACCGGGGTTGTCGAACATAAGCATGGCGCGTCCCATACGGGTAGGATTTTCCACAAGACCTTCGCGAAGACCGACCGCTTCGTCGATCGATAGTTCGTTGCCGTCTTCGTCCTTCATAGGAATGATGTAGGGCGCGTATTTTCCGGCTTTAGAGGCTTCTAATGCTCTTTTAAAGGATTCGAACGCGAGTTTGTCCTGGATTTCGCGGGAAAGACCGTAATTCTGCGCGACGATCTCGGCGGTCACTTGCATTCCGTACGAGGTTTCTCCGTCGCCAAGACCGTCCTCCAAAGTGTCTCTCAATTCCACACCTTCGGGAAGATTGTCGGGAAGTAATTTTTTGAGTTTATCGAGAGATCCGGCTTTCTTATTCAGACGAGCGTTTTTAACGATAAAAGGCATGGACGTCTGGGATTCTTCGCCGATCGCGAGAAACAATTCCCCTTCGCCTAACACGATTCTACGAGCCGCTTCCGCGACCGCTTCCATACCGGAAACACAATTGTTCGCAACCGTGATACAAGCGATCTCGTCTCTCATTCCGACCAGGTTCGCGATCACTCTTGCGGAATTAGGAGCGTTGCTAAATCCTTCTCCCACCACGACCCCGTCGATTTGGGACGGTTTCAATTTGCTTTTTGCGAGAATGTCTTCCGCGACTATTTTTCCCAGGTGGTGTCCTGGATAAGGTCCGAGGGCTTTCGCGATCTGAGCAAATGGAGTTCTTCTCGGCGTACAAAGCGCCAACGGTTTTTCTAATTTCATTTTCTTTCTCCAGAGTTCATATTCTTAATTATCATTCCTAAATTCATTTTTGAGAATATTCAAAATTTTCTACATATTCTCCTACGAGTTGCTGGAATTCCTCAGGCGCCTTTTTCGGCCTCGCTTTGGAAAGCGAAACCACAAGTTGTTCGTCCTGAACCGCGAAATAACGCAAACCGGTTTCGCAATCCGTGACCTCGTGTCTCATATAACTGCGGATCTTTTCGAACGAGTGAATCCATGTGCTTACCTTCACCTTTCTTCCCGCCGGAACGGGATGAAAAAAACGGAACACACCGCCCATAAAAAACATCGTCGTGTCCATTTGCACAAAACGATCCAAGGTTAAACCGGCCTTTGTGGAAAAAAACCAGCGCGAATCCTCCACGATTCTCCAAAGATATGCGGGATTATAATCTCCGAAAATATTTCTTTCGCTGTAAAGCGTGATCAATTCGGTATCGACCGTTTTGCAGGTGCCTCTAAAATCCGGAATTTCCGCAAACTGATCGTAACCGGTCATCTCCGTTTTCTCCGCAGGGAGAAGATCCACAGGATTTCCTTTTTTCTCGCATAAAGTCAAGGTTTTGATTTCCGCCGCGGGAGTTTCGGAATCGGAAAGAACTTTCTGATCCCAGAATATCATACCGTTTTTTAAAGCGTACGCTTTCGTTTCCGTTTTGAGATCGGCGCCTTCCATCTGCTGCGCGAGAAAACGAATGGAAGATTCCAAAGGACGGATCGTAAACCCTTGAGACAAAATATCCCGCAGGGGAAAACCGTTCTTTTCGAGAAGTCGAAACCTACCTTCGAGGCAAAAATTTTCGTACGTGCGGCTGGTCACGTGTCTTTGTGTGTCCAGATCGGAGATTCGAGTCACGAGTTGGATTTCGTCCGCAATCATTTTCTTTCCTCCGAGTCTCCAAAGATTCTGACCTTAGTTTAGACCCGGCGGAATTTTGTTCAAACAAAAAAATACAGAACGTTCGTTCTGTTTTTTTATCGAAAACTTTCAAAGTCATTGACAGAAGTTTTTTAGGTGGAAAACTGAATTCGTTCCGATGCGGGACGTTCGATCAAAAACGATGAAAACGCAGACACGAAAAAAAAAGGAATCCGGGGTCGGAGTCAGAGAAAGGATTTTAGAAACCGCTACCGTTCTCTTTTACAAACAGGGTTTTTCCAATACGGGAATGCGGCAGATCATTCAGGAATCCAATTCGGTGGCGGCCAGTCTTTACGATCATTATCCGTCCAAAAAGGAATTGGGTCTCGCCTATCTCGCCAAACAGGAGGAAAAAACCCTCAGCGATCTACAAGGTTTGATGGATCGTTATCCGGATTTGGCGGAATTTCTGCGGGCTTGGGTGATTCTTAAGGAAAAACAGATCCGTCACGAGGAATTTTTCGGATGTCCGTTTGCGGGTTTCGCGAGTCAGGTGATGGATTCCGATCCGGAATATACGGAATTTCTAAAAGACATCGTCGCAAAGTGGACGCGTATGATCGGAGATTATCTTCAAAAAGCGATCGGTTCCGGACAACTCAAACGAAGTATGGACATTCAATATGTGGCAAGAAGAATGTTGATGGCGTATCACGGTTCCGTTACGATGTGGCGAATGACCCAAGAGCTCCGTTATATCCGTGAAATGGAGGATTCGCTCCGCGAAATCGTCGAGGAATATCGGATCTTATAATTTTTCTCCGAATCGTTTCCGTTCGGTAACCTGTCCAACCTTCAGGACGAATTCCCTCGTATGAAACGTATCATTCTAACGGTCTTAGTTTCGGTTTTACCGATCGTCTCCGGTTGTTTCCGAGCGGAGGAAAATAAAACGAGAAAAGGTGGGGAAATGAAATACGAAGTCAACAAATCCGAAGAAGAATGGAAAAAGCAACTTACTCCGGAAGAGTTTCGGATTCTGAGAGAGAAAGGCACCGAACGCGCGTTTACCGGAGCGCTTTACGACAATCACGATAAAGGAACGTATGTTTGCGCCGCGTGCGGAGAACCGTTGTTCTCTTCCGAAACGAAATACGAATCTGGTTCCGGTTGGCCTTCCTTTTATCAACCGCTCAAAAAGGAATCGATCGATCGAGAAGAGGATCGCAGTTACGGAATGAATCGAACCGAAATTCTTTGCGCCAAATGCGGAGGTCATCTCGGTCACGTATTTACGGACGGACCGAAACCTACGGGACTTCGTTACTGCATCAATTCCGCTTCCTTAAAATTCAAGAAAGAAGATTGATCCGTTTCGATTCACCCGAAACGTTTTCGAAAACTTCCGGGTGAATTCCGTAGGATCGTCGATTGATCGTCGGTTCGGGATACGTGTTTCCCGGAAAAATTCTTCCGTTCTTTTTTTGATTTTCAGAAGTAGCAAAGGGGAAAATACTACCTAAATCCGGAATCCCCCGGGAGCAACTCATGAATGATCATCTCGCCTACGTATCCGAAAATCGTTCCGTACGAAATCCGCTCCTTCAATTCATCGCGGAAAAATGGTACACGATCGTTTATCTTTGGCATTCGGTTTTGGGAATTTTTACTCAATTAGAGGATTCTCCGGAAGGTGAAAAACGCCCGGTGGTTTTGGTCCCCGGATTTTTAGGCAGAACCCTTTCTTGGGAATCGATGCGCAAACATCTTTCCGCGAACGGACATCCCGTTTACGTCGTGCCTCTCGGATTTCAAGTGGGGAACATTCGGACCAAAAGTAAACTTCTGGAAAACTTCCTGATCGAAAAGGGAATTAAGGATTGTTACATCGTAGGTCATTCCATGGGAGGATTGATTTCCGCGGGACTTACTTACAAAGGAAGAGACCGAGTCAAAAAGTTATTCATTGCGGGAACTCCCGTACACGGAACCTATCTCGCCTATTTGGCTCCGTTTTTAATCAGCGCTTGGCAGATGAGACCGGGTTCCTCGTTTATCCGGGAGATCGTTCAGGTATTCGAAAAACTTCCGAACGTACAGTCCGTTTATACGAAAAAGGATCAGATCATCCTTCCGTCGGAACATTCACGATTGGGACATTTCGACGACGTGGAATTGCCCGAAGCGGGACATCTCAATTTGTTTATGGGACCTTTGGGGATCGAGTGTCTTGCCGATCTGATTACCGCGGAGGAGAATAAGGACCCGAAGCCGATCGTAAAAAAGGAAGACTCTGTGGTAAAAAAGGAACCGATCGTTTCGAAATCGAAGCCGTCGGCTTCTTCTCAAAAGAAGGGATCGAGCGGGGTTTCCAAAAGTAAATCCTCCGCTTCGATCAAAAACGTCTCTTCTCGGAAAACGGCAGCGTCTTCTTCGAAACGACAGGCTTCCGCAAGTCGATCCGCTCAGAAAAAATCCGCGCCGATTCCTAAAAAGAAAAAACGGTCTTAGAATCTTCCTTTCGCCGGTTTCGGCTTTGCTACGTTCACTTTCAGGTTACGTGTGAGAACGTTTTTTCCGTCCAGGTTCTGGATAGCTTTGTCCGCTTCTTCTTCGCTCGCCATTTCCACGAACGCGAATCCTTTGGATTTTCCGGAATACTGATCGGTGATGATCTTTACGGAATTTACGGCGCCATACGCTCCGAATAGTTCGCCTAACTTGCCTTCGGTGAGATCGTAAGAGAGGTTTCCTACATAAATATTGACTGACATACTTTGTCCTCGTGTCGTTTTTAATTAGATCGAGTTATCTTGATTTAAAAACAGCGTTCCCGCGTACGGGAGTAGAAAAATTTTAGAGATGCAGGACTGAAACAGAAGAGCAAACTTTAAGATAGGACTACGTTCGGAAGTTAAAAAATCGATGCAATAACTGGAATTCTTCGCCCAGTTTACGGTAAGAATCGACTTTGGCAATCTAAATTTCGAAATTTGTGGAGAAATCGTTTTCAAAAATGGAATTAAAAACGGAGCGTTTGCGGATGCGGCGGTGGAAGGAGGCGGATCGGATTCCGTTTTTCGAATTGTGTTCCGACCCGATCGTAATGAAGTTTTTTCCCTCTCTTCTTTCGCGCGCCGAATGTGATCGTCTCGTGCAAAGTTTTGAACTTCACTTTGAAACGAACGGATACGGACTTTGGGCGTTGGAGGAAAAAAATACGGGGGAATTTTTAGGATTCACCGGATTGAAAAACGTTCCGTTTGAGGCGGAGTTCACGCCGGCCGTGGAAGTCGCTTGGAGGTTGGCGGCTTCGTATTGGAGCCGAGGGTATGCGACCGAAGCGGCGTTCGCTTCTCTTGCGTTCGGGTTTTCCGACCTGAACTTATCCGAGATCGTTTCGTTTACGTCGGTCCTCAATCTGAATTCCGTAGCCGTAATGAAACGGATTGGAATGCGGGAATCGGGTTTTTTTGCCCATCCCAACTTGGAAGCGAATCATGTTCTTTCTCGGCACGTTTTGTATCGAATTTCCGTAGAAGAATTTCGCCGTACTCGGGTTGCGGGGAGTTCCTACAGTCGTTTCTAAAACAGGATTCGATAGAAAAACCGAATCCATTTTGAACGTTTCCTTTTTTTTGCTTGCAAAATGTTGGGCAATGGTGAACATTGTTCGTTATAAGGCGAACGCTGTTCGCTAAGGAAAAAATTATGGAAGTGAAAACGAATTTAAATTCTCCCAAAGAAACCCTGGGGGCCGTCCGGGAAACTCTTTCCAAAGGAACGTTTGAAAATCCGGCGCACAAAGGCATCGGTTATTTTTTTCGGGATCTGTGTTGTTTCGCACTCGCGATTTTTCTTCTTTGGAACGTGGATGTTTGGTATCTTCTTCCGTTCCTTTGGTTTTTTGCCGGAATTACGATCGCGGCGTTGTTCGTGATCGGACACGATTGCGCGCACGAAGCCCTGTTTCAAAACCGTCATCTGCGTTATTGGATCGGTCAGATCGCCATGTTGCCTTCCTTACACGCATACAATCAATGGGCCTACGGACACAATCGGATCCATCACGGTCATACGATCAAACGCGGAGGGGATTTCGTTTGGCATCCGACAACCGCGGAGGAATATTCTAAATTTGGAATATTCAAAAAATTAGCGCATAAATTTTTCTGGTCGGCTTGGGGCGGCGGTTTCTATTATATGATCGAAATCTGGCTGAAGGGGATGGTGGTTTTCACCGCCCCCATGAAAGAAGCGCGTCGAGACAAGTGGATCATGCTTTCTTTCGCTTTCGTTTCCTCCGGCGCGGTTTTTTATTTCGGAGGTTTTACGGACGGAGTTTGGAGTGCTGGAGCGGGGCTTTGGATGTTCGTCAAAGTTTGCCTGGTTCCTTTCGTCGCGTGGAATTATTTTATGGGGATCACGGTTTACGTGCACCATATTCATTCCGAAATCCCCTGGAAAACCAAGGACGAATGGACTCCGTATTACGGACAAATGCGCGGAACGATCAATTATCATATTCCCGCGGTGCTGAATTTCTTTTTTCATAATATTTTCATTCATATGCCGCATCACGTGCACATGAAAATCCCCTTCTACAATCTAAAACGTGCGTTAGGCGAAATTAAGGTCGTTTACGGAGACAACGTCCTGGAAAAAGAGACTATTTTCGGGGATTATTTTCGTTCGACTTCGCGTTGTAAGGTGATCGACTCCGAAACCGGCAAATGGATGACGTATAAGGAGGCGGAAAGTTCCGTTTCCGAAGAGGATATGGAAGTTTTACCCGTATAACGGACGTTTTGCGAGAAGGCGGATTCGCTTTCTCGGACATTCCACCTTTTAAGAGCGGATTACGCGGATGAATTGTTCCTTCGGTAGTCCGCGTTTTTGGAGGATCGTATCATCCTTTTTTCTTATCTCTGTGATACGTCAGAGCCATCGAAATGCAGACCTTTAATTCCTTTTCCGGTGCCGGACGATCGGTTTTGAGAAGGATACATCGATTCCCTTCGAATTCGAGTTTTCCGGAAAAAAGTTCGCGAAAGTTCGCTATCAAATCCGTTTGACAATGAAAAAAGATAGCGTATCGGTTTTCGTCGTTTTTTAAACGATCGATCCGGATCGTACTTCCGCTTTTCGTTTCCGGAGTGAGATAACTCGGTTGTCCCCATTTGATCGCTTCTTCCAAACTTCCCACTCCTTCGGTGGAATCTGCGGTTTCGAAAATGAGTTCCCGCAATCGCAAAAGTTTATCGCGGACCGCTTCCGGGTAGGCTCGAAAGATCTCTGCGACTTCCGCTTTTTGAAATCGTCTGTTCGTTTTATTGTGTTTGGAAGTTTTTGAATTCATAAGCAACCGATTCGGTTTAGAAAAAATATTTCCGGAAGCAGGAATGGCAACTACGATTTCGTTCCTAAATGAGTTGCCTTTTCTTTGTAAAATCGGATCTTGAATTCGGAGTTCGAATAAAATGGAAATGCTGATTCGGGAATGGAACGGTGAGCGCGAAGATTATCCTTGGGATTTGCTTCTGCTCGCGGACCCGTCCCGTACAATCGTGGAAGAATATTGCAAACGGGGAATTTGTAGAATCGGCGAATTTGAGGGAAGAACGATTGCGGTTTACGTTCTCATTCGCACTCGTCCCGAAACGCTCGAGCTGGTCAACGTTTCCGTTGCGGAGGAGTTTCAAGGAAAGGGAATAGGAAAACGCCTCGTATTGGATTCCGTCGAAAAGGCCAAAGAACTAGGCGCTAAAAGCGTGGAGTTGGGGACCGGAAATTCGAGCGTGAATCAATTGGCATTGTATCAGAAATGCGGATTTAGAATTACGGGAATCGACGCGGATTTTTTCACGAGGCATTACCCCGAGCCGATTTACGAAAACGGAATCCGTTGCACCGATATGATCCGGTTGCGTTTGGATCTATGAATTTTTTGGAATATTAAGAGAATTTAAATCGTTTCTTCCAAGCGGAGAAGTTCCGATTCAAGCCGATCGATGAATTTTTTGTTTCCGGTTACTCCGTAAAGCTGCATGGCTCCTTGGTATAAGAATAACATATTTTCCGAATATTCTAAAGCTCTTTTGGAATCCAAGATTTTCTTTTTTTTCCAAACCGGTCCGGTGAGATAACTTCCGAAACTGCGGTTCCAGCGATCCAGAGCCTCCAAAACCCGTTTCTTGAGTTCCGGTTCGTCATGGGTTTGATTGGAGAAGTTGGCGAGGGGGCATCCGTAAAGATAATCCGTTTTTAATCTTCGTTTTAGAAATCGCAACCAAGCCGGAATGAATTCGCCGTATTTTTCATATTTTTGCATCAGGGTTTCGGCGAGACCTACGATCTGTTCCTCCTGATATTCCAAATAACTGATTCCCAGATCCTTTTTCGAGGGGAAATAACGGTATAAACTTTTTTTAAAGGCTCCCGCTTCCGAGAGAATCTCGTTGATGCCCGTATTGGAATATCCCCGTTCGTAAAAAAGTTTTACGGTGGCCTTTAATATCCTTTCTCTTGCTGGATCCGATTTCGTTTGTATCCGGTTCATGGTTTCCGTTTTTTCGGGCGATTTTTTTTCCGCGAGTCCATTTTTGAATCTAAAAAAAGTAGACAGATTTGTCCACCCTTTTTAGGGTTTTAAATATAGGTAGACCGATTGTTCTACCGGAGGAGAAGGAATGGAAACTCTCGAAAAAAAATCCGATCCGAAAGAGGAATACAAATCGTTTACGCATACGGTCAAAGTTCGCTGGGTCGATCTGGACGAAAACGGGCACGTGAATAACGGAGTTTATCAAAGTTACTTCGACGAGGCGAGAAGGGCCGCGTTTGCGGAAACCGATCTGAGTCTCAACGATCTTCGCAGCAGAAATATCGGCCCCGTTATCTTAAAGGCCGAACTCGAATACAAGGCCGAGTTGAAATATCCGGAAACCGCGCGGCTTGTCACTAGATTCGAAGCGTATAAAGGGAGTCGTGTTTTGACCATCCAGGATCTTTACCGCGAATCGGACGGAGCCTTAGTGTGTTCCGCAAAATTTTACGCGTTGTTTATGGATCTGAAACGGATGCGTCCCTATAAGGTGAGCGAAGAAGAAGCGAACAAACTATCCTATAAACCGATGTGAAGGCACCGCACTTTGGAATTCCGTCTTTCCAACAGAAGGACGGAATTCTTTTTTTACGATTCGCTTCCGCGTCACTTCGGGATTTTGGTCCGAAGTCGAGATCACTAAATTTCGCATAACGCGTCCTCGGAAATCAACCCGAACGTTTCTTTTCTCGTTTGATCCGGAACTCCTGCACGTTCAACAAAATCGACGCGATCAATATATATTCTAAAAATCTAATTCCTAAAACATAAAGAAGAGGAATCCGTTCCGTTTCCGAGTTTTCCGCACTCACGCAGGAAAACGACTGCGTTCTATCGGTCCTTCCCGGCAGCGGGTGTGTTACATCCACGGATCTCGCCAAGGTGCGTCCTTCTGGACAAAAAAATCGAATCGGATAGTTGTATAGATAATTGCCGGGCTGATCGAGTGCGAGACCCATGATCGAAAAAAATACGATAAATACAGCCTTTGCGGGAGGTCCGAATCCGGAATTTACGGCCGATTTGGCCGCTATGAACCCGCCTAACAATAATAATACGCTTGCGAATCCTTCCCAATGCGAAATCGCTAGGATCAACACAATCGGAGTAAGAATTAAGGCGGCGATACCCGCGAGAACGATCAAAATCCAGCCAA
This sequence comes from Leptospira gomenensis, assembly GCF_004770155.1. GTDB lineage: Bacteria > Spirochaetota > Leptospiria > Leptospirales > Leptospiraceae > Leptospira > Leptospira gomenensis. The sequence continues at coordinate 17,406 of NZ_RQFA01000056.1, read as the reverse complement.
AGGTGCCTAACTTCAATTTTTTCAGAAATTTCCCGCTTGAAACGGAGTCGATCGTTTGTGCGTTTTCTCCCCTTACGTTTCCGCATTGAACGCAATTCTGTAACTCGTCCTGGTTGTTATAGCCGCAGTGGTGGCAGATCCATTTCATGATTTTCCGGGAAACTTTATTTTTTGATTCGATAGTGATTCGCAAGTTTTTTTTTCAGTGTTTTTGCGGGTTTTTCCTATAAATCAAAATATAAAACGCAAAGAATGAGGACTCAATATCTTATATATTGTTAGAATGTTCTCTAGAACCGTACTATTAATCGGGAGCGTTTTTTTCTGGGTCGGGTGTGCTCAAAAAGAGGTCACCCCGGATCTTTCCTCTTTATTACTTTTATCTCCGGATCGTATCGAAGATTACGATCGGGACATTCAATTTATTTCGGATCGAATCGTTCCGGATAGTTACGGTCAAGTCACCTACGAACTCGCGTCCGAAGCGGAGATTTCCGTTTATCTCAACCTGTTGCAAGGCGAAATCGCGAAATATCCGAAAGGATATTGGATCAAGGCGAGAGCGGGTAAGGTCGTTTTAGGAAAAAACATGATGGTGGGTTCCCAGTATAGGGCCGCCGTTCCCGACGCGTATCAAGACGTTTTGTATCTTTCCGTAAACGGTCAAAGCGGAGGCGGTACGGAAGATTATTTGATTCACGTGATTCATCATGAATTGAATCATAACGTGGATTTTGCGCACTTCGGGGATATGCGCGCCGTTCTTCCTGAATGGGACGTTTTGAATCCGGCAGATTTCAAATACGGAAGCGGCGGGGTGCAGGCCTATAACGATCCGGAAATTCCTTGGAGCGCGCTCAATAATCCGCTTTCGGGTTTTTTGGATTTGTACGCCACCTTGGCTCAGGAAGAGGATCGATCCGAATTTGCGGCTTTACTTTTAGGTTCGGAAAAAGAAGTCGATATCCTTCATGACATCTGCTTGCAGGATCAGCGCGTCGCCGCCAAAAGTAAAAAGATGATCGAAATTATGAATCGGTTTTGGCCGTACGCGAATTCGGATACGTATTGGAACCGAATCAACGTGGGCACCGCCTGCCAATGAAACTTATTCGATTCGAATTTATGATCTTTCTCGAAAACGAACAAGAAACTGCATGAAGTTTTTTGCAAGTTAGGCGAAACCGATATTCTCCATGATTCGGTCGAAAAAGGAGAATGAAAAATTTCCTTTCGACGGTTTGTGTTTTAGTTCTAAATTTACATTGTGTTTCTCCCGATCCCGATCGACAGATTCTGGTGATCGATCAAGATTTCGTTTCACGGAATAGTTTGAACGTCATGGAAAACTATGATGTTTCGAACGAAGTCTTCGAAGGAAAAATTCGTCTGCTAAAATCGGATTCCGATTTCGTGGATTTATTGTTGTCGAACTACGTCGTGGATAACGATCAATCCGCCTTAATCCATCTCTCACAAAATTATGCCATTGCGTTGATTCAGATCGAGAATAAAACGGGCCGGGCTCAGATATTTGATACCCAACTCTTAAACGTTTTCTGGAACGGTAAAACGATATCACCGCTGAGCCCCGATCAATATCCCAAGAAAATATATTGTCTGAATTGGAAAGGGAATATAAAAAATTTCTATAACTTTATCGCGGTTTCTTTAGTGACCGCATATACGATCAATGCCATGTTCGCCTGCGCGGAAGGTAAGTGTAAAGAGCTGGATTATATCGATCGATGGTTAAAAGAAAACCATCCGGTATATAATAAAGAAAAATATTTTTTTTCCGATCCGATATTCAAAACTACTCTTGATTTTAATAAGAAATTAAACTTAAAATTCGTAGAAATGGAACCAGACGCCCGTATTCAGGGAATCGCTTTGTATCGGAATCCGGAAAGATATTCAGATTTTCGAAATTTGATTACGACCGGTAATTGTGTCGTCGATTGAATCGTTGCTCCGCTACGTCGCTTCGTTTCGGCGCGCAAACCGGATCGGGGGAAAGATCCGTCGTTTGAGCGTAACTCTCTTTTGTTCCGTTTCGTTCTTCCTAGTTACCTGCGGGTAATGGTTGCGATTATCCCGCTCGAAAAGAGGAACCTTTCGTGTAACGGATCAGTTCGTCCGTAAGTTTGGATAAGCCGGGCCGGATCGTTCTTTTGTGGCAGAGATAAAATTTCCTTTCTACGAATAGTTCGGAGATCGGGATCGTTCGCAGTTTCGTAGTTAGGCTGTATTCGGATAAAAATCCGATTCCGAGGCCGGCTTCGATACTTTTGATCACGGATTCCACGCTCCTCAGTTCCATTCCGATCTTGGGTCGAAATTCCTTTCCGTATGTGCGGATTTTCTTTTCGACCGCTTTGCGAATCGCGGATGCGGGATGAAAAAACACGAATGCTTCCTCTTTTAAGTCTCGGATCGATATCTTTTTTTTTCGAAAGATCGAGTGGTTTCGAGGAGCGACCGGAACGATTCTGTCCGATAAAAATTCCCTTGAAACGAGACCCGGTTCGTTCGCAGTGCCGGTCAGTATTCCGAGATCGACTTCGTTTAACAAAATCGATTCTTTTGTTTCGAGTGAGTCTCCTTCCCGTACGGATAAGATAAGATCGGGATGATCCTTCCTTATTTTCTTCAGGATTTCCGGTAGTATCCAAGCCGATACCGTTCCGCCGGCGGAGATGGAAAATTCTCCGGATAATTCCCGTCCGGAATCCTTGAGTCCGGTCTTTAATTCCTCCCAGAGTTCGCGTAATCTGACAGCGTATTGCGAAAGAACTTCACCTTCGTGCGTTAGGCGCACTTGTCTCGATCCTCGCTCGAATACCACCGCACCCAACTCCTTTTCCAAAAGGAAAATCTGCCTCGAGAGCGCGGGTTGTGTAAGTCCCAAGCGGACCGCGGCTTTCTGAAACGTTCCGGCGTCCCTGATCTCTAAAAAATATCGGATTTGTCTGAATTCCATTCTAATCCTACATATAACTTTTCGTTATAATATATATCAATCCTATTTATTTGCATTATGTGTTTGGATCTGTTACCTTTTTTACGGAGGGGAAAATATGGCGGGTAAAACCTTATTCGATAAAATTTGGGATTCCAGGATCGTCGCTAAAGACGGAGAAGAGGACATCCTCTACGTGGACAGACATCTGCTTCACGAGGTGACTTCTCCGCAAGCGTTCGCAGCCTTACGGGAAAAAGGCAGAAAGGTCCGCAGAAAAGAGAGGACCTTGGCTATCATGGATCATAACGTCTCTACGAGAAATCGAGATTGGGACGGAGCCGGGCCGATTTCCAAAAAACAGATGGAACTGCTCGTTCTTAATTGCAAAGAATTCGGACTCGAGTTGCTCGATATCAATCACCCCGATCAAGGAGTCGTTCACGTGGTCGGCCCGGAGATGGGACTTACGTTACCCGGAACCGTCATCGTATGCGGGGATTCGCATACTTCCACACACGGAGCGTTCGGAGCGTTCGCCTTGGGTATCGGCACGAGCGAGATCGAACACGTTCTCGCAACACAAACCGTTCGTCTCAAAAAACCTAAAAACTGTCTGATTCGGGTCGAGGGAAAACTTTCGAAAGACGTAAGCGCCAAGGATCTGGCCTTGTTTTTGATCGGTCGGATCGGAACCGAAGGAGGGCAAGGATACGTGGTGGAATATTCGGGTGACACGATTTCCGCCCTTTCCATGGAGGGAAGGATGACACTTTGTAATCTTTGTGTCGAAGCGGGGGCTCGCGCCGGTATGATCGCTGCGGACGATACTACGTTCGAATATCTGAAAGACAGGGACTTCTCCCCGAAAGGAGATGCGTTTAACATAAAAGTTGAATATTGGAAAACTCTAAAGTCGGATCGGGATGCGGTTTACGATAAGACGATCGTGGTGGACGCGTCTAACGTTTCTCCCATGGTAACTTGGGGAACTAATCCCGGTCAGGTGATTCCGGTTTCCTCCGTGATTCCGGATCCGGATTCGTTTTCCGATCCTGAAACGAGAGCCGCCGCGAGAAGGTCACTGGAATATATGGACTTAAAAGCGGGCGCTCCCATGAGTTCCGTCCGCGTCGATAAGGTTTTTATCGGCTCCTGCACGAACGCGAGAATAGAGGACATACGTAGAGCGGCAGAGATCGCAAGAGGTAGGAAGGTTTCGCCTAACGTGCACGCGATCGTGGTTCCGGGTTCGGGTCGGGTGAAACGGCAAGCGGAGTCGGAAGGTTTGGACCGTGTTCTTGCGGAAGCGGGTTTCGAATGGAGATTGCCGGGTTGTTCGATGTGTCTCGGAATGAACGACGATTATCTTTTACCGGGTGAACGTTGCGCCTCCACTTCCAACCGTAATTTCGAAGGAAGACAAGGTCGAGGGGGAAGGACTCATCTAGTGAGTCCCGAAGCGGCCGTAGTTGCGGCGGTTTTGGGTCGTTTCGGAACCGCGGACGAATTGAAGGAGGTGAACGTATGAATCGCTCCTGGACGACACACAAAGGTTTCGCCGCGCCTTTATTTCGAAAGGACATAGACACGGATCAGATTCTCCCCAAACAATTTATGAAGAAGGTGGAGCGCACCGGTTTCGGAATACATCTTTTCCACAACTGGAGATATTTGGACGAAGAAGGCAAAATCCCGAATCCGGATTTCATATTAAACCGACATAGATATTCACAGGCCAGCGTTCTGATTGCGGGAGAGAATTTCGGATGCGGTTCCAGCAGGGAACACGCGCCTTGGGCTCTGGCGGATTTCGGATTCCGAGTCGTTGTGGCTCCTTCGTTCGCGGATATTTTTTTCGGGAACTGCGCCAAAAACGGAATCGCACTCGTTCGATTGTCCCAGGAAGAAGTCGAAGAAATTCTCGCTTTCGTGGAGGGAAACGAAGGCTCGGTGATTTCGGTGGATTTGGATACGTTAGTCCTCATTGCAGGAGAAAAAAAATACGAATTCTTTTTGCCCGAATCCGCTTCGGGAAGAATTCGAAATGGATGGGACGACGTGGATTTGACTATGAAATACGATTCTAAAATTCAAGAATTTGAATCCGTTTTGGAAAACGACGTTCCTTGAATAACGAACACCGTCCGTTTTTGGAAACGTTTACAATTTATCAAGTTGTAATGTGATAAAAAAGAGCGGGCGGCGTTGCTTCGTAATTTATAAATCGAAATTCGACGTTCGGGATTTTGTAAAAAGGAAAAAACGAGTTGAGTCCTTTTTTTGGATTCGAAATATTTGAATCATGAAAGCAAGGGATTTAGCGCAAAGGCTCGGGTTAGAACTCAGGGGTGACGGGGATTTGGAAATCAACGCCGTCGGTGATATCGAAAATCATTCCGAAGTTTGCGCCGATCGGATTTATTATTTCGAAGCGAAAAAATATCTCACTTCCAACCCTAAGGCGAAGGAGGTTTTGCTCGCGCTCACCATTCCCGCGTTAGCCGGAGAATTCCCTTCCGCGTTGATCGTTACCGAGGATAAAGCCAGGCTGAAATTCATAGAACTTCTTTCGCTTTTCGAAAAAAAGCCGATGCTTTCCGTCTTTCTCTCCTCCAAAGCGAGCATTCATCCGAGCGCGAAAATAGGAAAGAACGTCACGATTATGGACTTCGTAACGATTTCGGAAAACGCGGAGATCGGAGACGGTTGTCAGATTTTTCCGAACGTGGTCGTCGAAAGCGGGGCGAAAATCGGAGAAGGAACTGTTTTAAAGTCGGGGGTTGTTATCGGTTACGATTGTATTTTAGGAAAATATAATATGATTCACGCGAACACCGTGATCGGAGCGGACGGTTTCGGTTTTTATGATAAAGGCGGAGTCCGTTATAAGGTGCCTCAGATAGGAATTTCAGTGATCGGAGATCACGTGGAAATGGGCGCTTGTTGCACCGTCGATCGAGCCACGATCGAAACGACCACAGTCGGAAATCATACTAAGTTCGACGACCACGTTCATATCGCACACAACTGTCGTGTCGGCAATTACGTTTACATCGCGGGCGGAACGGTTCTCGCCGGATCGGTCACTTTGGAAGACGGGGTGATTCTGGGAGGGCAAGCCGCCGTTGCGGAGGGAATCACGATGAAAAAAAATTCCATCCTGATGGGAATGTCCGGTCTTACGGAAGACAGCTCGGAGAAAGTGGCGTATTTCGGAATTCCCGCCAAACCGGCCTTGGAGATGCATAGGATTCATTCCTCGATGTCTAAACTTCCCGAACTCGTTCGGGAACACCGCAATCGCGCGAAACATTGATCGGCTTCGATTCTTGGATCGACAAGTAAGGATTGAATCTACTTTTCGATTTTCGAAATTGGTAAAAGAGGTTCTTTCCTTTTATGCCTTCGAACGCTAGCGCAAAATTTTATCTTCTTCTCGTGATCGCCATGGTTTCCTGGGGATTCGCTTGGCCTTCCGCCAAACTGATCGTAGGCGTTCAACATCCGAACGTCATCATCTTCTGGCGGTTTTTGGTGACCGCCGTTTCCCTGTTGCCCGTCGTTGTCTGGAGAAAGGAATCCTTCCGACTTCCGGGTAGGAAGGCGTTTTTCCAAGTTGCGTTAGGCGGAATTCTTTACACGGTCTACAATCAATTTTTTCTTTTGGGATTGAGCAGCGGTCTTGCGGGTGCGGGCGGAGTTCTCGTGACGACGATGAATCCGATTTTCACCTACGTAATCGTACATTCGTTTCAAAAAAAATTACCTTCGGCTCAAGCGGGAATCGGTTTAGTTTTCGGTTTGATCGGCGGTTGTGTGCTTCTGCGTTTGTGGGATTTGGATTGGAATTCGCTCTTCCAATCGGGAAATTTATTTTTTCTTCTTTGCGCCTTCAGTTGGGCGCTTTTGAGTATGAATAGTCACAGCGCCGGGCAATCCGTTTCTCCGATGGTCTATAGCTTTTACGTATTTTCCATAGGCACTCTGATCGATTTGGTCCTGGCGCTTCCTTTCGGCGTCGGGAATGCGATTTATGCCGGTTCGTTTTTTTGGATTCAGATCGTTTATCTCGCGGCGATTTCGACCACGTTCGGAACCACGGTTTATTTTTTCGCTTCTTCCAAACTCGGATCGAGGACCGCGAGTTCCTTTATCTTTCTCGTTCCGGTGACGGCGCTTTTGGGGAGTTGGTTTTTTTTGGGAGAGATTCCGAGTTTTACGACCACCATCGGAGGTTTTTTCGCCGTCCTCGCCGTTTTTTTATTAAACCGAAATCCGAATACGGGTTCCTCCCTGGAAAATTCCGGGACGGCGCAAAAAACGGAATAGTCGTTTCCGCTTTTCCACGGAACGCGGCTCGTTAAATTCGTAAAATTTAGAATATTCTAAATTTATAATAGTTTAATATTTTTTGGAGCAACGGCCTGTTCGGATTTTAGAGAAAGAATTTCCGTTATTATAAACGGAGAACCCCGTATTCGGTTACGACCTTCGCATTCCGCCCGGTTGGAATCGGAACTTCGTCTCCATATAAGGTTCTTCCGTTTTCGAATACGGTCGTAGTTACGAAAATTCGGCTCTTTTAGTTCCGTCGTCGTAGGGAGAGGAAATTCCGATATAAATTTCCTTAAAAAAGGAAAACGGGACCAATGAACGGATGTGGGCCCGAGTTTTATCCCCAGCGGCTTTTGTAGTAATGTTTTCCGGACGGCGCGATCTGAAATCCTTCCGGGTGTTCGACGACGAGGCTGGATTCCTTCAAATCCTCCAGATGCGGTCTGAGTTGATACGCGGATTTGGCCGTATTGATTTCCAAATCCTCCATCGTCAGAATTCTACCGGATTGGGAAGCGAGATAAATGTCCTGAAAAATTTGCGTAGAAAGTGGGTTCATTGCGGTTCTTTCGTTTTGGGGCGGAATTCCTACGTGTCAAAGAGATATTTTTTTTCGTTGAAAAACGGCGATTTTCGGAATCGGGCCAAAGCGCTATCTTCCTTGTTTTAGGTCGATAACGGCTCCGTGTTTCGAATCCGATTTCCTTCGGGAACGTTTTTGTTTTTTCCGGAATTTCGTCCCATCTATGGAGAAAAAGAATGGAAAAGGAAACTTCTCTAGAAGATAATCGGGCATCTATGCGCAAAAAGAATCAACTGCCCGATTCCAAAAGTCCCACCGAGTTGGTGGAATTCCTTTCCAAAGAAATGGAAAACCCCGCCTTCGACGAATGGTTGGGCGAACTTTCGGAGAAAGCGATTTCCAACGATAAGTTCGTGTGGAGTTTTTTGTATCAGGTGATGCGCGACGCGGATTCGGGAAGATTGTCTTGGGGATATCACAAAAGACTTCTTTCCGGTGCGGTCCAGATTCTTTCCCGAGTCGGCGACAGCCGTTCCTATCGAGCCATCATCAATTACGTAAAATCATTGGACCGTCAGATTCCGATCGGCGCTTTGGAATTGATCACGGATCTTTTGCCTTCGTTTGCGGAAGTGGATCCGGACGAAATTCTAAAAATCGCCGCGACTCCTGATCCTCTCAAATCCGCGTTCGGGGTTTTGGCGCTCTTTCAACTGATCGTTCAGGAAAAACTTCCCGCAGACCGCGTGGAAGAAACCAAAACTTTTTTGAAGAGTTATAAAAACTACGCGTATTATCTCGATTCCGTCGTGGAAACCGCCTTGGATCATCTAGAATCGGACGATTCCGACATTCTTACCTTTTTTGACGGGATCGCAGTTTAGAATTTTATAATATTCTTGATTTCAGAAATTCCACGAATCTGACTACGCGGCGCGGGGGATTCTCCCGCGAGGGGAAGAGCGCGCATATTGCCGTTTCCGAATTCAACGATAGGTCGGGAAATACCCTTTTTAGTTTTCCTGATTCCAAAAGTTTTTCCACGTCCCAAACGGAACGAAAAAGAATCCCCGGGCTTCCCTGCGCGATCGTTTCGCAAAGGAAGGAGCCGTCGTTGGATCGAACGGCGCGATCCGCGGAAAGTTCGGCGAGTTTTTTTTTAATTCCGGGCACGCGCACGTTGGCCTGTTCGTCCACGAAAAGGACAGGATGATTCCTTAATTCGGAGATATGGGCCGGTGTTCCGACCTTTTCAAGATACGAAGGCGACGCCACTGCGACGATCGGATTGGGCAGCAGGACCTCGCAACGCTGTCCCCGGATGGGTTTCATGATTCTGATTCCCAAATCGAACTTATTTTCTATGAGGTTGAATTTTTCGTTTCCGAATACGATCTCCAATTGGATTTCCGGGTGCCGTATCCGAAATTCCGCGGCTATCGAGGGAAACAATCTCGTCGCAAAACGGAGCGGGCGCGGTGATTCGGATTTTCCCCTTCAGTTCCTTTTCTTCTCCCGCTTCCTTTTCGGCCTGTTTGAGTTCCGTTAAAATCCGCTCGGCTCTGATCCGAAACCGATCGCCCGCGTCCGTCAAACGGATCGTCCTCGTCGTACGTTCGAATAAGGTGACTTTGAGCGCTCGTTCCAATCTCGAAATACGTTTGCTGATCGAGGGAATCGATATTCCGATTTTGCGCGCGGCTTTCGCGAAATTCCCCTCCGTACATACCGCTTCGAAGACTTCCAAATCGACGATACTTTCCAGGTTCATTCTTTCCATTTCGGAAAGAATCTCTTTCGAATTCAAGATATTGTGGAAATTATATTTCCGGGTTATCATGGCCTTCGTAATCAGGAGTTTTTTTCATGAAAGCAATCGTCATCAATCGTTTCGGTGGGACCGACGTTTTCGAAACGGCGGAGATCGCCAAACCGATTCTCGTTCCGGGACACGTTTTGATCCGAGTTAAAGCGACGAGCGTAAATCCGGTGGACACGAAAATACGCAAGTTCGGTCCTCCGATTGCGCCGAAATTCCCCGCGGTTTTACACGGAGACGTCGCTGGAATCGTGGAGGAGGTCGCTTCCGACGTACGGGATTGGAAATCGGGCGACGAAGTGTTCGGATGTGTGGGCGGTGTCATCGGAACCGGAGGTGCTCTCGCGGAATGGATTCTCGCCGACGCGAGGCTGTTGGCTCCGAAGCCTAAAAATCTGAGTTTTGTAGAAGCCGCCGCTCTTCCTCTCGTTTCGATCACCGCTTGGGAAGGTCTTTTCGATAAGGGAAAAATTCAGGCCGGAAATAAGATATTGATTACCGGAGGTGCCGGTGGAGTGGGTCATGTCGCCGTTCAGCTGGCTCGTTGGGCCGGTGCGCGGGTCTTAGCCACGGCGAGCGGTTTGGAAAAACAAACCTTGGCGTCGAGTTTGGGTGCGGAAGTCGTCAGCGGAAGGTCGATCGAGGAAATTCGTGCCGCGTCGGCTAAGGCGTTCGGAAACGGGGAATTGGATTTCGCCTTGGATACGGGCGGAGGCAGCGGCTTTGAAACTGCGATCGCTTCGGTAAAACGAAACGGTAAGGCTGTGACGATAGACGGTTCCGGTTCGTTTCAGCTCGGGGCGGCGCATTCCAAAAGCCTGGATCTCGCGATCGTTTTTATGCTCCTTCCGCTTTTGTACGACGAAGGCAGGGAGCAACACGGTAAAATCCTCCGAGAAATTTCCCGCTTGGCGGAGACCGGTGTTTTGCGGCCGGTTTTAGATCCGGAAATTTTTTCCTGGAATCGGATCGGCGATGCGCATCAAAAATTGGAGGATAAGAAAACGATCGGTAAAATCGCGATTCGTATCGATTGAGATATCTGTTCGGGCTTACGACCGAAAGAAGGTTCCCCCTCCGCGAAAAACGATTGAAGCCGCGAACGTACGGATTTAGACTTCTTTTCGGAAGGTATAAATCCATGTTTCATTCCAAGTTATTACTCGTTTCCGCTTTGCTCGGAAGTTTTCTTCCGTTTGCGTCCGTTCTCGCCAAAGAAGGTTTTTACGATTTTAAGGTAAAGGACATCAAAGGGAAGGAGGTTTCCCTTTCCAAATACAAGGGAAAGGTGGTAATGGTGGTTAACGTTGCATCTAAATGCGGTTATACGTATCAATACGATCATCTCGAAAAGGTTTTTCAAAAATATAAGGAAAAAGGTTTCGTCGTGGTCGGTTTTCCGGCCAATAATTTTTTGAGCCAGGAACCGGGTTCGGATCAGGAGATCGAAACGTTTTGTCGGATTCAAAAGGGAGCCACCTTCGACATGATGTCCAAGATTTCGGTGAAGGGTAAGGACCAACATCCTTTGTATACTTATCTTACGCAGAATTCTCCGAATCCGGGGGACGTGAAATGGAATTTCGAAAAAATTCTCATCTCTAAAACGGGGAATATCGAAGCGAGATTTTCCTCCTCCGTGGAGCCGGATGAAACCGAAGTTACCCAGAAGATCGAAGCGCTTTTAAAATAAGGAAATCGTTTTTGAGAGTTTCGAGCTTATTCGCGTTTTGTCTGTACGCGGTGTTCGTTTGTACGGAGGATTCGTTTTCTTCCGATCGAAGTACTGTTTTTTCCGTATCTGCGGCTACGGAAGAACGCCCGACTTCCGAGGCGGCTTCCGATCCTTCCGCAGCCGTTTCGAACGATGATTCGAATTCGGAAACGCCGGCCTCGATCCAAACCGGTCAAAATTTCGCCGAGGTTTCTTCGAAGACGATTTTTGATTTATTTGATAATTATGATATTCTAATATTAGGAGAGGAACACGACGACGTAAAAGGGCATCGTATCCGTTTGGATTGGTTTAAAAAAATCTCCTCGAAAATTCCGGTCGTTCTTTCGCTCGAGATGCTCGAAAAGGACCAGCAAAAAACCATAGACGAATATCTAAGCGGTCAAATCGGCGAAAGGGCGTTTCTCAATTCCTTGAAACTTTGGCCGAACCATCTTAGGGATTATCAGCCGTTTTTGCAATTTGCCAAAGAGAATCGAATTCCAGTGTCTGCGTCCAACGTTCCGCGCAAATACGTGAATCTCGTTTCCACTTCCGGGCTCGAGGAATTGTTTAAGATTCGTTCCGTGTTTCTTCCTCCGAAGTATTTGATTCGAAAATTCTCCCAACCAGATTACGAATCGAAAATTCGGAACACGTTACGGGAACATCCCGGTGCGGTTCAAGACGAGGGTTTGGTCAGACGTTTCGTGGACGCGCAATATCTTTGGGACGCCGGGATGACCGATTCGATCGCGAACGCTTTTTTGACCAGAGGCAGGAAGGTGATTCATATCAACGGTAGGTTTCACAGCGACCAAGGTTTCGGGGTGACGTTTCGTCTTCGGGAATTGGGCTTTCGCGTTTTGACGGTTTCGATGTTTCCGCAAAGGTCGGAAGAGCGGATTCCGCCGGAGGTATTTCTCGGGAGCGATTTCACGGTAATCACGGAAAGGATAGAAAAAGGGAATTAAGTGCTTGTCCGGATCCGTCGATTCCTCCGACAATTAAGAGGATGATGGAGACAGGGATTCAAACTCTTAGAAGTCCTCGATTTCTTTGCCCTGAATGCGGGACCACTTCCCGTTTGCCGGAGGGAGTTCCCACGGGTTCGGTCTTTCGGCTGACGTGTTATCAGTGCGGTCATAAATCTCTCGTGAGAATGGAGAGCGCCTCTCTCCCTTCCCGGGAAGTTTCGAATTCTCCTCAGACGGGCTCTTCCACCCCGAATGCAACTCGATCTCAGTCCGCTGCGTTTCCCTCTTCCCAAGCGATGGGAGATCCTACGGCGAATCCTAAGATCCAGGAAGTTCCCGTTCGAACTTCGTCGGCCAAAATTCCGGAGCCTTTTTCTAAAAACGTAGGAACTCCTCGCGAGTCGTATTCCGGAGAGGAATCAAGGTCGCAGAAACCGAGCGGACCGAGTCTTTGGGAGCTTTTGCACGAGCGATGGTCGAGGTTCCGACTCGCCGCAGAAGGAAATTTGCGGGAACTCTTGCATAAATTCCCGGAAACACGAAAGCGGCCCGAGCCCGATCCGTTGTTTCCGGATAAACCGCTTTTGAAACGAGAGTCGATCTCCTACGAAAAAAAGCCGTTCTTTTCGATCCGACGTACTTCCGACATAACCGAAGAAAATTTTCACGACGGAATTCCGAAAGTAAAAACGCTCGCGGAGCGATTGCGGGCGCGTGTTTCTTCCCCCAAAATCCGACTTCCGAACGCGATTCTTTTATCCGCAGGAGTAGTAGTTTCCCTTCTTTTGATCGGTTTGATTCTCTTTTGGGTGGGTGTGATCACGCGCGAAGCCGAGTTGAAAGAGATGATCTCGTTATTCTACAATCATCAACCTTCCGTAATATACGATCGGGACGGTAAGAAGGTTTCCGAAATTTTCGCAAAAAAAACGAGTAATTTGGAATGGGACGCATATCCGGAAAACTTGAAGAAGATCGTTCTTCTTGTGGAGGATCGGAAATTTTTTTCGCACGGTGGAATCAACTATTTCTCCATTTTGCGGGCGATCTTCGTAAACATTACCAGTTTTCGTTTTAAACAAGGCGCTTCCACGATCACACAACAGCTTGCGAGAATCCTTTTGGACGACCGTGAAAAAAGTATCGTCCGCAAAATCAAGGAGGCGCAACTGGCTTTCGCGTTGGAGTATACGTATGAGAAAAAGCAAATATTCTTATATTATTTAAATAACGTATACTTGGGTCACGGAGCGTTCGGATTTGCAAGCGCCGCGGAATTCTATTTCAAAAAAACGCCAGGAGAACTGACTACGGAGGAAATGATCGTTCTCGCTTCCCTCGCATCGGCTCCGAACCGATTTTCTCCCTTGAAAAATCCGGATTTATCAAGACAACGGGTGAACGCGATCGTTCATTCCTTTCGGGAAGACTCCATTCTTAGGGAGAATCCGAAATCCAAGTTGGACGAACTGTATCTTGCGTTTCATATGCGTTCTCCCGGAGAAACCGTATTCGGAAACAGAAGGGATCATTCCCCGTACGTCACCGAACACGTCCGTAAATTCCTGAATTCGCTTTATCCGGATTCCAATATATACGAGACCGGAGGATTTTCGATTTATACCACGATCTCCGAACCGGTTCAGGCGGAACTTCAGAAAATCGTAAAGTCCTACGTGGATAACGTACAAAAGAACGGTCTTGTGCGGAAGACCAAACTTACGGACAATAAGAACTCCAGCGAAACCGCCGTATTCCGAAGATACGTTCAGGACATTTCCCCCGCTTTGGAACTTTTTATCGATACGGATTCCTTTACCGGCGCCGGAGAAGCCGGGCTTCAAGCCGCGTTAGTCGCCGTTGATCCCGCCACGGGCGAAATTCTTTTGATGCACGGAGGTTCGGAGTTTAAAGCCGATAATCAGCTGGATAGAACCACCGGGATGAAACGTCAGACGGGCTCTTCCATCAAACCGATCCTTTACTCGGCGGCGATCGAAACCGGACTGATCACCGCGTCTTCGAGAATTTTAGACGCTCCATTGATCTACAGGAATACTACGGGCAACTGGGCCCCGGAAAACATAGGGAACCAATACGACGGAGACATCAGCGTTCGCGTCGCTCTCGCCAAATCCAAAAACACCGCGGCCGTTCAGATCGCGGAGAAGTTGGGAATTTCAAGAATTCAAGAATTTTTTTCCAAATACTTTTTCCCCGATTCCAAAGTGCTTCAATCCAGGTTCAGAGGGGATCTTTCTCTCGCTCTCGGTTCTTTGGAAATTTCTCCTTTGGAAATGGCGGTCGCGTATTCAGCGTTTGCGAACGACGGTACGATTCGTCGTCCGTATCTGATTCAGAAGATCATCGATCGAAGCGGAAAAGTGATCTATGAAAACAAACAAACCGACGAGTTCGGACTTAAGGTTCCTCAGGAACGGAAAGTTTTGTCGTCCCAGGTTACGGAGATCATGATCGACCTTCTACACGGAAGCGCCAATTCGGCGGGAGTCAGAAACACCGGATACAAGGGAGAAGTTGCGGGTAAAACCGGTACAACGAACGACAACAGGGACAACTGGTTCGTCGGTGTTCGGCCGGGATTGTCCATGGCGGTTTGGCTGGGATACGACGATCCGAGTTTCGGTTTAGGTTCTTCCGCGTTAGGCGGAACCGTCGCCGCTCCGCTTTGGGGATCGATCGCGAAACTTTTCGCATCGGTGGAGGATTCGGAAGATGTAAAACGGAGATATCCTTTTTCCGAGCGAGCCGTCACCGCGTCCGTATGCGAGGAATCCGGTAAAACTCCGGGACCTTCGTGTAAACACGTCAGAAAAGAACTTTTCAAAAGCGGAACTGTTCCTGCCGAAATTTGTCCTCTCAATCACGGGTCCGACGCGAAACGGGAAGTTTTGAGAAATGTATTCTAAGGTAATTTATTTTATTACGATATTCTTATTCTTTTCTTTGGGACTTCATTCGGTTTCGTACGAGGAAGCCTACTCGATGGAAAAAGAGGATCCAATTTTTTCGATCCCGTTATACGAGGAGCTTCTTAAGACGTCGCAAAAGGCCGACGTTCGTAAAACGGCCGCTTCTCGTTTGTTTTTCTTATATGAGAAATATCGCAAGTATATTCCTGCGATTTTGATCATGAGTCGTTCCGGAAAAATCACCGATAAAAAAGGACGTTATCCCGCGATCGTTTCCGAATTGGCGGGAGGTTTGGGAGTAGGGCCTTCGGCTCTCGTATCGGTGATTTCTGGATGTGGTAGAACGATTCCCGATCCGGATCAGTTTTTGCGGGAGAGCCTATCCGCAGTCGCGGTTCCATCTTCCGATTCTGCGAACGCTGATATCACGGACGTCTCGGATAATTCCAGCAAAAAAGAACCCGAATCGGATATTCCTTATCTATTTCGAATCCTGTCCAAAAAGGAAAACGCCCCTCTATATAAGGCGTGTTATGCGGTAAAAATCAAAACGGGAGATTACGACGGTTGGGAAAAAATCCACGCCTTCGGAGAAGCCAATAAAATACTGAGTCCGGAAACGTCGCTCGCTTTGCGTATCAGTTTTACGCTTCATTCGGGAAGGGGAAGCGCTTACAAACGGATTTATTCCGGAGGTAAGTTAAAATCGTTAAGCGAAGAAGGGAAATCCGATCTTCTTTATCTTTACGGAAAGTTTCTGAGAAATCTGGGAAAATTTGATTCGGCTGCGCGTTATTTTTGGATGAGCGGTTCCTACTTTTCGCAGGAACGCGCGAAAGTCGAAACCGCCAAAACTCTTCTTGTCAGCGGAAGAAAACAGGAAGCCTGCTCCCATCTTTCCAAGGGTTTTTCTGCGGGTGACGAATCGGAAGAACTTTTACAACGAATTTGTTTTAAGAATTTCGAAAACGAACGTCCTAGTTCCGATCTTTTGAAAGCGGTGCGGATCTTGAATTCCGATTCCTCCGATCCGGTTTACGAATACGTCCTCGGTAAGGGCTCGGCCGCCAAAACGGAAGAATCCGATCAGGAGGATTCCGCGGATTCGGATTCACGTTATGCGAAATTGATCGATGAATCCTTGTTCGCCGGAGAAAAAAATCCGACTCCGTTTTGGGATCTGCGTAAGAAGGAGGGGAAGGGAACGTTCTTCTTCGGTTCGGCTCCCGCGTTTTTGTGCAAACAAAGCCGTTCCGTCCTTTTCAAACGGGGGCTGATTCAACCTCAAAATTGCGTTCCGTTTCCCGGTTTTTCCTCCGAGTCGATACTCGAAACCTCCTTGTTCGGAACCGATCAGGACGAATTGATATTCATTTTTTCTAATGCATCTTACAATCAAGTTTCGACTAGGATCGTTTGGGAACAGGATGGAAAACAGGAAACGTTTCAACTTTCCTCGCTGGTGTTCCGCAAGTCCTTGCATCGTTTTTTTGCGGAAGGAACTTCGCAGGACGGCAAATATAGATTCTATTCGATCGATTTGAAATCGTTCTCCGCGGAAATTCCGGAACCTTAGAGAAAACGCTTTCGCTCTTCGGCTTCGAATCCTTCCGGGATTCTTTTGATCGTTTAAAATTAAATTGAGAAAGAAGAGAAATGAAATTGGGCAGGGAAGGATTCGCCGTTTCGCAATCTCGCGTCCTGCTCGATTTGGCTCCACGGCGTCCGCCTCGCGCACTTCGCCATCCATGGCTCGTGTCGCGTTTTTCGTTTCTTATGGAAACTCAAAACGCTTTCGCTCTTCGGCTTCGAATCCTTCCGGGATTTGCCGGTCGTAGTTTGGTTGAAATGACGTTGAAAAGAAATGAAATTGGGCAGGGAAGGATTCGCCGTTTCGCAATCTCGCGTCCTGCTCGATTTGGCTCCACGGCGTCCGCCTCGCGCACTTCGCCATCCATGGCTCGTGTCGCGTTTTTCGTTTCTTACGGAAACTCAAAACGCTTTCGCTCTTCGGCTTCGAATCCTTCCGGGATTTGCCGGTTGTAGTTTGGTTGAAATGACGTTGAAGAGAAATGAAATTGGGCAGGGAAGGATTCGCCGTTTCGCAATCTCGCGTCCTGCTCGATTTGGCTCCACGGCG
>NZ_RQFA01000005.1 GCF_004770155.1 Leptospira gomenensis | reverse complement strand
CCTTCCGGGATTCTTTTGATCGTTTAAAATTAAATTGAGAAAGAAAAGAAATGAAATTGGGCAGGGAAGGATTCGCCGTTTCGCAATCTCGCGTCCTGCTCGATTTGGCTCCACGGCGTCCGCCTCGCGCACTTCGCCATCCATGGCTCGTGTCGCGTTTTTCGTTTCTTATGGAAACTCAAAACGCTTTCGCTCTTCGGCTTCGAATCCTTCCGGGATTCTTTTGATCGTTTAAAATTAAATTGAGAAAGAAAAGAAATGAAATTGGGCAGGGAAGGATTCGAACCTTCGAAGACATAGTCAGCAGATTTACAGTCTGCCCTCGTTGGCCACTTGAGTACCTACCCGGGGGAAAGCTGCCTATAGGAATCGAACCCACAACCGTCTGATTACAAATCAGATGCTCTACCAATTGAGCTAAGGCAGCAATTTACTATCGAAACCAGTATTTCGTACGGATCCCCTCGGTCAAATAAAAAACCTCAAGGAGAATCGAGGAATCCATCTTCGCACGGATCCATCCCGACCGTTTTTACCTTCTTTGTTCGTTTGTGATAGAAAAATGGTTTCGAACCGGATCCGTTTCCGTAGAATAGGCCGTCATGATTTTAACCCTTATCAATCTCGGTATGGCCTTGTCCGTTCTTTGTTTTTACACGGGTTATTACTTTCGATTCCGCAAAAACCGAATCCATCGTATCGTAAACTTGATCGGTGCAGCTTTCAATTTAACCACTGCGCTCAGTCTTCTGTTTGTCAAATACGTAGGCGGAGGTCTGGAAGCCGCGGGGATTCTTCCGAACGCGGATCGTTGGGTCATAGACACTCATCGAGCGTTTGCCGCGTTGGCCTTGGTTTTGATGCTTCTGATGGTGTGGTCCGGAATCTTCCGAAAAAAAGAATTCCACAGAAAACTACACTATATTTTTCTTCCTCTATACACTGTGATTTTCCTTTCCGGTTTGGTTCTGTTTCGCTCGGCGAACTGACCTTGTTTCGGCACCTCCCGCGAGGTTGGAAAAAGACAATTCATTCACTTAGGAAAAATATGAACGAGATCAAAGAACTCAAGAGTTTCGCAAACGAACTCAGAAAGAGCGTTATCCGTATGGTTACCGCAGCAAACTCCGGTCACCCGGGCGGACCTCTGGGACTTGCCGATATCTACGCCGTTTTATATAAGAAAATTCTAAACCATAAACCCTCCGATCCGGATTGGGAAGAACGCGATCGATTGATTCTCTCCAACGGTCACGTTTGCGCGATCCGTTACGCGGCGATGGCACACTCCGGTTATTTCCCCGTGGAAGAACTTCTTACCTTTCGTAAACTTACGAGTAAACTTCAAGGTCATCCTTCGACGCGTTATATGAAGGGAATCGAAAGTTCTTCCGGTTCTTTGGGACAAGGCCTTTCCGTTTCCGTCGGTCTTGCGCTCGGAGCTAGATTCAAAAAACAGAATCATAAGATCTACACTTGTATTTCCGACGGAGAATGCGGTGAAGGTATGACTTGGGAAGCCGCTCAATCCGCCGCTCATTACAAGTTGGACAACTTGATCGCGTTTATGGATAAAAACGGAATTCAGATCGACGGTTTCACCAAAGACGTGATGAATCTGGAACCCCTGAATCAGAAATTTCTTTCCTTCGGTTGGAACGTTTTGGAAGCGGACGGTCACGATATCGAACAGATCGTTTCCGCATTCGAAAAAGCGAAATTACACAAGGGTTCGCCGACGATCATTCTTTTTAACACCGTTCTCGGGAAGGGAGTTTCCTTTATGGAAAACAATCCCGGATGGCACGGAACTCCTCCAAAACCGGAGGAGGAAAAAAAGGCTCTCGAAGAACTTTCGGCTCTTTCCTAATCGAGCATTACCTTCTCCGGAGTTTCTTTCGGAGGAGGTTTTTATTTTTTCCATCGTTTCACGAAACCTGTTTTCAAATATTCGGCGCTTTTACGCGACGGCCGTAAGACATAGTAACTTATCGATCGCATTTTATTTTTTCAACTCCCGATTTTCAATCCTAATTGACCTATTTCGTTTTTAGGAAAATTATATTGTTTATGCCATCATCCGATTCTTATTTCGATTCTCTTTCCTTTCCTCCCGCTAAGCTCGAAGAAAAGTTTTATCAGCTCGAATTCGCCGGTTCGGAGGAAAAAATCCAAGTGATCCGCGAGATCGCGGATATGGTTCCCTGGCAATTCCGCATCAGCGAATTCGTAGAAGAGTTTAAGGACCCGACTTTGCGGGTTTTTGCGCGTTCCATTTCCTCCATTATCCATTTGGAGCGTATTAACGCGCGTTATATGATTCTCGCCGGAAAGGGGCACGTGAACGATTATGCCGATTTGGAGGAAGCCGTTTTTCTTCTTTCCAGCGTCGGAGATCCGGACGCGTCGTATCACGATTTTAAGATATACTTGGACCGTCTCGCTTTGCGGGTGGAAGAACTCTGTGATCTCAATCCGGAATACGTCTCCGAGGAATTGAAGGTTCATTTTCTTACCAGGGTCCTTTCCGCGGAGGAGAACTTTCAGGGAAACAACGATCAATACGACGATCCGAATAATTCCTTCGTCACAAGAATCGTTCATACGAGAAGGGGGATTCCCATCTCCTTATCCGCTATTTATCTGCTCGTCGGACAAAGGCTTTCTCTTCCGTTGTACGGGGTAAATATGCCGCTTCATTTTCTACTGCATTTCGATTCTCCCGATTACGAAACCTTTATCGATCCGTTTCACGGCGGTGTTTTGTTGGACAAGTCCACTTGTATCCGTTTTTTGGAGGCGAACAGTTTTACTCCCAGCGAGCGATATTTTACGCGTGCCAGCACACTTTCCATTATTAAAAGGATGTATCGAAATCTGATTCATATCTACCGAAAGGAACAATTTCGGGATATGGAGGATATTCTCGCCAGACAACTTTTGATTCTCGAAAACAAACTCAAAGCCTGAGCGATTCTCTGTGAGTTCTGCTTGAGCCTGTACCGTTATTTTCCATACTGGCCCCACGGGAAGGTGCAGTGAAGGCGTCTGTACTCAAAGATTCTTTAGTTCGTAAGTTCGATAAAAAGCTGGAAGCGATCATCCGCGAGGATCTGAAAATTCTCGTCGAAATCAAATCCTATACGATCCGCTCCGGCGGAAAACGGATTCGTCCCATCCTTCATTATTGTCTCTGTCAACTTTTAGGATATCAAGGCAAACGGTGGCTCGACGTGGGGGCCATCGCGGAACTGATCCACGCGGCCAGCCTTTTGCACGACGACGTCGTGGACGAGGCGGAAACGAGACGCGGTCTGCAAAGTGTGGGCTCCAAGTTCGGAAATAAAACCGCGATCCTCGCGGGGGACTATCTTCTCGCGTGCGGAATCGATCATCTCAACGGTCTCGGTTATCCGAGTTTGATGGATCTGTTCACGCAGGTGATCAAGGATCTTTCCGTTTCCGAATTGATCCAGATGGAATGGGAGAAAAACCCGAAAATCACATTAGAGATTTATAATAGAGTTGTTTACGGTAAAACCGCCTCGCTTTTCGGAGCGGTCGCTTCCGCGGCGGGAGTTCTCGCGGAATCTTCGGACAAGGACCGTAAAAAGTTGGGACAATTCGGCGTCGAACTCGGTTCCTTTTTTCAGAAAAAGGACGACGCGATCGACTATTTTTCCCCTGCGAGCAAAAGCGGTAAGGTGCCTCTCAAGGATTTCCACAACGGATTGTATACGTATCCGATTCTACTGCTTTTGGAAAAGGCGGACAAGAACGACAAAAAACTCGTTCATTCCCTTTTCGAAAAAACGGAACGTTCTCCCGGAGACGGCGTCGTAATTCTCAGTCTTCTTTCCCGATATCAGATCCGCGAACAGATGGACGCGGAATTCAGAAGGATCGCTGAGAACTTAATGAAATTCTTAAATAGCTTTCCTGAATCGTCCATTCGGTCGCTTTTGAAGGAACAAATCCTGAAACTTCTGGAAGAGTGAAGTGATCCACGTATGTTCCAAACGTTCGAAAGGAACGTCACGTATTTCGTGTCACTGGGTCGTCGAGCCGCCCGGAATTACGTTCGGAGAATTGCAATTGATACTTCCCGTGATCGTCACCGAAGTTCCGGTCGCGGACGCGGTGGATACGCAGGTCTGATTGTCCTGAGTGAAACATTGTTGTGTGGTCGTGACGGAAGTACAATTCACGTTGTCGGAAGTATAACACTGGTTGAGAATTCCCGTACTCGTGGAGCTGGTGAGCAGTTTTCCCGTTAGGGAAAGATCGATCTCCATATATTGAAGCGTTTGTTGTTGGGCGCCGCCGCTGCTGCCCGGATATACCGGAATTCCGGACGCACCCCATTCCACCTTTCCGACGTTACCCGTTACCGTTTTACCGAACGTTCCTCCGGAATAACTGAAACCTTGTTGCGGATCCACGGAACCCTGGTATTGGCTGGAGTCGAACTAAAACCGAAGGACCAAGGATTCTCCCGTGTCTTTCATGATCAATTGACTCGTTACCGTATAACGCGTGCTTGTCGATCCCCCGCCTGTGGTAGGTGTTCCCGTTGTACCCCCCGTCGTTCCCGTGCTGGTGCCGGTCGTTCCGGGGACTGCAACTCCGCAAGAGGAAATTTTTTCCGAATCGACTTCTCCGTTGATGAAGATGACGTCTCCGTTGCTCAGAAGAACCTTGAGATCCACTTTGTTCTGATCCTTTTGGTTGGCACAATTTGCAAACGATAAAATGCAGACGATAAAAACAAGAGCGCGTTTCATATATTTCCTTGAAGAACGTATTCTCATTCTGGTCGATCGTACGATCCGGTCAAGAATGATTTAGGGTTTTTCCTCTTTTCGATTTGAACCCTTTCTCTTAAAGATCGTTCCGAAGAGGGGTGTTTCTAAAACAAAAATTGAAAGAATGTTTTGACAGATCCGATCGTCTCCGATGAAATCCGGGCGATGGAAAACAAATCCGACTCGGTCGATTACCAACCGGGAATTTTAGAACGTTGGGGAATTCGCGTTCTTTCCGATTTATCACAAAGAGACAAAACGTCCCTCGGAAAATGGACCAAAGAAGAATTCGGGTCCTCTTCGCGGAAGATCATCGCTTGGACCGTGTTCTGGGCGTTTCAGACCGGTCTGTGGACCACGTTGTTCATTCTTCTCGTTGAAAAATTATTTCCGGAATCTCCCGAACTTTGGTCCTCCGTTTTTTTCGAAAAATGGTTTTGGACCGGTGCCGCGCTGTTGGTCGGAACCTTCGTCGAATTTTATCTTTTGTATAAACTGGGTCTTTCCTCGGTTTACAAATTGACTCGTACCGCGGGTTTCGATCTGAAAGAGGATCCGGATTTGATCACTGGGATCAGTAATCTTCTTTCCAGATTGGCTTTGGAGATTCCGGACCCAGATCTTAAACTTCTGGGAATCGATCCGTATCGTCTCACGAACAAACGAAGTCTTTTTATTACGACTCTTCTGTATAAGGCCAAAGTTTTTCTTTCCAATGTGGTCGCAAAGATCGTGATCCGGAAATTGTTGGCGCGCAACTCGTTTCGGGTTTACGCGGATTTCGTGGCTGCCCCAGTGACCGCTTTTTGGGACGCAATCGTACTTTATATTATTCTAAAGGAGTTGCGGACCCGTCTTCTGACGAGGGCGATTTCTGAGAATCTGGTCGGAGAAATCCTGGAGATTCAGGATTCCCTCGGAAGAGATGCGAAAATAGCCTGTATGACCGCGGTCGGTAATTCGGTAGTGTTCACGCAGAGGTTTCATCCGAATCTGGAATTCATTCTCATCAAACTGCATAAGGCGTTCCGGATCGAAAACTACCATTTCCGTTTGGACGAATGGGAATCCCTGGAACTGCTTCTTCCCGCTTTGAACGATTCGGAAAAAGAACTTTGTCTAAAAATTTTAAGCGTAACCTGTTGTTTCGATGGTAAAATTTCCTCCTTCGAAAAAAAACATCTTCCCCTCGTTTTCGGTCAACGATCCGAAGATCGGCTGCGTTGGATGGAACGTCTCGCCTCCGCGATTCGTAATGGGGATTTGGATGAAGCGAAGGAGTTATCCTCGTTGAAGATTCGGTAACGGTATTAAAATGCAATCGGCGGTCCTATGGTTCGAATCTCTTTTCCGATCGATTCCGCTTCCTCTTCTGGAAGTGTGGGGGAGGTTCGGCTTTATCGTCGGACTCGTTTTGATGGTCGCGGCGTACGGAGGCTTTACGTTTCGCCCCGGAGGTCGTTGGGGTTTGGGAAGGGAACGTCAGTCTTGGGACACACAGGCTTTGATGAGCGTTCCGTTCACGTTCGTTCTGATTTTTATCACGGGTTATCTGGGTTCGTTCGCGGTTTTGGTTCCGGGCGCACAAACGTTCGAATCCCTGAAGGATCTTTCCGTTTTTCTGTGCATCGTCCTTTTCGGTTATCCCGCTTTGATAGCGGTGCCTTTCGCGTACGGACTTTCGGATTTGATCGAAGGAGTTCCTCCGTTATTTTTGTACGATTGGATCCTCGGGTATTTTATAAATCCTGCATGTTTTTGGGTCGCTTATCAATTGATCGGAAGGGATCCGGATTTTCGGAAGATCAAAACCTGGCCTCGTTATCTCGTTTTCGTTTTCGTCTTTATGACGATCGAACCGCAACTCTGGGGTTTTATCTGTTCCGATAAATTCACGCCTTCCATTTCGTATCGAAACATAACACCGGCTCTTTTTTTTACGACGTCGCTCACTTGGTTGATCGCTCCTTTGGCGATGTCGATCGCTTATCCGGCGGCGAAACGATACGGGATGTTTTGGGCGGATATTCCGGGTCACGTTAAGGAATTTTATCTGAGTTATAAGGAACGGGTTTGGAACGGAGCCTCCCAGGGAGAAGGAAACCCGCAGGGTTTGCCGATCCGCATGTTTCTCGTTACTCCGTTTATCTTACTCGTTTTGGTGATGGTCGGTGTGACAGCGTATCTCAATCTTCAAAGTTCGGAACAGGCCGCGGACAAATTGGCGGGAAGGCTTCATCAGGAAATTTCCGAAAACATCAATCTTCGGTTGGATTCGTATCTGGAAAAAAATTCGGATCCGAAGGTTGTTTCCCGTTTTCAAGGTATGATTCCTCTGCTTGCCTCGCTCGGTATCGCCGAACACGGACACGCTCTAATCATCGACCGTTTCGGAAATCAGATCGCCTCCTCCGAGTCTCAGAGTGTTTCCACGAACGAATCGAACTTGAAAGAGGATTCGGTCGCGGAACAGGCGGTCCGAAATCTCAAACAAACGTTAGGCGATCTTCGTTCCCTTAGGACCGCGATCCAATTCGATTTCGACGTTGTCACCGAAAAACCTTTGTCGAGGGAAACCTGGCTTACGCAGGCCACTCCGTATCAGGACAACAGCGGAAACATCGATTGGATCGTGATCACCTCCATTCCCGCTTCGTATTATCTGGAAGGAGTTCGTACGGGAAGCAGCCGTTCCGCGATGGTGTTTGCGGTGGCTTTGACGGTTTCACTTCTGATCGCCGCTTTTCTTGCGGGAATCGTAACGGCTCCGATCCGAAGAATTTCGGACGCAAGCGGAGCAATGGCGCGCGGAGATCTTTCCCAAAGGGTTCCAGGTAGTCGTTTGGAGGAGCTGGGAATCCTGTCCGCTTCGTTCAACCATATGGTTGAACAATTGCAGGAATCCTTCCGTAGGACGAAAGCCAGCGAGGAACGATTCCGCGACCTCGTGGACACGACGCCAGGGATCGTTTGGGAAGCGAACGCGTCCACTTTCGATTTTACCTTCGTAAGTCAGCAGGTAGTGGACGTTCTCGGTTATTCCGTGGAGGAATGGAAGACGCCCGGTTTTTGGAGTTCGCATCTTCATCCTGACGATCGAGAATGGGCCATGAATTACTGCATCACATATACGGGCAGAATGGAAGCGCACGACTTCGAATATCGTTTTATCGGCAAAGGCGGAGACGTCGTTTGGCTTAGGGATCTGGTTAAGGTGATCGTCCAAGACGGAAAACCCAAATGGTTACGCGGTGTGATGGTGGACGTCACCGAAAAAAAACAGATCGAAGCTACGATCCTGGATCTGAACGCGAATCTGGAACGGAAAATCGATCAACGAACGGAGGAATTGCGTAAGTCGAATTCCGATCTTCAGGAAGCGGTTCACAATCTCGAAACGATCATGAAGGAGTTGAAGGATGCGCAGAACCAACTTTTGCTTTCCGAAAAACTCGCGGCCTTGGGTCAACTCGCCGCGGGGATGACGCACGAACTCAACACGCCGCTCGGAGCGATCGTCTCCTCCAACCGAGCGATCTTGGAAATTCTTTCCAAGGAGATGAAATCGATTCCACATCTGATTTCTGGTTTTAATTCAGATGAGACGGAAAGTTTCCGGATTCTTCTCGAAGAAAGTCTGAACGACGCTTCTCAGTCGGAGATCATTCCCAACCGAACCTTGAAAAAGGATTTGCTCGCGGCGTTTCAGGAATACGGTTTCGAAAATCACGAGGAAGTGACGGACGCGGTTTTGGATTCGGGCGTTTATCGTTTGGGAGATCGTCTTCGCGATTTGCTTCGTTCCGATC
This sequence comes from Leptospira gomenensis, assembly GCF_004770155.1. Taxonomy (GTDB): domain Bacteria; phylum Spirochaetota; class Leptospiria; order Leptospirales; family Leptospiraceae; genus Leptospira; species Leptospira gomenensis. Next base: position 37,867 of record NZ_RQFA01000005.1, on the reverse strand, counting down.
GGAGAACGGACATTCTCAACGTCGTTCTTTCCTTTTCCACGATCGTTCGTTTGAGCAACGTTATCTCCATCGCAAGCGGTAAGGCTTCACACGTAGTCGATGCTCTGAAAAATTATCTCAATCCAGGCGGACGAGATTCGGACGATACGATCCTTCCCGTGGACGTCCGTTCCGAGATAGAAACAATATTAACTTTGTATCATACGAAAATCAAATACGGAGTCGAAATAGTCACCGATTACAAAACGGAAGAACTTTGTCTCGGCAACGGAAACAAACTCAATCAGGTCTGGATCAATCTTCTCAACAACGCTTTACAATCGATGAATTATCAGGGGAGAATCGAAATCGGTCTTGAAAAAAGGGATTCGTGGATTATAACGTCGTTTACCGATTCGGGAGGCGGGATTCCCGAAGAGGTGAAGGATAAGATTTTTTTACCTTTTTTCACGACTAAAAAACAAGGAGAAGGAATCGGTTTGGGGCTGGACATCTGTAAGAATATCGTCGAAAAGATGGGCGGTAGGATAGAGTTCGAAAGCGTTCCGGGAAGAACCAAATTCAGCGTTTGGTTGAAGGCGGCAAAGCGAGAAAACGAGGGAGTCACATGAAACACGACGCCATATTATGCGTGGACGACGAGCCGATCATTCTGATCGCGTTGAAACAGGAATTAAAAAAACAATTCGGGAACGAGTTTCAATACGAAACGGCGGTTAACGCAAAGGAGGCGATGGAGGCAGTGGACGAACTGGCCGTTTCGGGTGTGAAGGTGATTCTTATTCTTTCGGATTGGCGTATGCCCGGCATAAAAGGGGATGAGTTTTTGATCCAGGTTCATCGAAAATATCCGGAGATTCGATCCATTCTGATCACGGGACACGTGGACGAGGACGCAGTGGAACGGGTTAAAAAAGAAGCGGGGACGTATGCGGTTCTTCCCAAACCGTGGGATCCGAAACAACTCATGGATGCGGTCCGGGTTTGTTGCGCTAAAAGTTGAACACGGACCGTAACACAACGTACGCTCACATAGGTTCTTAATTTTCATTTACCGGTCGGCGCATCCGGAAAAATCTGTAACTAATAGAGGATCCGTTCCTTTATAAGGAAAATCTAATGAAAGTTCATCGATACGATTCGATTCCCGAAGTGAAAGACATCGGGGACGGGATCTTCAAGACGGAAATTCCGCAGCCTTTTTATTCTCCCAATAACATCTATATACTTCCGGACGGGGAGCCAACGATCATCGATTCCGGTTACATCGAAAATCTCGGGCTTTTGCAAAAGGCGCTTAAGAAAATCGGCCTTTCCCTCGGCAAGATCAAACACATCATTTACACGCACAATCATCTGGATCATATGAGCGCCGCTCTGACGCTTCGTTATTATACGGACGCGAAGTTGTACGCGATGGCGGGTATGGCCGCGGGGATCGACAATTACGTCGAATTCGTCCAGGTCTTTCAAAGAGCGATGAGAAGGCTCGTCTACAAAGGGCATCACGACAACGCGGTGCGAGCCGAGGAATTAAAACGAGTGGATACTGGAATATTCGAATTTCATGATGCTCTAAACAACTCCGAGCGCGTCGATCCTTATCTCAATTTCGACGTGGAGCTCGTGGAAGGCGACGTGATCGTGGCCGGCGGTCGCGAAATCGGGATTCTACATACTCCTGGGCATAACCGCTGGCACCTGACTCCGTATATTCTCGGGGAAAAGATCTATTTTACCGGGGATCTCGTTTTGCAGAACATCTCCTCCATCTACGCCGAGATAGACGGTAATCTTTACGATTACCACCGGTCCCTGGATCGTCTTTCCAAACTTCCCATTCGGAGGTTGTTGCCGGCGCACGGAGGCGAACCGGAAGATCCGCAGAGAGCCATCAAACTCCTTTCGAAGACGTTGAATCTTTTGGAACGCGGCGTGGTTCGTCGTCTTAAGGAAGGGGATCAGGATCTTTCCACTTTGGTTTTGGAGGCGATGGGGGAAAAGGTGGCGAACAGCGGTTACTATAACACCGCTTTGGCGATAATCCATTCCTTGATCCGGAAACTCATCGATCAGGGGCAGGTCGGGGTTCTGGAAGTGGATCCTCCGTACGAAAAATACCGCTGGATAGGCGGAGAATGACCGTTTAGGGGAATCCGCTTCGGAACGGTTTATTATTTTAATAATTTATTAATTTTTAATATTCTAATGTTTTATCGTTCCGAAAAACGTTCCGGTTCGGGGATGACTTCCCCGTAAAACGGCGTTTCCTTGATTTTGAGGTTGTAACCCTTGACGAAAAGTATCTCGAGATTGACCGTGTCTTCCCTGTTATAACTCTCCAGAGTTTTGAGCGCGTCGGAGTCGTCGTATTCGACGTATTGCCTCCAGAGTTTTACTGCGTCCAGTCCGGTGATTGCGGCCTCTTCGGGTCTTTGGATTCCGAGCGCCTTTTCGCATCCTTTTAATCCGCCTTTGATTCCCAGGGAACGGAGCAGATACATGACGTCCACGTGGTTGTTGCCGAAACGCAGGTTGAATTCCCTTTCCAAAAACGGAACGTCGAACGCGATCCCGTTGTACGAAACGAAAACGTGGTCGGGCCGGATTCGATCCAGAAAAAAATCCAGATTGGAACCTCTGACAAAAGATTCGTATTTTTTTCCGTCGAAGGTGCCGATCATCGTAGTTCTGTCGTCGTCCCCCAAACCGGTGGTTTCGATATCGAGATACAGAAGTTTTTCCCGAATCGCGGGAAATAATCTCCAGTGATGTTTCGAGGAAAACACGTGGAAGAAATAGAAAAAATTTCCGCGTTCCAACTCTTTTTTAGAAAATTCTAATGCGTCTAAGATAAGATTTTTCGTCGGAATCGATTCCTTAATTATGAAATCCCTGAGATCCTTCCAATCGTAAACCCCCCGTTCCCAAAGCCTTTTTTCCTCCGAAGAATCGATTCCCGGAAGATGACAAAACGTGTGTTCGAGCATCAAAATTCCTTTCCGTTTCCGAATCCCGTCCAAAACGAAATCGAAAGTACGAAAACGCAGAAGATCCATACGGGAAGGTTTCCCATCTCCGTGTAAACGGTGTTATGCGGAACATTCAGATCGATCGTAAACGTACGAATCCCGGTTTCGTGAAAACCGATCGGAGATACGATCGCAATTCCGCGTTGGTCCCAAACCTCGGTTATTCCCGATACGGTGGAACGGATCAAGGGCAGGCCGGTTTCTATCGCACGGATACGGACGGTTCCCGAATGTTGATGCGCTTCGAGTTCGGAATCGAACCAGGAATCGTTGGTGAGATTGATCATGATTTCGGGTTTCGGATCCTTAGGAAAATAATCCAGAACGAGTTCGGGAAACATGGCCTCGTAACAGAGCAATGGAAGTATGGAATACGAATATTCTAATTTTCTAATTTTATCGGCTACGGACTTCGGGGAAGAAAACACCGGACGTAGTCGTGACGGTTCCGGAAATCCTTCCACAGCTTCGTTCGGGACCTTCCTTTTTCTGTTGTCTCCGATCAGTTTGGATCCTAAGAGAAGTTTTGCGTTTTCTCCAGGAACGTAACGGGAAGTTTCCCGAAAGACGGATCTTAAAAAGGGAATCGCTGATTCGAACGGGAGATATTCTCCGAAAGCCAGAAGACGCCGTTTATCATAACGTTCGAAAGTTCCGTATGCGTGACGAAAAAGAGTGATCTGATTCCTAAGTTTTCCTTCGTCCATATTGAGCTCGTTGAATAATACGTCCGCTCCCGTTTTTTCGGAAAGATACAGTACTAGCGCCTCCATGGTCGAGGAATAGATGCCTTCTCCGCGGTTTTCCTCCGAGTCCAACGTCCCGTGGAACGGAATGGAGGACTCTGGAAGGACGACTAACGTGGGAGGTTGTTCCGAAGACAAGGCGCCCCGTAAGGAAAGGGAAAGTACTTTACTCATGGTATTCGAAAGGAAGGTTTCGTCCGCTTGAAGTTCCTTGGTTCCGGGAGACGTGTCCGGTTGAATCACAACCACGGAAATGTTTTTCGTATTCTCCATGTTCGTCGGTCCGAATCCGTATCCGATCCTATATAACCCGAAACCGTAGACAAAAACGACGAGGATCCAGGCGAAAACTGAAATTTTAAATTCCCTGGAGCCTCTTTTTTTGAAGTTGAGTAGGAAGGTCGCCGTTGCGGACGTTAGGAACAGACACAAAAAGGAAAGTCCGTAAACTCCGATCAAGGAAGCGGATTGTTCCAAGACGATCGATCCCGAAAGTAGATTGCCCCAATACAAAGGAAATATCTGATACGCGACTAGATCGGCCAAGGTTCCGGCGGCGGGAAACAACAATAGAAGTTTAGGATCGGATGCGGAACTTATTTTCGCCGTTCTAAACAGGAAATAAAACGGCACGAATTTCAAATGGGAAACGATTCCGTATATTATAAAAATTGAAACCGATGCCGACGGTCCGACTCCCGCGATTCTGGAAACGGCGCCCGGAATCCACCAGAAGGTAGTGTAGTTCAGGATTTGGGATAAGACCAATAGCCAGAGCGCCGCTTTGAACGGGGACGTCCTGTTCAATGATAGGAAAAGTAAAAGACAAGACGAGCCTGAAAAGATGCCGGCGCTCAGGAAGGAATACGGAGAAAGTGCGAAAAGGGTTCCCAATCCGACTCCGACACAGAGGGAAAGTCGATATACGGAAGAGTCTTTCTGAAAAAAAGAATCGAACATCAGTTTTGCTGTTTTTTAATCTCTTCCTCGTATTTGAGTCTTCTTGAATATTCCTCCGCTTCTTCCGGTCCGAGATTCCGGATACGGATTTCCATAAGCGCTTTTTCCCGAGCTTCTCCCTTAACGTTCGAATTTTTTCGGATCCATTCCGCTTCTTCGTTTTGGGACGACTTCTCTTTTTTTTCCCGCTCCTCGATTTCTCTGTAGACGGCGTCGATACGATCGGCTCCGTCTTTGCCGAAATATTTCTCCCGTATGGAGCGCGTTTTTCCGGTTTTATCGGATAGATTCATTTTTTCTAATTCTTTTTCCCTAAGAAACATTTCGGTTTCGTAGGTGTTGAATTTGGGCTCTCGTTTTTGGAGAGTATTGTAATATTGTCCGTAGACGTTTTTACGGAATTCTTCGTAACGTTCCATACGTTTGTCTCCGCTCAGAGTTTCCGTTTCCTTTAAAAAACCTCCGAGCGAATCGCGGAAACTCTCCTCGGCTTCCTCCATTCCGAATACAAGTTTCGCGTCGTTTTCGGAAAAATATTCACGCCGTTTTTTTTTCACTAGTTCGTATTTTTCCGCCCGACTCAGTTTTTCGGGAAGTTCGTATTCACGCATTACGGTTTCGTATTTTAGATATCCTGAAAATAGTTTCATCAGATATTCGGCGTCTTTGCCCGAGTAATGATCCGCTATAAAAGCCCGGATGATCTCGTTACATTGTTCGAAACCCGAGTTTTCCGGACATTGTCTGCGCAACGCCCAGAGTTCCGAAACGAGATTGACCTCGCCCGTGGAAGCGAATCGTATCAGTTCGTCGAAGGAAAGCCAGTCGCCGTTTTCGTCGAAGATTCTGCGGGAAGTATCTACGACCGCCTGGTTGAGGACCCATTCTCCCGATTCGGATCTTTGTAACGTGAATTCCGCGTCCGAATCGACGGAAGAGCCTTGGGAACCAGAGCTCGGGTTGAAAAAAACGAACCATATCAAAACGATCAATGTCGCGGCGATCAGGCCTACGAGAACCGGGAACGTGACTCTTTCCTTTAACGATTTCATGGACCTGTGATTTTTAGAAAAAACTTTCTCCGTGCAAACCTTTTTTGTTTTTTCCGAAAAGCGTTCCGATAGGAAATGACAAAGTAGTGCAACAGAAAAGACCGATTCTGTATTATCCCGAAGGGACTTCCCACGCGGAAAAAATTTTCGCTCATTTCGAAAAAATCGAAGTACGAAGTTACGCGCCTGATTCTATCTCGAATCTAATTTCCGAAAAACCGGAGATTTTGATCGCGAACACGAGATTGAAAGTGGATGAGAACGCGGTGCGAACCTTCCCTTCCGTCAGAATTTTTGCTACCGTTAGTTCGGGAACCGATCACGTGGATTTCAACTCGCTCAAAAACAACGGCCGCGTATTTTTGAACGCACCCGGTTGCAACGCCGGTTCGGTCGCGGAATATTGTTACGTTTCGCTTATACGCAGATTTTCGTTAAGCGAATTGAAGAATATGAAGGTCGGGATGATCGGTCACGGAAATACTGGAAAAGCATTTCATAAAATTCTAAAGTCAAAGGGAATTTCCTCCGTGTTTTACGATCCGTTTTACAAGGCGGAATCCTCTCCGTTGGAGGAGGTTCTCCGCTCTTCCGTTCTGAGTTATCACGTTCCATTGACCAGGGAAGGTGCGGATTCTACCTACCGAATGATCGGTGAAAAATTGATCTCGTCCTTGAAACCGGGAACCGCTCTGATCAACACGAGTCGGGGGGAGATTTTTTCTCCGGAGGCCTTTTCGCTTTTGTTGGGGAGAAACGATCTTTACAAAGTCATAGACGTGTTCGATCCCGAACCTCCTTCGGTCGAATCCGGATCTCGTCTGGCCGAGGTTCCCGATTCCGTATTTACGCCGCATATTGCGGGTTACAGTCAGATAGGTAGGGCTAGCGGTACGTATCGTGTGGCCGAAAAACTTTCCATCCTTTATAAGGAACGTCCTTTGCCTCCTTTGGATTCCTTTTTGTTAAACGAAGGCGGCTTTCGCACGGAAACGTTTTTAACCGAGGAGGACGCAGCCCTTCGCTCCGCTTGGAAAAAGGGGGACGCGGGTTATTTCGAAAGGAGAAGGAATTCCTACCCGATACGTCTGGATATAGGTTTAGTATAGTAGGATATTTTAATTTACTTGGGTGGAATTATCCTGCGTGCCCCAAGGAATGAACTGTTCCCCTTTGGCCGGTTGGCAGACCGGACAGAAAAAGGAATCGTAGCCGAGCACGTTGGCCCTGCGGATCGTCGTTCCGCATACGGGACAAGGTTCGTTTTTTCGGTTTCTTACTTTTACGTGATCTCTGACCTTGACGTCGAGGGGGGCGTTTTTTGCCCTTATATATTCGATCGAATCCGCGATTACTTTTTTGATACTCTCGTAGAGGAAGGTTTTTTCCCCGAGGGATAGTCGGTTGCAGGGAGTTTTAGGGTGGAGCTTCGCCGCGAATAACGCTTCATCCGCATAAGCGTTTCCTAATACGCTCAATTTGCTTTGATCCATCAAAAAAGCGCGGATCTGCTGACGCGATTTTTCGATCGTTTTTAGAAACGCCGCAAGGGTAAATTCTTCGGAAAGAAGATCGATCCCCTGTTCTTCGTATTTAGGGATCCGACCGAGTTCCCCTTCGTTTAGAAAATAAACCTTTCCCATCCTGGTATCGTCCGCGTAGTTGAGGACCGGTCCTTCGGTGACGATCCTGACGCAGAGATCCTTTTTTTTGTATTTAGGATCCAGAGAAAAACGGCCGGACAACATGGGATGAATTACTATATTCATTTTTTCGAATATGAAATTCAAAAAAGGTCCGCGTCTTTCCAGTGACAACAGAGGTAATTCCTTGTAAACTTCGTCCGGGGTCGCGCCGATCAGGTTGCGGACGACGATCGGATCCACGATTTCGATGGAACGTATTTTCTGGCCTAACAATTCGGGAGACAATCGGTCCCGCAAAATCGCCAAATCGGGTAGTTCGGGCATGGAGCGATTGAATCCGTTTTTTTCCTTTCGTCAAGAAGGATGTTCGTTCGAAGCGGGTCCGAATTTTGTATATCGGAGCGGCGTTTTATATCGGGCCGGACGAGTCTTGCAGAATTCCCTTACGGATTCCGTAACGTTCGCACAGTTCCTTCGTTTTTATCGAAAGTGCATTTTTGTAATACGCGGGCATCTCGCATCCGCCCGAGAAGAATTTCCGATATTTTTCCAAAAGATGGGGGTAGTTTTTTTCGACCGCTTGAAAGACCTCGCTTTTGCCGTCGGACGGTCCGTAACCGAAAAGGGTAAGCGTAGCGGGGAAAATATACGATACTCCGATTTCTCCGAATGTACGGAATATCGTCTCCAGATTTTCCCCCGTGTCGCTGATATGCGGTAGAAGAGGCATCAAACTTACGCCCGAACAAAGTCCCCGTTTTAAGGTTTCGCATAACGCGGCGAGACGTCTGCTCGGTGGAACCGCTCCTGGTTCGAAAATCCTCGCGACCCGGTCGTCCAAAGTGGAAAACGAAAACGTAATAAACGATTTTCTAATTAATTTTCCTTCCAAATCCTCCGGTAGGATGGCGGCGGATTCTATTTCGCTTATCAAATCCAAATCCCTCAGGACGAGATCCGATTTCGTTAGTACGTGTACGGGGAATCTGTGTTTTAGGATCGTTTGCAAAAGTTCCCGAGTCAGTCCGCGTTCCTCTTCGAAGGAAAGATAAGGATCGGTCGCGGAGGAAAGCGCGATGATTCCGTATTGTTTTTTGGCCGCCCGATTTTTCAACTGCCGATCCAAGACTTCGACCGCGTTTTGCTTTACGGAAAATTTATCTTCGACGTTATAACCGTATTTGCTGCCGGCCACGTAACAGTAAAGACAGTGGAAGGTGCATCCGCTGTACGGATTGACCGTATAATCGTCCAAAAACCAAGGATCACGCCGTTTGGTTTTGTTAAGGACGCTTTGGATTTGGACGTTTCGAGGCATATTTGACCGATTTTCCGAGTCCGATACGGATCTTATTCTTAAAGTAAACGTTTACCGATAGATCGTCTTCCAGCCGATCCGAAATTTTTCGCACAAGATCCGGATGGAATTTCGCGATCGTTTTGATTCCCCATCCTATACCTTTTTTGGTGTGGAAATCCGTCGCATTCAATTTTTCTAATAGAAGATAAAACAAAGTCTCCACGTGTTTTTTTTCCAATCCCTTTTTAACTGCGTAGTGGGAGGCGACGCCGACCGAACGTACGATCCATCCGTTTTCGTGATTGAGATATTTTTTAAGGATGGGAATGGTCCGCTCGGGATAAAAGAGAAGGGAATGTCCGAAAACCCTCTCCCCTACGATGTCGCATACGTACCATTCGTCACCGGAAATCATCAGTTCGCCGGCTTTGGCGAGCGCTTCTTCGAAACCGCTTTCCAGATCGAGCTGCAACATCATACCCGCGATCACGTACCCGCCCATGTGGCGCAGCCTGCCGATTTCTTCGAGGAGATCGTTTCGTCTTTCCGCTGTTAGGCGGGAATGTATTTCGAGGGCCGCGAATTCGAGCAGAGGGAACCTCGTCTTTTTTAAAAGTAGTTCGGATTCCACCTTTGCGAGGAAGTCCCTTTCCGAATCGCAGCTCGCCCAAAGTTCGGAAAGGATCGTTTTGATTTCTTTTTTGGAGTTGATGGAATCCATAAACGACTCGCGACCGAGGTTCTAAACGTTTTTCTCAAACGGACTTTTGAGCGGTGCTTGTCAACGAAGTTTAGCCGATTTTCAAAAATTGGGAATGAAAACCTCTAAAATCGGATTGACTTTCGGTTTAGGATGTGTGTAATAGCATATATGTAGATACACATGTGTAATTGCATGCATTGTATCAGGGAGACGTTTATGCTTTCTACTTTCGATCTTCGCGAATTTTCGCCGTCCGGTCTTTACCGAATCCGATTTCAGGATTGTGATCCTTTCGGTCATCTGAATAACGCGCGTTATATGGACTATTTTTTGGAGGCGAGGGAGGATCACCTCCGGGATTTTTACGGTTTCGATCTTTTTGAACACGCTTCGAAAGAAGGTAAGTCCTGGGTCGTTACAAGAACGCAGGTCGCTTATCTTGAGCCTGCGAAACAAAGCGATCTAGTACGGATTACGACCCGTTTGACTTCCCGAACCGAAGGTTCGATCCGTAACGAGGATCTGATGTACGACCAAACCGGAAAACGTTTGAAGGCGATGCTTTGGATCGATTTCGCCTACGTGGATTTGGGAAGGGGAAGGCCGACCCGTCACGGTGAGGATCTGATGCGGTTTTTCGATTCTGTTCTTTATCGTGATGCCGGCTCCGAAAACGGAAATTTTGAGGAGCGCGTTCGCGAGATGAAACGTACCTTGGCTCCGGGAACACAAGCGCTTCCCGTCTAATCGTTTGGGAGAATTTTTATGGCAGCGAAAACGGATCGTACAATTTCCAAAAAGTCTTCCGGCAAAGAATCTCCGGTTCCGACCAAAGAGGAATTGCTGACGGTGGGTTTGGGTTGTCTAAACTTCAATTTGAAACGGGCTTCCCGAGCCGTATCCAACTATTACGATCACGTTTTGGATCGGGTCGGATTAACTTCCCAACGTTTCAACGTTTTGATGACGTTGGGAACTTCCGAGGGAATGGAACTCGCTCCTATGGCAAACCTTTTGGTTTTGGATCGGACCACTCTTTTAAGGAATTTGGAACCTCTCGAATCCCTGGGTTATATAGAGGACGTTCCTTCCGACAACAAACGCGCGAGAAAAGTGGCGTTGACCGCAGCGGGTTGGGAAGCGCTCAGGGCTGCGTATCCCGTTTGGAAGGAAGCGCACGACAAGGTTGTTCAAAATCTAGGCGGCGCGGAATGGAAGGCTCTCGTTAAAGGTCTTAGGACTGTCGCCAAAAAGAAAATATTCGAATAATATTAAATTATAATATTTTAATGTATAGTCTTATTTCAGCCATTTTAGGATTACTTTGGTGAAATCGGCCTGGACGGCGGGTTTACTTACGTAGTCGTCCATTCCCGCTTCTATACACTTTTCCCGTTCTCCCGATACGATTCCCGCCGTTAAGGCGATGATCGGAACCCTTTTTCGTTCCGTTTCCTGATTTCGTATCGCTTTCGTCGCCTCGTATCCGTTCATATCCGGCATTTGAACGTCCATAAAAATCAGGTCCGGGGTAAAACTCCGGTTTTTTTCGACGCCTTCCATTCCGTTCGGTGCTTCCAGTATCTTTGCGGCGGGTAAAATTCTCTTCACGATACTTTTGGTCAAAAGCATATTGACCGGGTTGTCCTCGACGATGAGTATTCGGACGGGCTTTTCGAAAGAAGGAGCCTCGTTCGAGAAAACCCGTTTCGTTTTTTCGGAGGAAGGTTCGCGGACCAATCGATTTCTCCCCAAAAGATCGTAGAGTTGACGTATATAGATCGGTTTGACGATCACTTCCCGAATGCCGAGCGCGTTGGATTCCTCTATGAGAGCGGAATCGTCCGAAGCGCTGCTCAATAATATCACCGGCTGTTCGTTCTCCGATAGATTCAATTTTTTGCGTACGATTTTTACGGTTTCCAATCCGTCGAGATTCGGCATGTGATAATCCATCAATATGAGATCGTATCTTTTCCCGGACCCGAGTTTTTCCACCGCTTCCGTTCCGCTTTTCGCGAGTTCGTATGGGATCGATCTAAGAGCCAACATCTCTTGGAGAATTTGTCGGTTGTTGTCGTTGTCGTCCACTACGAGCACGTTTTTTATTTCCGAAAGTCCGCTCCAATCCGCGTTCGATTCCTCTCCGTTTTCCAGAACTTCCAAGGTAAGATCGAAATAGAAGGTGCTTCCCTTTCCGAGAACACTTTCCAGTTGCAATTTACTCCCCATCATCGCCAACAACTGATTGGAGATCGTCAAACCCAATCCGGTTCCTCCGAACCGCCTCGTCGTGGACGCGTCTTCCTGCGAGAACGCATCGAAGATTTTTTTCCGATTTTCCAACGCGATTCCGATGCCGGTATCGCGTACGGAAAAACGTAAAAAGGCGGCGTGATCCGTTTTCCTTTGCCGTGTTTCGATTTTGAATTCGATCTCACCTTCGCCCGTAAACTTGACCGCATTGCTGAGCAGATTTACGAGAATCTGCTTGAGACGCACGCTGTCCGTGTTGACGTATTTCGGAACCGTCGGAGATATGTTGACCAATACCTCCAAGTTTTTCTGATGAGCCTGGAATTTTATCGTGTTTATTATCTGACTTCCCAATTCCAATACGTCCGTCATTTCGTAGGACAGTTCCAGCTTTCCGGCTTCTATTTTAGAAAAATCTAATATATCATTGATGATGTCCAGTAAGGATCCGGCGGATTGATATACGGTCTGCATGTATTGATATTGCGTGGAGTCCAGGTTTGTTCTTAGGAGAAGGTCGGTGAAGCCGATGATTCCGTTGAGGGGAGTCCTGATTTCATGACTCATATTTGCGAGGAATTCGGATTTAGCCGTGCTGGCGCGTTCCGCTATCAGTTTGGATTTTTTCATTTCCTCCCTTTGAAGACAACTTTCTGTGATGTCCTGCGTGAACATCATTACTCCGCCTATCGATCCGTCGATTTGATACCAAGGTCGCACTTCCCAGCGGAGATATTGATCGTTTTCCCAGCCCGCCGGCCTCCAAACGTCCTCTTCGTTTTTGACAACCTCCCCGGAAAGGCATCTTTTGTGGATCTCCTTCCATTCGTTCGATATATTCGGAAAAACTTCGTAATGCGAAATTCCTAATACGTTTTTTCCCGTTAGGTGATACTCCATCACCCACCTTTGGCTATAAGCGATATATCGCAATTCGGTATCGAACATGGCGACGGCGGCTGGCGCGTGTTCGACGAAAGCCAGTAAACGGGAGCGTTCCTTAAAAAGCGCGATCTCGGTTTTTTTTCGTTCGTCTATGTCGTAGATGGCGCCGTAGATCCGCGTACAAACTCCGTTTTCGAACTCCGCGTCCGCCACGGATCTTACCCAGAGTTCGTTTCCTTTTGCGGTGACTAGTTGCATCTCCACGTCGTAAGGAATTCCGCTTTGAATCAGGTCTTCGAGCGCCTTTCGAATTTTATTCCTACTTTCGCCTTCCTTGATGAATTCGAGTCCTTTGTTCATATCGGGAATAAAATCCGGACCTACTTCGTGCATCTCTTTGGTCACCGCCGACCAAGTGCCCACGCCCTTTTTGAAATCCATATCCCAAGCGCCGATTCGCACGAGTTTACTCGTTTGTTCCAAAAGTCCTTTCGCTCGAATCAATTCCGTTTCGAAGGTTTTACTTTCGGTGATGTCGTGAGTCAGGATCATCACGGAATAATCGGGAAGGTTCAAGGGAATCGCGGTGACTTTCGTCCATGTAATCGAATCGTCCTCCTTTTGAATTCCCACGACAACGTCTTTGACCAGCCGATTCTTTTCACGCGCCAAATGACTGGGAAGTTCTTCCGGGGCGAATCGGGTTCCGTCCGATCGAAAGTATATTCTATTTTTATAAAGTCCTTTCTTTAGTCCTTCCGGGTTTATGGAGAGGATCCGCTCCAACATGGGGTTGGTTTTCACCACGTTGTGTTCGTGATCTAAAAGAGTGACTCCTACCGGAAGAGCTTCGAAGAGCATGTTTAATTCCACTTCGTTTTTTCTGAGTTGTTCGGTAGTTTCCCGGACCGAAGTGATGTCGTTTACGATCACATAGAATCCTTCCACGATTCCGTTGCGTATATCCGGAATATAATTTCCCAAAACGTAGAGAAAGTCGGAGCCGTTCGCGAGAGGAAGTTTTCGTTCGAATTTCTGTTCCTTTCCCCGGAGAACTCCTTCCAAGGCGGGAATGTTCTGTTGATACAACGTCTCTCCGATGACTTCGCGGATGTGTTTTCCTTTCACGTTGCTCGGATCTATTCCGAACCAATTCAAATAGATGTGATTCGCGAAACGGTTGATTAGATTCTTGTCCCAGTAGCCGATCGCGGAAGGAAGGCTGTCGAGAAGCGCGCGTAGATGTATCTCCGAATCGTCTTCGAAAGAAGAATCCGTGACGTCCGATACGGCTCCCAATACGAATGCCGGTTTACCGTTTCCGAACGGCAAAAGTTTCAACTTGTTGCGTACGGTTACGGAGGATCGATCTTTCCGATAAAAGGAAAGATTCATCTCCTGCGATCCGCCTCGGAGGACGAACTCGTTTAAAAGGGCCGTCACTTGAGGAGTGGGGATCCGATCGAATTCGAAGAATGATTCCCGCTCCCGTTTTTCGAAACCGAGCAGCTTCAGGAAGTTTCGGTTACACCAGAAATTTTTTTCCGATCCCGGATCGAAGATCCAAAATCCTTCCATCGCTTCGTTTTGTAGCCAGAAATATATTTCCCGATCGGATCGGATTCGCTCGTGTATTTCTGTTTCGAAACTGCCGGTCATGTTTTTTCCTGGAATAGCCCGCCTTCGGAAACGGCTCAAGAATTTAACGAAAATTTCCCGGGCTCGGCGAAAATAAAACTTTCGAGGGTGGTACATACGACGGTTCGATTCCGCGAAATCGATCTCTAAAATTCCTTGCGTCGAGTTTCCCATCGATACGTTTTCTTTTGGTTTCTTTTTGTTTTTTTTATGTCAAAATAATACGACAAGGAACGGTTGGGTCGCGTCGTTCCGAAAATTTTATGCGGTCCCTGTTTGCGACTTAGTTCTCATATTGTGAAAGATTCAAAAAAAGAAATATTCTAAAAATAGAATCCTTTGTTTGAGAGACGTCGTCGAAGATTTTCGTCGAAAAAAAGGCGTTCCTCCGAAATCGGCTTTGCAAACGCATTTTTTTCGGGTTAGATGGTAACCCGACTTCGATCCTTTTATGATTCTTTCTAAAATCGCAGCCTACTTCAAACCACCCGTGTTTTCCGATACGGAGAAGGATTTTTCCGTTAAACTTATGTACGGAATCATGGTGGCCTGCGTTTTCGTCGCGATCTTCTATCGGGTTCTTCATCCGCTTCTCGCGGAGAAACCGAAGTCCATCTACATTGCGGCTTATCTGATCCCCTTGTCCGCTCTGATATGTCACGTCATCGCCAAGACCGGGAGGATTCTTCTCGCTTCTCACGTGATGTTGGGTATAGAATGGCTTGCGACTTTCATCATTCTCATGCGCGAAGGCGCGACACAGACGGTCGTTTTTCCCATCTCCCTCGTTTTGATCGTTATTTCCGCGTTGTTACTCGGCAGAACCGCGGTTTATATCTATTCCTTTCTTTCGGTGTTTTTGTCCGTCTTAAGCCTTTTTCTCATCGAAAAAGGGTTTCTCGTTCCCGTGGAAAAAACGGGCGGTCCTTGGGCGGTTCTCATGGGGGAAATCAGCGCGTTCATCCTGATCGCGATATTGATGCGTTATTCTTTGTTGGGTTTTAACGAGGTAAAAAAGGAACTTTCCGAAACTCAACGTTATGCGGGTCTTGGTGGATGGAGCTTGAATACGCAGACGCTGGAGCTTACTCTCACCAAGGAATTCCTGTTTTTGCTCGGAGACGAGGGAGCGAGGGAATCCAAGAGCATGCAGCTTTCTGAATATTTGAATTCGTTCGTGGTAGAACCGGACAAATCCAGGATTTTAAACGCGCTGGAAGAAAGTCTGCGTAACAGTCGGACTCCCGATTTTACGACCGAGTTGGTCTATCAGATCCGTACGATCGACGGTAGGAGCCGTTTCCTTTTGACCAAAGGAAAGTTCCGGGATTCGATCCTCGGTTTCGGAACCGGTCAGGACGTTACGGAGAAACACCTCGCCGAGGAGGCGATCCGTCCCACACGCGAGATCTATTCTACGGTGTTCACGATGAGTCCTATTTCCACGAGCATTTCTACCGTAACCGACGGAAGATATATAGAAGTGAACGACAGCTTTCTGAAGATGTTCGGTTATACGAGAGAAGAGGCGATCGGTAAAACCAGTCTCGAACTGGATATATGTCCGGATCAAAAAACCAGAGAGGAGTATTTACGACGTCTGAAAAACGATCGTGTCGTTTCGGATCAGGAGCTGATTCTCAAGGCGAAGGACGGTAGATTGATCTACGCGGAATGTTACAGCATGTTCGCGGAGATTGACGGAAAACCCTGCGTCATCAACCTCGTGAAAGACATCTCCGAAAAAAAGGAAGCCGAGGCTTTGCGAAGTCTGAACAGGGAAATTTCCGATCAGAAAGCGCTCATCGAAAAACAGAATCTAGAATTGGAGACGATGCTTCAGAATCTGAAAAAAACGCAGAATCAACTGATCGTTTCGGAAAAGATGGCCGCCTTAGGACAGTTAGTCGCCGGGATTGCGCACGAAATCAACAATCCTATCGGAGTCATCAAGGCCTCCAACGATTCGATACGGAGTTATTTCGAAACCGCATCGACGAGAATCTCGCAGGCTTCCGGTAGAATTCAATCGCTAAACGAGGGGGAATTGGAGGAATTCCAATCGTTGTTCCGAAAAGGGATGTCGGATCGGGATATGATTTCTCCCAAAGAAGCGAGATCGAAAATCAAGGCGTTGGAGACGAAGTTAAAGTCGCTCGGTTTCGAAAACACCCACACCGCGGCCCAGGATCTTGTGGAATGCGGTTTGGAATCGGCGACCGAAGAGTTTCCGAAATTATTTTCCGTTCCAAACGCGCAGACGATCGTCAATTTCGCACTTCAGGAAATCCTCGCGGCGAAAAGTTCAAAACTCATCGATATGTCCGTCAACCGCACTTCCAAGATCGTTTACGCGTTGCGGAAGTTCACTCATTGGAGTTCGGAAGGAGCGAAGACTCCGGTCGTTCTTCAGGAAAGTCTGGAGACGGTTCTTACCATCTATCAGAATCAGTTGAAGGCCGGAGTCGAAATTAGAAAGAACTACGGGGAGGTTCCGCCTATTTACGGTTATGCGGACGATCTGATCCACGTTTGGACCAATCTAATCTATAACGCGGCACAGGCGATGTCGTTTAAAGGTGTTTTGACGATCGAAATCCTTCGCAAAGGATCTTACGCGGAAGTCCGGATTTCCGATTCCGGTCCCGGAATTCCGGCGGAGGTTCAAGATCGTATTTTCGAACCTTTTTTCACGACCAAGGCTCCCGGAGAAGGTTCTGGTCTGGGTTTGGATATCGCCCGCAAAATCATCGAAACGCACGGAGGTTCGATCCGTTTTTCCTCCTCTACTTCCGGAACCGTTTTTACGGTCAGCTTACCGATATCTTAATATTCTAATGTAGTTGGATCGTTGTTTTGCGGAGGATTTTAGGACGGGCGCGTAGGCTTATCGTATCAGCGATTTTTCGTCCGAAAACATCCTTTTTTTGTCCCGTATCACCGCGAGAATGTCGTCGATGGCGAATAAATCCCTTGTTCCCCGTTTCATCTCGAACGGAGCTTCGTACAATAGCCCTAAAAATTCCACCGAAGCCTGTTTGGTGAACACCACGTCGTCCTGACGGATTTTCCGTACCAGATTGATCCGAACGTTTTTCCAACCTTCGTAATTCAGATGGGTGATTAGAATTTTCTTAACTTCTAAACTAGAATCGCGAAGCAGAACATACAAGGACGCGCCGGATCCGGAGGAATAGATCTGGAATTTGAGTTCGCGGACGAAACCTTTCGTTTTCCAAGGTTGTTCCCAAAGAATTTCGAAGGATTGATTTTTTTCAGCGGGCACTTCCAATAAGAGACTTCGGGAAGAATCGATCTCGGGACTGAGTAGAAGTTTCGAAGTCCTTATGTCCGGAAGATATTCCTTTCCGAGACGCGTCTTTAAATTTTGAGCGCTCCATTCCTTGGTTTCAAAATTCTCCACCACGACCTCTTTCCAAATTTCCGCGGAAGTTTTTTCCTGATCGTACAACGGATGAAGGAAGACGAAAAAAAAGATCAACGTCCATCGAATGCGAAAACGTCGCATCGACGACACAACGAGGAGGAAACGTTTTTTTTTCATAGAATCGGTTGACACGCTCCTTCCAAGGGTTTCCACTATCCGAATATCGTCAAAAAACTAATTAACCAAACCTCACAGGAGTGTAAAATGAAAGGTTCGTACCTTGCAAAACTCGCGATCGTTTTTTTTCTGTCCATGTCCCTTAGCGTGTTGATCGCTCAGGAAGATCTGGACGAAACTTCCAATCCTCAGGCGAACACCCAGGCAAACCCTGGAAATTCTTCCGCACCCGCAACGACCAAACCCGCGGGAACCTCTCCGGCAGACGACGTGAAGAACGCGGACTTGTATGTGAATTCCAAAAGTTCTTTCGAAATTTCCGCAAAGGACGATTCCAGCACTGTGGATTATATCGAGTATAAAATCGGAGAAGCAGATTACGTGAAGTATACTTCCCCGATCGCGATTCTGAAAGAAGGAGTCAATCGTCTTACGTATCGCGCCGTGGATAAGGCCGGAAACAAGGAACCAGCAAAAGCGTTAGTCGTCGTTGTGGACAATACCGCTCCTACCGTTAAGATCGCTCCGAGCGAAATCCTCTACAATCTGGACGGTTACAATTACGGTTCCAAGAACGTAACTTATTCCATCGCGGCTACGGACGCTCTTTCCGGTGTTAAGGAAGTGAAGTATTCCATCAACGGCGGAGATCTGAGACCGTACGACAATCAACCGATCAAATTGGAAAAGGCGGGAGTCAATCTTATCAAGTATTCCGCGGTGGACAACTCCGGTAATTCCTCTTCCGAGGCGATTTTGGTGGTTACTCTGGACGACGTAAAACCGGAAGTGGAAATCCAAGGAAACACTCCTTTGGTCATCATCGACGGAAAGACTTATTCCAGAAAAGGAAACTCTTTTACGATCAAAGCCGTGGACGGACAATCCGGAATCAAACGTATTCTGATCAAAGTGGATAACGCTCCCGATTTCGTTCCGTATGTGGAATCGATCACGATCGACGCTCAGGGCGAACATACGATCGAAGCGAAAGCAGTGGATAACGTGGGGAACGAAAGCGAAACAAAACGCGTGAGTTTTTCCGTGGACGTAAATCCTCCTACGACTCAAATCCGCAAAGTGGATGCGTCCGGAAACGGAAGCAACCCGCAACCCGCACAGCCTGCGTCTCAACCCGCTCCGGCTCCTGCGAAAACTTCCACTCCTTCCGGCGCTCCTAGAAAATAAGAACGTAGGAACTGTTTCTTTTTCGAAAAAGCCCGGTTTTTATCCGGGCTTTTTTATTCGATCGGATCCGTACGGGAACCGTTTCCGGTATGGACGTTCGAAAACTCTTGGATTATTTTCTTCCTTGTTGCTGCGAGTTCTGCGGTAGATACGATTTTTTCTCCTCCAAGGTCGGGGTATGCAAATCCTGTCACAACGAAAACCGGGACGTTCGATTTGTGTCGGACCGAAGTTGCAAACTTTGTAATGAACGTTTGGTCGGAGAGGAAGAATGTCCGTATTGTGTTTCGAGAAACGTTTTTTTCGAGGAATTAAAATTTCTCCGAAACAGAACCGAGTTTATGGCGAAGACGATCAATCGTATCAAGTTTGAATCAGCTTATTCCCTTTCCATCTATCTTTGTCTCGGAATGAAACGGGAGCTTCGTTCTTGGAAAGGAATTCGTTTTTCGGCAATCGTACGTTTGCCTTCGTACCGCGCGCCTTGGTACAAACCCGGTGGGGAACGCGCCTTTTCCTCTTGTGACTTCGCGATACGACGTCTGCGGAGTATTCTTCCGTTTCCGATCACGGAACCGGTGGAAAAAATCAGCCCGGAAAAACAGGCGGGTAAAGGTTTTGCGGAACGTTTTTTTCACGCGGGAATTTCCTTTCGAGTAAAAGAAACATTCCGGAACCGTTTGTCCGGAAATTATTTGTTGCTCGACGACGTGTTCACCACGGGGGCTTCCGCAAACGAAGTCGCGAAAATTCTTTTGCAAAACGGAGCGGCCTCCGTACGAGTTTTGACTCTGATCCGCACCGAAGGAAAAAATCGGAATTCGTCGCATTAAAAAGACGTTACAAATGTATAGTATGTTATAATCTGACCATAGGTTGGATATGGGCCCGCGTAAGATCATTCACGTGGATATGGACGCGTTTTACGCCTCCGTGGAACAGAGGGATTTTCCGGAATACAAGGGAAAACCTTTGATCGTAGGAGGTCCTCCGAACAGCAGATCGGTCGTTGCGGCGGCTTCGTATGAGGCGAGGAAATTCGGCGTCCGTTCCGCGATGCCTTCCGCCAAAGCCGCACAACTCGCTCCGCGTGCGATTTTCGTTTTTCCGCGTTTCGAGGTTTACAAGGAGGTTTCCAGGCAAATCCGCGAAATTTTTCTGGAATATACGGATCGTGTGGAAATGCTTTCCTTGGACGAAGGATATCTGGATGTTACATTCAATAAAAAGAATATTCCATTTGCTGTAAGTATTGCGAAGGAAATCAGAAAGGAAATTCTCGCAAGGACCGGTTTAACGGCTTCGGCGGGCGTCGGAAATTCCAAGTTTATCGCCAAACTCGCCTCCGAAAAAAACAAACCCGACGGTTTGACCGTCGTTCTTCCGGAAGACGTTCTTTCGTTCATCGATCCTTTGCCCGTTTCGAGTTTTCACGGAGTCGGTAAGGTAACCGCAAGAAGGATGGAGGATCTCGGAATCCGTTTCGGTAGGGATCTGCGTCGAAAAAGTCTCAACGAACTCATACAACATTTCGGAAAAGCCGGGATTTATTATCATAAAATTTCCAGAGGTGAGGACGATCGGGAAGTCGAGCCGTTCCGGGAGCGTAAATCTTTAGGCGCGGAAATCACCTTCGATCGGGATCGTATCGAGTCCGAAGATCTTTTGACTCAGTTGAAATATCTCGCGGATGAAGTGGAACGTAGATTGAAAAAAAGGGATTTTTCGGGAAGAACCCTTACGTTAAAGGTAAAGTTCCACGACTTCACCTTAAAAACGAGATCCAAAACGCTCGCGGAACCCGTTTACCTGGCCGAGGATTTGTTTCCCGTGGCCAAGGATCTTTTGGGGGAATTTTTCGAAAAAAAAGGGGAGGGTTTTTTCTCCTCCAAGGCGATCCGTCTTTTGGGAATCAGTCTTTCGCATCCGAATCCGGAAGAACAAGAGAAAGAGCCGGAGTTATTTCCAAATTTTTAATATTCAAAAAACTTGTTTTTTATCTTCCGGATTTCATTCGATTCCGCGTTACGAGTTGCGTTCGGTTCGGTGGACGACCAGGCATTAAGAAGGGCTTCTTCGGGAAAACGATTTAGAATCTAAAGTCCGATTCCCAATCCGGCCGACACCTGAGGTTCCGTAAATCGGTACGTGTCCGGTCCCGCGTGCAACGTGGTCGCCCGATATTGAAACGTAATCCGGAAAAAATACGGATCGAGTTCGATCTGAAAACCGGTTCCCAAAAAGGCCGCGTCCTGTAATACGGCTTTCGCGTAAATTCCGGATTGATAACTTCTGCCGATCCCGAACCCGATCTGAGAGAACCAACGGATCGATTCGGTGATCGGATAATAATACTGATAACTCGGAGAAAGAGACAAGGTTTTTAAGGAGAACTTTTCGTTCTGCTCGCGGGATACGTCGTATTCGTCCCAGGAAGGATTGGTAAGTAAGGCCAGCGTCGCCGGTAGGGTGAGTTCGGCGTAGGTTTGGTTTCCTATCGTGTTCATATTGATCCAAAGAGCCGTAAGAGGATTCACCCCACGGGCAGGAAACGAAAACGTACTCTGCTCGAGAGCCAGGGAAAAACCGTTTCGTGCATCCTTTTTATAGTCGATCTGAAACGCGATCGTCCGGACCTTCACCCGATAATCGCGCTGCACATAAGGATCCACATACATCGTCATTTGTAGTATTTCGGAGGTGCTATAAACCCTTTGTAAATTCGGATCCTCGTGTACGCCCGCGTTCCAAGCCGTTCCCCATGCGGATACGCGGAATTTTTTTTCGTTTTCCGGGACAACGGGTTTTTTCTTGATTTCGCCTAACGTGATTTTTTCGATCTGTGTCGGATCTATCTTTTCCGTTTTGCCGAATTCGTCCTCCGCGAGAACGTGATCCTCTTTTAACACGGTCTTTACGTTTTCCAGACGACGTCCGTCCTTCAAAAGGACCGTATCGGCCGAAATCGTTTTTTGGAAACAGTATAAAAATACGATCGCTCCAAGAAGCCGATACGGTTTTACAAAGAGAAAATTCCGGGACATGTCCGCGCTCCGCTAAAACGAAATCGATTCCACTTCTTCCGATCGAAGTGTTCTTTTTTTACCCTGCGATTCTATCGTATATCGGTTTTCGTATTGAATGAGATTTCCCTTTAATTCGGTGCCGTCTTTGAGACGTACGGTTTTGTTCCCTAAACGAATGGGTTCGGTTTTTTCGGAGGAATTCGGATTCCGGTTTTCATCCTTCGCCTCGGAGTCGTTTTCGGATTTCTTTTTCGGGGCGGAGATCGTCGGCTCCGCGGCTTTGCCGTCGTCGGAATTCCGATACGTAGGAACTCGAACTTCGTGCTCGCTTCCTAGATGTTCCGATTCTTTTTCGAGAAAATCCGATTCGGCCGGATCCAATTCCTTTTTACGAAGTGAGGCCGAATCCTTTTGCAAATTTCTTCCGATCTCTTTCAATCGTTCGATCGTTTTTTCTCGAAGAGCGGAATCCTTTAAAACGGAAGATAGGGTAGGCAGAGTTTCGGAAACGTCTTGCCCGGAATCGCCTTCTAATTTGGAGCCGGAAAGCACGGTTTCGAACGCGGTCTCGCGCAATACGCGCGCTTGGTTCGGATCGATGTCGCTTAACATTTTTTCGAAGGAATTTTTTTCCGAAAGGAACGGAAGGAGATATTCCACTCCGGATCGGACCTTCACGGAACCTTCCCAAACGCTGAGGGAGAATTTTCCGTTTTCTTTTTCGAGTAGGACTTTGGTTCCCAAAAGTTGGATTTTTTTCCCATCGACGTAGAGGGAGGTTTTATTTTCGGAATCGACGGATTCCTTTACGAGGATTTTTCCTTTTATCAAAAACACGGATACGATTCCGTGCGCCGTTTCGGATTTGGGCAAGGATAATATCTGTACTTTAGAATTTTCGAATATTCTAAAATTGATCGATCCGATCGGACTACGATATCCCCAATCGCAGAATTGTCTTTCTCCGATCGAAACGGAGCCGGATTCCAAAGATTGAAAATCGCAATTTCCTAATGTATGTACGGAGAAATCGCTGCGGGTTCCTTTGTCGGAGTTGAATCGGTAAAGTCCGAAAACGATCAACAGTCCCGCGGCGAGCGCCAGGAAACCGTAGATCGGTTTTAGAAACGGGTTTTCTTTCTCCGGTTTTCCGGTTTCCCCAGTTTCTTCGATTTCCAGCGTTTCGGTTGAATAGGAAGAAGGGTTTTGTTTCAAGGATCGAGAATGCGATTTTAAACCGCTTTGCATCTTTACGTAGTTTTCGTATCTTCGTTTGAGCGCGGGTTCCGATTCCGTAATTTCGATAAGTCGTTTGGTTTCCTCGGGAGAGGATTCTCCGTACAGATACGGACCCATTAACTCTTCGAATTCTTCCTGTAGATCCTTGTTATCCATGATTACAAAATCACTTTCCTTCTTTCTAATTCTTCCCGCAAAAGATCCAAAGCCTTTAAAAGTTTTCTACTTACGGTCCTCGAAGATATGTTCAAGACTTGAGAAGTCTTTTCCAAAGTATAATTGTCTATTTCCTTGAGTAGTATTATGCTTTTTTCCGGTTCGGGTAGGGTTTCGATCGCTTCTCTGAGTTCCTGTTCTACGACTTTGTTTTCCAGGGTCTCGATAAAGTCGTCCTTGGCGCTGAACGTTTCAAAACCGGTTTCGCCTTCGAATATCCTTTCCCGCTCTTTCATACGATTCTTTCTATAAGTATAATACGTATTTTTTGCGATCGCCGCCGCCCAGGTGTAGAAACTTCCCCTTTCTTGCGAATATTTCGGAAAAGAGCGATATATGTTTAAAAAAACCTCTTGTGCGATGTCGTCTACGTCTTCCGAATTCATCGATATAAATCGGATTACCTTGTAGATCGAATCCTTATATTTCTCGTAAAAGACGGAAAAGCCGTGATCGTGTTCTAATTTCATGAAAGTCTTTTGAGAAGGCAATCCATTCGACGATTGGGGCGATTCCCTTATTTCTCTTTTTTTGTGCTTTATCCGTTTAAATTTTCCGTATTTCTGAGAACAGAAAATTTTACGAATGACACGGTTCAAATTATAATCCGTAAAAATAACTTTCCTCCGAGCGCCTACAAGTATAAAAACACGGAAAAAACTTTCGTTGCTTCCGTGTTTTAGGGATCGAATCGATTCTTATCGGGATCTTTCGAGCCCGTTCCGAATCGTTTATCTCAGAAAACTCGTCATTCAGAATTTCCCAACATGGTCGGAAGATGAAAGATCACGTTTTGTCTTGCGGCGTTCGTGAGATTATCCGTTCCTGAAACTGCGTTGGTTCTGTCCGCTACGTTCCTTTGCGGAGAATAAACTCCGTTTCCGTCGTTCGAATCCCAGAACAATACGTTGTCCACGGAGACGTCGAAGCCGAGTTTAGCGGAAGATCCGTTTTCTCCGGAAGTTCCGGGCGTAAAGTCCACCACGAGAACATACGGAGTTTTTTCGTCCTGTGCCTCCAAAGTGGCCGGGCCTTTGAACTTGAGCTTTTGCATTTCGGAGTTAAATCCGGTGCCCGGAATTTCGAACGCATTGATTCCGTTAAATCCGACGTTTGCGTCCCCGTTATCGTATAAGAATCCGCCGGTCACGATGTCTATCAGTTGGACCGAAAACCCGAAGCTGGACATTTCTCCCGGATTCAGATAAAGATCTGGAAAGAACATGGCGGGCGTGGTCGCATACAGCGGGTTTGAATTCATGCTGAAAAGTTTAACCGCAACGTCTCCGCGTTTTACCATCATATTTTGAACGACCGGAGTTTGAGGATGATTTAAAATCAGATCCACGTAACGATACGAGTTTTCGGGGAGGTCCGCCGGATCGAAGTAATAGGAAAAACTTCTCAGTACGATTCCGATTCGATCGTATTCTTCCATTCCTTCCTCGGGGAGAGCTAAGATCGGGAGCTGATAACTGGATTTGGTCGAATCTCCTCCCTTGAGCGCTACGGGCGTAAATCCGGAACAGATATCGCTTACTTCCATATACGGAGAAGAAAGTTTCATCAGAGTAAAATTAGCATTTTCTAATGTTTCCGCTCCTCTCGCAGGGCCTCCGTTCGCTTCGGATTTGTACGCCACCAATTGACATACTTCCATCGAAACCGCGGCCGGAGTAAGAAAGTTATCGGTAAATCCGTCTCCCGCTCCGTCTCCGTAGTTTTCCGGATCTTCCCCGCCTAAGTCGGTCAACTGAGTCGCTCCGCGCGGTATCATACGATACGCTTGGGATCGAGCCATACGCGCGTTATTGAGACCGACCGTATTCGTAAGACGGAATTCGGCTGTGGAGCCAGGTCCTCCGAACATCCCAAGTGCAAGCAATAAATTATTTACCGTTTCGTCTTTTTTCTTGGAACCGCAGTCGATCATAAGAAAAAAAGTCATCATCAACAAGGAAATCGCTTTGAGGGCCTTTCCTTTTGTTTCGTTTTGTTTCATCGTAACCTCCAATGAAATACGGAGACAATATTCCTCGGCCGGAGGGAAACTCAGACAGGTTCTTTCGAAAAAAACGATTTTTACGCGTTTGATTCGGGGAAAATTCGGTTCGTTTGTGTGGCAAGACAAAGGCAGGTTCGAGCCGGTTCGACTTTGAATTTGCAGCGATCTTAAGATTACGAATTACGGCTGCGATTGGAGAGGAAGGTTTTGATTGTCCGAATCGGGAAGACGCCGATCGCGTTTCCGTTTAAGGGATTAATTCCGATAAACGAAGTAGGCGTCCCGGTTTGCGTTTTAATACGACGATCTTGGACGGGCCGCCTAAAATTCCGTCGATTTGATTCGTGAGAACGGGATTACGAACGTCCTCGACCAATAGGATTTTCTTTTCGTTGATACTTTGTGCGATTTTTTTCAGATCCTGTCCGTTTTGGACGTAGAAGATGGAATGAGTCAGATAAAAAAGTCCGAACGTATTGGCGATTTGAAGCTGACCCGTTACGATCACGTCGTAATTGTTCCAGGGTATTTCGGATTGTATCCGCGCGAGTCGGATCGATATTTCGCGTAACGTTCGAACTGCTTTTACGTTTACGATCACGGAATAGATAATCAAAATCGCGAACAACATACGGATCGCAAATCTCGTCTTCGGCGTTTTATATAGGACGTCGTTCCATTTTGCCAAAAGAAGAAAGAGCACGGTTGTTCCGCACGTTAAATATCTCGAGCCCCAGTCTATGTTGGAATCGTTAGGCGTCAAAACGCAGACCGCGACCAAATTAAGACAGAACGTTACGAACAACACCTTATCGAAAAAACGGACGTAGGACCATCGTAACGGGAAAAAAAGGATCATAAATAAATACCAAGGACTGAATCCGAAAAAGCCGATCCTTTGGTTTCCGAAAAACAAAAGACTTTTTACGTCCGATAATTTTTTGAGCGCGTCGAATTCGAATATCGTCCGATTGGATTCGGAAGTGATCCTTGATCCCAATACGGATCCGTATTGAATATTGTTGAAAATCATAAAAAGAAGAAAAGGGATCGAAAATCCGAATATCAATCGTATCAAAAATTTTTTTCTTATAGAATCAAAACCAAAGTTTCCGTTTTTTCGAATCAGAAAAAATCCGGCACACAAGGAAACGAACAAAAGAAAGGCTTCGGGGCGGAACCAGCAGGCGGTTCCGAATAGAATTCCCGCTCCGAACGTCTTCCGATCGTCTCTGGCATACGATTCGTTTTCGGGGATCGGAAACTCTGTTCCCTCGTTCGTTTTCCGATCAGGCGTTTTGTGGTCGGCGTTCCTCGGAAAATGCGACTCCGAAATCAAGTAGAAAGATAAAAGTATCGACAAAGAGGCAATGGCTACGTCCGAAAATCCTATAAAATGGTGATACAAAGGTGTTGCAAGAGCGGTTAACGTAGGAACGAAAACACGATCGCTCATTCTGTACAATAACAATATATACGCGCAAAAAAGCAGACCGCAAAAATAAATCAAAAGTTCGGGTCGTCCGATTTTTACGAACAAAGCCGTGAACAACGTGTTCGCGAACGGAAACGGGCCGATCACCGATCCGTCGGACGCTCTTGCGGTTCGAATCGGAAAGAACTCGAAATTAGGATCCGCGTTTTTCCCTAAAAAAAATATCTCTTCGGATTTGTAATCGGATTCGATCCAACCTTTTGCCTGAAGAACTTTGATCAAACTGTCTGCCGTGAACGAAGACCGAGGAATCAGATAATACGTGACTTGAACGACTACGAGAACGAGCAACAAGACTTGATTGATTTTTCCGAAACGTTTCATACGATATTTTTGAAAAGTACGGATAAAAATACGCTTCATCGAATCTTAGTGAGACAAAAGAATACCAAAAATTTACGATTTTCACGTTTTGAAAAAGGGGTTTTATTCCGCGGAGGGAGGTGTATGCAATTCACGTTAGACGAAATTGATATCCTTCCATTTTAAGGAAGTCGTTTTTTCCGTTGGATCAAAGTCGTGATGGAGCGGCGGCGTTGGCAGAAGATGAAACGGAGTTTTTCGGAAACAAACGAGTCGATCGAAACGGGTGTTAACGGGTTCAGAGAAGAAAGGTTTTAAGCGGGTTTGGAGAAGAAGGATAATACGTCCGAGTTATCTCCATTTTTCCAAGATTCTTAGGATTTCGTTTCCGAACTTCTCCACCTTGGCGGAACCCATTCCTTTTACGAGCGCAAGATCCTCCGGAGTTTCCGGCATCGCTTTTGCGATCTGAAGAATGACAGGATTTTGAAGCACCATAAACTTCTTCCACTTGCGCCGTCTCGCTTCCCTGTCTCGGAAATTTTTTAATTCTTGGATTAGGTTTTTTCCGGGGATTTGTTTTTTTTCCGTTTCGTCGCCGGGCTCTTTTTTTCTTCTCGGAGCGCGTACGATCACGGTAGAGGCGAGGATCAGTCTGGGATATTTGTCCCCTACGATACGCACTTTTTTTTCGGCGATCCATTCGTCCAAGATGCGGAGGATCGCTTCTTCGGGAACGGCGCGTAACGCGCCGTATACGGGAAGTTTATCCAATTTTTTCCGGAGGATTTCGTTGGAACGCGATCCGCGTAGAATTCCGGCGATCATACGTTTGCCGAATTTTCCGGGAATCAACTCGAGGAGACGTTCGATCGTTTGGGTTTGCTCGTCCGAAAAATCGTATTTTTCCTTTTGTTCCTTTTTATTTTTTTTCTCTTCTTCGCGTTTTAGAAATTCCTCGCGTCCAGAAAACCGCGAGACGACGGAATCGTTTTCGGAACATACGTCGCAGGTTCCGCAGTTTTTTATCTCCTCTCCGAAATAGGAGCATAACGTCTTTTGTCTGCAATGAGCGGATAACGCGTATTCTTTCACGTATGAGAGTAGTGTTTCCCCTCCTTTTCGATTCGATTCCTTCCCTATGATAAAACTTTGTGTAACCAAGTCCGACGGATGGTAATATAGAATACAGTCGGAATTTTTTCCGTCCCTTCCGGCGCGTCCCGCTTCCTGATAATAACTTTCCAAAGAGGCGGGGGTCTGGTAGTGGACTACCAGACGAACGTCGGGGCTGTCCAATCCCATTCCGAACGCGTTAGTCGCCACGAGTACGTTCGTCTTTCCGGTGGAATATCCGTCCTGCGTTTTTTCGCGACTTGAATCGGTTCTGCCCGCGTGATACTTTCCCGCTTTGAATCCGTTTTTTCTAAGAAGTTCGTAGACCGATTCCACCTTTTGTCTAGTGGCGCAATATACGATCGCTCTTCCGCTTGCGGTTTTTTGAAAGTTTCCGCGGATCAAAATTTCCAATAGGTCGCTTTCTCTCGCAGTTTCGTTTTGCGGATATCGAACGGAAAATCTAAGGTTCTCCCTATAAAAACTTCCTTTGATCAGTGCGGGTTCCTTTAAACCCAGGGAATCGGAGATGTCTTTGACCACACGTTCCGTTGCGGTGGCGGTTAACGCGATCACCGGAATTTTTTTCGGGAATCGATCCCTGAGTTCGTAGAGTTTCCGATATTCGGGTCGAAAGTCGTGCCCCCACTGGGATACGCAGTGCGCCTCGTCCACGGCAATCCGTTGTAAGGGAAGTTTAGGTAGGATTTCGATCACCTGTCGGCTCAAAGCCTTTTCGGGAGATAGATATAGGATTTTGATCTTTCCGGTGGCGGCACGGCTTAGAATTCTCAACTGTTCCAAATCGTCCTGTGTGGAGTTGCAATATTCCGCAGAGATTCCCTTGGCTTTGAGTGAGTCCACCTGATCCTTCATCAAAGCGATCAAAGGAGATATGACGAGAGTCAGTGAGGATTGTTCCAAAACGGAAGGAAGTTGGTAGATCAGAGATTTTCCCCCGCCGGTCGGAAGGACGACTAACGTGTCCTTCCCGGCGAGCACTGAATCGATCGCTTCCTTTTGACCCCGTCTGAATCGGGACAATCCCCAGACGTTCTTGAGGGCGGATTCTAAATTTTGAATATAGGTTTCGTGTTCGGAATTCATCGATCAACGTTCCAGATTTTTATCCGTTTCGTAGGAAAGTTTTTCCGTTTCCGAAACCTTTCTGATTTTACGATATAAAAATCGACCGGGATGGAGCGCTTCCAAAAGGGATTTCTCCACGGGAGCCGGTTCATCCAGTATCAGGGAAGCGAGAATCTCCGCACCCAAAAAAGAACCGATGATTCCCCGTGATCCCAATCCGCCGAAGACATATAACCCCGGGATCGTTTTTAGGGACGGATACGTTTTGTCGCGGTTCTTATGTAGATCGATTCCCGAATATTCTTTTCGGAATCGTTTTGGATCGAATACGGGACCGATCACCGGAAATCGATCCGGGGTCTGCGCCCTAAATCCTACGACTTCCGAAACTACGTTTTGTTCGGACCAATTCATCGCCGGATATTTTTCCAGTACATACGCGAGTAGTCGATCCGTATCCTCTTTGCGGGGTTTCGGATTCAGGTCGAATTCGTCGAACGTCGATCCGAGGATATGCGCTCCGTCGATCGAGGGAGTGAGATAGTGTTCCGCACAGAGTATGTTTCGGATCGTAGGGGACGCGGGGGGTTCCCGCAGTCGTATCAATTGTCCGCGCACTTTCCGGATCGGGAGAAATTCCTCGCCTAGGATAGGATACAATAGTTCGTTGATGGAATAAGAATTACAGAATATAACGGAATTTGCATGTACTTTTTCATCGGATTCCGAAAGGGTTAATTCCCAACCTTGGTCCTCGGGTTTGATCGAAGCGGCTTTTTCCCGTAAAAAACGGATTCCGTTTCGTTGGACTGCTTTTTGTGCGAGGGAACCCGGCTGGCTCCAGAATCCTTCGGGATAAAAAACGCCTTCTTGGGTCGGAGAAACTCGATCCGGATGCGTTTGGGGAACTCCGGTTTCGGACCAAAAGGCGATCCCTTCCGTCAACGAATGCGTTCGGATCGAATTCCGCAGTCGTTCCGAGTCCATTTCCTCCGTGACTCCGTGAAAAACTCCGACCGGCGAAAATTGTTCCGGAGACGCGAAACCGGTTAAAAATCGAACGGCGTATGCAAAGGCGCGTAACGTGAACAGGCTGATCGGACTCGGATACTTGGTCGGATGTGGATGGGAAACCGCCCCCGGTATTCCGGAGGCTCCGCCGGCGATTCCGTTCGGATCCAATAGGACGACCGAAATTCCGCGTTGTGCGAGGGAATAGGCGAGTGCGGATCCGGCGATCCCCGCTCCCACGATCGCAACGTTATGCGCTTTTGTCGGGAGCGAGTCTCTTCGGCACCAAGGTTTTTTATCGGGAGAAGACGATGGATCTACGTCCGCATCCGTTTCCCCGTTAGGGGCAAAAGTCCCGGTTAACATTTCCCGCTTTCTACCGAAACCCGGCTTTTTCTCCGGAATAAATCCTGCGGAAGTCATCGAATCTCGGACCGATCTTGCGACCGTGAATGTGGCGAAGGTGGTTCCGTTTCGGGAAACAGGCCCCAATTTACGCAGCAGAGTTTCGCTCCACATCTCCGGATTTTTGGAAGGGGCGAATCCGTCCAAGTAGATAACATCGAACGTACCAGATATTTCGTCTAACGCATCCGCTGCGTCGGCGTAAAACAGGGAAAAACGGACCTTCCCGTCCGCAAAGGTGAAACGATTGATCCCTGGCAGAAGGTTCCGGTAAACTAAGACGAATTCCGAGAGAAATGGACCGAGTTCCGGAAAGACGGAGACGGCTTTTTCGATCTCCTCCTTTTTGATCGGAAACTTTTCAACGGAAACGTAATGTAGTTCGAAGTCGCGTTCTTCGTCCGCGTATTCCTTCCACGTCGCGAAGAAGTTGAGTCCGGTTCCGAAGCCGAGTTCGAGTACGGAGAAATACCTTTTTTTCTCCGGGTTTTTCCATCGTTCGCGTAGTTTGTTCCCTTCGACAAACACGTGTTTGGTTTCCGACAATCCGTCTTCCGGAGAAAAATATATGTCGTCGAACTCTTCGGATACGGGAGTTCCGTTTTCCTTCCAGGATAACATCAGAGTCTCGGCGGAACCGGGTCCGTTTGTTTGGACGGTGAGGAGGGATTTCCGGGAGAACTGTCTCCCCGAAGTAGATCCTCCGAGGTCGGTCTGGAAAGTTGAATTTCCTTTCTCACTCCCACGCGGAACGTATCCATCGTTAGATAAAGATCGGGCACGCTTCCCACGGAGGTCGGTATGGTCTGTTTGATGGGATCACGATCGACGGTTCCAAGACTCGAAAATTCGAAATACAAATACGTGTTATAGAAGATGGAATCCTCGAAATATTGTCCTATGTTGTATTCGTAAAGAAACTTCACTCCGGTGATCATCCTCGATTTGTTCCGTGTGGAGGAAACGCGGAGCTCCCGTTCCAAAACGTCGAAGTCGTAGACGCTGAAACCGAAGTTCAAACCGAGACCGAGATTCCAATTCTGAAGTCCCAAAAACAAAAGATACAAGGTAGTATATACCTGATAATCGACGTAGAGATATTCCGCCTTTCTTCCGAACGGCTCGGGCAAGGGATACAATCCGTATAACACGTGTTCGGTGAAGTTCGAGGGAATTCTTCCGTCGTCCGGAAAGTTGGTCAAATTTCCGCGAAAGGTTCTCGGAGCGGTGACGGTGAATCCGTAGGCGACGAAGTTCAAAAACTTTAGATATCCGGTGAAGGGCGTCGAGGAAAGCCGTCTCGGTATGGAGCCTAACGTATAAAACGGAACCGATTTGAACGGATCTTGATTTACGGCCCGGTCCGGATTGGCCGGTTCCTTGGTTCCTCCGTTGCTCCGGATGAATTCCTGAACGGGACTGTACTTCGTGGAAAACGAAAGACGCGTGGAATCGACGCCTCCCGTCAAGACGATCGTTTCGAAGAAGGATTCCAAAGTGCGGCAGGAAGACAAAAGTATCGCGCAAACGATGATGGCCGCGACTAGTATGAGGTTTCGAAGTTCGGAATATACAGTTTTCGGGTTCAATGTCGATGCCGTCTTACGGACATTCTTTCCGGATTCTTTCCCGAATCCAAGTCGGAATTGTCGTTTGCACGGAGGTTTGTTGACTGAACAAGGTTGAAAAAAAATTCTTGTAGATACGTATGTCCGAAACGGATCCCAAATTCCCGAAACGATATCCCGTGTCCGTCGCGCCGATGATGGATTGGACCGATCGTCATTTCCGTTATTTTCTGAGATTGATCTCCAAACATACGTTTCTTTATACGGAGATGGTTCATACAGGTGCGATTTTGCGAGGGGATCGTCATCGGTTTTTGCAGTTTCATCCCGACGAATTTCCTTTGTCCCTGCAACTAGGCGGAGACGATCCGGCTTCCCTCGCGGAGTGTTCCAAGATCGGAGAAGATTACGGTTATTCCGAAATCAATCTGAATGTGGGTTGTCCGAGCGATCGAGTGCGTGAGGGAAATTTCGGAGCCTGTTTGATGCGTACTCCGGAGAAGGTCGCGGAGTTGACGGACGCAATGAACGCCTCCGTTTCGATTCCCGTAACCGTAAAGTGCAGGATCGGTATTCCGGGAAAGGATCGTCTCGAGGATTTGTATCGATTCATCGAATGTGTCCGCCAAGCGGGCGTTAGGCGATTTATTGTCCACGCTAGGATAGCGATTTTGGGCGGACTTTCTCCCGCTGAAAATCGGGAAATTCCTCCGTTACGATACGAGGACGTGGAATCGATCAAACGTTCCTTTCCCGATCTGCTGATCGAAATCAACGGAGGGATCAGGACGATTCCACAAATGTGCGAACGCCTTAAGACAACCGACGGGGTTATGATCGGAAGGGCTGCGTACGAAACTCCGTTTCTTTTTTCGAAAGTGGATTCCGTCTTTTTCGGAGAAAAGGATTCTCCTAAAAGTAGACGCGAGATTTTATTTCGTATGGGTGAATACGTCGAAAAACAAATCGTGGAACCGGGCATCGGCAAACCGCATCACGCGTTGCGCGCGGTTCTCGGTCTGTTTCACGGAGAGCCGGGGGGAAAACGTTTTCGTAGAATTCTCACGGAACGTATGTATTCGGATTATTCCTCGACGTTGTTAATGGAAGCAGCGGAAGTTCTTTCCGCTTCCGCTCTGGATCCAACCTCTTCTTCGGTCGAGACCGAGTTTTCTTCCCCGGTTTGAACGGAGGGTTTCGTTTTTCCACGTTAGTTTCTTTTCTTTCGGTTTCGTATTTCGAATTTCACTTTACACGACTCGCGAAACGAATACTTTGATTCCTCCCCATATGAAGACGATCGTATCCGGAATTTTTCTATTATGTCTGATCGTATCCGACGTTTTTGCCGGTCCGATCGATCCTCAAAGGATAGAATCGTTAAACGAAGGTTGGGAGTATTACGACGCGAGCGGCTCCAAATTGCCCGGGATTTTGATCGGTGTCGGTTTAACGAATCAAGGTTTGGAAATTCCGATTCGAGGTTTTTATAAAATAGAAGTTCTTTATCCCGAATCCTTCCCTTCCGGTTCGCAGGGGATTTTTCTGGATCGGATCCAATCCGCGGATAAGGTCTACTTCAACGATAAGCTGTTGGGCGGAACTGGCGAAATCGATCCGTATTCTCCCGCATGGTTTCGAAGCCGTCTTTATAAAATTCCTTTGGAGTGGATCGAACGGGGTAAAACCAACGTTATTCGCGTTGAGATCCGTTGCGAAGAATACGGTTTTCATTGCGGTATATTTCGCGGGATTCCGAAGTTGGGGGATTTCGACGAACTCAAGGACATGTTGATCCAAGAGGACGCGTTTCAACTCGTTTTGATCGTTTTGTTTCTGGGCGTTTTTTTACAACAATCCATTTCATATTCCCTCAACCGTTATTCGAGAGCGAGTATCTTCCTTTCCTTGTCCGCGTTTTTGTTCGTATTTTGGAGATTACCTCTTTTACACAAGGTTCATTACGTGGATATCCCGTTCGGTTTCCTATCGAGATCGTTCTTTTTTTCGCAGACGGTTTTCCCCTCTTGTATATTATATTTTTTGTATGCGTTGTTCCGGAGGAAAACCGGATGGACCGCGAAGCTGATTCTCAAATCCAGTCTCGCGGTCGCCGTTCTACATCTTCTCGAACTGAACGGAACCCACCGAGTGATTTTGGTTTATGTTTGGGAAGGTATTCTCGTTCTTTTGGGGATTCTTCTGGTTCCGATTTTTTATACGGAATTAAGAAGAAAGGTCATGGAAGCGATGATCATGGTCGGGGGCGTCGGTCTTCTCGCCGTTTTCGCGATCATCGACATCGTTTTGGACAACTTGACCGGCAGGAATATGTTTCTTTCCCAATACGGCTTTTTCGCGCTTTTGATTTCCGGCGCGGTGAGTATTTCCTATCAGAACGCGCGAGCGCATTCCGAATTGAAAAAATTGAATCTGACCTTGGAAGCGAAAGTGGATCAGAGGACCGAGGAGTTGAAACGTCAAAACCGAGTCCTTCACGAGGAATTGGAAATGGCC
Source organism: Leptospira gomenensis (assembly GCF_004770155.1). GTDB lineage: Bacteria > Spirochaetota > Leptospiria > Leptospirales > Leptospiraceae > Leptospira > Leptospira gomenensis. Next base: position 2,906 of record NZ_RQFA01000005.1, on the reverse strand, counting down.
GCCAATCTTCAAACCAGATTGATTCCGAGGTTGGACGGTACGATTCATCGTCTTTCGGTTAATTCGGTTTATATTCCCGTGGACCAGGTCGGCGGAGATTTTCTAGATTATCATATTCTAAATGAGAAAAAGATAATGTTTATTCTCTGCGACGTTTTGGGTCACGGTGTGGCTTCCGCTTTGGTTTCTTCCATGTTGAAGGTTTCTTTTTTAGAGTTGAGTCGTAAGTGGGAGGAACCTTCCCAGATACTTTCCGAGTTGAACGATCGTATGTTCCAGGTTTTGGAAAAGAATTTTATTTCCGCATTCGTATGTTTATACGATTTGGAAAAGGACGAGTTTCGTTATTCCGTCGCGGGCCATCCTCCTCCCGTTCTGCTTCGTGAATCCGTTCCGGAACCTGAATTTCTCAAGGGTCGCGGGATGATTTTGGGAATGGTGAAAAAAATCGAACCGGCCACGTATACGATTTCGCTCAAGTCGGGGGATCGTTTTTTCTTTTATACGGACGGGGTTACGGAAGCTCTGAGTCCTGAAAGGGAAATTTTCGGTGAACAACGTCTGCTTGAAGTTTTGAAGAATAATTTTTCCAGAAACCCTCGGAATTTAAACGAAGAGATCCTTTCCACGGTGCGATCGTTTTCCTCATCCAAAATTCCCGACGATCTTACTTACCTAACCGTGGACATTCTCTAAAAATTCCGTTGATCCGTTGTTCCGTTCCGGATCAGAAACAAGAAACGCTTCAATCTTTGTTCGATTTTTTTACCTGAAAACGTTCCTTTATTTGCGGATGAATACATTCCTTGGATGGAACGATACTACAAGGACTTTAGAAGTATCGATCGTTCTAAAAGGGTTAAGGATACGAAGTGAAACGTACGGGAAAAAATCGTTGGTCTGAGAATGGAATTCATACGCAAGTCGCTGAAGTAACTCGGCGATCGATTCAGTATTCTTTCTCGGTTTCTTACGGTTATATACGACCAGAGAATGGTATTTTTTGTCCTTGAGACGATCCATGTTTTGGATATGATTCTGCTTTTTGGGATAATAGTTAGAATGAACGGAGTTGTGAAAACGAGTTTGACGGCATTATATCAAGATAAACGAATCTAACTCCGGAACGGCCGGAAGCAACCGAAAGCGGATCCATCTTAAATAAAATAAAACGTGTGAATGATCGTCTAACTTCTTCGCTCCCGATTTGATGATTTATTTTTTTACCGATTTCGTAAAATATTCGAACGTCTTGATTGTCATTGATTGAAAAACGACCGATCGCGAATTTCGCTTATAAATGGAATGAAAAAGATTAAGAAAGAAATCTTGGGTTCTCGTCCGCACTTTCTTCTGTCCTCAACAATTCTTTACTCTTCGAATTTTTCATTATTGATCCACGGCGTGGTGAATATCTTCGATATCTTGACTGATGCGGATCGCAAAACTATTTTAAAGTCAGGTAAACTTAATCGTATTCATTCAGCCGTCGATTTGATGTGGGCGATAAAACGTTCGGTCCGATCTCCGATCAATCGCCGATTATTGACGATTCCGAAAACTCACTCTCTAAGTCTGATATTCAATGGATTCGGTGCGGTCGATAACTTGGATTGTTTCAGTCAATTGCCGAATTTTAAATCCCTTTCATTTTATAGGTTCAAAAGCGATCAAATCGAAAAAATGGATCGATATCTTAAACTGAAATTCCTAAGAATTTCCGGAAGCGGTATTTCCATACGATCCGTTGCGACACAATCGGAATTGGAGGAGATCGGGCTTGCAGAGAAACTAAAAGATATCGAAGTGATCGGTTCCAAAATTAACCGGCGAACGCCTTTTGCCGATCAATCGGATGAAACACCTAAGGAAACTCGAATTCGATATGAAACCTCATTCATTGGATCTGAATGGCTTACAAACAAGAAGATTAAAACTAAGGTCGTATGATGTAAAAATTTTAAGAAATAAAAGTACAGCTCATTCGAAACGAATCGATTTGATAGAGTTTTTTTTCTTCTTCCCGAGAAGAGCCGTTTGTTTTTTTCCCTGTTCTATATTTTGAGAAACAAAACGATTCACGCTTGCGTCCGGCGAAACGCGCGCGCCCGTTTCTTGTTCGGTATTTTTGCGTCCTAGGTATTTCAAAATATAAATCGAGATCATATTTTGAATCGGGTAGTGAAAGGAACGCTTGACGTAGGCGGATCGTGTAAAAAATTTCCACCAAACGGAAATGGTGAATGTTTTTCCACATATTTGTCGAGCGGGAGTTTTGTTCGTTCCTCTGATTTGGTTTGTCGTTTTAGCGGCTCCTTTTTTTCAGGCTGAAGTGATTCCTGCGAAATCGATTTCATCGAGAAGGCATTATATCCCCATGGAAAAAGCGGAGTTCGAATATGAATGGGAGAATTTCGAATTGCAGATCGTCGAGGATTCTTTCGGAATGTCTTCCGCTCAAAATTTCGTTCCTGGGATTTTGAAACGAGAGACTTCCGACTTCGACTTTCAACGAAGTCCGGAATCCACGTCGTATGTTTTCGAAAATTCTTTCCTTTCGTTTCAGTTCGATTTTTTCCTTCATCGGATTTTTGACACGTCCGCTTTTTTGCAGGATTTTCTAAAACCTTCGACTTGTTCGTATTTTCACTTCTTTGCTGTTCCTGATAACGAAGGTCTTTGGAGAATTCTTTTTTCGTCTTTGGTTTCCCTTCCGCAAAGTCGCAAAGTTAAGACGCTCTCACCTTATATTTCCAGCGTGATCGATTCGAGTTCTTTTCCGTTCTCTCGTTCGTTTGCGTCGTTTCCAGTGAATGGATCGCGGGCGCCCCGAGCCTTAATTCCCGGTAAACTTTCGCGATATTTTGCTTTGTTGTTTCATTTTCCTCCTCATTTCAATTTAGGAC
>NZ_RQFA01000015.1 GCF_004770155.1 Leptospira gomenensis | reverse complement strand
GTAAAGAATAAACTAACAAATATAAAATATGCTATAATCGAATAGATATTTAAATTTGGAATTTTTATAATTGGAGCAATAAATTGCTTATATATGTTATTAAAAAAGTTGTTCAGAAATTCCAGTAGAAAGAATGTATGAAATATTGGAACAGGCAAGTAAGTAACAAAAGTTAACCAACGTGCTTTGTTAACATTATTCGTTTTGTAATATTCGACTTCATTTTTCCAATGCTTCAAAAACGATAATTTAAATGCCTTAATATACATCAATATTCCTTCCTGTCAAATAGCATCTCCGAAAGAGTTTTTCCCTTAGAGTTATTGTATTTGTAAATTAAACTTGCTCCGGCATATGCCAATCCAAAGACCGAAAACATCCCGGCTGCGACAGTCAATAACGGAACAGTAGGTAAAAACATAGCTGTTACAACCAAACCTAATGTAGTACCGGATAATCCAGCATCAAATATTTCGCTGTTCTTCCAGTAACCGCGATTCTGGACATCAACTAAAGTTGAAACAACCGAAGCGGCATTACCCACGGCTCCGAATACCTTCATACCCGCTGAATAACCTTTAAGCCCAGAGACATCATCCCCATTTTCTACTGCAGCTCTAATAGCATCATCCATAATTTCAGATTTAATTCCTTGGGGAATGTTCAAGGCATCCAATGCACTTGCAATTCCTTTTACTCGATTTTCACCTGTAGGATTTTTACCCGTAACTTCAATTGGTTTATTCAACAAGAAACCATCTACCTCAATGCCTTGAGCATTTAAACTTCTTAAAGTATTCCTGTAATAAGCCATTTGATCATCATTCAAATCCGCTCCTTCTTGAAGCATTTGATGATATGCTAAAGCCGTTTTTACTTGATTCATAAGCTTAGTTTTTTTATCGACTACCAACTCAACACCATCAAAACCCGCCTGTCTCATGCCTATATTCCAGGCTTCTTCCGAATTCGGATGATAAAATTTACCATCGTCACCTTCGACCCAACCAGTAGGTGGAGCTCCTTCATTTTTCGAAGGATCGAAAATAGTTAAACTTTCATTATAATCAGTTCCCATCGCTGGCATCATTACTACTTGTTGAGGCTTCTTCCCTCCAAACAACCCCGTAATCCCGTCCCAAGCACTCGAAGCCTTGTTCCCGATCCAATTCCCAGCTCCCTTCACCGTATTCCAAGCTCCAGAAAAAGCACCGGTAATATTGTCCAACAACGTAGGTTCTCCCTCTCTACCTCCCAAGTTGTAACCCAAACCGTCCATGATGTTCAAGAACAGATTCCCTTGGTTCTTCTGAGCTCCCTTCGCTGCTTCCTTAGCCATCTGTTCTTTGCTCAGGAAATTGTAAGAAGCACTTCCGTTAAAACCGTTCTGTTCAGACCAAGTGAGCGCAGTGCTAATCTTCAAGTTACCAAACATCGCACTCGCTGCCTGAAAACTCGCAGAATAACCGGATAAGTTGTCGTAGTTCACTTCCAAACCACCGACCTGAGCTTGCCAACCGTGGCTCGCTCTCACATCCCCCTTACCGAAGTTCTCCGTATACATCAAAGACACTCCGTTACCCATGATACCCGCGCTCACTCCAAAGCCGCTCTTCTCGTTGTAGCTGACCCCAGCGCCTAAACCACCACCGCCTACGTTCACTCCTGCTCCAAAGCCGCCGGCATAGCTGTAGCTCAGGTTCACGTTAACGTTCACGGCTCCTAAGCTCGCTTTCTTCGGCCGCGTCCCGGACGCTCTGCATCTTTTCTTACACGCTGCACCGAAACGAAAAAGAGCACCGGGTCGCGCTCTCAACTTCGGTCAAGTTATTCTGTTTCATCGTTACTGCATTAAACTTCTCTCATGCAAATAACTTGACCACGTCTCGATCGCTCGCGGGGGGTTTTGTGCACATACACTGCACTTCCCCATTTTCATACCAGTCACAACAGGATTTGCAACGTTCAGTGTAGGTCTTATTGCACAAACTTTAAACATGGTTCAATGATCCTTTGCGGCTTGTGTTAACCGTTTTTCGAGAGTCCGGATTTCCGGACTTTCGAATTTGGGTTTCACGGAGAAGGTGAACTGCACAGCTAATAATATCTAAATATTATAATCGAGAATGTAATAATCGGCAACGATATTAAATACAATACAACCCACTTATAAAATCCGGTTTTCTTTGAATATTTCGCATAATTTTCACCAGTTTCAAAGTCAATAAGACGCTGTTTACTACCGATCAAAAACAGAAATGAAAAAACCAGACCAAACGCGATTTGGATATTTAAAAAATGCCGAATTTTCAATATCAATGTTTCTCGCAAACTCGGCGCAAATAACACACACAGCGATTCCATAAACATATAAAGGGCCAGCACTTCCACGCTGGTCCCTATTGATGCAACAACTCTAGAAAGAGTTATACTCATATCCTCCCGGCAATTTGTGTAAATTTGCCGGTAGGTATCTATTAAAGGAATTATTATCTTCATTAATAATCGAACCAATTTTGAAGCGTTGTTTTACCAGTTTTCTCTTTGTAATACTGATCTGCAAAGTATAAACCAACCGATATCGCCGCATGCCCCAGAACCAATGGAGTTAAAAAACTGAGACCTCCAAGTAAACCTAACTGCATAGCAAAACCAGCCGTATTCCAAATACCATCTACAACTTGGCTATTAGTTGCTTTTCCTGCAGTAAAAATTTCATCACCAATCTTATAAACGTTCAACGCACTAAACGCAGCTCCTATGGCTCCAAAAAATTTTCCATAAACGCTTAACGCCTTCGTTCCGTCTCCGGATCTCTCGGCCATGTTAATTAAAACGTCTTTTACCGTCGCACCCGGTTGCATCGCATTTCCAGCGTCAGTCATTGGTGTAACTGAGCTCTCATACGGCTTAGAAGACTTAGGCTTCCCTCCGACGTAAATATTACTATCAGAGTCCATCGACATCCCCGGATGATCAATACCATATTTGTTAAAAGTATTGAAAATACCTTTTAGTAAACTTAACTCAGACGCAGTAATCGAACCATCTTGGCTTTTTGCTGTTAAACGATCGGCTGTACTAAGTAATTGTTTCTTCATATCTTCAGGTAATTGATCAGTCGAGTCGCTCGGGATTCCCTTTGTCGCTTTCACTGTTTGATCAAGTAAACCTAATTCCTCCAATGCCATAATCATCTGCATCCCTTGCGGACTTTTCGGATCTATATTGCCAGTGATAATATTTTCCAAAGTTCTGTCTTTGCCTACTTGATTGATAAAATCTTTTTCGTCCATAGGCATTCCCATTGCGGGCATCATCACCACTTGTTCAGGCTTTTTCCCACCAAACAACCCACTAATCCCATCCCAAGCACCCGAAGCCAAACCGGCGAGCCCTTTCCCAAGTTTGCTAAAACCGTTCCCGATATTGCCTAACGTCTCCAGTGGGTTCGTAAGTTGGTGCCAAGCACCGGAGAACGCTCCCTGGATATTGTCCCATAACGTAGGTTCACCTTCTCTACCACCCAAGTTGTAACCCAAACCGTCCATGATATTCAAGAACAGATTCTCTTGATTCTGTTGCGTGTTCTTCTGAGCATTCTTCGCGGCTTCCTTAGCCATCTGCTCCTTTGTCAGAAAGTTGTAAGATATTGAACCGTTAAAGCCGTTCTGCTCGGACCACGTAAGCGAGCTCGTCATCTTTAAATTCGTATCTCCGAACATCGTACTCGCCGCTTGAAAACTCGCCGAGTAACCGGATAAATTGTCGTAGCTCACTTCCAAGCCGCCTAACTGCGCCTGCCAGCCGTGGCTCGCTCTCACATCCCCTTTGCCGAAGTTCTCCGTATACATCAATGACACTCCGTTACCCGCAACTCCTGCGCTCACTCCAAAGCCGCTCTTCTCGTTGTAGCTCACTCCAGCTGCAAGACCCTCTCCTACGTTCACTCCCACTCCAAAGCCGCCGGCATAGCTGTAGCTCAGGTTCACGTTTACAGCTCCTAAGCTCGCTTTGTCCAGTGCGTAGTTGATCCCAGCGCTTGCAATTCCAGCTGCCGCGCCGGCCGCTCCACCCTCATACGTGCCTCGGAAACTTTTCCAAGCCGCCATGCCGATTGCTGAGCCGATCGCCATCGTAGCTCCTGCCGCTGCTACCGGAGGAAAAGGAACAAACGAAAGGATCGTGCCGATGATACCCGTTACCGCTAACGTTGTGCTTACCACCTTGTCCAACATCGCATCGTTCGCATACATCTCCGCACCGGTACGAACACCCAATTGATTTAACTGCTCTTGGCTTTTATTACGATTCTTTAATTTGTCTAACTCGTAGTTCGCCTCCGCAAACTTACCGTCCTACGATTTCTCCGGCCGCGTCCCTGCGAAGCCGATCCGTAGAGACGCGTAACGCCGTGTTGCGCCGGGTCGCGCTCTCCGCTTCGGTCAAGTTATTGAATACTGCTTTTGGAATATTCATTTTCCCTAATACCAATAACTTGACCACGCATCGATCGCTCGCGGGGTGTTTGTGCACATACACTGCACTTCCCCATTTTCATACCAGTCACAACAGGATTTGCAGCGTTCAGCGTAGGTCTTATTGCACAAACTTTAAACATGGTTCAGCAGTGATTTCTGTAAATGATGCGCGTGATCTACTGGGTCCCGTACGCATGCAGAACCTGCATTGTCTTTTTATCAATAAAGACAACTGGAGTTCCCCCCATATAGCCTTCAGGCAATTCATAAGTAATCCGCCAACATTCTTTATTTAAATGGCTTGAAAGTTTATTTTTTATTGTTGGATCATACATTTCTTCATAAGGATCCCAACAATTAAGAACCTCTGTTATCTGAACGATATATTTAATATTAGTAAACGGCTTATACCAATTTGCCTTTGAATACTGTTCATAAATCTTTACCAATTCCTTTTCTTTAGCATTCAACTTTCGATTCAATTCAACTCCTGACACTGCGAATCCTACAGTCGAGAAAAGAAGTCCTGAAAACAGACGATTAACAAAGTTCATATAAATTCAATCTCTCCCATATTAGTAATTTTGATAATTCACCTGAGGCCCGTAAAATGAAGTTCCCTCAGGAGACATCGTTATCACAGGTATCTTCCAATCAACGTCGGCTCTATGCATGTCATTTGGAGACGCAATAGGAGATAAATTTTCACCTCGGGTATTTGGATGCGTATGAAAAAATGCCACAGGGCTTTTTCCGGGAATAATAGGTAAATCTTTAGGCACACTCATTGTCTTATAATCTACACTTTTGACACCATTCCTTACAATAAATAATTCATTACTTTTATCGTCTTTATATATAAAAAATCCTTGCTCCTTTCTTTTGCTAATTGGCTTATCAGGATTTGAGTCTTTCCAAGCACTGAGCATTTCTTTTTTAAATTTTTCAACAATTCCTTCAAGATTTTTTAAATCTGCCCTATCCACTTGAAGATCAAAAGTCTCAGTTTTATCCTTCGGATAATTTGGCTTATAGTTAGAACCATCACTTTCTAAAACAGGAATATTATATGATTGATTAACATTTCCATTTCTTGATCTAACTTGTTCTCCCATTGCGGGCATCATTACAACTTGATCAGGCTTTTTCCCACCAAACAACCCACTAATCCCATCCCAAGCATCCGAAGCCAAACCGGCGAGCCCTTTCCCAAGTTTTCTAAAACCGTTCCCGATATTGCCTAACGTCTCCAGTGGGTTCGTGAGTTGGTGCCAAGCTCCGGTGAACGCTCCTTGGATATTGTCCCATAACGTAGGTTCACCTTCTCTACCACCCAAGTTGTAACCCAAACCGTCCATGATATTCAAGAACAGATTCCCTTGATTCTGTTGCGTGTTCTTCTGAGCATGCTTCGCGGCTTCCTTAGCCATCTGCTCCTTTGTCAGAAAGTTGTAAGATATTGAACCGTTAAAGCCGTTCTGCTCGGACCACGTAAGCGAGCTCGTCATCTTTAAATTCGTATCTCCGAACATCGTACTCGCCGCTTGAAAACTCGCCGAATAACCGGATAAGTTGTCGTAGCTCACTTCCAAGCCGCCTAACTGAGCCTGCCAGCCGTGGCTCGCTCTCACATCCCCTTTGCCGAAGTTCTCCGTATACATCAATGACACTCCGTTACCCGCAACTCCTGCGCTCACTCCAAAGCCGCTCTTCTCGTTGTAGCTCACTCCAGCTGCAAGACCCGCTCCTACGTTCACTCCCACTCCAAAGCCGCCAGCATAGCTGTAGCTCAGGTTCACGTTCACAGCTCCTAAGCTCGCTTTCTCCAAGGCGTAGTTGATCCCAGCACTCGCTACTCCTGCCATCGCTCCAGCAGCACCACCCTCATACGTGCCTCGAAAGCTCTTCCAAGCCGCCATCCCGATTGCTGAGCCGATCGCCATCGTAGCTCCTGCCGCTGCTACGGGAGGAAAAGGAACAAACGAAAGGATCGTTCCGATGATACCCGTTACTGCTAACGTTGTGCTTACAACCTTGTCCAACATCGCATCGTTCGCATACATCTCCGCACCGGTACGAACCCCCAATTGGTTTAACTGCTCTTGGCTTTTATTACGATTCTTTAATTTGTCTAACTCGTAGTTCGCCTCCGCAAACTTACCGTCTAAACCGGTATTTTGCATATTCAATATTCCGGAACTAAAATACGCAAGACCCGCCTCAGCCACTGTCTCTACGGCAAACGCCACAAAGTCCAACACGCCGGATACGGCATACATGGCGCCTTGCAAACCTCGCTCGCCGGCTTTTCCGGCCGCTTTCAAATCGCTCTTTGCCGAGTTGAAATTACCGATCATCATTTCATGATATGCTTTCGCTCCGCTCACTACCATCTGTCCAAAGCCCTTTACGGCTTCTCCCAAGCCCTCTCCGATCGTGCCCAACTGATTGTAAAAACGGCCCATTCCTCCCGACTTGCGTTTGCGGGCCGCATCCATCTTACCTTTGCGTTTGTCCATTTCCTTTTTGGCGGAAAGGATCGCGTAAAACTGACCGAACTGCGCCACTCCATACGCTCCATCCGGAACGTTTCCTACAAGAAAGCCCGAGTTAACCGCGGACTTCACACAATCCTCGGCTTTTTTGTTCATACAGGAAACGCTGTCACCGCTCGTCACGCCTTCCACAAAGTCGTTGTACGCGTCCATCGCGTCTGCGGGATTAAACAGACCCAATTCCGCTTCGTAGTTGTGTTCTTTGGCGGGATTAAAAACCTTCTTAAAGTCAGCGCCCATCTGGTTCTTCGCCAAACGAACCATCACCGTCAAATCGCTCGGACTCGGAACCTTGTCCCCGTTGATCAATGCGTCCGGTTTTCCCATATCCCAAACCGTTCCGTTCGAATCCTTCACCGAAGGAAACTTGTTCGGAGGATCGTAGAAAAACGGAACATACGTGGCTAACGTCTGCACCTCGTCCCCGCCCGAAGCCGTTTTGATCGTACGGACATACATCGCACCCACGCGCGCAAAACCTCCGTAGGCCATCGTGCTGTCCAACTGTTGATCGGTGGCCGTGTTCTGCGTCTTGATCGTCTCCGCAAACGACTGCGGCAAACTACGCAAACTTTCCAAGGTCTGGAGGATGATCAGGTTCTGGGACAACTTGTCCATATCCTGCATCATACTCTTAAACTTTTCCTTCACGCCGCTGTCGTTGAAGTTGTATTTTTTCACCTCGTTCAAAAAGAAGTTGGTATCGATGTTCGAAGCCCGATCGATCAAAGAAGCCGAAATACTACCCGGTTGTTTGGAAAGGATATTGGAGAGAATGTCGTTCACGTTGACGTTGACGTTCACGCCCTGGGGTAAATTCTCCTGCATCGCACTCACGATACCCGCAATCGAATCGTACATCTGCCGCAAAGACAACTCGTCCGCTTGTTCGCTGCTCTTCTGAAGAAAGTCCTTCGTCCAAGTTTCTTTTTTAACCACGGCGCTTTCGATCCGTTCTAGAAAAACCGCCTGGTTCGCCTCGTGTTCCGCCTTAAAGTCCGCTCTCCAACCCGACCACTTCGATTGAAACTCCTGAACCATGTTCTCCCAGCGTTTAACGCCCGTTTGTTTGAGATAACTCACGTTCTGGATCCAATCGCCCTTTAAATCGTAAAATTCCTTTTCCTTCAAATCCCATTGAAGTTTCTGTTGATCCGCTCTTTGTTGCAGTTCGGCGTTGAAAATCTGCGACACTACGCCCGACTCGCCCATATAATCGTTCAAAACGGATTTGTAAATCGCCGTTTCCACGTTAAGCGCAACCGTTTCCCCGTTCGTCGTGCGCGTGATCTTCTTCATCAAATCGGCGGTGAACTGTTCCCGATCCTGAAGAACGGTCTTCGCGTCCACCTTCACGGCGATCTTATCCGCGCCGCTGCCCACTTGTTTCACAAAACCTTCGGCCTTCGCGTAATACGCGTCCCTCGCGACATGATACTGCGCCTCGGCAAGCACGCCTAACGCGTCCAAAAATTCGTCCGCACCGACCATCAAAGCGGTCTGACGACCGTACTGATCCGTTTTTTCCGTGGTCGCGGACGTCGAACCCGCGGCGAATTCCCCCGCGCGGACATAGTTGCCGAACTGATCGTGGATCGCCTTCTGTTGAGCCAAACGCAGACCGTCGCTACCGGTAAGATCGTTAAACGACAAAGGAGAAAGCGAATCCGCGCTCGACTTCCAGACGAGGTCTTTCAGACTGTTGCTCGCCGGATTGGACCTTTCTATCATCGCCAAATCCGCGGACGTTAAACCGAACTCCGGACGACCCAACACGCTCAAAAGTTGATTGGTGTCGTCCACGTCGGTCAACTCTTGCAGTTGCGAATACAAACTCTTCAGCGTAGCCGCTTCCGACTTGATCGAATCCACCGAGGTCGCCACCTGGTTCTTATTGTTGTTGTAGGTGTTGATCTCGTTCACGTAGGTGAAGGTCAAAAGACACATACCCATACAGACCAGATCCAACTGTTGTAAAAAGAAAACCTGGGCCATCGTCTGCACGTTGAGGGCGACGCCGTATTGATTTTCGTACGACGAGGCCGAACCCGGACCGGAGCCCGCGCCCGCACGGAAACCTCTCGTTTCCGGCGCGGGAAAAAGAATCGAATTCATGTGTTCGTTCGTGCGTTTCGGAAGAGAAGTAAAGGAAGCGTTGTTCAAAACTCCGCCCCAACGATTCGTAAACTCGTTCAGGTTGAAAGGTTGCATCTCCGCGTTCAAACCCTGGGCGTAATCCCATTGATACGCCGTCATCACGTCCATCGTGCCGATACGGCCGGAAAGAAAACCTTCCGCCATACGCGTGCGGTCCCGGTTCCACTGTTCCGCTTTGAGATACGACGCACCGTCGAAATTCAGCGAGCCTTCCAACGAATCCAACATACCGACCGACTGTTTCGAAAACGGAGGAGCGATCCCGTACAAACCGTCCATCGCCTGATCGAAACGCGCCTGTTGATTGCCTATCTGACGTTTCAGATCCGCGACCTTCTGACGCAAGAGCGACTCCGCGGTGTTGAATTTCACCGCAAGCAGCGCCCACTTCTCCGCTTCCTGTTTTTCGTTTTGAACATACGCGTTCAAATCGCCTACGCCTATCTGAGCGGCCAGTTTCTTTTCCAACGCGGCCACTTGGAGTTGTTTCTCGTCTAATTCCTTTTGAACCGCCGCCAAACGATCCAACGCGAGTTTTTTCGGAGTATCGATGTAACCCGCAGGAATACCCGAACCGTCCGCCGAAGCCGGATTATTATTCTCCGCTTGATATATATTATGTTTAGAATATTCTAATAAAGTGGCATAATCGAAAAGCGCCGCTTTCTGATTGAAAGTGTCCTGAGCCGAAAGCATGAGGTTGTACGCGTCGCTCACCTCTTGTTGTTTGTTCAGATATTCGGATTGTTTCAGGGTCACGGCCGCCTGGGCGTCTTCGAATTGTTTTTTCAAACCCGTAGGGCCTTCGATGAGGGCGTTGGCCGCGTTAAACGCCACGGTCGCGGCGTTCAGTTCCGCTTGCGGATTCACACCGTTCAAAAGCATACCCTTAAGCACCGCATAACTCTGACCGGCGGTTTTGATCGTGTTTTTCAACGTGCCGATCAAACCGCTCTGACTGTTGATCGTATCCGCGTATTTATCGTAATCCACCGAACCCGGCGAAACGACGTTCAACGCCTGATCCAATCTCGCCTTCAAGTTCGCAAAGTCGCTTTCGAACGCGAAGTTGCCGCTCGCATCCCGGGACAAAACCCCGTCGGAAAGGGAATACGACGAACTCATCACCTTCGCCGCGGTCCGCAGACCCGGGTTCAAATCCGCCTTGGTCTGAATCGGATCGGAGGGAAGCGCGTCCTCCAAGGGAGTCCCGTCGAACACGAGACTTCTATGATTTTCCAAAAGGTTGAAAAGACCGCCTAACTTCTGTTCGGCGTCCATCTCCAATTCCCGCAGACGACCCTGGATCGCCAGGGATTCGTTCGTCAAAACGTCGGAGGCGACGTTGTCGGTGGGAACCCCCAAAAACGACTGATAACTGTTGAACTTGATCAGACCGCTTCTGTAGTCGTAGACGAACTTTTCCTTGCGGATGTCCCGATCCGCGTCCGCCAATTCCTTCTTCAAACGGATGGATTCGTCGCCGAGCGAGGACGTAAGATCCTTGTATTCGTCGGCATATTCAAAATTTTGAATAAAGATTTCCCGGGAAATCAGACCCGAAGGGTCGTATTGCCAAAGCCCCCACGCGTCCGCGGTGCCCGAACTCAAAAGACGGAACCGGTCCTTTTCTGCGTCCGACAAAACGGCCAAACCCTTGCTCGCAAAAAACGCGTCCATCTGACTGAAATAACCCGAACCGCCCGAGCCGTAAAAATTCGCAAGATCCGGATTCTTAGCCAAGTCCTCCGCGCTCACATCCTCCGTGTCCTCGCCGAGATAATGGGAAAGAAGAAAGTCCATCCTCGCCGACTCCACGATCGCCGATTCCGTACTCGGATCGAACTTCGCTTCCACGATCCAATCCCGGAGCGCGGACAAATCGTCGTAACTCAGTTCGTCCCTTCTCTGATCCGCCGGCGTGGAAGGATCGGCGTTACGCGAAATTCTGAGATCTTTTTCCGCATAATACGCGTTACGCGCTTCAAAGTCCTTCAAAATCTGCACGTTCAAAAAGCTGGAAGGGTTTTTGGAACCGTAGTTCGCCAGATAACCGTTGGTAAGCGATTCAATCTCGGCCTGTCTCGAAGGATCCAAAACCGGAGAACCGTCCGGACCGGACTTATGAACCGGACCCAGTTTCAGAAGAAACTCCGACATCGCGGCCCGTCTCGAATCCGCGCTCGACGGATCGAACTTGGCGACCATTTTTTTCACGGAGGTGGTTCCTTCCAAAACGGTGGTTTCCTGTTTTGTGTTCGAAAGAAAAAATTCGAAAGAGGCGATCAACGCAAAGTCCTTCAACTCGGCGGGCAAGTCCCGATCCGGAAAAACCTTACCTTGGGCGATCTGCGAACGGATCGTCGCAAACTGATTCACGAGCGAAACCGATTTCAACTCGTCGCGCATATCCGGATCGAAGTTCAACAAAAACGTATTCAGATCCGAAACCAAACCCTGTCTCTGAACCGTAGCCATCGCGTCGAACGGTTTCAGATAATCGCCCACTTCCAAAATCTGGGCGTCGGACATCGCCTTACCCAAAAACTTGGAATCGATTTCCACCGCACCCTGGTTCGGAACCAGAACGCTGAACTTACCCGCGCGAAGTTCGTCCAAAAATTCCGTCAAAATCGGATTACCGACCCGGTTCGAAAGATACGCGTTCGCGAGATTTCGTTTAAACAGATCCCAACTGTTCTCTTTGAGACGGTCGATTTTGGCCTGGGTCGCAGGGGAAAAGAAAGCCTCCGCCGCGGCCAGTTTGTCCCGATAGACGTGAAACGCGTTCAACCAATGCGCGTCTCCGAGTTTGGAGCGGAATTCCGACTCGAACTTCGCCTGATCCATCGGTTTGTTCTTAAGAATTTCATACTTTTCTAATAGAGACTGAACCTGCCCCAGATTGGAAAAAATCGGAGGATTACCGGAAAGAAAGGAACTCAAATCCGAAGACAGGGACGCGACCGCGGACAGGGTCTTTTGCGCTTCCTGCGCCGCCGTCAAATTGGCGAAAGAAACCGCCTTGTCCGTGCTCGGATATTGTTGGAGAAACTGGATATTTTCGATTTCGTCCGTAAACGCACCCGCTGCTTCCACCATCTGTTTGAGCGCCGGGTTAAACTCCACGCCTTCCAGGGATTTTTGGAGAAGGAAATCCCTCATATTCGCGACGATCGCAACCAGATCGTTTTGACCGATCTGATTCGGACCGGAACCCGCCGCGTAAAAAACGATCCGATCGTTCAAATCGTCCAGACGACCGGCCAACGCGTTCAACGGAGCGTCCTTTCCCTGAAGCGCGCTCACCCAAGCGTCCACTTTCAGCGAAACCGACTGGGCCGCGGCCGAAAGACCGGAGTTCGCCGAACTCAAGTTATACGAGAAAAAATAAGAGCCGTTGGAACCGAGGTCGGAGAACTGACTCGTCTCCTTGAATTTCGCAAAGTCCAAACGGGCCACTTGTTGGACGATGTTCCTCGAGGAGGTCGGAACAACGAAGTAATTGCCCGGATTCCCGGTCGAAATATCCGACCGTAACGGGCTCGAAAGCGGAAGTTCCAGGGGATCCGCGGGCAGAGGAGGAAACGTAAAACCGATCGCGACCTGAGGAACGAGGATCTTATCGATCGGAAGACCCAAAGCCTGTTTCGAAAGACGGGTCAGAAATTGTTGTTCCGACCTCAGATCCTGAAACTTGGAGGAAACGTTCCCCAGAAAAGCCACCGTAGACGAATGAGTTCCTACGAGAGCCAGACCGTCGGTTCTCAGCTGCTGCACCAAAGAAAGATATTGCCCGTTGTTGGCGGTCGCAAAATCGGAGGGATGCGCCGCGCGGAAAGCCGAAAGCGCGTTCAAACTGGAACGATAAACCGCGAGTTTGGACTGCGCGTTGGATTTGATCGAATTCAACTGGGCGAGTTCCGACAAAAACGCGTTCTTTTTCGCGGTCAAAGCGGAGGTATCCAAATCCTCAAGAGGTTTCGAATAACCTAATATTCTTAAATTGCCCGCGTTGTAACCGGCATCCCCCGGAACCTTACCGTTCGCGTCCCGATACGTCGGAGTCCAAGCGACCGAAAACCGCAGACGATCCGAACGATACCCCGATTCCCAGGGAAGTTTGCCGTTGACGTCCAAAAACGTAGGATTCCAGGAAGGAGAACCGACAGGATCCCCGTCCTGATCCGGAGCTCCCACATACGGAGAATTCCCGTCCGCGTCCGCGACCGGATCGTAAATCGGGAGATTGGAATCCGTCAGGTTTTTCAATGCGTCCATCGAGGCCACGATATCGTTCGCAAAGGACTGCATTTGCGAAAACGCGGGAGAATTAAAAAAGTTTAATAAAGAATCGAACTGAGACGAAAGGTTCGCGATCGGACCTTGCAGGTTCGCGTCCAAATTGTTGAACAGGGCGTTTGCGTCGGCGATCTCTTTTTGCCACGCGACCAGATCCTGTTGAACGTTGGTCCCGGTCAACAAACCGAAGACGGAACTCAGGTCCCCCGTCTGGATCAACTTCGCCAATTGCGCCTGCGGATCGGTGATCCCGGCGAGCAAGGCCGCCAACTCCGCTTTTTTCTGCGCGATCTTAGCGGAATCCACGACGTCCGGACCCGTTTGACTCCGGATCGAATCCTTGTAAAAATCCACGGAAGAATACGAACCTACACCCGCCGCGGAAATCAATTCCTGAAAAAGACCGGACGCATCCGATTCTTGGGCGTTGAAAAAATCGTCCCGAAGACCGCTCAAAATCGCGCCGGATTTTACGGCGTCCGAAAAACCCTTCATGCTACCCGCCAAATTCAGCCAAACCGAGGATTCCTGAAATACCTGGTTCGCGAAAACGAACGTACTGCCGAAGCTGAAATATTCGCTCGCCTTTCTTCTCTCCGATTCGTCGTCGGAAAGACGGAACGCAAAACGGTCGTCTTCGTCGAGAAAACCGTGATCGTCCTCGTAAAAGGAAAGAGTGGCCAGCGTACGGTCCCTGGTCTTCGCAAGATCTGCCTTAAATTTGGAATATTCAGAATTACTCATAAACGTCTGCGAAATGGATTGCGACGCGTTTTTCAGATACGCGAGGGCGATCTTACGCGCTCGGATTTCCAAAATCGAATCCGTCGAACCGGAAAAATTGGAATAAAGTTCGTTGATCTCGTTCGACAAACCGAGATAAATCGGATCCAACTTACGATCGGCGGCATCGGAACCTAAATTGCCCAGTTTCTCGAAAAGGATTTCCGCGACACGCGCGTCCAGTTTAGCGGCTTCGATTTTTGCGGATTCTTCCACACCGCTCACCGTATTTTGCAGATCTTCGATGTCGCCGTCTTCGTCCAAAAGAAAACCGAGCTGTGCCTTCTGCGCGGTTACGTTCGCCCTTTGACTTTCCAAAGCCTGCGTAAGGATCGAACTCATACCGCCGAGGATCGCGCTTCTTTCGTCGATCGTGTTTCTGTAATTGGAATACTGGGAGGAATAGTTGGAAAACGCGGAGGCCGCCCCGCTGAACGAAAGCCCCGTGCCCGCGATCAAAGACGAGATATCGTCCGGAATGTCCTGACCGGACGCGTTCTTTTTCAAAAACGAGGATCGAAACGAATCGATCTGCGATTTCAAATTCGTTCTCGTATTCATATCCAGGGTGGACATATCGACCAGGGTTCTCGCTTTTTGCAGACGATCCAAAGCCTCCAAACGGATATGAGAGGATCTGGTCGAAAGTTCGGACCAATACGCCTGGAGATCCGAAGTTTTCTGTTGGTATTTGCCGAACGCGACGGTGACCTTTTGGATTTCGAGTTGGAATTCCAAACTCGCCTCCGCACCGGGATGCGCCGTCGCATACGTACGATACACGTTCAAGGCCTGAGAGAAATCCGACTTGGCGGATTGAAAGGCGGACAACTGATCACCCCATTTGCCTAAGGAATCCGAAAGCCCCGATTTCCAAACGTTGAAATCGTCCAATTGCAGATAACTGCCGTTAACGTTGAGAGAAGAGGAAAACGAACCCAAAAACGAGGAGATCTCGTTCATCTTGGAATGGAAGGCCTGATACTGACCCTTATCCGCATCGTCGAACTGTGAAAGAAGATTGTCCGACTGAACGACCAAAGGATCCAGACTCGCGGAGAACTTCTCAACTGCGAACGGAAGTTTTTCCTTTTCCACGTTACCGTTCTGTTCGTCCCTGACTTTTTTCGCGAGAGCGTCCGTCAACGATTGAAGCTGCGCCTTGACCTGGGCCGCGCCTTGATTGCCGAACACGGACACCAAAACGGTGTTATCCGGACGGAGGAGATCCGACACTTTTTGCAAAAGTGTTCTGCCGGAATCCGAAACCGCGTCTTCCAAAAGTTTCAGTTTTTCCTTACCGGTTTCGAAGGATTGGATCCTGTTCCAAAGATCTCCGAAAAAATCCTCGGTGCGTTGCGCGTTGGTTTGGTTGTAGTTTTTGGAGAAGTAAACCTTCTCGTTTTCCTTCAACTTCTCCCGAGCTTCGGAAATTTGCAGATCGGCTTGATAGATTTCGAACTTGATACCGCCGTTCGGATTGTTGGGATCGTAGGTGGCGGCGTCGGTGTTTAGAGAGCCGATATCGCCCAACATTTCGGGGGAATTGTTCAGCGCCAAAATCTGAAGTTGTTTCGCTTCGTCGAAACGTTTTCTCGCGGCGGCTAGTTCCGACTGGGCGACCGCAAGCGCCGCGCTTTTTTCCTCGGCCAGTTTTTTCGCGGCTTCCAATTCCGAAAGAGAAGTGTTCGCCGGCGGAGCGGAACTACCGGTGGAACTCCCGGAATTCGGATCGGTCCCCGTCGTACCACCGACGACCGGACTTGTGCCGTTCAGTTGTTGGAGCAAGGCGAGATACGCGTTTTGTCTGGATTCGTACGCGGATTTAGCCGTGTTCAGTTCCGACTGGATCGACGCCATGTTGGCTACGTTCACGTTCGCTTCCGCGTAGTTGACGACCGCTTGTGCCCTCGCTTTTTTCTTTTCGATCTCGGCGAGTTCCGCTTTCGCCAAACGGAATTCGAATTCCGCGGAGCTGTAAAGATACGGGTCGGAAGAGGAACCGTTGTCGTTCAAAACTCCCGAGCCTCCGTTGTTGCCGAGAATGTCCTCGTCGTGGATCTTATTCTGAACCGACGCGACGTATTGACGGAACTGAGTCTGAAGCGCGGACCATTTGTTTCTTTCAATCGTATACGTGTTGATCAAGGCCGCGTCGGGAGGGGATTTCTTGTTCTCCTTGTCTATCTGATCCTGATACCAAGCGATGTTGGAGACGATGGAAGAAATCGTATCCGCGCTGGAAAGGATCGTACCCTGCATCCCGCTCAAATGGGCGACGTATTGCTCCTGACTCACGGAAAGATATTGATTGAGTTCCTGAAGGGCTTTCTCTTTGTTCTGTTTGAGTTTGAGTTCGGATTCGTCCCATTTTTTCAGACCGTCTTGGATCTGTTTGTCGATTTCCTGCGTCCACTTCGCCTTCGCTTCCAAAAGGGCGTAGTACGCCTTGGACCATTTGTCCTCGTTGCGAACTCGTTTGTCTTCGGCTTGACGATCGTATTCCAGTTTTTTAACGATCAAACGTTCGATCGCTTCGTCCCACAACGCCTGACCGTTCTGAAGGGCTTGTAGAATTTTTTCCTGCGGATTTTCACCGGAAACGTCTTCGTAGTTCGAAGGAAGATCTCCGAAGTCGTCCAAGTTGGACAAAAGTTGACCGGAAGCCGGATCCAATTCTTGTTTGGTCTTTTCGATCAGAAGTTCGGTGAGTTTGGTAGGATCCTGTTCCTGAGCGATCGCGATGTCCGTGTCGCGATTCAAGGATTTAACGAGACTTTGACGCGCGGGAAGTTTGACGCCGTTCTCTTCGAGATTGAAATAATTTTTGTAGTAAGCCTCGATTTCGTTTAACTTCTTTTCGAACTCGATCTTCTCCAAACCGGACAATTCGACCGCGGAGGCCGAACCCAAAATCGAACCTTTGATCGAAACGATATTGTTTTCCCAGAGCGCTCTCACACCAGTAATCCCGGATTGGATCGCCCCGTCCCAAGCCGCCAAACGCGTGTTAGCATCACCGGTCGCCGCGTTTTTGGCGGCGTCAGCGGCCTTGACCAGATTTTCCAGCGCAGTACGGATTTCCTTTTTTTTATCCGTGGTGAAATAGGATTCGAAATCCTGTTTGTTCCGATTGGCCTTCCAAGCCCCCCGTTTTTCCAACATTTCGTTTTCGAGATCTTCTTCCCAACGGATGGCTACGGTTCGTTTCTGATCCTGAAGTTGAATCCTCAGTTCTTCCCTGGCAGCCGACGTGCCCGTGAATTTTTTGAGTTCCTTTTCGATCTCTAGGTTGGCGTTGGCTTCCCATTCCGCGCCCAGGATCCGTTTGCCGCTTTCCACGACGTTTTGCCACTGCGTCGCGTCGGTCGCTTTTTCCGCCGCGTTGTAGTAGGATTCAAGTCTACCCTTGGCCTTGTTTTTGTTTTCAAAATTCAGGTCGAAAGGATCGGCAGCCAGGGAGGAAAATTCGAAAAACGGAACGACCGCGAATTCGAAAAGAAAAACCAAAACCATCGGAAGCGCGACCGCCTTGGTCCAACGCAACCCCGAGGCCAAAGACGCGACTCTGATTTTACCGGCGAGAAGATCCGAAGCCTCCCGAACGAACACTTCGCCGTCCGGACGCGGACCGGAAACGGACGCGGAACCGAGCGGAACGGACTTACGGAAACGGGACAAACGAGAAGGTAAAAAACCGATTCCCCTGTCGAACAAGGAACGGAGCCTTCTGTATGCAAAAAATGGAATATTCGAATTATCTAAAAAATAGGCGGGGGAATTTTCGTTCGGCGATACGGAAAAAGATCTGGAGGAATTTGGATTCAACATAGTAAAATCAACCCTTTGGCAAAATTTGGAGGAAAATGAAACAGTAAAGACAAATAACGATGGAATTTAAGCAGAGAAAGGACGATGTCCGGATCCTCTACGGAAAAAAACGAAGGCAAAAACGCGACGAACCCGGAACGAGATTCGAAACGGTTCACACACCGAAACGACGGATCCGAAAACGAATCCGACGAACCGCGACGCAAAACGGCCGCGAAACAATCGGCGAAAAAACCGAAACCGTCGTCCGAATTCTCGGGAGACGCAGAGCCGTGTTCCAAACCGGAAGAATTCGCAAAACTATGAATCCTAGAAAGATAAATTTTAGGATCGCAGGTAACGTTCAAAAAGAAGTCCCACTGAAACGACAGACGTCGATTTTCTTCCAGATAAAAAAAGACGGGATCATCCGCATCCAACAACTCGCGTCGATCGGAGAACTTCGCACTCGAAGAGGATAAGATCCAAGATCGCAAAGCGGAAACGGAAGTAGAAGTAGAAGTAGAGTGCGAAACCGCGGAACGTTTTCCCGCCAATCGTCCGCCGGAAACGAACGAACGCCAAACACGGAAACGGGAAGAAACAAACGAAGAAGAGAAAGACGAAGAAAAAAAACGGGAATCGTCGTCGCGGGAAAAAACGGAGGAACCGCGAAATAAAAACTCGGATTCGTATTCGCGATCCGCTTGTTCCAAACCATCCGACAAAAAGGAATCGAACGAATAGGAACTGACTTCGGCGTACAAAGAAACGAAAGGACAGGAAATGTAGAACAACAACATTCCCCAAAAAGAAAGATGAATCATTTGCCGAAGAAAGAACACAAGAATTCCTTAGGAGTGGAGAATGAAAGAAAGATAACGACAAAGTCAAGCATTTTTAAAAATCAAAGAACAAAAGAAACGAAAACCGAAACTTTGGTTTATAAATAAATATTACTTTTTCAGGGTCGAATCGAAACGAACCGCGAAAAAAAAACGGAACGTTGTCCGAAATCGCAAACAAGAAGATATATAAAAACGGGGAATTCCTAAACGCGTCAAAACGAACCTTCTTCCCGAAAAATCGTTCCGCGCAACTACTACAGAATACGAATTCGGGATACGATGTTTTCTTTCCTCAAATCTCCGAATCCGAACGGTCGGATTTCGATTCTTGGTCGCCCGTTCGTCCCGATCAAAAATAAAAAACATTCAAATTTTATAATATTTAAATCCGTACAAAAATCCGCGAAGTATCCGATCGTTTTTCCCTTGGCCGCGGTTCTCTTCCGGGCAAAACGAGTTTCGTATGATAAAATGATGATTTACGCAGAAATTCCGGTATCGAAAAATGCGTATTAGAATGCGGAAACCGATCCTTGTCCTACTTTTCCTCTTCGTAACCGGACTTCCCGCGGATCCGAGCGAGTTTACGGGAGACTGTAAACCGAAAGAATGGGTCTGTGTTCTCACCCGAAACAACGGAGATAAGATCGAATTTTTCGTACACAATCGAACTCCAAACGGAGAATACCCCTTCAGCCTACGTTTGGAATTCAGTTCATTGGATAACTTGAAATCCGATCGAACCGTGCCGCTCAAACTGATCGCCAAAGGAAACACGGAACCGTATCCGATCTTGAGTCTTTCTCCGATCGACTCGACGAAACAACTTTCCTACGCGTACAACTATTATTTGCTTCCCGGGGATAGCGACGCATCGGACGCAAAAGACGTCGTCTATCGGCTTCCCTACGAAACCGCAGCCCGGGTAAGTCAGGGATACAACGGCAAATTCACGCATCTGGGAATCGTACCGTACGCGGTGGATTTTAAGATGCCAGAAGGAACCCCCGTGCTCGCGGCGAGGGACGGACTTGTGATCGCGGCTCAGGATAAATTCCAAACCGGAGGATTGAATCCGTCGTTTAAGGACAAAGCCAACTTCGTCCAAATACTTCACAAGGACGGAAGTATAGCGGAATACGCTCACTTAAAACACAAAGGAGTGTCGGTCCAATACGGACAAACCGTGAAGGCCGGCGACAGGATCGGTCTATCGGGGAACACCGGATACAGCAGCGCCCCACACCTTCACTTCCACGTCCTCAAACCCGCCGAAAACTTTCGGACGATGGAATCCTTTCCCACCGTCTTTCAAACCGACGAAGGAATGTTAAACGAACTCAAGGAAGGAACCGTTTATTGGAATCCGTCCTCTTCTTCTCCCGCGGGAAAGATATTTTTCGAGGAGGATTTTAGGATCTGTTCGGAATTGAAGAACAAAAAATTAAACAACTGCGATTCCGAATTCGATTCCAAAAAAAATCCGTTCTTGGCGTTTGAAATCCGTAAACCGGGCAAACACGAGCTCAAATTAGAAGTGTGTAATCCGGAGTCCGTCTGCAAACGAATCGACTGGACTCTCCAACCCGAATGGAGGTCCTCGTTTTCCTACTTCGATTGGAGGATATTTCCGGAACAAACCGGAAGGTTTCGAATTCAAGTGATCCACGACGTGGAAATTCTCAAAACCTGGTTCGTAGAACGTTAAAAAACGAAAAACGTCTGTGTGAACCGAATCCGTTCGTATTTGTCGTAAGGTCCCGGAGAGTCGCGAAGGTCGCAAGTTTACCGACATCGCAACCTCGCGATCGGTTGGATTGTGTTTCTATTTACGGTTCTCGGTTCAGGATTTCCTCCCCCAGCACACTTCTTGTCGATCCACAACCCCTTTTCGGGCCGGTTCGGCGATGGATGCATCAAAACATTAAAATATACGAATGTACGAATGTGTCAACCTGAGAAGGTAAGAATTTTCCGGGGAACATCGTATCCCGGACGTAATAGAATTCTGCGGGAACTCCCTGCGGTGTCACGATGAGGTCCGAAAATTCATCGGTCCATTTTTTCGTTACCCGATCCCGGACTGCAAAAACCGGCGAGCTGAGGAGTTCTTCGATTCTTCTTCCGGATTCCGTCGAAGAACGAAGGTGTGTTCCTCCGACCTTCCTTGAAATTTTAAAGGAGGTTGTTTCTTACGAATCGACGGAGAAGCCGCAAACTTAGGGAGCGAAACTTTGAAAACTCAGGTGGTTAGAGAAAGTTTTTTTCTACATTCGCCCCGGACCTGCTCTAAAACATCGGCGAGAGAAAATTCTCCCAACTTCGATTCCAGGGCGGCTTGTGCTTGGGCGAAAAGACATTCCAGTGTGGGGAGAATTCCCATTCCTACGGAACAATCCTGTTTGGGATGATCGTGAACGGTAAAAAGACAATCGGAATCTTCGATGGCTCGATAAATATCGGAAAGTCGGATCTCCGTGGCCGGCTTGGCGAGGGAGGCTCCGGGAACACCTTGGCGAGTCAGTACCAGTCCGGCCTTTTTCATCTTACCGATGAGGGTGCGGACAATCGCCGGGTTGGTTCCTACGGATTCAGCGATCGTATCCGAGGTCGTATCCCCCCCATTTCCATTTTCCAGAAAGGTGAGAATATGAATTGCGACAGCGTAACGACTTGGGATTGCCAATTTTTATTCCTCAGGCTGGTATTCATTGGTTTAGACGGGAGCTTCGGCAAGAAGAATTCGGTTTTTGTAGGAATAATATCCGATTTATCCGTTGTGCGACCTTCGTAAAGGGAATCCGTCCCAAATCCAAGGAGGTTGAAAGGAATTATAAATCCGGAAAATCGTAGGATCTCCTAAAACGGAGAAGCGACCTCGTTTTTCCGACCGGCTTCTTCCCGACGCGGATCTTGCCTTTCTAGTTTTGCGGGGAGTTCCTACGTTTGCTTCCGAACGATCCCGGATCCCTCGGAACTAAAAAAAGATCCGCCTCCAAGAACGTAGGAACTCCTCTCTCCCTCCTTCCCACAGAAGGACCATCCTTTCTTTGCAAAAAGCCGTGAAAATGCGGGAACTCCTCACCAATCCCCGTTCCGAACGTCTCCGAATTCCGACCAACGACCAAAACGGTCCAACGCACAAAAACGAATTCCCCTTAGAATCATTGACTCCCGACTAAGCGGGTGTAAACAGGAATAGAATCCCTAATTTTTCCGACGCAAAGGGCAATTCAAACACGTAGGATATCCAAGTGTCAAAATCGAAACTACAGGAACAGACGCAGACTCTTTCCACACCTTCCCAACCGGAATCCCCCCTTGGAAACAGCCCGGAAATACAACTCACCAACCCGGATATATTTTTCGACCGGGAACTTTCCTGGATCGACTTCAACCGGCGCGTATTGGAAGAAGCCTGCGATACCGAAAATCCACTTTTGGAAAGACTGAAATTCTTAAGCATCACCGAAACCAACCTGGACGAATTCTATATGGTGCGAGTTGCGGGACTCCGTAACCTCGTCAAAGAAGGAAACGACGAACGAAGCCTCAACGGAGACAGCGCCTCGGAAATCCTCTCCGACTTGTCCGACAAGGTACGCGCCTTCGTCCGCGAACAATACGAATGTTTCGCGGCTACATTAGAAGAATTGCAAGCGGCCGGAATACACGTAATCCTCAATCCGGAAGAATTGACGATCGACGAAATCAAACAGATCCAAACGTATTACAAAGAGGACGTCTCTCCCATTCTGACTCCGCTTGCAATCGATACTGCGCATCCCTTTCCTCATATCCTCAACAAAAGTCTAAACCTTGCGATGGTCTTAAGCACCGACGACGAAAAAACCGGAGGCAAAAAGGATCTCTTCGCCGTGGTACAGGTTCCCTCGGTCCTTCCCCGTTTTTTACAACTCAAAGGGAAAGGAGAGGAAAGAAGATTTTTCCCGCTCGAAGAAATCATCAAACTGCACGTAGACGATCTATTTTACGGAATGACCGTAAAGGAAATCTATCCGTTCCGCATCATACGCGACGCGGACATATCCATCGACGAGGAAAAATCCGTAAAGGACCTTTTGATCACGATGAAGGACGAACTCCGCAACAGGATCTGGGGCGACGCGGTAAGAATGGACATCCATCAGGGAACTTCGCCCTTCATCAAAAACACGTTACGCGAGCTTTTGGAATTGCAGGACCACGAGGTATTCGACGTCGCCTCCCTGCTGAACATCAACGACGCGATGTTCTTTTACGGATTGGATCATACTTCCAAACTCAAATATCCTTTCTTTCAGCAGAAGGTTACTTTGAAATTCGAAACTCCGGAAAAGATATTCGAAGCGATCAAAAAGAAGGATAGACTCCTTCACCATCCGTACCAATCCTTTTCCGCGATCGAGGACCTTCTCAGAATCGCGTCCGAAGATCCTAAGGTTCTCGGAATCAAGATGACGCTTTATCGTACGAGCGGGGATTCGCCGATCATACAATACCTCGGACAAGCGGCCGAAAACGGAAAACAAGTCACCGTACTCGTGGAACTAAAGGCGCGTTTCGACGAGGAGAGGAACATAAAGTGGGCGCAGAAACTCGAAGCGCGGGGAGTACACGTCGTATACGGAGTCGTCGGATTAAAGATCCATTGTAAGATGCTTTTGGTCGTCCGCAAAGAGGACGATCACCTCGTACGTTACGTACATCTTGGAACGGGCAACTACAATTCCACGACGTCGAAATATTATACCGATCTCAGTTTTTTCACGGTCAACAAACAGATCACCGAAGACGTTTCGACGATCTTCAATACGATCACGAGTTACGCAAAAATGCCGACGCTCAATTTATTGTCCGCATCTCCGCACAACCTGAAATCCACCTTCCTAACTCTTATAGATAAGGAAACCGAAAACGCAAAGGCGGGAAAACCGGCGAGGATCTGTTTCAAGATGAACTCGCTCGTCGATCCGCATATTATACTTTCCTTATATAAGGCCAGCCAAGCCGGCGTAAAAGTGGATCTGATCATACGCGGAATCTGTTGTCTAAAACCGGGATTAAAGGGGATTTCGGAGAACATCACCGTTCTTTCCATCGTGGGAAGATTTTTGGAACATACGAGGATCTACTACTTCCACTCCGGCGGTACGGAATCCATCTTTCTCGCATCGGCGGATTGTATGCCGAGAAACTTCGAAAGAAGGATCGAAGTACTTTTTCCGATCATCGAACCGAAAAACAAGGAAAGGATCAAAAAGATCTTGGACGTCCAACTACGTGACAACGTAAAAGCGCGTTTCCTTCATCCGGACGGACACTACCGCAAACGTGTCATAGGAAAGGACGAAAAACCCGTGGACTCTCAGATAGAAAGGATGAACTTCGCCGAATAAAAACGCAAATATTATGACGACAACCACCATCAACAAAGCAGAACTCAAATCACTGATCGGACCGGGGAAAATATTCTTTAAGGACGATCCCGACTTCGACCCGGCGGCGTTTTTGTCTTTCGGAACGGACCGAACCAAAGTGTATCGACCCGATTTCGAAATACTCGCGTTTCCGACGAATACCGAGGAAGTCGCAAAAATCGTAAAGTATGCGTATAACAACGATTTGGCGATTGTTCCTTCCGGAGGCCGGACCGGATACGCGGGAGGCGCCGTCGCCAAAAACAAGGAGCTGGTCCTTTCCCTTTCCAAGATGGATAAGGTGCTGGACTTCGATCCGTTTTTCGGAAGTATTAAGGTCCAAGCGGGAATGATCACAAAGAATCTACACAAGGAAGCGGAGGAGCGCGGGTTTTATTTTCCCGTGGATTTCGCCTCGACGGGATCCTCGCATATCGGAGGAAACATCGCGACTAACGCGGGTGGAGTACGTGTCGTTCGCTACGGACTGATCCGACAATGGGTGTTGGGTCTGACCGTCGTGACCGGAACCGGCGAAATTCTGGAATTCAACGGAGAACTCCTGAAAAACAATACTGGATACGACCTAAAACATCTTTTTATCGGCTCCGAAGGCACGTTAGGCGTCATCACGGAGGCCTCCTTAAAACTCACCGTAAAGCCGGTCGATAATCGTGTCCTTCTCGTTTCCGTTCCGGACTTTCCCTCCATTCTTTCCCTTTTTAAGGAAACCCATCAGGTAAAAGTGCCGCTTCTCGCGTTCGAATTTTTCACGGAATACTGTTTAGGAAAAGTGAAGTCTCACCTCTCCGTTCCCGATCCGTTTTCCGCTCCGAGTCCATATTACGTTTTGATGGAATTCGAAATCGGAAACGAATCCGACGACGAAAAATTATTCGGCTTTATGGAATCGATCACCGAAAAGGGCCTAATCTCAGACGGAAGCCTCGCGCAGAATTCCAGACAAGCCGAAACGTTCTGGAAATACCGCGAAGGGATCAGCGAAAGTATATCGATCGAATATACGGTTCATAAGAACGACATTTCCCTTCCACTCAGAAACATGGAACCCTTTCTCAGGGAAATGGAATCCTTGTTAAACGGAAAATATCCCGGTTTTGAAATAGCGCTTTTCGGCCACGTCGGCGACGGAAATCTCCACCTAAACATCGTTAAACCGAAGGAACTTTCCGACGAGGAGTTCTTCAAAAAATGCAAAAATGTGGATCCGGATATGTTTAGTTTATTACAAAAATATAATGGATCCATTAGCGCCGAACACGGAATCGGACTTTTGAAAAAGGATTTCCTCGGTTTTTCCAGAAGCGAGGCGGAAATTCTACTGATGAAGGAAATCAAAAAATCCATGGATCCGAAGAATATCATGAATCCGGGTAAAGTGTTCGGATGATTTCCTCCAACGGGGCCGGCGGAAAAAAGCCGAGTAAAAAAAAGAAGAAGATCCAATCCGAACATAGGATCGTAATCCGCGCACTTACATGGGAGGATTACGAGGACGTAAAGGAGATCATGGATATCGTCTTCCCCGAATTCGACGGAGCGTGGAAAAAAAACCAGTATGAATCCCAGATCAAAAAATTTCCGGAAGGACAAATCTGCATCGAAGACAACGGCAAGGTGGTCGGAGCGGCGATCAGTCAGATCATCAAATGGTCCGACTACGGAGACAATCATACCTACGAGGAAATCGTCGGTAAAGGGGATTTAAAAAATCACGACGAAGACGGCGACACTCTTTACGGAGTCGATATATTCGTTCATCCGGAATACCGCGGGCTTCGGCTGGGACGCAGACTCTACGACGCAAGAAAGGAACTCTGCGAAAAACTGAATTTAAAACGGATCGTGGTCGGAGCTTGGATGCCCGGATACGAAAACTACGAAGACACGATGACACCCGCGCAATACATCGAAAAAGTACGCGACAAGGAAATCTATGATCCCGTTCTTTCCTTTCAATTGGCGAACGGATTCCACGTCCGAAAACTCAAACGCGGATATTTCGGGAACACGAAAGGTTTCAGCTCGTACGCCGTTCTTTTGGAATGGCTAAACATATATTACGAAAAGGAAGAACCCACTCTGATCGGAGGAAAAAAAACCGTGGTTCGCGTCGGAGTAGTTCAGATGCAGATGCGTCCCGTCGCCGGGATAGAGGAACTCATGCATCAGGTGGAATTTTTCGTGGACACGGTCGCCGGCTACAACGTTGATTTCGTATTATTTCCGGAATTTTTTAATGCGTCATTGTTGGCGAAATACAACGACCGGAGTCCCTCCGACGCGATGCGAGCCTTGTCGAGCCACACGGAAAGTATAATCGAAAAGATGGTGGAACTTGCCGTTTCATACAACGTAAACATCATTTCGGGAAGTATGCCCGAATATCGGGAGAACACGCTTCACAACGTGTCGTATCTTTGCAGAAGGGACGGAACCTACGAGGAACAATACAAACTCCACGTAACGCCCGATGAGGATTTTTACTGGGGAGTAAAAGGCGGATACAATCTTTCCGTGTTCGATACGGACGCTTGTAAGATAGGGATTCTCATCTGTTTCGACGTAGAATTTCCGGAACTACCGAGAATTCTCGCGGAACAGGGAATGGACATCCTCTTCGTTCCGTTTTATACAGATACGAAAAACGGATATAACCGTGTAAGACATTGTGCGATGGCGAGAGCGATCGAAAACGAATGTTACGTAGTGATTTCCGGATCCGTCGGCGCACTTCCCCACGTGGAGAATATGGACATTCAGTACGCCCAATCCGCCGTGTTTACTCCATCCGACTTCGCGTTTCCGCACGACTGCGTCGCTGCCGAGTCGGTTCCCAATACGGAGATGACGTTGATCGCGGATTTGGATCTGGATCTTTTAAAGGAATTGAGAAAAAAGGGATCGGTAAGAAACCTCTCCAACAGAAGAAAGGATCTATACGAACTCAAATGGGTGCACGAATCATGAAAGTATTTTCCTGGATTACGATTTTCCTTTGGCTTTTATTCGCCGGATTACAATACAACGATCCGGATCCGTGGCTCTGGATTCCGATCTACTTGAGCGTGGTCTTATTATATTCAGGATTACTAATATTTCCGGATAAAACGAAACTTCTTCTTAGGACCTCGCTCGTTTTATCGGCCGCGTTTTCCGCAGGAACGATACTCGCAGCGATGCAGATCGTAAACTTTTCCATGGACGACGAAGTGACCAGAGAAACCGGAGGACTACTTCTTTCCGCCGTTTGGTCCCGAATTCCCGCTTATCTGATTCGAAAGAGGGAAAACGGTGCGATTTCGAAAGGATGAGGTTTTTCAATATCATCAAAAAAGGAATTTTTATTCCGGTTTGATTTTCATAGTATCTGCGTCCGTAGCACTACTTCTTTTGGCGTTAACGGCTTTCGGAATTCTGAAGTTCGACGTTCCGGGTTTCGACGGAATTCAAAAACTCGTTTTACACGTTTCCAGGGAGATCGCCAAACCGAGTTTAGTCGGTGTTTTTTTCACCACCTTGTTCGGCGGTTTGTTTTTCTTCTACCTCCCGATTGAATTTCTCTACATACGCGCGACGTATTCCAAACTGGACGGAGGACTACTGATCGCCCTTCATCTTTCCGGGCTTTTGATTTCATTTACCGTCAATTATTTTTTGGGCAGAATCGCGGCGCGCGCTTGTATCAAATTGATCGGTCCTAAAAAATTCTATCGAATGAAAGGGTTTTTGAACCAATACGGAACGGTGGCCGTTTTTGCATTCAACGCCCTCCCCTTGCCCGCACCGATCCTGAGCGCCGTCTTAGGAGTCATCCGCTATAAGAAAAAAGTTTTTTATCCTTTGTTTCTCACCGGACAAGCGGTTCAGTGTTTCGTGATTTTATTTTTCGTTCGATACGTCCTGTCCGGCAGGATTTTTTAAATTATCGAAATTCGCGAAAGTAGAACATAGGCCGCCCGTTTCGAATAAGTCTGATAGTTTAGAATATTTTAATTTTCAAATGTACTTAAAAATCAGTGTGTTTGGAACCATTCCGCGATCGACGCCACTCCGGTCGTAAGACCTAAGTCCGTTTTTCCCTGTCTAAAGTGGGGGATAAAATCCTGGTCGATGATGTTTTTGGCTTCCGAATTGGACATTTTTTCGGCGGGAGCTTTGCCCAACTCGATCCTCATCTTACGATCTCCAAACGAAACGAGCACGACGATTCCGTTCGTAAAAAACGAAGGATCCTTTTGGGCGTATTCTTCGAAGAGCTGATTGGCGCGTTCCTTTTCGCTCAGATCCCCCAAATGCGCGACCACGGTCACGATCATTCGCAAACCGGTGCGCAACAAAAGATTATGACAAAGACGATTGATTTCCGATTTCGTTTTTGCAGAGAGGGTGCCGGTCTCGTCGCGAAAACATTCTTCCTGAACGGACTTCTGAATTCCTGCATATAAGAGAGGAGCTACCGAGAGGCTGAAAAAAAGGATCAGCAAAATCGAATATTTGATTTTCATCTTTTTTGATAACAAAACCGATTCTTGATTTTGGGCTTTTTTTTGAAACATTATTTCGGAGCAAGGAGTTATCGGACTGAGGAACAAACGACAAGTCGGATTCAAATACAAATAAAACGCAAGGAACGACATCCCAATCGTATCAATCGGTCGAGCCCAAAAGTATGTCCCACCATGTAACCAAAGACAAAGATAAGTTTTCCTAAAAAGGGAGTCGTTTCGTTCTATTTTTATAGTTCGATAAAAGCGTTTTCGAAATTGAAACTCTTTAGATGATTCGATGCAGAGTTATTTTTTTAGGAGTTCTCTTCGACATAGGTGAGTAACGCTACGACGACCTTGTCCGGTTTTGGATACCTCATTGGGAACACGGGAAGTAGGAACTCCTCGATTTCAAAAATCGATCTCACCCGAAAATGAAAATTCCTTGGACTCGAAATTTCTCCGAAGACAAGGGAAGCGGGGAGTTCCTACTCGGCTCCTTGCTTCGGCGCATTCCTGTTTGTGTGAGTTCCCGCATTCCTTGGTAAAACAAACAATCTCCATCTCCTAAGTTCCAAATTCCCAGAAATTTTTCCTGTCATTCGTTCTTTTCCCTTCATTCTCCCTTGACTCCCCACTCGGCTCTCAAATATTGAGAATCAATATCATTTCAAAAATCAAACCTCTATGCCAAAAAAAACAATTCTGTGCGTTTTGATTCTGCCTCTTCTGTTGTTTGTCCGAGGAGTTCCCGCACAAACAAACGAAACCTCATCCGAAACAAGGGAAAAATCCGTTCCTCCCTCTGCGGAAGATCCGGAAAAGGAAAAATGGTCCAAAGGAACCATTTCCGTCATAGGAAAAAGGAAAAACGACCTCAAACGGATTCCCGGTTCGGCAACCGTAATCGAAAAAGAATACTTGGACCAGACAAAACCCGTCGATTCGATGGAGGTCCTACGAAGAGTTCCCGGGGCTTCGATCCGTTATCAGGACATGGGATTGATCCTCAACATCGGATTCCGCGGCGTGAACAACGACCTAGGACGCAAAGTTCTCGTTTTAGAAGACGGAAGTTTCACTTCCCTCAATCCCTATTCCGCTCCCGAGCAATACTATACCCCGAATATCGATCGAATGGAAAGAATCGAAATCGTAAAAGGCTCCGGCGCGATCCTTTTCGGACCTTCGACCATAGGAGGTGTGATCAACTTCATCACGAAACGTCCTCCCAAGGACCCGACCCTTTCCGTTTCGACCCAAGGCGGCTCCTACGGATTTTTCTCTTCCCAGCTTTCCTACGGAGGCACTTTCGGAAATACGGGAATCGACGTGACCGTTTTGCGGAAACAAGGCGACGGATTTCGCGATCATCAATCGTTTCGAATTCACGAGGCTTCCTTTAAATCCGTCACCGACCTCGACGACAAACACACGCTTACCACGAAATTTTTAGCCACGACCCAGGACGCGAACATAACCTATCTCGGTCTGACGACGGCTCAACTTTGGAATAACTCCTCCTCAAACTTCGCGGAACAAGACGAACGTAAACTACAACGTTATGCGGGAGACGTCGGTCACGAATGGAAGATTACGGAACATTCGAAACTCGTCACCAAGGCGTACGCGGCTTATACGGAACGGAATTGGGCCAGACAAAACTACGTCCGCAACGTCGGAGCGTATTACAACGCGGTTCCGGGTAACGTGATCAAAACGTATGATACGGAACCGTTCGTAAATCGTGTCGGTGATACGGTTTATATGTTGGACGGAGTGGGTCATCGCAACAGAACCTACCGATTCGCGGGAATCGAATCCCGTTATCAGTTGGATTATCAGTTTTTCGGAATCAAAAATCAACTCGACGCCGGCCTTCGTTATCACTACGAAACCGCCGATATTAAGTATTTGGACGGATCGCCTACTCCCGATTATGCGGTCTACGGCAACGGATTGGCCAATCCGCCGACCGGAACGGCTTCCTCCGAATATTCTCTTTCTAAATCGGGAGAACTTAGGGATCACGAGGTCAATCATACGAAATCCATCGCCGGTTTCGCGCAGAATAGTTTTAAATTTTTCGATAAACTTTCGGTCATTCCCGGTGTTCGTTACGAAACGTTCACGCAGAGTCGAACCATACTGCGCCAGCAAACGCTCAATCCGACGACGAATCAGCCGGATCCGACTTCTCCACCTCAGGAAGTGGACAAAGGAAGCAGGAACGTCTATCACGTCGTCATTCCGGGTCTTGGAATCACATACGACATACGTAAGGATTTGACCTGGTTTGCGGGAGCGCACAAAGGATTCTCCCCGCCGCGTTATCAGGACGCGTTGAATAATACCGGTCTGATCAATAGGATCGATCCTGAATATTCCTATAACTACGAAACGGGGATTCGCGGAGACATTACGAATTACTTAAATGCTCAGGTGACTTACTTCGACCTGAATTACGTCAATCAAATCATCATCACTTCTTCCGCGAGCGGAAACGATTCCGCCTCTTCCGCAAAAAACGGAGGAAGAACGTACAGTCGAGGTGTCGAAACGAACTTCACCTTCGATCCAGCAAAACTTTTCGACGCTTCGTTTAAGGTTCCTATTGATCTGATTTATACGAGAGCAGACGCAAGAATGAATCAATATTCCATCGACACTTCTCTCGTGGTTCCGAACCAATCCCTTTTGGATTTTATCGTCGCGCAAAAGGACAAAAACGGCAACTACGTGCCTTATGTTTCTAGGGATACGGGAACCTTCGCCGTCGGCTTCATTCACCCGAAAGGTTTTTACGCGAGAGCGGAGTATCAGTATTTTTCCGCACAATATCACGACGACACAAACACTAGAACCGCGTATTGGGCCGATTCTATCACCGATCCTCTCGGCAAAAAGATATTACAGTATTTGAATATTACTTCGAACAGTTCTGGAGAAACGGGCGTGATTCCAGCGTACGGTCTTTTCCACGCCTCTTTCGGCTATAAGGATCCGGTCAAACGTTGGAGCGTTTTTGTGAACGGAAAAAATCTCACGGACGTTCGTTACATTTCGGGAAGGCTTCCCGAAGGAATTCAAGTGGGGCCGTTTCGGCAGATCAACGCGGGAGTCAGCTTTGAACTGTAAACGTAGGAACTCCTCGGATTTTTCCGTATTTCCCGTAGTTTTTAGGAGATCCTACATCGACGGGGATTTCGCAGAAATTTCGGATTTGTGGGAACTCACTCGCTCAACGAAAGGACCAAATCCTAATCCCACGCCAACGCTCCGGGGGAGTTCCCGCAAATTTCCCCAAATTCGGAGAATTTCGATTGACGAAATCTATGATTTTGAGAATAAGTATCAATATCATAACAACCAGTTCATCGAAAATTCCCCGGCGGAAGGCTTCGGCCACCTCCGGGACCTTTTTTCAACAACGCTCAGGAAAATCCCATGAATCTCAAAAAAATACTTCGTGTTTCCCTCCTATCCATCTCGGTGCTTTCTCTAACGATCCACTGCAAACCGAAAGAATCGGAGGACAATTCCTTCCTCGTAATAGCCGCCGCAATCGGTAGCGCCCCTTCCGCAAGCAAAGCGCAGGTAGTGGATCGTTACCTCGCCCTAGGCTATCAGTCGTACGACAAAAGTTATCAAGACGCGATCGCTTTAGAAACCGCCGTCAACGCTTATACGAATTCCGCGGCCAATCACACGAATCTCAAAAACCTCTACATAAAGGCTCGCGCGTCATATCTCCTAACCGAGGCTTTCCGTTTTTCCGGCGGACCGATCGATAATACCGCGGTCGTCGGATGCGGTTCCAACGCCGACGGCTCCGGGGCGGAGGAATGCGAAGGTTTGATCAACGCTTGGCCGTTAGACGAAACCGCAATCGATAACTACGGCGGTGCAAACACATATACCGCCATTCTCGCGGCAAACGGAACGGGCGGAAACGAAGGTGATCCGGAAAAATCCATCACCGTGGGATGGCACGCGATCGAATACATTCTCTGGGGTTCCGACACCGGCGGCGGAAACGAAACGATTTCCGGAGTAGCGACCTCGGCCGACGTTTTCGCCAAACAAGCGTATCTCGCGGCGATCACCGGCGGACTCGTCAAACAACTCAAACTCGTCCGCGATCAATTCTCCGATGGAACCGTATATTCAACTTCCTTAAAGTCGAATCCCGATGCGGCCATCACCGCGATCTTTCAGGGACTCGGAAAATTCATCGCCGGAGAATGGGGCGGAGAAAGGCTCACCGGAACGTTCGGAGGCGACCAGGAAGAGGAACACTCCTGTTTTAGCGACACGACAAAAGCGGATTTTTACTACGACGCGCAGGGAGTCTTAAACGTCTGGAATGGATCCTACGAACTTCAAAAAGGAGTGATTCTGTCCACCGGACCCGGTTTGAGCAGCCTCTACGGAACCCTAACCGCTCCTCCGATGACCGCCCAGTTGACACGATCCAGGGACGCATTCTGCCTTAATCTTCCGGAACAAACGGCCGATCCCAACTACACCGCGACCTGCCCTACCGGATCTTTGACGGAAAGATACGACCAGATTATCAAAAATGCGGGCACCCCCGTTCTGATCTCCGAGTATCAGATCCTATTCGACACGCAGTTTTTGATCGGAGATACGATCAAAAAAACGATCACCGATGCCGCAAAGGCCGTAGGGGTCGCGATCACCGATTTTTCGATTTAAACAAAAAATAATATTAAAAAAAGATGATGAACGTTTATGAAAAACAAAAATACGACAAAAAAGCGGGGAACACCCCGCTCTGAGGTTTCATTCCATTCTTACCTGCGAAAAGGGCTGATGTGTATCGCGCTTTTCGTTTCGTTTTCGGGCTGCGGCGACGTCGATCCGTTCCGATCCTCTCCCAAAGGGGACCGTTCCGCGGAAACCGCCGCCATCCTTCTCTATCTTCAAAATCAGGATCCCGGAGAACAATATTCGGGAGGGTGGACCACCACGTTCGACGATACGGTGAACGCCTTCGACCTAGTTGCGGCCAATCTGCGGGACGGGGGAAACATCGAATTCCAAGGTGGGAACTCCTTCTTCAATCGAGATTGGGTTCAACCGGGAAATTCCGCCTCCGTCGGACTGGGTCCGGTCTTTAACAACAATTCTTGCAACGGTTGCCACGTGAAGGACGGAAGAGGAACTCCTCCCGCAAGCGGAAGCAGCGCGTTTACCACCATTCTCATCCGCTTGAGTAAAGACGGAAAGGACCCGATCACGGGCGGGCCGATCGGATTGGACAACTACGGACTTCAACTCAACGACAAAGGAATCCCGGGAATCGTCGCAGATCCTACAAATTACCCGGCTGTACCGGAAGAAGCGATCGCGACGGTCAACTTCACCGAAGAACCGGGGGCTTTTCCGGACGGAGAAGCCTATTCCCTCCGAAGACCGACGTTCACGATCACCGGCTGGAACTTCGGAGATCCGACCGGCGATCCTTCCGGATTCCACATGTCCCCTCGCACTTCCCCGATGATCCCGGGGCTGGGACTTTTGGCGGCGATTCCGGAATCCACCATTCTTTCCTTCGCCGACGAAAACGACGCGGACGGAGACGGAATTTCGGGAAAACCCAATTTCGTTTGGGATGCAAAACTGCAAAAGAAAACCTTGGGACGTTTCGGATGGAAGGCCAACGAGCCGAATTTGAATCAGCAAAACCAAGGCGCATTTCTGGGAGATATCGGAATCACGAGCCCTCTCTTCCCGAATCCGAACTGCGTAGGAACTCAAACGGATTGTTTCAACTCTACCCCGGGAAACAACGGAACCCCGGAAGGAACCGAAATTTCCGCCCGCACCGCGGACCTCGTGACTTTTTATACCACCTTGGTCGGAGCTCCGGGCAGAAGAAATTGGACGAGCCCGGATGTAATCCGCGGAAAAGAAATCTTTACCGAAATCGGATGTAATACCTGTCACAAACCCTACGTATTCACCGGCGCCTTGGAAGGATTTCCCGAAGTATCCTTCCAACATATCAAACCCTATACCGATCTTTTGTTGCACGATATGGGCGCCGATCTGTCGGATAACCGACCCGACTTTGAAGCGACCGGAAACGAATGGAGAACCGCACCTCTCTGGGGAACCGGTCTGATCCCTAAAGTGAACGGGCACAATCATCTCCTCCACGACGGACGCGCACGCGGTCACAAGGAGGCGATCCTATGGCACGGAGGCGAAGCACTGGAAGCGAAAAACAAATTCGTCGCCCTTCCCAAATCCGACCGCGATAAGTTGATCCTCTTTCTGGAGTCCTTATGAGAAATTTAGAATTTTCTAAAATACTAAACTTACGAGTTCCGATCGCGAAAAAAATCAGGATCTTACTGCTGACCGCGGCGGTGATCCTCCCCGGAGTCCGCTGCGAGGAACTGGGAAAAATATCCGGAGCGGAAACTCTGATCCTGGCTTTGTTCGCCAATGCGAGTACCGGAGAATTTTTGAGTTACACCGCCAACAAGGTCGCGATCGCGCGGTTCGAACTGTTGGTGAGCGCTGCGGGAGAACTCAAAACGAGCGCCGCCGCTTACAAGGCTACGCCCAACCAGACGAATCTGAACGATCTCCGGAACAAATGGATCGCCGCGAGACGTATCTTCAAACAAGGCGAAGTCTTTTATATCAGCCGTTCTTACATCCCGTCCAACTACTTCCACAGACTGGACGGATATATCTTGGGAGAATCCTTCCGCCCCGACGCCGCGGATCTGGAAACGATCGTGGCCGGAACGACGCCCGCAACGATCAACGTATCCTCGGTGGATACCCTATCGATTCCCAGAAAAGGATTCGAAACCTTGGAATACTTTCTCTACGATTCCGGAACGGGAACCTCGGCGATCGCGACGGTCAACACGGAAAACGCTGGAAGCGCGAGAACACTGGACTATATCGCCGCTCTGGCCGAAGTGATCGAACGGGACGCACAACGTCTGTTAGGCGCTTGGTCTCCGTCGGTCGGAAACTTCGCCGGAAATTTGTCCACGGGAACGGGCAACTTCGCAGGAATCCGGGACGCCGTGGATTCCTTCCTCAACGGAACGGTCCAACTGATCTACACCGATCAGGACGTTCGTGTGGGAGTTCCCGCAGGATTAACCTTGGCCGGCCCGGTGCCCCTCCCCGCCAAAGTGGAATCCAAATACAGCGACAATTCTTATCGCGATCTTCTTGCCTCCGTGGAAGGGATCGAGTTGGTTTATCTCGGAAACGCCGGCGACGCGGAGGCGAGACCCTTGCGTTATCTGGTTCAGCTCCAAAACGAATCCCTGGATCTTCGGATAAAGGAAAAAATTTCCACGCTCAAAACAAGAATTCAAAGTAGAATCGATTCGGCGGCCACGTTACGCGCGGACATCGCGGGCAATCTCTCCTTCGTAGACGAGGAAATTTACGATCGTCTGCGGGAACTCCGCGTGATTTACGCGACGGAAGT
Organism: Leptospira gomenensis; assembly: GCF_004770155.1. GTDB lineage: Bacteria > Spirochaetota > Leptospiria > Leptospirales > Leptospiraceae > Leptospira > Leptospira gomenensis. The sequence goes on along the minus strand of NZ_RQFA01000015.1, from coordinate 59,230 downwards.
GATCGGCGTATTGGGAGCCAACGCGCTTCCCTCCAATTCCGACGGAGATTGATCTCTTTTTTACGAAACTTTGACCGAAAGGGAAAACGCGTAGAGGAAAACGTCGTAACTTCGCCCATGTTCCTTTCGAACCGAAAAAAAGCGCCGGGAATCGCGGCGTTTCTATTGTTGTTCCCCGTACTCTGTATGAGCCAGATCCACTATCACAAAATAGAACTGGAAGAACTCGTGGACCGATCCGCGTACGTGTTCGTCGTAAAACCGACTAACCCCTCTTATACGATTCGAAAAATCAAAATCGACGCCGCCTTGTTGAAGGAGCGAAAAATCGAAATCCCCCGCGGAAAAAAAATACCCGACTACGAGTTCAGGGTGAATCGTTACGAGGTCGTCGAAACTCTCAAAGGAGGATTTTCCGGAACGATCATCCAAGTCCTTCCGCCGGAACTACGACATTCTCTGGAAAGTCATATCCTGTATTACGGAATCGGACTTTCCGAATCGCCGATTTATTTTTCATACGAGGCCTCTTCGCCGATCGATTGGGAAAACGGAAATTATATACTCTTCGCAAACGTTTCCTCAAAAAATCCGGAAGACTATCACTGGACCGTTCACGGAGCCGCCGAATCCGTTCTCATGAAGGAAAAAATTTCCGAACTGATCCGGAAACAATAAACCGAAACGGGGAATGAAATCGAAGCGCACTGGATCGTTCGAACAAAATCCTACTTGCCTTTGAAAGGTCCCCGTATTCCATTCTCCGAAAAACGAAACGGAGAATTGGTATGAATCCAGCGATCCTCGCACTCTTGGGATTTATCGTATGGACGCTCGTGCTCGGGCTTTGGCTCGTAAGCATTCGTTCCTTAAAGGTTCTTATGGGAAAAAACAAATCGAACGAATTTCCCGCAGGAATCAAACACGGCACCGAATTTTATTGGAGATTGAATCGAGCCCACACCAACTGTCTCGAAAACCTGCCCTTGTTCGCGGCGCTGGTTCTCACGGGAGCGTTCGCGGGAATATTGGATTCGACGTTCGCACTCGTATGCGAAATCGTACTCGGCGCGAGAATCCTACAAAGTATCACGCATATCTCTTCCGGATCCGAGATGGCGGTGAACGTCCGCTTCACCGGCTTCGTCGTTCAATACGGAAGTTTTCTTTGTCTTCTCTGGCAAATTCTTCGTAAGACCGGAACGATATGACCTAAAAAGAATTGGATTCTTTCAAATTCCTTTTCATCTTGGAACGAGATGATTTTATTTTCGGACAATGAAAAGGAATTTCAGGATTCCAAAAGTTTTTGGACCTCTTTCGGCAGAAACGTACTTTCCAAAACCGGCGAGAATTCCGGAAGATTGATCGACGTTCGATTCCGATCCGGAGCTCTTTCGGGTATCGTCGTTCTCAAACGCTTCCGCAGAATTTATTTCTCCAAAGAACATCTTAAAACGGATTCCAAAGAAAGACTACTTCTGAAAATCGATCCTCCGAGCAATCTTCTCGGAAAACGAGTCTACGATAAAAACGCGCGTTTGTTAGGAACCGTCGTTTCGATTCAAACCGCACCCGGTTCTCCGAAACTCGTCCGCTTTTGGGTCCGCAAATTCCCGGTTTCCCCCAAATTGGAATTGTATCCAGAAGACATAGAAACCTCGCTCAAAAACGTACTTCTGAAAAAAGTTTATGACAAACGAAAGTGATATCACATCGGACGATATCCTCGGAAAAGAAGCCTTGGATCCGGAAGGAGAGGTGCTCGGAGTCGTCGTCAAACTTCATATCGATCGGATCGAAAAACGGATCGTCGGAATTACGATCGATCAGGGTTTTATGAAGCCGGATCTATTCGTAGGAATCGACTACGTACGCACTTTAGGAGTGGACGCGATTCTTTTGGACGTGGTTCCGCACGAAAAATACAAGGGGCTCAAAGTATTGAACAGCGACGGTTCCGAATTGGGAACCGTGGAGGAAACCGTTTCCAAAAACGGAAAACTCGAATCTCTGCTCGTTAAAACTTCGTTCAATCCTTTATCCAAAGAAAGAACAAAGATTCACGTTTCCAAAATTCAGGAAATCGGAGACAAGGTTTTGCTCAAAAGAAAATCTTCTTGACCGAACGAATTTTTTACGAACGATTTCGAGTACCTGAAGTTCAGTCCATTTTCCGCGATCGATTCGATTCGGAATCTTGAGAAAAAGATACGGGTGGAAACGAAATCCCATGTCCTCCAAATTCGACTTTCTACGTAAAAACCTGTACAGCATGGCCGAACTTTGTCTCGAACAGGTGCTTCTTTTGGACGACGCTTTGGAAAAAGACGACACCGAACTTGCAAGAAAGCTCATAGACCGCGACGACCTGATCGACAATCTGGAAAAACAGAACGACAACCTTTCCCAAAACGCGATCCTCGAGGCGGTCGCCAACCGTAATTCTATGGGAATGGATCAGGTGGACGGAGAAGTGATTCTAAAACGGGATCCACTCCGCTTCGCACTTTCCGCGATCCGGATCACCAGAAACCTGGAACGAATGGGCGACCAAATCGTCAACTGCGCCAAATGTTTTCGCAGAGGTCTGATTCCACAGAGATTTTTTTGCGAAGAGGAAATTCTGAGCAAACTGCTTTCGCGGGTGATCACGATCGTGGGAATGGCGGTCGAATCCTTGGTCGAGGAAAAAAACAGATTCTACGGAAGCGTTCATTCCGTGGAGGAAGAAATCAACAACCTCTGTCAATCCGCGTTCCTCAAATTCGTAATGGATCCGAGATTGGACAAAAATCAATTCGCGGACGTATATCGATTGATCCTTTGTTTGGAAAGAACCGGAGACTATGCGGTTAACATCGCGGAAGAACTGGTGCGTCTAAACACGGGAATGGACATTCGACACGTTTCCGATCCAGTGCAAGCGGTCGCCAAAACGATCTGAACCCTTCTTCCTACCGAGTACAAAAATTTTGAATCCTTGCGATCCGTGATAATTCGATCGACATCAGAATATAACCTGATAAGTCATTGAAGAGCGTATCGTTTATACTCTTCCGGTGCACTTTAGATCATCCCAAAACCAAGGGGCAAACATGAAAAAACACTTTCTTCTTTCGGACAACGGGACCGAAAGGTTTCGCCAAATCGAAATTTCCGGATATTCCATTTTGATTTCCGAAGGAGAAACCGGTTCCGTGGGCAGACGAACCGCAAAGACGTTTTCGAATCGTCAGTCCTGTCTCCAAGGATTTGCCCATCTCGTCTCCGAAGCCCTATCACGCGGATTTACCGAATCATCGGAAGCAGTTCCTACGTTTAAACCTCTCACGGGAGATCCGAATTATCCGGAAACCTGGAAACGGATTCTCGATGCGCCGGACCGCAAACAAGCGTTACGCGACCAGTTCCGTTTTTTGACCGAAACCGAAGAATGCAAAATTCTCTGGGACAGAATCTTGGAATCGATCACCGACGCAAGAATCGACGAAGAAGGCAGATTCGTCCTCACCTTACCTTGGTCTTACGACGAGGAAACTCCCGTTCATCTCGTCTGGAATCCACCGTACCTCGGAAAAATCCATTCGTCCGTTCCACAATCCATGGGACGTTTCGTCTCGATCTTTAACGGAATGGAAATCGTACACGACGACAACGATTATCCGACATTTTCGATCCAAGGCGTCGGAACTCCGGACGAAGATTCGAACAAACCGGCCAAGGTTTTAGACGACTACGGTTGGGAAGCGGAAATATTGGAAGAAGGGGAAAGTTGGTGGATCGGCCCCTTGGAAATCGTAGGCAAGGATTTCCAAGACGTACAATCTTTCGGCACCTACGACGAAAGTCAAAACTGGTTCGTATATCATCCTTTTATCAAAAACAAATACGGAGAAGCAGCCATCACGCGAGTGGAACACGGAACCTGCGATCTAGAGGTTCCCGAAATCGAATACGGATTGGGAGGATTTCTGTTGCGGGAAATCTGCGGTTGGATCCGCGACATCCGTCCCGAATCCGATTCGGCTTCCGAGTCGTACGATACGCCCGTTTTCGACGCGACGTTTCAGGAATACGTGGCTCGTCGCGCGGTTGAACTTTCCGAGGAAGAACCCGAAATCGCCAAACGTCTGTTAGAGTATAACTGGCGTTCGTTGGCCGGATATGTCCATGCGACGATCCGCAACTGGATCCTTTTTTTGGCTCGGGAAGGAACTGTCAACGAAGACGTTCTCGTGATCGATTCGTATTGGGACGACGCGGGAGAGATCCTATTCTTAGGTTTCGACTGGCATTCGGGAACCGACTACGAGGACGCAATTTCGGAAGGGGCAAACTTCATAGAATACATCCTGGATTTCACGCCGTTTTACGCGAATATATTAGGAAAATCTAATTCTTCCGAAATCGACGGCTCCGAAGTTCTGGACATATTGGGGGAAAATTACGAAATCGTCCGCGATATCCTCGCCTATCTTTCGATTGAAAACGCGATCTCCGTTCTAAGCGGAGAGGAATTCAAACTCGTTCCTCGGGACAAAGAAGGGGTTTATTTCGCGTATTCGCACTTTCACGACGAGGAAGCGGAAATCGCCTTTCACACCTCTCGAGGAAAAGAGGATTCCTTCTTCAAAAAATTCTTTCCCAATGAAAAAGAAAAAAAAGAAAAACGGGAAAACACGGAAAAGGAACAGGAACTGATCGACGACGTTTCCGGAGAAGTATTGGAGGATTATCCTTGGGTTTGGAAAACTACGATGGAACAATCGATCGACAGACTCGATAGGAATTTCACCGAGAACAAGGATCGTTATAAGCGGGAATTCGACCGCGTATTGGAATACAAGGAAAAGACGTCCGACGAAAAAACGAAACTCTCCTTGGACGACTTGGCGATGCAGATCTCTTCCATGGCCCTGAACCGTTTTTTACAATCGAACAAACCGGAACTCGCCCGTTGGGTTTTGGAATGTTATCACGAATTGTTTCCGAAATTGGGAGTAAACCGGAATTCGATCGTAAAAGGAAACGTGACCGGAAACTCCTACAACACCGCCGAATACTTCGCGGGAGATATCATCGTTTTTATCGCGAAATACGAAGGAGGGAAATTTCTTCCCTTGGTGGAAACGCTTCTGCCGTCTAACATACAGGACGGACGGCTTGCGTTCAACCTGGCTTGTCTCAATTCGCTGGAAAAAAACAAGGAAAACACGATCCGTTATACGAAACTGGCCCTAAGCCTGGGTAAACCGAAAACGGATTTTAAAGACAGCGATTTCGATCATTTCCGGGACGATCCTGACTTTCATGCGTTAGTCGCCGCGCAGTAAAAACGGCGGAAAACCGCGCGGAGTTTCGACGAACGGGCGTTAGGTTGTATTAATCCTTAGGACTGACCACGATCGGAAGATTATTCTTATCCTGAGGAACGAAGATCATCTTGGAGTTCGGGCTTTCGAACGCCTTATACTGCAGATATTTCGTCGTAAGTCTTTCGTTGATGATCGTCTGGGATTTGGCCTGAGCTTCCGCGCGGATCAACTGAGCTTCCGCGTCCGCTTTCGCCTTACGTTTGGCGATTTCGATGTTTTTTTCGGCGATTTCGAGCTCGTATTTCTGCTGTTCCAACTCCTGTTGTTTGGTCAACTTAGCTTCGATCGCGTGCAACATATTAGGAGAATATTCTACGTCGTCCAAAATCACGTCGAAAACCTCGACGTGTTTTCCCTTGGTCCGTTCGATCACGGCGGATTTGATGTCCTTCGCCAAAACGGCGCTATTTTTGGAAATCTGAATCATCTGATGATGAGAGACAACGTTTCTAATCGAGGCGCGAAATTCGGGCTGTACTATACTTTTATAATATTCTGGACCGACTTCCACGTGGAGCTGAAAGATTTCGTCGCGGACCGGCCGCATGATGATCACCGCTTGAACGTCGATTTTAAGGTCGTCGTTGGTGAGAACGTCCACTTTTTCCTTGTACGAATTCCATTGTGTAGAATACGTATAAATATCATTCCAAGGTAAAAGCCAATAAAAACCGTTCAACACCGGATCCTTACTCAGACCCACGTCGCTGATTCCGAAAGGCTTCCAAAAAAGGCCTATTTCACCCGGTCGTACGGTGGCGCCGCAATTCAAGGTTCCGAACAAAAGAAGAACTAAGAAGAATTTTTTCCTATTCATAAACTGTTATATTCCTTTTTTATTTAGTTATTGCTTTCGAATTCGATCGTAAAACGCCGGATCAGCTTCGGGTCCACGTATTTTGCGCTCGCATAAAAATCCTTTTTCTGACCCGCCGGAAGTCCCTGAACGGCGAAACGACAGGATTCGAGAAGTATATCGTCCTTGTCGTAGAAGTTTATCGTAAAGAACGCTTCCGCGTGATCCTTGCCCGAAAGATTTTCGATTTGTCCGTTGATTTCCAGATACGCGAATTGATCCTGGATGCCTACGTTGTGATATTTATATTTACCGTCTAAGGTGAACTCTCCGTTCGATTTGGCCCAGAGAAAAAAGGAAAAGACGAGAGAAAGCAGGATCGTTGTTTTTTTCGACATAGGTTTCAGGTCCTTACGCGTTCGAATCGAATCCATTCCTCGCAGAATCGTTTCCGCGTGTTAGCGGAAAAACTCGGTTTCCGTAAAAAGTATATCATCGATTTCTAAATTTAAAAATCCATTTTATAAGAACATGTTTTTAAGAAACGGAGATCCGACCGAACATCGAACATCGTACATCGAACACACCAAGGACGTGTTCCACTCCCGGAACCTCCTCCCCCTCCTCTACGGGATTTTCACCTTCGACGATAAAAACACGATCGAACGTATTTTATCCGGTTTCCGGAACTTCGTCCAGATAACTTTTCAACTCTTCCTTAAGTCCGGGAGGAAGCTGAAGACCGGAACTTTCGATCCGTTCGTTGTATTTGTTAAACGAAAACCTGTGACGCGAAGTTCTAAGATAATCCTCCAAAGCCTCGGAACCCCAATCCAGAATATCCTGAATAAATTCCTCGTTTTCCTCGAGCTTCTCGCAATAAGGAATGAACAACGGACGATTGACGGGTCGCCCGATGGTCCGATAAAACATAAGACGTTTGAGCAGATCGCTCTCGTTGAGATTTTCCTTTTTCTCCATGGCTTTTTCGACCATACGCAGATTGATACAGTCCAAAAATTCGACCTTTAGATTTTCGTCGTTCAGGCGTTTACGAAGAGAGGTTTTGATCTCTTCGGTCTCGTAGAGGAAGTTGGGACAATATTCCGGACATTCCACTTCTTTATGAAGATCGCAAAAATGCAGAAGGATACAATCTACGTCGGAGGCAGTCTCAACGATACCGAAGTTGATCGATCCAAGAATCTCGACTCCGGTATGAAAACCCTTTTCCTCTAATTCCTTCAAAGCTATGCGGAAGGCCTGCATCCTCTTCAACGCTTCCTTGGTGTCGTAGTTTCGGTATTTGTTTTTGAGAGCGATGTATTTTTCTACTAATTTCGTCATCCGGTGATGTTCCTGAGATACAGGTTCATACCCCTAAGTACGACTTCCGGAATTTCATGTCCACCCGGAAACGCGATCATCTCTCCGAGCCATCCCGCTTCGATTAACAATTGTTCGAGTTTTTTCGCGGCGGGATAACCGAGAACGGGATCCATTCTTCCGTGACTTTGAAAGAACTTATAATCCTTCTTTTTTTCAGCGAGTCGTTTCCAATCCGTTTCGCTGATCAACGTCCCGGAAAGGATCAGCAAACCCGCCGGAGAAATTTCGGAATGAAGCGCTATGTCCGTCGCAAGCATAGCGCCTTGACTGAAACCGCCTAAAATGATTCTCTCCATCGGAACGCCCAAAGTTCGTATCATCTCCTGTGCTTGTTCCCTTGCACTTTCCAAACCGGCAGGATAACGATCGGCGAAGTCGCGATAACCTCCGGACATCATCGCCTTTTGCAATACCTCCATGTCGATGGGAAACCAAGCCCTTCCGTTGTAACCCGGCATAACCGGAATTTCCAAAACCCCGTTCGGAAAAACCCAACCCGTTCCTTCCGGCAAATCAAGATAGGCGCTCAACGGAGAGAGGTCGTACGCGTTCGCTCCGTATCCGTGAAACAAAATGATCGTGTATGATTCGGGATTTCCGGGAAGATAAACGGCTTCGATGGGACCGATCGATTCCAAAGGACGATTGTAAGAGGACTGCATATTGAATTCTCCAAAAACGAAACGTAAGAACGTTCCTCTAACAAAGATAAAGTTTCGATTTAGAAAGGCAAAGGAAATTCGAAAGAAAGTTTTTACTTGGCAATTCCATTTCTATCCCGGAAATGGAAAGCCAATCAGAATCTCGATACGAGGGAAATCATGTCTAAACAATTCGAAGGGAAAGTGGCACTCGTTACCGGAGCGGCATCTCCTCGCGGCCTCGGAAGAGCGATCGCAAATACGATCGCCAAAGAAGGAGGCGACATAGTAGTCGTCGATTTAAACAAAGAACAGATCGAACAGGCGGCGACCGATATCGCCAAAGAGTTCGGCGTTAAAACGCTGGGAATTCCTTGTAACGTCACAAAACCCGACGACTGCGACGCGGTGATCGCGGGTGTAAAGGAAAAATTCGGGAAACTCGACTTTCTCGTAAACAACGCGGGAGTATTAAAGGACAATCTTTTTATAAGAATGTCGGAACAGGAATTCGACTTCGTTCTCGACGTAAACTTAAAAGGAGTTTTTTTGATGACCAAGTATGCGTCCAAACTTCTTCTCAAAGCCGAGTCGGGAAGAATCGTAAACATCTCCTCCGTTTCGGGACTTACGGGACAACCGGGTCAAGCCAACTATTCCTCCTCCAAAGCGGGAGTGATCGCTCTTACCAAAGTTGCCGCGAGAGAATTCGCGGGAAGAAACGTTTTGGTAAACGCGGTTTGCCCGGGTTACGTTCAAACCGATATGACCGCATCGCTTCCGGAAGAAGTTCAAAAGAAACTCACCGATCCTATGTTCATCCCGTTAAGAAGACCGGGAACACAACAGGAGATCGCAAACGCTGTGAAATTTTTCCTAAGCGATCAGTCCAATTACATCACCGGAACGTATTTGAGGGTGGACGGCGGCGCCGCAATCGGAATGTAAATTAGAAAAATGGAATGTAGATCCGGAAGTTACTCCGGATCTGCCGGCGTCAAAAACGGAAATACGAAATCCGTCGGCGTAGGAGACTTCTATCTTTATACGAAAATTCGAACGCGTGAACGCGTATAGAAAACCCTTCGTCAAAATCCCCTATTTAACGAATTCGAAACCGGCGTTCGCGAATTCGAGAGGACCGTGGGAAATACGATACGCATTCAGACCGTGACTCCTGAGAATTTCCACGGCCTCCTTCGATAAAACGCAATACTTACCTCGGCAATACGCGACGATTTTCTTGCGTTTTGGAAACGAGGCGAGTTTAGATTCAAGCTCTTTGAGCGGAACGGAAATCGCACCCGGGAAATGCCCCGCCGCATATTCGTCGCTCGGCCGAACGTCCACAAGGACGACCTCCTTCAAGGAAATACGCTTTATAAAATCGGAATATTCCAATTCTTTTAATTCGCATTCGTCGCCGAAGAACGAATCCATAACGACCTTGATTTCCGCGTTAAATTCACGCCCGGATTCCGCGACGACCCCGAAAATCGCGGTGCCGACAGCTTCTATCCGATAAAAAATATTCCTTCCGTCCTTACGATCGCCGACCAAACGCGCGTCCTTTAGAATCTGTAGGTGGTGCGACGTAGAAGCGACGCTCATACCGATTTCCTTAGACAAAAGATCCACATTTTTCTCGGCTTGCAACAAAAGGTCGAGCAACTCGATCCGCTTCGGATCCGAAATCGCTTTTCCGTATTTGGAAAGTGCGACGTAGATAAAATCCTTAAATTGTCTTCCCGATTTTTGGCGGTCCATAATTCCTCAAATATTCAAATATATATTTGAATATTTGATTGACTTTTGTCAACCGGTTTTTTGAATGAGTCCTATGAAAGTAAGAGATAGCGGAATGCCTGATTCCGAATATTGGAACGGCCTTTTTGACGTTCCCTTAATTTTGGAACGAATGGAATTATCCCGGGAAACCGGAACGACCGTCGAATTCGGCTCCGGCTATGGAACCTTTACTCTGCCGCTTGCAAGGATGCGAAAAACGCGAATCGTCGCCTTTGAAATCGAAGCGGATCTAGTTCGAGATCTTGTCAAAAAAAAGGAAGAAGAAGGTTTGAACGATATTCTCCCCGTTGAAAAGGATATCATCGGACAAGGCACTTCCTTATCCGCAAACTCCGTCGATTACGTCATGATCTTCAATCTTCTTCACCATGAAGATCCCATTGCGATCCTCGCCGAGGCCCGCAGAATTTTAAAACCGGGAGGAATCGCAGGACTTGTCCATTGGAATTACGATTCACGAACTCCTCGCGGTCCGAAAATGGAAATCAGACCGAAACCGGAAGACGTATATCGTTGGGCAAAATCGACGAACTTCCGCGTCGATTCCGCCACGCCGATCGATTTACCTCCGTATCACTACGGTTTTTTGGCGCGAAAAGACTGATCGAATCCGGCTTTGATCGGCTTTCGTCCGGATTCGATAGGAAAAGAAGCGGAAAATACGTTTTACTGTTTTCTAATGTTCGGAGGAAAAAACCGAACGAAAGGAAAAACAATGAACCAATATTCCCGATGGATCGAAAACCTACTCGAATTGATTCCGCACACACCAGCGATCTTTATGATCGATTTTCTGCGCTACTTCGTGTTTGCGGGCCTCGCCTTTCTGATTTTGTACGTATGGAAACACCCCTTTCAGAACAGGAAGATTCAGAATAAAAAAGCGCAACCGTCCCAGTTTCTAAGGGAATTCCTCTATTCCGTTTCCTCCGTCTCGGTTTATACCTTAGTGACCCTAACGGTATTATTTTTTCGTAAATTAGGTTATTTTAAATTTTATGAAGACGTCCGCGAATACGGTTGGGGTTATTTGTTTCTGAGCGTCTTTCTGATTTTGGCGGTCCAAGACTTTTATTTTTATTGGACCCATCGTTTGATGCACACGAAGCCGTTCTTCCGATTGCTCCACAAGGTTCATCACGAATCGGTCATACCTTCGCCCTGGACCGCTTATTCGTTCAGCCCGGGAGAAGCGCTCCTTCACGCGTTGATTCTACCGATCGTGGTTTCCTTGTTCCCGGTCCACAACTTGGCCCTATTGATTTCGATGACGTTTCAAATCGTCAGAAACGTGTTGGGTCACAGCGGTTACGAAATTTTTCCCGGCCGCTTTCTTTCCAACGGAATTCTGAAACATATCAACACGAATACGAATCACGATATGCACCACCAATTCTTTCGTTACAACTTCGGGCTTTATACGACGATTTGGGACGGGTTATTCGGAACGATTCATCCGGAATACGAAAAAACCTTTCGCAAGATTACGGAGGAAAAAGAAAAGAGGCTTTCGGATCAAATCGAAAACGATACGAATTGAAAAACGCTGGCGGGATCGATGGAATCAAAAACGCCGATCCAACCAAAACACATTTAGAGAAAACGAACCGATCCAAACGAAAAAATTCCGATCGGACGCGCGATTTTTCGCGCGTATTTCCTACCGTGTCCGCGAAAGAATTTGTTTCCTGAAATCGGAAGGAGTGGTTCCCGCGATTTCCTTAAACGCGCGATTAAACGGAGCCAGAGAACCGTAACCGAGATCCATCGCGATCCGCAAAACCGGAACTTCGTTTTTCGTAGGGTCCGATAAAATCGCCTTTGCCTCGCGAATTCGATAATGATTTAGGAATTCGTTAAAATTCCTATACCCTAGGCCCTGATTGATCAATCTGCGTATTTTCTTTTCGGAAACCCCGATCCTCCGCGCCAATTTCAATATTGTCAGATTTTCCGTCAGATATACTTTCTCCTCCTCCAAAAGTATATTCAATTTTCCGAATAAACTCTCGTCCAAGGGTTCTTCCGTCTTTTTGAGATCGGGAACGAAAAATGTATTCTCCCGAAATTCGAAAAGTCGGAACGAAAGGAAAAAAATCAGAATCGTAATCAGAAACGAATTCAATAGGTCCAGTTCCGCGGAATAATCCGAATACTTCAGAATCAATTCGACCAAAACGACGGAGATCGCATACGCGCCGGTCAAAAAAACGAAAACGACCCTGAACTCCCTTCTCGATTCGATCAGATCCATATTCTTTTCTTTTAATACGTTTTTCAACGCCGCCAGTATGAGCCCCAAAAATAACATCTGAGGCGCGGCGAATAGGATTTTCGAAACGATCGTAGTTTCGTTTCTTACATTCGAAATTACGAATATATAAAAACAAAATACGTTGATCGAGACGAATAAAGCAGCGTGCGCCAACCGCGGACGAAACCGGTCGGCAAACAGAGCGGTAACGAAAAGATAAAAAAAGAAGGAAACGGAATAACAGCCGATATGAACGGGAATAAATACGATCGGATGCGTTTCCGGATGTTCGATCATCGGACATATAAAATAAGCGATCAAACTGCCCAAGAATAAACTTCCGAAAATTCCCTGATAAGTCGTTTTCATTCTGATCAGAAAATTTAGAATCAAAAAGAATAGTTGTACGATCGAGATCGCCTTGAGTATAAGGATGTAATTCTTTAAATCGAACATTCTTAGTTCCGTAGGAATTCCGACCAGCGGACCGCGAGGTCCGTTCAGATCTGCCGCGGTTTTTAACGACAAAGTCCGGCCTTGGTTCAAAGTCAAAACTACGAAAGAAAACCGCATCCGCATAGGCAAAATCGGCGGCGAACGTCGTAAAAAAGAGATGCACTTCCGCGGGCTCTTACCGATTCTTTCTTTACGGATTTTGAAGGTAAAACGACGACCTCTCCGTTCCGATTCGTCGATTTTTTTCGGAGGACTTACGTATGTCCGAAACCATTTTCCCTATTTTGAAAGGAATCCGATGTGATTCCTGCGGTTTTCAAACGACGGAATCTCCGGTCGGATGTACGAACTGCGGTAATTCCGACGTTTCGGAAATCACGTTTTCCGGAACCGGAAAAATTTTCACCTACACGGTGGTTCACGTAGGATTCGGCCGACTCTCCCGACGAGCACCCTACGTGCTCGCGGTCGTCGAACTCGAAGAAGGGATCCGAACGATGGGAATTTTAGAGGGAGAAGTTGCGGGAACTCCCGTGACCGAATCGGTGCGAATCGGCTGGGACGTAAAATTCAGAAACGAGGAACCGGAGATCGGTTTTATCTTTTCTCCCGTTTGATTGCGATCGTCGGAACACTTGAGAAAAATCAAGGTCCATGACATTTGTCTGACAAAAAAATTCTATCTTGAAATCGGATCGCCCGGTAGGCTGGCCGCATACATAGAGGTGATTTTCGATGAATTCCAAAAATATCATTCTTTCCATCGCGATCGCTCTTATCTCCTTGGTTCTTTTTTTGAACTGCGGAGATAAGTCCGAAAAACCGGCTGAAACCACACCCGCTCCGACGGCTGAAACGGCCTCTGCTCTCAGCCCCGAACTACAAAAAGGACAGGAGATTTTTCTTCAGAACTGTTCTTCTTGTCACGGTGAAAAAGGAGCCGGAGACGGCGCCGCTGCTGCGAGTTTGAATCCGAAACCACGAAATTACAAATCCCCCGCGTCTCAGTGGAAAAACGGAAATACCGAAGCGGGCGTTCTCAAAACCTTGAACAACGGAATTCCAAACAGCCCGATGGTCGCTTACAAATTCTTAGGCGACGAGAATCTGAAACTACTCGCGAAATACGTAGTTCACCTTTCCCAAAACTAAGAACTCCGGAAGGTCGGAGCACATTTTGTTTTCCGGCCTTCGCATTTTCGACTGGCATTTTTAACCTCCGACAGGATCCTAATCTCGTGACCCCGATACAATCTCCTCCCTGCGGTGAAGACTGCGGAATCAGTAGAACCTCGCCGAACGCGAGGGAAGAAAAAACGTATTCAAAATTCGCAATCTTTCTGATCCTTTTCGGCATCTCCTCCAAACCGAACTCGGTCAAATTTTATTGCAAAAAATGCGGAAGACAATTTGACCAGTTGTCTCCGGCTGAACTCGGAAATTATGCGTAATTCGATTGACTTTAATGGAATTTAACGATTTTTAGTGGAAAGATTCGATTATGTCCGACGAGTTTAAAATTTTCGTAGATCTTTCCGTTTCCGTTCCGATCATTCATATCGAAGGAGAAATTACCTCCGAAGCGGATGATGAAATCGTGGGAAAATACGAATCGATTCCGCAAGAAAAAAGAAACAGAGTCATCCTGAACTTTCAGGGGACATCCTACATCAACTCCGCAGGAATCGCCACCTTGATCAGTTTGATTACAAGGGCCTCCGAGACCAAAGGCAAAATCGAATTCGCCGGCCTAAACGAACATTTCCGCAAAGTGATGGATATCGTCGGACTCACGGATTTCGTTTTGATCCACAATTCCCTGCAGGAAGCGCTTAAGTAAGCCACTTCCGTTTCTTAAAATCTTCGACCACAAGTTCCAAATCTTCCGGCGTATCCACCGATAAACCCGCTTCTTTGGCGGTATAAACACCGATCCCATATCCCGCTTCCACGGCTCTCAATTGTTCGAGGGATTCGGATTCTTCCAAAATACTTTTGGGAAGAGAATTGTATTGCAGCAAAAACTCACGATCGTATGCGTAAATTCCCAAATGCCTTTGCAAAGGAACCGTCGCTTTAAACTGACTCGGAATCAAAGAACGCGAAAAATAAATCGCCTTACCGTTTCGATCGACGATCACCTTCACCCGATTGGGATCGAGTCCTTGCGCCGGATCCGAAATAGGAACCGCAGCCGTGCTCATCGCCCATTCCGGATGTTTCGCCTTAAGACCGGCGACTCCGTCGATCAGTTCGGGTTCGATTCCGGGTTCGTCGCCTTGGATATTTACAATTATTGAATATTCAGAAAATCGATCGGCCACTTCGATGATTCGATCCGTTCCGGAAGGATGATCGACGCTCGTCATCACGCTTTTCCCTCCGAAACGAAGTACCTCTTTATGAATCCTATCGTCGTCGGTCGCAACGACTAACTCCGATAAGGTGGAAGAGCGGAAAGCGTTCCGATACGTCCACTCGATCATCGTTTTATTTCCGATTTTGGCGAGCGGCTTTCCCGGAAACCGAGAACTCGCGTAACGCGCCGGAATTACGCCTAGGATTTTCCCCATCAGTTTACGATGAACTCGGTGAAGTAAACCTCTTGGATTTTTCCTTCCGTAAGAATATGATTCACCTGAGCCTTGATCTCTTCCCGCAGATCCAGCTGATCCTCTATATTGATCAATTCGTCCTTGGATTTTCTTCCCACGATGAGATTGATCAAGTCGCGCATCTGAGCGTTTCTTTCCGCGAGTTCGGCGGATAAGGTCTGATCCTCTTTCGCGATTCCGAACGCGAGTTTCATCTTTACGAAGTGCGCCTCACCTTTGTCCGAAGTATTGATCCTGAATTCCTCGGTGAAGTTGTAATTCGCCAGAGGCGGAGGCGGTTTCACCAACGCCACGTTCTTCATCTGCTTGAACGTGCTCGTCGCGGTCTGTTTAGCGACCACCATAGCGATGATCGCGACGATGATGATTCCGAATATCGCTCCCGCAACGTATAGAAGCCATTTGATAATGGGAGATGTTCCGCCGCCGCCTTCGGCGGCGGGTAGCCCGCCTTCTTCCTCGTCTATTTCCGCATCACCCATCGTTCTGCCTCCTGAATTTTAACGTTAGTTGCTCTTCCGATCACTCTTTGCCGGGTACACTCGACTCGGAGCCGGGAATTTTAGTTTTCGGAAGTCCGAAGTTGGTTTCGTAAGGACTTCGTTTGGTGGACTTATCCGTCATGATTACGATATCGATTCTTCGATTGTAGGCTTTTGCCTCGGGTGTTCCGGAATACTCCACGACCAAAGGTCTGAATGCGCCGAAACTCACCGCTTGAAACCAAGCCGGATCCAACTTCTCCGCGTTGATGATATAATCCGTGGAATTGATCGCCCTCGCTCCGGCGAGATCCCAGTTGTTGATATACGCGCGTTCTTCCTTGCCGGGAGCCACACCCGGATTGACCGCGTCGGCGTCGCAATGCCCTTCCACTCGGACGAAACGATCCAGTTCTTTGATAAGCGAACTCGCTTTTTTTAATGCGACTTTGATCGAATCGGTAAGGATCGCCGATCCGGGATTAAAATAGTCCGCGCTTACGAGAGAGATGATCAAACCTCTTTCGTCTTCGGTGATTTTCACCTTTCCCGCTTCCACTTCCGGTTTAAAAAGTTCGGTGGCGAGTTTTTTGGATTTGGACAAGGCCTTTCCGGTCGTCTGGGACGGAAGACTTTCGATGTTCATTCCCATCTCCTCGAGTCTTCCTTTGGAAAGGGTTTGACCTCCGTCGAAAAAGCCGGTCGTGGTTTTAAACGCCGAAAGAATGATCTGCATCTCGATCGCGTTCGTTTTACCGGTGGTGTAAAGCATGATAAAGAAGCACAGAAGCAGGGTCACCATATCCCCGTAGGTAAGCATATACTCGGGGATATTCTGAATACATTCGGGACATTTCGCTTTTGCCATGATAAAAAACCGATCTTACTATTCGCTGTCGTCTTTGAGCACGTCCCTTTCCGAAGGCGGAAGAAACGAGGACAGTTTATCCTTAACGATCCGAGGATTGTCCCCGGATTGGATCGAAAGAGTTCCTTCGATCATGATTTGTTTGATCGTAAGTTCGTCTTCCGATTTACGCATGAGTTTTTTCATGACGGGAATCGCGAACATGTTGGCGCCCATCGATCCGTATAAAGTGGTGATCAAAGCGGCGGCCATCCCCGTTCCGATCGCGGAAGGATCTCCGGAACCGAGGTTCTTCAACATCTGTACGAGTCCGATCAAAGTCCCGATCATCCCAAAGGCCGGAGCCAAAGCGCCCCAGTTTTCCCACCAAGCCTTTCCGTTGTTATGACGCGAGGCGATGTTTCCCATTTCAGTTTCCATGATATTCCGTACGAGTTCAGGGTCGGTTCCGTCCACGACAAGAGTGATTCCTTTACGTAGGAATTCGTCGGGAAGTTCGTTGACGTCGTCTTCGAGAGCGAGAAGACCTTCCCTTCTCGCCTTTTCGGAAAAGGAGACTAACGTTTTAATGAGCTCGATCAAGTCCGCTTTTTCGGTCCTAAAAACCTTTTGTGTCACCTTTCCCACGGCGAGAGTGGATTCCCAAGGAACGGCCATGATCGTACCGGCGGTAGCTCCTCCGAACGTGATGATGACCGACGGAATATCAAAAATGTCTAATGGGCTTAAACCTGC
This sequence comes from Leptospira gomenensis, assembly GCF_004770155.1. Classification (GTDB taxonomy): domain Bacteria; phylum Spirochaetota; class Leptospiria; order Leptospirales; family Leptospiraceae; genus Leptospira; species Leptospira gomenensis. The sequence continues at coordinate 41,807 of NZ_RQFA01000015.1, read as the reverse complement.
CGAGATGATCCCGAAGATCATCAGGACGACCGCCGAACCTAAACCGACTATTGTTCCAAAATCCATAACTTTCTATTCCATCCTTTTGAACTGATCCGGAGAAGATCCCAGAGGAAATACTAAAATCCGTTTTTTATATTCTAAAATTTTATCGATCACTTCGGGGACGGATTCCTTTACCACGTATTTTCTGTCGTTGGACAAGGTAATCGTCGTATCCGGATTCGCTTCGAGACTCTCTATATGAGAGGCATTGAGAACGAATTCGTCTCCTTTCAACCTGTGAAGTAGAATCAAACGACTATCCCTTTTTCCTTGGAGTTCCGATTCTATTCTCGACCTGCTTGCGGATTTCGATAATGAATTTTTCCTCGGTAAATCGGCTTATATTCTTCTGAAACTCGGAAGTTTTCCAGGAAATTCTCTCGCTTTGATCGATCGCTTCGTTTAACGATTCCACGGTTTGTTCCGAAAAAAATAGTCCGGTTTTGCCGGAAACGACGGTTTCCAAGGCCCCGCCTTTGCCGAATGCGATCACCGGAGTGTTGTATGCCTGCGCTTCCACCGGTGCGATTCCGAAGTCTTCCATTCCCGGAAAGACGAAAGCCTTGGCTTTTTCGTAATATTCCAAAACTTCTTCCCGTTTCAGATCGGGAATGAGCTCGACGTTTTTCGGAAGATCGGATGCGATCTTTTTGAATTCCTGACCTCCTCCGATCAGGATCAATTTTTTTCCGTTTTTGCGGAAGGCTTCTACGGCGAGGTCGATCCGTTTGTAGGGGGCGAATGCGGAAACGATGAGATAGAAATCGTCTTTGGTTTGTGAGACGACTTTCCATTTTTCGGGAAGACAGGGTGGAAAGATGACTTTCGCTTCCCTGCGGTAGAATTTCCGGATTCTCCTTGCGACGAATTCCGAATTGGACCAAAACGAATCCACTCGCGCAGCCGAAGCCGCATCCCAAGTCCGAAGATAATTGGAAATCATCTGAAACGCGAAAAACTTCAGACCTTTGCGTGCCGGAAAATAATCGTAGTACAAATCCCAAACGTATCGCATCGGAGAATGTACGTAACTAAAGTGAACCGCGTCCGGATCGGTGATCACACCTTTGGCCACACAATGAGAAGAGGATAATACGAGGTCGTATCCTTTGAGATCCAAGGATTCGATCGCCGTCGGAAATAAGGGAAGATACCAACGATATTGGGAAGTTTTAAACGGAAGCCGATCGGTGAAGGCGGTAACGATCTTTCTTTGTTCTATGCGCGCGTTTAGTTTTCCGGGTGTATAAAATAACGTGAAGAGATCGGCGGAGGGATAAATTTTCAAAAGGGCGTCTAGGACGAGTTCTCCGCCCCGCATTCCGTTGAGCCAGTCGTGTATGATCGCAACTTTCATACGGGAAATATCGGCAGAATGGCCGGTTTCCCCCGGGAGAAAGTGTGGGAACTCTCACACGTCGTGTCGGTCGGAGGAGCGGAAATGTGGGAACTCTCACACAAATGCCACGTTGCAGGACGCAATATGCGGGAACTCCCGATCCAGCGGAAATTCCCTGGCTCGAAACACGGACTCGCGCCTCCCTTCCAAAAAATTTCCGTCGTAAAAACGACTCCGGCACAAAACCGGGATCCAAATTCGAAAAACTTTAGGAATTCATAATTTACCGAAATAATAATCGTTGGAAACGCTGCCGATCAAAGTGGTTCTTCGATACATATTGATCGTGAACGGAGTAGGAGCGGAACGTTCCAGTTTTCGATAACCTTCCGCGTAACGCCGAGCGTCGGTTCCGAAAATCCTCGCGTCTGTCAAAAGTTCCATTACGTTGTCGTAGGTTTCCGGAGAGTGAATCATTTGGGGAATCGTCCCGCGTCTCGATTTCAATTTTTCCGAAATTTCGTACAGGTTGTTGAAGGAAACGCGGATATCCTCCCGATTCTCCCGGATCACTCCCGTTGAAGCGGCGAAAAAATCGTCAAAGTAATCCGCCGAAGGAAGAAAGTCCGGAGGACGTTGTTCCTCTTCCAAATACGTAGGTTGAAAAAAAGTCGTATCTTCTTTTTCAGAAGATCCTGGATCGATGTCGATCGTTCTTCCGGAAAGAATCGTGTTCGTCTGAAACGTAATCTTATAATTGTCCCAAAGGGTAATCGGTTCTTTCAACCGTATGACGATCTCGATGGCCTTGGTTTGTTCTTTTTTGAGAAACCGCTGATCCCCCACTTCTTCAATCGGAACCACGTCGATACTGCGTACGATTCCCCGCTCCACTCCCAAAATTCTCACCGGAGCGCCGGGATGAATTCCTTCCAAACGAGGATAGTAGATTTTCATCGTATACGGATAATCGTCTTTGGTTCCCGCTTTTTCGATGACGGAAATGTACATTCCCAAGGCGAACGATAAAAAGAAAATTACTCCGGTAAGGACTGCCGTATGCCGCGTTAGATTCATGGAAGTTTGCTTTCTATAATAATAGGATCGGAGTTTGAAATCCGGTTGTTCCGGGTGAAATTTCTTTTTTTCAATTTATCGCATGGGTCGGAATTTTTGACATCGTAAAAAAGGTTCTGTGGTTTTTTGTCGGGCCGCCGGAGGAAAGCAGGAAGTTCGCCCCCCCCCCGGGAAATCGGGAATACAAATGTTCTTCCGATTTTCTTCGTATGTGGGAACTCTCACGAAACGGGCGGGAAGTTTTCGTTATTAGTTCAAATTTCGCGGGAACTCCTCCGCCAAAGAACAACCGTCTTCTGTGAGATTTCAAAATGCGGGAACTCCCGTCCGAATTTCAATCCTTCGTTTTCCGAGTGTGGGAACTCTCACGAACCACAATTCATTTTGAAAAAGCGGGAGTTCCCACACCAAAAAACAAGGTGTACACAACGATCGAATTCCCGATACTGGAACTGAAAGAAGAAATTTCCCAACAGAAATTACGATGAGACATAATCTGATTGACTTCCTACGAGAATTGATACAGAAAAGGAGAAACATTCTCCTTTTGGCTCTTTTGGTCTGTATTTTGGGACTGGGGGCTGTTCTCGGGATCCGATTCCAAGGAATTCCCCGAGAACTGAATAAGTTAATCATAACGGGGCATGAAAAACTTAAAACGGAAGAAATCGTAAGGATGCTCGAAATTCAACCCGGAACCTCCTTTGATACCCTGGATCTGGACATTCTGGAGAAAAAACTTTCCAGACATCCACGAGTTTCCTCCGTTCGTATCACCAAAAAGTCGGAAGACCAACTCCTCATAGAACTTACCGAACGTAAGTCCTCCTACGTCGTCAACTCGGACGGACATCTGTATGAAATCGATTCCGAACTACGCGTCCTTTCCAAAGACGACGTCCGTGAAAAAGACCTTTGTGTTTTGTCGGGAAATTTTCCGATCAAAAACGGCGCAATCCAAGACGCCAGCTTCCGCGACCTTTACACCTCCGTAGAACAGGCCTTTCGTATGTATCCCGCGCTCAAACCCAGAATTTCGGAGGTCCTCCTACAAGAAGACGGAGAAATCTTTTTCTTCGCAGACGAACCCGTACAGTTGAGAATCCAAGTCGGAACTCTCCTTCACAAAGACCAAATCCGCAAACTCTACGCTGTCTTGGCCTATTTCGAAAAAGATAAAATTCATTCCGAGTTGATCGATATTCGAGGAGAAGACGCGGTCTATCATTGATATGTCGGAACCCAAAGATAGAATCATCGCAGCGCTCGACCTAGGAACCTCTTTGACGAAAGTGGTCGTAGCCCGTCCCGTCTCCGAATACGAAGTCGAAATCATCGGCACGGGAGCCTATCCTTCTTCCGGAATCAAAAACGGATCCATCATCAATATAGAATCCACCACACGCTCCATCATAGAAGCGGTCAGCGAAGCGGAACTCATGTCCGGTCAAGAAATTTCCATCGTGGCCGTTAACATTACGGGAAAAACCGTCAAGGCGGACAACTCGAAAGGGGTCGTGGCCATCACCAATCGCGATCGAACGGTGGCCGAACCGGACGTAGTACGCGTGATCGAAGCGGCGCAGGCCATCCGCGTTCCGGCAGATCAACAGATTCTTCACGTGTTATCCAAGGAATTTTCCGTGGACGACCAAACCAGCATTCGCGATCCCATCGGAATGACGGGAGTCCGTCTCGAAGCGGAAGTTCATATCGTAACCGCCGGTATAACAGCAATTCATAATTTAGAAAAATGTATAGAATCTTCCGGACTCGGTTGTGAAGTAATGGTATTGTCCAGCCTCGCCTCGTCCGAAGCGGTATTGACTTCCGGAGAAAAGGACCTCGGAACTGCAGTTCTCGACATAGGCGCGGGAATCTGCGATCTGATCGTATATGTGGACGGCGGAATCGCATATTCGGCCGTGATCCCTTTCGGAGGAATCAACGTAACGAGCGACATTTCGATCGGACTCAAAACCACCCTCGAAACCGCGGAGCTTTTGAAAAAAAGATACGGGCACACCGTTCTTTCCGAAATCGATCCGACCGAAACCATAGAAATTCCCCCGATCAGCGGCAGACCGGCACGTCAAGTTCTACGCGAAGAACTCGTCTCCATTATCGAACCGAGGATGCGTGAAATTTTCGAAATGGCCGATAAGGAACTCGAAAAGTCAGGGAAAAAAGGCCTTCTCGCAGGCGGTGTAATCCTTACGGGAGGAGGAAGTCTTCTCGAAGGCATCGATACACTCGCGGAAGACGTGTTTCGTCTAACGTCATCCCGCGCGAGACCGGGAGGAATCGGCGGACTCGCAGAAAAGGCGTCTTCTCCCGAATTTTCTACGGCCATAGGGATGATCAAATACGCGGATAGAATGACGGACATGGATCAAAAATCCGTGGATCGTTCCGAAGGTTGGACGAAAAAAATCAGGAGATGGATCGAAGACAATCTTTGAAACGTCTTTATTAGGAAAACAGAATATGATTCGATTTGAAGAGGAATCCAAAACAAGTCCCGCCGTCATCAAAGTGTTCGGAATCGGCGGAGGCGGAATGAACGCAGTCACGCGGATGTCCAACTCCACCCTCAAAGGGGTCGAATTCGCGATTCTCAATACGGACGAACAAGTCTTACTCCGATCCGCCGTGGAAAACAAGATCATCTTAGGAACGAAAGTTACCCGAGGTATGGGAGCGGGCGGCGATCCGGAATTGGGAAACAAAGCCGCCGAAGAGGACAAAGAAAGGATTCAATCCGTTGTGCGGGGAGCGGATATGGTTTTTATCACGGCGGGGATGGGAGGCGGAACCGGAACGGGAGCCGCACCCGTTATCGCCAAGATCGCCAAGGAAATGAAATGCCTCGTCGTCGGAGTGGTCACACTTCCCTTCTCCTTCGAAGGAAGAAGAAGAATGGAACTCGCGCGTAAAGGTATCGAACAACTCCGCGCGCACGTGGATACGTTGATTCTCATCAACAACGATTCCATCTTCAAGGTAGTGGACAAAAATACTCCGATCGATCTCGCGTTTCAAGTGATCGACGATATTCTTTTAAACGCGGTGCGCGGAATCAGCGACATCATCAACAACCCCGGCCTCATCAACGTGGACTTCGCGGACGTAAAAGCAATCATGCGCGACACGGGAGACGCGGTTATGGGTGTGGGAGAAGGAAGCGGAGAAGGAAAAGTAAAGGAAGCGGTCGAATACGCGATCAACAATTCGCTGTTAGACTCCACATCCATCGCGGGTGCGTCCTCCCTTTTGATCAACGTATCGGGAGGAAAAGATCTTACCATCTCGGATTGGAACGAGGTTTCCGGAATCATCACTTCGCAAGTCGATCCGAACGCGAACATCATCATCGGCCTTCACGAAGACGAAAGTCTTTCCAACAAAATCAGGGTGACCGTAATCGCAACGGGATTCAACAAACGTTCTGCTGTCGGAAAACCCGCTCAAAATCAGGATTTGACGACGAGGGTGCAGGAAGCCTACGGATATCAGCGCAAAGCCGTAGGAATGGAATCTCATTCATCGGAAACGAAAAAGGATTTTTTTCAGGAGGAGAACGTAGAACCGCAGAGGAATGCGGGAACTCCACGTTTCCGTTCACCAAACGGCACTACTACGAAAGGCGAAGATTACGACATCCCGGCCTATTTGAGAAGAAACAACCCGGGCCATTGATCGGCCGTTTGCACCCTTGTAACTGTAACTGTAACTGTAACTTGTAACTGCAACTGCAACTGCAACTGCAACTGCAACTGCAAAAACGCGACCAAGGAGGAGCTCCTACGTTGCGCGAATCGATTCGAGTAAAAATTCGAAGGAAAAAACAAGGAACTCGTGCGTAAAAACAGCGAACGATTCCGCGCGTGTGACACAAAGAAATCGGCTCGCTTTCTAACCCATCCCATCCACCGGTCCGCCTCCGTTTCCCGATAGGATTTCCCGGAACGAAACGGAAGCGAATCAGCGGTATTTAGAATTTCAAGGAACGACGATTTTAGATTTCGTCATTCCTGGGTTTTCTTTCCGAACTGTTTGCAGGTTTTTAAATCGGAAAACGTCTCCTTCTCCAATTCACAACGAACCTGATCGAGGGTCTTCTCCTCCATACAACGAAGCACAATGGCCCGAGACATATCCGGTTGAAGGATTTCCTTCAGCATGATCTGTTGCATCGTAGGCGGAATTTCCGTTTCCGGAGCTTGTGCGATCAACTTTACGTTGTGCATATGGTTCTGGACACATTCCTCCTCGTTGGGAGTCTTTCTGCAATCCACCAAAAAAAGAACCGGAATCCAAAGGGTATAAATAAGAAAAGCGGACGTACGTCCGCTTTTCCCGCAATTCAGCGATTTCAAAGGAGCTGCTTACTTTGCGTTACTTTCGTCAACGGCAAAAGTAGCTTCTACTCTTTTTCTAAGTTCTCTCAGGTAGCTTTTTTTAGCTCCGTTGATTTTCATAGCTTCTTCGTAGAGTTTGATCGCCTTTTCGAAATCACCGGAAGAAAAGTAAAAGGTTCCGAGGTTCGCTTTCGCTCCCCAAGATTGACCTTTCGCTTTTTTATCCGCTTTTTCCCAGGCTTCTTTCGCCTTTTTGAAACTTGGAGTTTCACCTTGGATTTCTTCGTAACCTTCTTGAAGAAGTTCTTTCACTTCCTCATCGTCGTCTTTTACGAAAATTTCGATTTTCTCGGTTTTAACTAAAGGAGAAAGTCTGCCCTTGATATACGCCGCAGCTTCATCCAAACCTTGTCCGAAAGAATCGAGAACGGAAGGACACTCGAGGTTTCCTACGCTGTTGAAGATTTTCGCAGGATTGGAAACGACCGCTTTTTTCACTTCTCCCGTATCTACTTTGATCAAAGTAGCGTCGAGAGGAATCAACATATAACGAACTCCGGTCGGCTTAGAAACCGGATCGTTTCCTGTGTTCACGTCTTTTCCAGTCGCCATAGAAGCCGCGAAACCGGCAACTTTCATACCGGCCGCAACCGCGTCGATTTTGTTCTCGCTGCCGCACTCGGTATAAGGTTTTTGATAACCGATGTAAAGGATCGCTTCCGCTCCGATCAGATTTCCGATCTTGGATCTGGACTTAGTGATTCCTGTTAAGGAAAGAGTTGCCTCGTTCAGAATGTCCGCACGTTTGCTTAAGTCGGTCAGTTTGTAATAGGATTCTTTGTCGAATGCCTCGAAAACTTTAGAAGGCATTTGGTCGATAAAGCTGGATCCGGATCCGAAGATCGCTTCCCAAAGACTTTTTTTAGGGGGCTCGACGGCCAAACCTACGTTACGAATGGTTCCGAGGAATTTTTGAAGCGCACGGCCTTCTTTATCTTTCGGGAATACCGGATATTCCACATCGACTGTATCTGCGCAATTTCCTAAGAACATAAGGAGAACTAACACAGCAATTAGAGAAGATAATTTTCTCATGGTAAAGTAACACCAATCCTGTTTGATTTTGGGGATAAGGTATGATTTAAAAGACGAAAAGAATCGTGTCAATATATTTTAGAATCGAGTCCTTCGGATTTGATCTGGGCTTCCGAGCGATTCCGTTTTTTTGATTGTAGCAAAGATTCATTGGAAAGAAATTGAATCGGAACGGATTTTGCTGTGCACAAACGGATCGTTTTTCAACTCTTCTGTATGATCGTTTTCCTCGGATGTCCCGCTTCTAAAAAAGAGGACGATTCGACCCGACAACAATTCCTCAGTTGGCTGCTCGCTTCCGGTTCCAACCCAGCTTGTGTGGAATATTACACGCAACAAAATCTTTGTCTAAAACAAGCGGTTTCCATCAGCGAAAAATGTTCCGAGTCGGAATTGGATGTTCTGCAAAGCGGAATCCAACCGCTCACACTCCAGAACAGAGAAACTCTGGAGGAGTTGCTTCGTTGTTGGGGAAAATGTAATTCCACGTTCTACGTGACTTATTCCTCTTCCGCTACCGGACATTGCTCCTTCGATTCGGAAGCGGATTATGTCGATGCAAAACGTTCCGGAACCGCAAATGCCGGGAATGTTTGGAGACAATGCCAGTCTAATTGTAACACGGGAGCCGATCCCGGATATCCCAAGCTGAACGGAATTTCCACATCAACAACTTATTGGCCTTACCCATGAAAACCATCGAAGAAATCGCCGAAACGCTCAAAAACACATATATGGAACACGAGGTGGAAGCAAAACTTCCTCTGATCGAAGAGATCCAAAAGCTGAAAAAAGAAAAAAACGCCGTCCTACTCGGACACAACTACATGACCCCCGACGTCTTCCACGGAGTTTCGGATATCACGGGGGATTCGTTGTATTTAAGTAAAGTGGCGGCCGATACGGATGCGGACGTGATTCTTTTTAACGGAGTACACTTTATGGCCGAAACGGCGAAGCTGATGTCTCCCGAAAAAAAGGTTCTGATCGCGGATCTGAAAGCGGGTTGTTCCCTGGCCGAAAGTATCACGAGACAGGACGTGATCGATCTCAAACGAACATATCCGGGGATTCCGGTCGTCACCTATGTGAACTGCACCGCGGACGTGAAGGCGGAAACGGATATCTGCTGTACTTCGGCTAACGCGCTACAGGTGGTCGAATCTCTGGAAAGTGATACGGTCATTTTTTTGCCCGACCGTTATCTCGCCGCCAACGTTCAAAATCTCACGAAGAAAAAAATCATCACTCATCCCGGAAGTTGTATGGTGCACGAAATGTATTCCGCGGAGGACATTGATCTAACTAGGAGACAATTCCCGGGTGTCACCGTGATTTCCCATCCGGAATGTAAGACGGAGGTGGTGGATCGTTCGGATTATTCCGGTTCCACCTCCCAAATGAGCGAATTCATCAAAAAGTCCGGAGCCAAAAACATCTTTCTCATCACGGAATGTTCCATGGGGGACAATCTGCGTTCAGAATTTCCGGACAGACATTTCGTTTCGACCTGTCAAGTTTGCCCGCACATGAAACGGATCACCCTGGAAAAGATACGGGACGCGCTTTTGTACGATCGATACGAAATCCATCTCGATCCGGAAGTGATCGAAAAAGGGAGAATGTCAGTCCAACGAATGTTGGATCTTTCGTTTAAAAAGTGAATCAACCCTTCTTTTCGAAGGCGAAAGACAAACCGAATCTCGGATTTTCCGTTAGACGAAACCGCATATTCGGACTCGACTAACATACGTAAAAATGTAGATACGTCGTTTTCCGGTCGTTTTGCTGGACCACAACTTCGGACGTTCTACTTGCGAACGTAATTTAGAACATTAGAATCATAAAAATTAGGAATTTGGAATGTATCGGATCGGAAACGGAATCGACTTTCATAGACTGGAAATCAACCCGGACCGCCCTTTGATCTTAGGCGGAATCGAGTGCGAATCGGAATTCGCCTTGGTCGGACATTCCGACGCGGACATCGTTCTTCACGCCATTTCCGACGCGATTTTAGGAGCGCTCGCGTTAGGCGACATCGGCCGGTATTTTCCGGATACAGATCCTTCCCTAAAAAATATGAATAGCGGTAAAATCATTTCCAAATGTCTGGAATTGATGCGGGAACGCGGTTTCGAACTAGTCAACGTTGATTGCACCGTGGTGGGTGAACGTCCTAAAATCGCGCCTTTAAAGGAAAGGATTACGAAATCCTTAAGCGTTTTGTTGTCTCTTCCCGCCGATTGTGTTTCCGTTAAGGCGACCACCACGGAAAAAATGGGCGCCCTAGGAAGACAGGAAGGGATCGGCGCATTCTGTTCGATTCTTTTAAAAAGAACCGGATAAAAAAAGAAACCGTAGGTGTTCCGACGAATTTTGATCCGACCGTGGTTTACGAAAAAACGGGGAGTTCCCACACCGATCGTCGTCGGCTCGATTATCGACCGGAACAGGTTTGTTCGGCGGAAAAATCCGTTTCCTTCCGGTCCGACCGCGCCGAATTTCCTTTCTAAAACGTAGGAACTCCCCGTTTTTTCCCTAGTACGGAAGTTTTTCGAACGCGATTCTGGAGATATCGGACTTCAAAAGATTCCTCTTTTCGTGGACGGTTTTCGGAATCTTCATATCGATCTTATGCAGAGTGGATTTCAAAATCGTAACCTTCTTACCGTCAAACCCCTCTAAAATCACCTGTTTGTCGTCCTGTCCGACCTGTTTTCCGTCGATCGTGGAACCGTCCCGTAAAAATGCGCGATCTGTAAATCCTCCCGCAGGATCGGGGACCGTAACTTCTATCAAAACGGCAGAATCGTCGAAGCCGAGAATTTTTACCTGAGTCAGGGTATCCCCGGACTTGAGATGTAAAACGATCTTTCCCGCGGCGGCCATCTGATACAAGGTCTGATCAATGGAACTTTCCTTTTCGGGATTATACGCGCTTACGAAAAGGTTCTCGTCGCAGAATTCGAAAGTCCTCGTCCGTCTAACCAGAGTTATAGCCCAGCCTCCGACCGCGGTTACGGCGTAATCCTTCCAGTTGGTGACTTCGGTGACGCGTAACGTCTGTCCCGGAGAAGGTTCAGGCTCGGAATTCCTAAAAACGGGAACCAAACCGAAAAGAAAGGAATACAGCGGATCCACCGCAACGACCTTACAATTCGTCGCGTCCGCCGAGGCGAGGATCGTTCTGTGATTTTTATCGGAACTGATCCGTTGATCGATCTTACAATCGAATTGAAACGCAAGCGCGGCGATAAAAAAAGGAATCAGAATCATATGTTTCATTTTTGGAATCAACCTCGGAACTAAAAACTTTTCGTGTTTCTCCGCGTGGGGGCAATCCTATAAAACCGAACACTCCCGATTAGGAAGCGAGGTTGTACATACAACGAAGGGCTTTTCCTTTGCTGCTTTTCGCGTGCGAGGTCGTATTGCTCGCACCGCCGAATTGGATGACCTGCACGCTCGCGGCCGAACAGATATCCGAGGTCCAATAATACGCGTTCACCGTGTTCGGGAACAAAGAGACGTCGATCGTCGAACCCGTGTTACCCGGACATTGATCCGCGGATCCGAAACACAGGGGCCCTTTCGAATACGTCGGACAGGAAGTCAAAAGATCCAAGTCGTTGAACGAACCGGGACGCAACACGTCGTTGGGAATTCCCGGCGGAGCCAAAACCCGCTGCATTTCATGACAAGCCGCTTCGTATAAACCGTATGGATCGCAGGAAGAATCGTCGGTATTACAAAAAACCGTTTCTAAGTTCGCGCCGAAATCGTCGGCCGCGGATCCGATCCCCTGACAGTCGTTAAATCCGGGCCTCCAAACCTGACCGTAGGAACACTTCGTCCAAAGAATTCCGGAAAGAATCACGGTTCCGTTTACCCGGTCCGCAGGCAAAGCGGGTGTCACGGTAATCGTATAATTTTGGGAAACGCCGTTTTCGTCCGTGAATCTGTAAACCACTGGATTGGTAAAATTCTGAACCGTAGATCCGGAAACCTGTGCAACACCTCCTACCTCCAACTTGGAAGAAGCCGGAATGACAAAGCTCGCCTTCAAAGAAGTCAAATCCGTCGCGTTCGGCACCGCGACCGTGACCGAAGAATTCGGCTGATTCTCGGTGATTCCACCGGCACAAACCCCGGCCGCACAATACGTAGAAAACGAAGAAGATAAATCGAAACCGAACCCTTGGATACCGTTGGCTCGCGGTTGAAACACCGAAGCCAAAGCGGCCGCACGCTGTTCGTCACAACCCGCACAATTTTCCTTTGTGGGAAAAAACGTCTCGGAAACCGCCTGAGAAATAGGATTTAAAAAACAATTCGAAATAAAAGCGCTTACAATGAAGAGGAGAGCGATATACGAAATTCTTTTCATATTATAATTTTCCAATAAGGCAAGTGTATACCGGGAGAAAATAACTTTCACCTAAAAAAGGGCGTAAAAAACAATCGGCACCAAAAAAATTCGACTTTTCCCGTTAATGCGACAACGCTCGAATTTGTTTAGAATTTTTGAATGAAAGAAAATCGTAACAGTCATTCCGTAAAACCGCGACCCTCGACCGTACTTCCGTGGCCTTAGGCTTCGAAATTAGAGATCGTGGAAGCCTCCGGAGGCGTTTTTTTGAAAATCCAGGCGTCGGAACCGTCTTCGTAATAGCGTTTTCGTACGTGGATTTTTTGAAATCCGCAACTTTCGTACAAACCGATCGCGGCGGAATTCTGCGAAGCTACCTCTAAGAAAAAAGTTTTTTCGGATTCGAGCTCCGACAAACGATCCAAAAGTTCTTTGCCGTATCCCTTTCTTCGTCGGGAAGGATCAACCGCGATTCTATAGATCTCCACCTCGTCCCCCGCCACTTTGTAGAGAACATAACCGACGTCGTTCAAACCGATCCCTCCGAAAGAAGAAAGATGAGATTCGATCATCTTCTCCGTCCAGGCGTGTTCCGAAAAACAGAGCTTCTCCAGAAAAAGGATCCGTTCCGTATCGGTTTTATCGAGAATTTTCGTTTCCAAAGCCGGCCGCTTTCCTCGTTTTTCGATCAAATTTCGATTCGGACAGTCCAATATTCAATCTAGATTTACTCCTAAGGTTCGGAGGAGTTCCCACCCCTCAATGGAAGCCGAGTTCGGGCCTTAGGATCGAGGAGTAGTTATGAAAAAAATAGGAAAAATCGTATATGCGGTGCCGTTTGCGATTTTCGGATTGTTCCACTTTCTTTCCGGGCCGGCTATGGCGGGACTCGTTCCGTCGTACATTCCCTTTCCCGTCGTATGGGTGTATTTGCTCGGTTTGGCGTTGATCGCGGCTTCGGTTTCCATCATTACGGGAATCAAAACCCACCTTGCGACGATTCTTCTCGCCGTTCTTCTCGGAATTTTCGTGGTATTGGTCCACCTTCCCGGAGCGGTTGCAGGAAATCAAATGTCCACGGCTTCCCTCTTAAAAGATGTTTCCCTGTTAGGCGCTGCGCTTCTGATCGCAGGCAGCACGAAAGACTGATACGTTTGAAAAGCGGAGTTTTTTCTCCGCTTTTTTCTTTTTTTTCGCCTTTGCTTTCCCTTCCCTCGTCTCCCGGAACCGTTCATTTCGAAGAGGGGAGTTTTCGATCTTCTACCGATACATTCACTAAGGAAGAATCCGTCCCTCTCCGAGGAAGTTTCATGTCTCAGAACATTCTACGATTTATCGTCCTTTCGATTTCACTCTTGGCGCTTTCCTGCGAACGTTCCAAAAATTTCGGATTTCAAAATCGGGGCGATCGACCTCCTTCCATCGAAGACCTCGAAGCCTGGAAGGAACGCCTCGCCATGGAGGAAGCCGAGATCGCGGAGTTGGAAAAAAAGATCTCCTCGATGGCGCAAAAAACCAGATCCGCCGGAGCCTTGAGCTGGAAAATCGCGCAAGGTTATATGAAAATCGGAAACTACGATTTGGGGGTGAAATACTACAACCGCGCTCTTCAGGAAAACAACGAAGGAAAAAAGGTGGAAGTCGTCGGAGCGGAACTTCACTTCTTCGAACCGGCCATCCCCTTTTTCGAAAAGGCCCTCCTTTTAAAACCGGTCGATCAACAACTTCTTTTCGAAACCGCGCTCGCCTACGCGAACGCATCCAAGGATCGGGGTTGGGAATCCGTCCGCAGACAAACTGCGATCGACCTGTTCACACATCTTTCCCTCCAGGACCCTAGGGATTCGAGATTTCCGTACCAACTCGCTCTCATCTATTTCGATTCTTCGATGGCGGATTCCTCTTGGGAAGGAGTGAGCGCCGGATATCACGATCAGGAAAAGGCGTTACACATCCTGGACGATATTCTCAAAAAGGAATTCAGGAACGTGCCCGCCCGTTTCGCAAAGGCCAACTTTTTATACAGACTCGGAAAAAACCAGGACGCAAAAGAGGAATATCTCAAGATCAAAAAGACGATCGAGGAATTGAACGACGCGGGTCTAGTCCGCGAAGGTCTGGAAAAAAACGATTCCTACCGCAACGTAATGCAGAATTTGAAACGGATCGAGGAAAACGCCGGCGGAACGGAATGAATCCGTGTTTTCTCGCCGACCCGGACGTCTCCAGAATATACGTTAAAAATAGAATATTCGAAAAATATAATTCTTTAGAGGAATGGACCCGGGTTCTTTCTTCCTCTTTCCCCGCCTCGATCTTCGACCGGGCCGGCTCGGCCGCGGAAAGGATTTCCTCCGAAGTAACGGATCTCGGTTTTTCCGTGCTCACCGGTTTCGATCCGGAATACCCTTCCCTTCTGAAGCAGATCTACGATCCTCCGGCGATTCTATTCCATTACGGAAACGTAAACGTATTGCAGGAACGACTCGCCGCGGTGGTCGGAACAAGGGAACCTTCTCCCGTGTCGAAGTTCGTATGCGAACTCCTTCCTTCGTATCTAAAGACGCATAACGTTTCCGGAATCGTATCCGGTCTCGCCAAAGGAATCGACGTGTGTGCGATGAGTTGCGCTTTGAAGCGGGGGATGAAGGTGATCGGAGTAATGGGAACTGGACCGGAAAACGAATATCCGTGGGAAAACAAGGATCTTTATCGCGACATGAAACGTTCCGAAAACGCGTTGATACTTACCGAATATCCGCCCGGACACAGACCTCTCAAGTATTCCTTTCCAAAACGCAATCGTATCATCACAGGACTTTGCGAATCCGTTTTTATCATGGAGGCACCCGAAAAGTCGGGTGCGATTTCCTCCGCGTACAACGCCTTGGATCAGAACAGGCAGATCTACGTGTTTTCACATCCCGCGCAGACAAAGAACGGAGGCGGTGAAATTCTCATACGCGACGGAGCAGAACGACTCGATCTCGAAACGATTTCCTTCGGACGAGAGGAAATCGTTTATATCGAAGACCTTCTACCGGAATCACAATCGGAAATCCCGGGAATGCTTGCAGAACTTTCCGAGAAACGCTTTTCTGGCGAGTGGAAACCGATCGGTTCCGGTTATTATGCGAGAAAAACTTATTTCCAACCTGGTTCTTAGGCTATCTAAAACGGCGCCCGCTTGGTCCTTAGGCGTATATAGGATCGTATTCGGGCTTCTATTATTCGTAGTAGCGTTTCGTTATTTTTCACACGGATGGATCGAAAAGTATTTTTTAGAACCGCAATTTCACTTTAAATTTTTCGCATTTTCCTGGGTAGGCGTCGCTCCTGCTTGGATCCTCTATCCGATGTTTTCGTCTCTACTTTTCTTTTCGGTCTTTATCTGTCTCGGAATCTTTTACAGGATCTCCGTAGTATGTTATTTTCTTATCTTCTCCTACGTAAACCTGCTGGAAGTAGCAGTATATCTGAACCACTACTACCTAATAACCCTTCTTTTATTTCTGATGATATGGATCCCGGCGGACAGGGCGTTCAATCTATTTCATATTTTTAGAATATTCAAAAATAAAACCATTCAAGAGATACAACCGGTCCCCGTCTGGGGTTTGTATCTCCTCCGTTTTCAGATCGGGGTCGTGTATTTTTTCGGAGGAATCGGAAAACTCGTTCCTGATTGGCTGATCGACGCCCAGCCGGTCCGTATTTGGCTGCTGAGGAATTCGGACCTACCGATATTCGGCCCCACTTTGTCCATGCCGGTCACCGGATATCTGTTCAGTTATGCGGGACTTTTTTTCGATCTATCGGTGCCCTTTCTACTTTTAAACCGTAAAACCAGGGCCTTCGGTTATGTTCTGGTTTTGATCTTTCATTTTCTCACCTGGAAGTTGTTTCCGATCGGGATGTTCCCCTGGGTGATGATAGCCAACGCTACGCTCTTTTTTTCACCCACGTGGCCGCTCGATCTGTTCGAATTTATGAAAACCAGAAGTATGATTCCAGATCGCGAAAACATTCTGCATTTCCTTTGGACCAGGTTTCCGATTCACTTTAGAAAATCATTGATTAGAATTTTGGAAATATTCGTTTCTTTTTTAGAACGAAAATCGACGGAAATCGACGCGTATCTTACCGCAAAGACGGGAGAACTGAGACGGAGATCCGTCGTTTTACTTTCCGACCGTCCCCTTCGTTACTTTTGGATCCTTTATATCCTGTTGCAGATCCTACTTCCTCTTCGGCATTTTCTTTATCCCGGAAACCATCTCTGGACCGAACAGGGATTCCGCTTCGCCTGGCAGATCATGCTCGTACAAAAAAACGGAATCGCGTCGTTCCGAGTGGTAAATCAACAGACCGGAGAAACCAACGTAGTACTTCCGGAATCATATCTGAACGAAATCCAAAGAATCATGATGAGTTATCAACCGGATATGATTCTTCAGTTCGCTCACTGGATCGGAAAAAACGAAAAGGAAAAGACCGGCCAAGACGTTTCGGTTTACGCGGACGTAATGGTTTCCCTCAACGGAAGAAAAAGTCAGATTCTCATCGACCCGGATCGGGATTTGACGAAGGTGGAAAATACTCTTCTCAACAAGGAATGGATCCATTCCGGAGACGATGAATGAGCTCTCCTAGTTATATTAGAAAAAATTAAAGTAAATCTGCCTTATATGTATTTTCGCAACAAAAACACGAAATCCTATCCCGATGGAAAATCCGCGGTCATTCTTGTTGCGACTTCCGGACTCTCGAACTTCCTAAAACAGTTTCTCCAATTCGTTTTAAAATAATTCTATTTAAACGGAAGTAAACGATCTCATGGAAACGGATCGATTCTGAAAACTATGGTGAATAAAACGCACCCTTTCTTCCGGCCTCATCGCGCCTAACACGTAAAAGACGGGCTCCAAGTGTTCCGTGGTGGGCGCGGACAAACGGGCGATATCCCCTTTTTTATGGAATTCTAAAATCGCTTCGTCGTTCCTCGATTCGAGAGATTGACGGACGAACTCGTCGAACTCGATCGCCCAATCCGAAGGAGTCGCGTTTACGTTATGGAAATCGGCCTTACCCAGATTGTGGACGATGTTTCCGCTTCCTACGATCAGAGTTCCTTCGTCCCGCAACGGCCTCAATTCCTCGCCGATCCGATATTGTTGTTTCGGATTCAGATTGGCGTCGATACTCAACTGAACCACGGGCAGATTCGCGTTCCGAAATAAAAAATACAAAACACCCCAACTACCGTGATCGATCCCCCATTCCTTCGTAGTTTGCACCGGAACGCTCCGGATTGTCTCGCGAATCCGTTCGGCCAAACGTTGGTCTCCCGCCGGTCTGTATTGGATTTTATAAAGCGGGTCCGGAAAACCGTAAAAATCGTAGATCTGTTCCGGAGGATCCGCGTCGCAGACATAAGTTCCTCTCGTCTTCCAATGCGCCGAAACGACGAGAATATTTTTTACCGAATCGAGAGAACCCCCGAACGTCTCCAAACTTCTGGTAAAATCGGAAGGAAGGATCAGATTCATCGGAGATCCGTGACCGAGAAATAAAACGGGATTCATATTGTAAATTAGACATAAACGCGGACAAAAAAGAAACCCGCTTTTGAAGGACTTTCGTCCGGTTTGGCAAAATACGAAAAAAACACGATCCGAACTTTCCGGTTTTAAAAAAAAGACCGGAAACCCCTAATTCTTTCCGTTTCACATCCGAGATTGTACAGGTAAAAATCTCCGGAATCAAAAATCCGATTATATTAATTTTTTATAATATACTAAACTATGAAAGAAATCCGACGGCTCCAATCAGACGAATCCCTTGAGAGACGGCCCCGTCTTTTTGTAATAAAAGGAAGGCGCGGTACTTCTTATATCCCAAAGGTATGGCAATTTATATCAATTCCGTGTCGGATTAACGCTTCGGACAAAATCTCGATCGGCGATAAAATTCACGTTAGTCACTTTGTGCGAAAAAAATACTCCGAATGCCGGAATTCAATACATCTAAACGTCGAAAATTACAACGAAAAGATCCGTTCGATGAGACAAAGAGTTTTTATTTTCATTTCCCTAATTGCACTTTTCCAAAATTGTATGGCTTGGCCGTTGATGACCGGAGCCCTCGGTTTGGCCGCCAAAAAAAAAGGAGGAGGAACATTTTTCCTTTTACCACCCGGATCTTCGCAAGCGAGCATAACGCGCATCGAATTGACATCCCGGGAAATTTCCATAGCCAAGGGAACCGGTTCCGTCCTTAACGTCACAGCGATTTACGACAACGGAACCAACGAAGACGTCACCGCCTCATCGGACATAACCTCCTCCGCACCGACGATCGCATCCGTTCAAGGAAACCTGATACGAGGAATTTCAACCGGTTCCTCATTTTTGAATGCGGAATACCAAGGATTCACTTCTCTGTTAGAGATATCCGTTACGCCCGCTTCCCTCATTTCCATTCAGGTTACGAGTTCGGAAACCGGGGCACTTCCTCTGGGAACCGAGCGCCGTTTATCCGCGACCGGTCTGTTCTCCGACGGAAGCAATCAGGATCTGACGGAGGATCCGTTGACGACTTGGTCGTCTATGAACGTCTCCGCAGTTTCCGTGAATTCGGAGGGAATCGCAACGGCGCATAACGTAGGAACCGCCGACATCCGCGCAGCCTTTCGAGGACGCCAAGGATCGTTGCCAATCGTAGCCGGAGCCGCGATCCTTTCCTCGATTCAGGTGACTCCTTCCGTTTCCGGTGTTGCATTGGGAGGGGAACAACAATTCATAGCCACGGGAATTTACTCAGACTCTTCCTCGCAGGATTTAACATCTTTCGTCACGTGGACCGTATTGGATACCGAAGTCGCCGTCATCGGAAGCGACGGAATCGTCCAAACCAACGGACAAGGTTCCACTTCCGTGTTCGCCTCTTACGGGTCCAAAATCGGATCATCCACGTTAACCGTAACGGCGGCTTCCCTCGTTTCCATTTCGATAACTCCGACAAACCCGTCCATCTCCAAAGGATCGATTCTCAATTTCACCGCCACGGGAGTATTATCGGACAATACCACGTTAGACGTCACTGATCAGGTCTCTTGGACTTCGTCCGATACGAATGTGGCGACGATCTCAAACGCAAACGGAAGCCACGGATCGGGCCGAGCGGTCGATTCCGGAACGACCACGGTCACTGCGTTTATAGGAGGTGTGGAAGGCTCCACCTCGCTCACGGTGAACGCCGCCCAACTGGTTTCGATCGCGATTACGCCCGGATCCCCGTCCGTCGCAAAAGGACTTACCGAACGGCTGGTAGCCACGGGAACGTACTCGGACAATTCTACGCGGAATATAACCTCCTCGGTGACCTGGTCCAGTTCGTCCTCTAATACGACCGTTTCCAACGCGGCGGGTTGGGAAGGGGTCGTTCAAGGGAATACGACCGGAAATTCCACGATCACCGCTACCTTAGGATCAATTTCGTCTAACGTTATATTCACCGTCTCTTCGGCTGTTCTTACCGCGATCGAAATTTCACCGCATCATCCTTCCTTGGCGAAGGGATTGTCTCGTCCGTTTAACGCCGTGGGAATTTATTCCGACTCTTCCAACGCAGACATCACAACCGCGGTCACTTGGAATTCCTCGAACACGATAACGGCCACTGTTTCCAACGCGTCCGGAACGGAAGGAACCGTTTACGGAAACTCGGAAGGATCCTCCGAGATTACCGCCACGCTGGGATCCGTCACGAGTCCCGCATCTGCGTTAACCGTCACAGCCGCGGAACTCGTTTCCATCGGAATCACACCGTCCTCTTCTTCGAAACCCAAAGGTCTTTCTCAGAGTTTTATAGCGACTGGAGTTTTCACGGACAACTCGGTTCAAGATCTAACGGAACAAGTTACTTGGTCTTCTTCGGACGAAAACGTCTCGACGATTTCCAATGCGGCGGGAAACAGAGGAACGGCAAACGCCTCGCGGGAAGGTTCCTCCGAAATATCGGCGACATTCGGCTCCGTAACGAGTCCTTCCGTTTCGTTTAACGTAACGCCCGCGATTCTTGTTTCGATCGCAGTCACTCCCGCCAACTCTTCGCTGGCAAAAGGTCTTTCGGAAAGATTTTATGCCACCGGAACGTATTCCGATAATTCGACCGCCGACGTGACCGCTTCCGTAACCTGGTCCACTTCCGACGTTTCCAAAGCGCAGGCCTACAACACTTCGGGCGAAGAAGGCAAGATCGTCGCCGTCAATACGGGCAACGTTCGAATCACTGCGACTTACGGAGGTCTATACGGATCCGCCGACTTGACCGTATCTTCGGCGGTATTGGTTTCCATTCAGATCACACCGACAAATCCGTCCGTCGCCAAAGGACTGAACAAACGCTTCTCAGCCACGGGAACATACTCGGACAATTCTATTCGTGATCTGACTTCGTCAGTTACTTGGTTTTCCTCCGACTCTTCAAAAGTGATCGTCGATAATTCATCCGGTTCGGAAGGAATCGCCATCGCTGAAAATTTAGGAAATTCTAATATATCCGCGACATACGCGGGAATAAGTAGCGCGGCAAGTGTAATGACTGTGACGGCCGCCGAGCTCGTGACCGTAGTCGTGAGCCCTCCTTCTCCCTCCAAAGCGAAAGGACTAACACAACAATTTTCCGCAACGGGGATTTTCACCGACAGTTCGACTCAAGACCTTACCTCGCAGGCGACTTGGTATTCTTCGGATTCCGCCGTTGCACCCGTCGGCAATTCATCATCTAACGTCGGTTTGGCGACTGCATTATCTTCGGGATCGGCGGATATCTACGCCGTTTACGGTTCGTTTACGAGTAATACCGCGAACTTCACGGTAAACCCCGCGGCATTGGTCTCTATCGAAATCAATCCCGCGAATTCAAATCTCGCCAAAGGACTTAGCCGTCAATTCTCGGCTTTAGGAGTGTATTCGGACAACACCAATCAGGATCTCACCGATTCCGTAACTTGGTCGAGCTCCAATGCAGCGTCTTCCACGATCTCCAACGCGACCGGAAGTAAAGGATTGGCCGACGCGCTTCAACCGGGAGTAAACACCGTATCCGCAACCTTGGGTTCCGTTTCGTCTAACACCGATTTAACGGTAACCGCCGCGGTATTGGTCTCCGTTTCCGTATCGCCCACGAATCCTACGATCAATGCGACGGCTACGAAACAATTTTCGGCGGTGGGAACGTATTCCGATGCGAGCACGATCGACCTCACCGATACGGCCGTATGGAACAGTTCGAACGTAACTTCCGCTACCGTAAGCAACGCATCCGGAAGTAAAGGTCTGGCTACGGGCGTTTCCGCGGGAACACCTTCGATATCGGCAACTCACTCTTTCGTGACAGGCAACACTACGTTAACCGTCAACGCCATCGACACCGTAGCCCCCGCGATCGTTTCCGCAACTTCGCTTTCCCCGACTTCTATCCGTATTGTATATTCAGAAAACGTAAATAACTCCGAAGCCCTTACTCTCTCGAACTACAAAGTGATCAACGGTTCTTCGTTCGGAGGAGCCTGCTCGGATAATTCGGACTTTACCGGAAACGTTCAAACGGGAGATTTCGCGTTGAGTTCTATTTCCGGAGGGGGAAATACGTTCACGATAACCCTATCTTCCTCCCAAATTTCGGGAAAAACGTACACCGTCTCCGTTAACAAACCGGGAATACACGACTTATCGTTCTCTCCGAACTCTCTCGGTTGTCCGAATAACGCCGATTTTACGGGACAAGAACAGCTCAAAATTTCGGGCGCGGTATGCGACACCGTAGGAAGGGTCATAGTATCCTTTTCGAAACCATTGTATTCGGGTACGGACGTCTCAAAATCGGCCGAGTGTTCCAATGCATCACAATGCGCTTTGCGGTATAAATTGACCGGGGTTTCCTCTCTTGGAAGCATACATAACGTTAGAATTTTGGACGGAAGCGTCTGCGGAGGAGCCCCTGCGGATTCTTCGAAAGTATGTCTAACACATTCGTTGTCCCAATCCGGAGGACAATATACGATCATCGCCGCCAACGGATTGGATCAGGATGGATTCGACAACGTAACTTGGGGAGCGATACGTAACTCCTCCGATTCGGAAAGTCTTCAGTCTTCACCTAAAGATAGAACGAGTTTTATCGGCTGCGGAAGTTCTCCGGTAAATTTTGCGGACGGACCGATCGCAACCAATCCTTTCGGAGACGACTCTTCTTTCGGTTATTTGACCGGTTACAACGGAAGGATTTATATCGGTCCGAATACGAACGGAAACCAAGCGGTTCGTTTCAACTACGACGGAACTTCGCCGGAATCGGTGTCCTTCTCTTTTACGAAGGACACGACTTCCTCCTCCGGAAACTCGAACGTTTCGTCTAACAGCGCCTCAACGAGAGACGGGGGCATCGGAGTTCCTCCTTACGTGACGATCGGACACACCGGATGCACGTCGAATAACGCGAATCAGGCGACTGGATGCGGGCCGGATAACGAAGACGGACGGGGGATTTTCGCGACGGGAACGTTAGGCGGAACTGCACACATCCTAATGGCCGGTTCTCGCTCTTCGGAAAATTTCAATTATATCTACTATTCCTCGGACACGGACGCAGGTTTGGATTTCAAATACATAGACATGGGAACGATCACCGGAACGGTCACGGCGGGAACTTCCGCGATCACAATCCTTAACGACAGGATCTTTTCGGGTTTTGCGAAACGAAACCAAAGTTCCAATTCACCGGACTTCGGGAAAATAACCTTCAATACCTCGGATTCATCAAGATGTACGATCGGAAGTAATTGTAATGCGAACGACGGCTCGAGGGGAGACCGTTTCAGAATCGATCGTATGCCGTATTTCGGCGGAGGTTCCCAAGAAGGCGACAACTCATCGATCAACTGGGCGTATTATGTGGGAATAGATTCTCTTTTCGTATTCAACGGAAAAATTTATGCGGCCAACGGCGGATTTCCGAACACGGCACATAACGGAAGTATAATACGTTCCACGGGAGGAAATCCTTCTCCTTGCGGCGGGATCGACAACTGTCCTGGTTGGACGGATGTCGCACCGAGAACGAACGCAAAGTGGCACAACGGAAGTTCCAACAATTGGTTTTCGCTCGAGCTTGTGAAATACTACGATTTAATTTCGGCGGACAAGGCTTTCCCGCAATTCGCCGAATTCAACGGAA
Source organism: Leptospira gomenensis (assembly GCF_004770155.1). Classification (GTDB taxonomy): domain Bacteria; phylum Spirochaetota; class Leptospiria; order Leptospirales; family Leptospiraceae; genus Leptospira; species Leptospira gomenensis. The sequence goes on along the minus strand of NZ_RQFA01000015.1, from coordinate 18,277 downwards.
AACTTTTCGCCGCTAGAACCGTATGTGTGACTCCGCAGAGCAATTCCGGTCTACGTGGTTCGGTACAGACGATCCCCGGTTGCACTAACGGCAGTTATACGAATCGACGACCTCAACTTTGGAAATGCGATCCTACGCTCACCGGGAACGCTTCCGATTGCGACGCGGGGGATTGGAGCGTTGTCGGCGACGACGGCGCGGGATTTACCAATTTCGGAAATTCTTCCAATCACAGTATCACGATGGTGGTCAAGAACGGTTCTTATTTGTATATCGGTTTCGACAACGAAAACGGAATCCAGGTCTGGAGAACCAATATACAAAATCCGGGTTCCGCTTCGAACGTATGGGAACAGATCGGAGGAAACGGATTTGGAGATTCCCTTAACCGTCAGATTTATTCCGCGATATCAGGAACCGAAGGCGGCGTAAACTACATTTACATAAGCGCGGGTAAAAACAATCAGCCCGTACGCGTTTACAGACAACAAAACGACTAATGAAAGAATATAAAAAAATCATGATATTCTTTCTCTTCCTCGCGCAACTATCGTCCGTTGGATGCGATACCGATCCGATTGAGGAGCGTATTCCGTTCATAAAGAACGATCAAAACGGAATGATACGTTCCCAATCCTTTCTTCACGGAAGGATGGAAGCGGGAACTGATCGGAGAACATATTCTTTTTTTCTAAAACAAGCGGAGAATATACAGGGCGTTTTCCAGGTCGATTCCGTCGATCCGGAGCTCAAAATCCGACTTATAAGAACCGGATATCCGCTCGGATCGAAGACGGATTGTATAAATATGAATTCAGGAAACACATATTCGTGCAGAATAGAAATTCCATCCTTGGAAAGGGGAAAATATAAACTCTCCGTGTTCCGCGATCTCGCAGAACGAGAAGGGGATTTCAATCTTTTTGCTGGAATATTCGGAAAAGGTTATGTCGATATCGAATGATAGATTCTTTCTTAAGATTGCACTCGCTGCAATTCTTCCATTTTTTTTCGGAACGTTCGCCGCATGTCAACACGCCCGAGTGCGTTTTCCGCAGGATCCGCCGAAATCCTGTCTCATCGCGGCCAACCAAAAACAATGTAAAGCCGCAATGGAAGAGAGGGAAAGACTGAACGCGCAACCTTCTCCGGTTCACACGATTCCTCAGGCGTTTTATTTCTGGGGAATGAGTCCTAAAAATTATCCCGTAGAAACGTCTTCGTATTGCGCCAATGGGGTGCGGGAAGTGCATCAGTATTCCACTTTTTTCGACTCATTATACGAACAACTTACGTTAGGAATCTATTCCCCTCGGACATTGGAATTGGTATGTTACAATTGATCAAAAGGATTATTATAGAACGTTCTCCGAAAGTCGCAGTCGCCGCGCTTGTGTGTTTTGTTTGGACTTGCCACAATACTACATTACAAATTTCTCATACAAAAGAGTTCGACATTCCGGCACAAAACGAAATTCCGAACGAGGAATTCAAACAGGGCGGGCTTTTAGCCGGTTTGATCGAAACGTTTTCCTCTCCGGAAGCGAAATGCGCTTCCGGAAAACCTCTGATTCAAATTCGGAGGGATTTTATGGACAACCTGATCCATTGGACGATCGGCGGAGTTTATACGAGAAGGACCGTGCGTATCTTCTGTAAAAAATGAACGATCGACGCCGAATGTGCCGCCAAATCGCCGTTAGCTGGGATCCTTAGGTCCCGGATAAAAGCCGGGATTCCACGCTACTTCCCAATAATATCCGTCCGGATCCTGAAAATAACCGGAATATCCTCCCCAAAATACGTCCTGCGGTCGTTTTATTATCTTCGCACCCGCCGTTTCCGCCTTTAGAAAGACACGATCCACTTCCTCTTTCGAAAGTCCGTTGTAAGCCAACGTGATTCCGGGAAATCCGCCGCCTTCCGCGGAGACTCCGATATCCGCTGCCAATTCCTCTTTCGGATAAATGGCTATCCAGGTTCCGTTTAACATAAAGAAGGCGATCTCCCCTCCTTCGAAATCCATTTTAGGGAAGCCGAGTCCGTCACGATAAAAACGAAGCGATTCCTGAAAATTTTTTACGCCGAGTGTGATTAGATTGATCCGCGGTTGCATTACGTTTATTAAACGCCAAAGAAAAGTTTTCGCAAAGCGAAATTTAATCGGAAGCGAGCGCTTTCGTACGTAAACCGTATCTTGATTTGACCTGATTGATCTTTTTTTCCATTTCAGCCCAAAGAGATTCCTTATTCGGATGAAAGGACGCGAAAACTCCTTGTCGTATCAGATCGATTATTTCGTCGAGAGAGAAGTCCAAAAATCTCCAAAGTTTAAAATACTCATAGGTAAGATTTACGTTGAATATCTCTGGATCATCCGTGTTTATACTCAATGGAAGTCCTTGATCGTAGTAGTACCGAACAGGGTGGTTCTGTTCCTTACGCACGTATTTTCCGGTGAACACGTTAGACGTCACACAGATCTCTATTGGAATGTGGTTTTCTCGGAGATACTTGACCAACTCAGGATCCTGAATGGCAGAAGTGCCGTGTCCGATCCTCTCCGCCTTCAACAATTCAACGGCTTCCCAAATAGCCCAAGGTCCGTCGTCTTCCCCGGAGTGAGCTACGACTCTCAATCCCGCTTCCCTTGCCTTTTGAAATACCGATTGATAATCCCTCGCCGGGCCCATCAATTCCGCGCCGCCGAGACCGATTCCTATAACTTCCGGATGTCTTAGTTTCAAAACTCGGTTGAGATTGTTCATCGCATTCTCCGGTCCGAAGGATCTGGAAACATCGACTAACAATCGTATGGTGATTCCGTCCGTTTCTTTTTCCTCGCGGATTCGCCCGACCAGAAAATCGATCATCTCTTCGAAATCGAGTCCGTTCTGAATGAATTTAGACGGAGCGAAAAATACTTCGGAATAGACGATGTTGTTGGCCCGCATATATTCCGCAAGACTTCCTACGAAAAAGGAAAAGTCGGCGGGTTCTTTGACGAGTGATTGTATGAAAAAGAAAACCTGGATGAATCCGTTGAGATCCTTGAAGTTGAACTTCGCCTCGAAGTCTTCTTCCGAAACGCTGATCCCGTTTTTTGCCATGAGTTGTTTCATGGTATCTTTGTTTACGCAGGCTTCCAGATGTAGGTGAATTTCGGTTTTAGGGAGTTCCCGCAAAAAATTAATTACGTCCTGATCGTCCGGCTTTTCTTTCGAGAGATCACCCGATGGAAAAAGGCCCTTGATCGGGACCGGGGTTTCTTGCGGAATTCCGGGTGTAGGAACTCCTAAAATCCAGCTAGGAGGGTCGAGAACTTCGAGCTCCATCAGCCCGACTCGTTCGTTCAGAAGGACGTTGATTTGTTTATCGAAAGAAATCTGAAGGGAGGAAGAATAGGGCCGATCGGCCGGCAATCTCGACTTTAATCGGTTTAGTTCGGTGACATCGCGGTCGATGATCCGAATTCGTTCTAAGATCTCCCCAAAAGTTAGAGCCACTAAGGCAAAATATATTTCCTACCAAAAGATTTCAATTCTGATTCGAACGGGGAGTTCCTACGTATTAGGTTCCGGCGGACCTTTCGGAACTTCCTCTTCCGAAAATGCGGTAGTTCCCGCACTGTGAGCGGGCAACGTCAAACCAGGACCCCGCTTCCGTCAACGATCCCGCAAGCGACACGCAGGGCCTGGTCCGAAAGCGCGGCACATTTCCCCGACCTGAAACGGACTCCTTCCCCGAGGTCGCGCTTTCGACCGAGCGAAAGCGAGCCCGAAGTGGCGCGGTCCTCGTGCGGGAACTACCGCACAACAAGTGTCTTTCTAAAATTCTCCCGCACGAGGATGCGGCCGAAACATTCGCGGTAGTTCCCGCATTTTTCCATTTCACAGCGGATTTCCCTCTCGAGAAAATCGCATTTTTGCCGAGAATCTTAGAAACACCGGAGGTTTATGTCCGATATGATCACAGCACGCAAAACGTTTCTCCCCTTTGCGCTTCCTTGTATTTCGGAAAAAGCGATCGAAGAAGTTTCCACGGTTCTTCGATCGGGATGGATCACCTCCGGCCCCAAAGTAAAGGAATTCGAGGACGAATTCGCCCGCTACACGGGTGCCTCCTACGCCCTCGCGCTCAACTCGGCAACGGCAGGACTTCATCTCGCGCTCGAAGCCATAGGAATGAGCAAAGAAGATGCGGCGATCTGCCCCGCAGTAACGTTTACCGCTACCGCGGAAGTGATCTGTTACTTCGACGCGGAACCGATCCTGACGGATGTCGATCCTCTTTTTAACCTGATGACCCCCGAAACACTTCGGACCACGATCGAACGAGAATGTATCTATCGTAACGGCTCCCTTCTTCATAAAAAAACCGGCAAAACCGTTCGCGCAATCCTCCCTGTCCATCTAGCAGGTGTTATCTGCGATATGAAAGGTATTCTGGAAATCGCGAAAGAATATCATCTTTATGTAATAGAAGACGCGGCCCACGCGTTTCCCGCCGTTCATAAAGGAAGAAAGATCGGAACATTCGGGGATTTTACGGTATTCAGTTTTTATGCTACTAAAGGAATCACTACGGGTGAAGGAGGAATGGTCACGACGAACCACGCTCATTTCGCCGATAGAATCAAACTCATGCGCCTACACGGGATCAACCGGGAAACGTACGATCGTCCGGGTTGGTATTACGAAGTCGTATCCCCAGGTTTTAAATACAATATGACCGACGTAGCTGCGGCGCTCGGCGTCGTACAACTATCGGAAGCGGACGATCTCTGGAAAAGGAGAATCGACATCGCGGAATCATACAGAAAGGAATTTTCGGATCTTCCCTTTTTACACCTCCCTCTTCCCTCTCCCGACGGAGAACATTCCTGGCACCTATTCCGCGTGGAAGTGGATCGCGCCTCCTCCAAAATGGATCGGGACATCTTCGCTGCAGAATTAAAAAAACGTAATATAGGTTCCAGCCTCCATTTCATCCCGCTCTACGAACATCCGTTCTACGCCTCCCGCTACGGTTTTAAAAAGGAACATTTCCCGAACGCGAACGCTATGTACGCGAGATCGCTTTCCATTCCTCTTTTCCCCGGAATGAAGGACGAAGACGTTCAAGACGTAATCCGAGCGGTTAAGGAAATTCTGGGGGGAATTTAGAGAGGACTCGGGTCCGCTAAAGTGCGGAATCGGAACACGATTCCGCGCATCGAACAATCGAAAAATCTTTCACATTCAGTTTTCAAAAATAATAAAAAACAACCGCAACAACAAGACCTTCCTCAATCCAAAAACCGATTGATTTCGAACGAAACCTCGTCCGATTTTTCCATATGAATCGCGTGTTTTGCTCCAGGAATAAAGACCAGACTACTTTTTTTTAGATACGAATGCAGTTTTTTGATCATCGAGGGATCCGTAATCGGATCCTCTTTCCCGGAAACGATCAGAGACGGAAGTTTAATTTCCCCTAATTTTTTTCCCAAGAAAATCTCCTCCTCCCTATCCAAAGTGTTCAACGTAAGATATTTATACGGAAGTTCGTTCCAGGAAGAAATCAAAACCTTCCTCGTAAACGCTCCGGGAAGTTCGGGAGTTTCGTAATACAAGGCTTCGATCAATTTCAAAAGTTCCTCTTCCGTTTTCGGAAATAAAAGTTCCTTCATCTCGTCGCGTTTCGGATGAGGAATTCCTCCCGGAGAGAGCAGAATCAATTTCGTTATCCTTCTTTCACGATCGCGTAAAACGATATGCATGGCGATCAAGGCTCCCATCGAATGACCGCCTAACGTCAAACTACGAAGATCCAATCTTCGGATCGCCTCATAGATCAGATCTGCGAAGACGTCCACTTGGTAGAGATATTTCAGATCGGGGAGTTTGCTCTTTCCGAAACCTGGAATATCCGGAATCAAAATTCGGTGATCCCGACGTAGTTTAGGCGCAAGTCTCCTCAATCCGGCGGCGGAATCCAACAAACCGTGGATCAACAATATCGTTTTGTTTTTCTCGGAATTTTTCTCCAGAAAATAAACCGAATTACCGCCGGTCTCGACGTACAAGTCCCGAAACCCCAGGACTTCTTTCATATATCGATTCTTCTTCCGATTGTAATAGGCCAGGAACCAGGAGTATAAGGTTTTCATATTCGGATCTCTTGTTTGTCTTGGAACATAAATTACCGCGAACCCTTCTCTGTAAATACTTACGTATCCAAGTTAGGGATTTAGTTCTTGCAAAGAATCGGATCACGGTATTCAATACGAACCGGAAGTCCCGCGAAATCGGACTCGTTTTCAAAGTAAACCCTTCGGAATTTTCATGCCCGACCCCTTGCTTTCCGCGCTGCATTCCTTTTTTTATCCGGTAAGGGAAGGAATATTGGCGTTAGACACGGAATCCGAAACGATCCTCTACACAAATCCATCTCTAGAATTGCTTCTCGGTTACTCCGCCGAAGAACTGATCGGCAAACCGCTCGATTTCGTGCTTCCGAGCCCGAGCCGACCTCGCGAAACGCTTACCGTAAAACGCAACGAACCTCTCAAGGTTTACTGGCAACTCAAACATAAAAACGGCGAGAACAAACTCGTAAACTTCACGGTAAACGCGTCCAACTTCGCGGGTAAGGACGTACTTCTTTTTTATTTCACGGACCGCTCCGAAATCCAACAGACCGAACTCAGACTCTACTACATGCAAAGTATCTTAAGAACTCTGCGTTTACTCAGACAGAATCTGCGTTATTTAACTTCGGAAAGTTCCGTCTTTCAGAAGTTATGCGACACGCTTAGGGAAAACCCGCACTATTTTCTCGTATGGGGATTCTACTTTAAGGACGGAACACTGAACGTGATCGGGCAAAAGGACCTCCAGCCCGAGTTAAGACAAAGGATCCATTCCTTTATTTCGTCTAACGTTCCTTTTCCGATGAGAAATCTCATCGATACTAAGGAGAACTTCGTCATCCACGAATTCGGAAACGGGGGATATCCGGAATGGGAATCGCTCTTCCGCGAACACAAGTTCAGAAGAAGTCTCGCAATCGGAATCCGGGAAAAGGATCGCCTTCTTGGAGGAATCGAAATCCTTTCCCTCGAGGATATGGCGTTCGATTCGGGCGAAAATTTCCTCTACGAAGAGATCATCGCCGACGTCCAGAATTCCCTTCAAAACGCGAAAACCGAACGTACAAGAATCGAAAACTCCAAGAAGTTGCAGTTCCAGGGAGCGCTTCTCAATTCCATAGAAGTTCCTCTGATATCCACGGATGACGAAGGTTATATCACGTACGGCAACCGAAGTCTCGAGAGAATATTAGGAGTTTATAAAGAAGATTTCATAGACATGCCCATTTCTGAATTCCTAAACCTTCCCCCGGACGTCGTAAGACGTTTGTCGAGGGAGGAATTCCGAACCGAAATCAAGTTGAAAATATTTCCGGACGTGGAAGCGCCTATGCTTTTAGCTTCCTCAAGAATCAGGGACGAATACGGAAATTCAATCGGAACGATCCTCCTTTTACTCGATATCACGGAACAGAAAAAGAACGAGGAATTGATCCGTTCCTCCGAAATCAAATTGAGAAACCTTTTTTCCGCGATGAACAACGGAATCGTAATTCTCACGCCCGAAGGGAAAGTCCTCGAAGTCGCGCCGATCCTAAAGTTTCTTTTATTCCAAATATTGAATGTGACTCCGGGCGAAGATTTTTTCTCCCTTTTCGAAAACGAAGTTGCTCGTGAATTACGAAAGGGAATCGAAAATTGCCTCTCCTCCTCGCGTGCGGTTTTTCTAGATCTTCCCATTGAAATCGTAAAAGGAGAAGAGAATTTTTTCTCCATAAAAATCCTTCCGCTTAAAAAATACAGGGAGGAAGGAGAAGCGGTGATGCTCATCTTCTCCGACGTGACTCAGACCAAACTTCTCGACAAACAACTTTACGAAACGGCGCGGTTCGCATCGATAGGAGAACTGGCCGCTGGAATCGCTCACGAAGTGAACAACCCTTTACAGGCAAGCCTTTTGTATCTCGAGGATCTCATCGAAGCCGAGGAAAACGATCCGGTAGAACGTTTGAAAATCTACAAAAGGATCGAAGCCGCGAGCGTTCGAATCAGGGATCTGATCAAATCGTTGCTCGACTTGGGAAGGACCGTCGCAAGGGAAAAGGAATCCGTTTCTCCGTATTACATTCTTCTTCGCGCCTGCGAATTGATCGAAGTCTCGTGCAAAAAAAACGGAATCGAATTAAAACGAATCGCAAGTCCCGATCTTCCGAAAATAAGGGTGGCTTGGCAGGAAATCGAACAGGTGCTGATCAACTGTCTCGTCAACGCGATCAACGCGATTTCGGAAATGGAAACCAAACCCCTTTCGCCCAAGATCACGATCACCGCGCGTAAAGAGGATCATCTGAATCGTGATTCGATTTTGTTTATTGTTTCGGATAACGGTCCGGGAATGAACAAGGACGTTTTGGATAAGGCGTTTCTTCCTCTGTTCACGACAAGAAGAGGAAAACAAGGAACCGGTTTGGGTCTTGCAATTTCGCAGAGAATCATCTCCGAACACAACGGTACGATCTCCTTGGAATCCTCGCCCGGAAACGGAACCAAGGTTTTGATTCGCCTTCCCGTATAGGTCCGTTTTTTTGGTAAATTAGGGTTTTCTCCGAGGAATAGTCCTATGGAATCGAAGTCTACAACGGTGCTCGTAATCGACGACGAATCGGAAATTCGAACCGTCCTGGAGAGGGTCATCTCCCGGGAAGGATATCGAGTGTTTTTGGCGAAGGATTACGATTCCGCGATCGAAATCGTTCGTTCGTACAGGATCGACGTGGTCATTTCCGACATCGTCATGAACGGAAAAAACGGATTGGAAATCGCCAAAGAAATCCGCAAGATCGACGAGAATATTCCCGTCATCTTGATGACCGGCAACCCGGATCTTACCACCGCCGAAGAAGCCGTCCGAAACCGAGCCTTCGACTACATCTCGAAACCGATCCGCAGGACGAACATCATAGAAGTTCTCGAAAAAGCCAAAAACGAAAAATACGCGCGGGACAGACACGCGGAAACCCTGATCCAATCCGAAAACGAAAACACCAAACTGGCGCAGAGAGCGCGGGATCTTTATTTACAAAATTATAATATTCTAAATGCAACGAGCGACTGCGTGATCACTTTCGACGAGAATCTGAATTTTTCCGGCCTCAACCAATCCGCCCTCGATGCGTTCGGTTATACGGAGGAGGAGATCATAGGAAAACATTTCAACATCCTCTCCCCTCCCGGAAAAGAAGACCTTTATATGGAAAAGGTAGAACAGCTTTTAAAACGTAAGAGCAAACGTCAGATCGCGAGAATCAACCACGCCGATTTGAAAAACAAAAACGGGGAAGTTCGGACGTACGACATCTCCGGATGTTATTACGATATCGAAGGAAAGACGTATTACACGGGAATCGCAAGGGACATCACGAATAAAATTCTCATTTCGGAAAAGTTGATCGATGCGGAACGAAGAGCTTTTCTATCTACGTTGGCTTCTAGTATCGGACACGAGATAAACAATTCTTTGACCGCCATCCAAGGACATATCGAAATCGCCAAACTGCCCGATTCCGACGATCAGATCCGTCAAAAAGCGATCCAGATCACCTGGGGACAATTGATCAAGTTAAAGACTCTTACGAACAACCTCCTTCAACTCGGCAAACCGGGGGAAGGTCCGAAAAAATCCTCCGAGCGCATCGACCTCAACGAATCCGTTGAAGTAGTAATCGACGTTTTTCAAAAAACCTCGAGGCTGAAGGATTGTCGGATTCATTTCAAACCGGACCCTTTACCAGTGATGATAGAATCGGATCAGGATCAACTTTCGCTCCTTCTTTCCAATATAATGCTCAACTCAGCGGACGCAACCGGCAATCGGGGGAACATCACGATCTCGGTTCAAATCCGCAACCATCATCCGGTCGTTTCCATCTTGGACGACGGAATAGGTATGAACGAGGAAGTGATTCAAAAAATCTATCAGCCGTATTTCACCACCAAAGGAATCGGAAAAGGAACCGGTTTGGGAATGTTCGTAGCGAAGGAGATCGCGGACCAATACGGAATCCGCATCGAGATCGAATCCGAACCCGACTCAGGAACCGAATTCCGACTGATATTCCCGGACAAGGTATAAAAAAACGATGAACGTATCCGTTTCCCTCTCTGACGCAGAACTTAAATTTTTGGAATTACCGGGCAGTTCTCCGGAAAAGATCACTCCTATAACTTCGGAAGCCTCGGATCGCAAATACTTTCGTGTCGTTTATTCGGATCGAACACTGATCCTTTGTAAAGACGTTCGATTCCAACACGATTTCGTGGACGTCGCCGAATTTTTGAACCACAACCGCTTCAACGTCCCCGAAGTGATTAAAAAGGATATGATCCACTTCCTGATTTTGTTAAGCGACGGAGGAACGCGTGATCTTACTTCCGTTGCGGACGACGTGGAATACAGGGAATGGCTCGTCAAAGCGATCGAAATTCTCGTAGACCTTCAGAAAACGAATCCGGTGCCTCCGGTGAGCTCCAGGGAATTCGACGCGGAAAAATTCCATTTCGAAAGCGAGTTTACGTATTCCAATTTTCTAAAGTTCCAAAGACAGTTCGGACTAAAAACCCAACTCAGAAGCGAAGTGAAAATTTTCATAGAAGAATGTTCCTCCTTTCTCGCGGAATATCCGCTCAAGACGTTCTGCCACCGGGATTTTCACGGAAGAAATCTGCTCATAGATTCGGACGGGAGAATTTGTATGATCGATTTTCAGGACGCCAGAATGGGAACTCCTTTTTACGATCTTGCTAGCATTTTATACGACGCCTACAGACCGATTCCGTTCGCGATGAGACAAGGACTATATCAGCTTTTTATAAAGTCTAGCGGTCATACTTTTCCCAAAGCGAAGGAATGTTATTATCTACAATGCCTTCAACGATCCTACAAGGCGCTGGGATCTTATTTTTATCTTGTTTCCGAAAAGAAAATGGACAAATACGCGCAAAGTGTATTGAACGGTTTGGACAATCTGATCGAAATCGTGCAGGCCGGTCTTTTTCCGGATCAACTATTCGTATTCTTTCATCTCCTCAAAGAAGAGCTGACATCGAATTCGAATTTTAGAAAACTCTTATAAAGGATTCGGATCGATTTGAAATTTTTTATACCCGCAGCCGGATTCGGAACCAGGATGAAGGAACTTACGCGGGATCTTCCCAAACCCCTTTTGCCAGTAAACGGAATCCCTTTGATTTACTACGCGCTTTTCCAAGCCTGGACGCAGAATGCGGAAGCCGCGGTGGTCAATCTTCATTTTTACGGAGACAAAATACGGGAGGAACTACGGAATTTTAAACCATTCCCTCTTTATTTTTCTGAGGAAAAAAAGGAAATTCTTGGCACCGCAGGAGGAATTCGCACCGGTCTGGAACGCGCAGGCTGGATGGGAGAAACGATTTCCCTCGTCAACCCTGACTTTTTATACTTCCCCGAAGAAGGTTTCAAAATCGTCGAAACTCCGCAAACCGTTTCGGCGGATTGTTTGTTGTATCTTCTTCCTCGACCGCAAAACGCGGGTTATACGGGCTTGGACTTGCAAGGTGATCGGATCCGTTTCGGAACTGGAAATTTTTTTTATATGGGAATCGGGACTTTGGACAGCTCGGTTTTGGAAGCGATCGAACCGGAATCCTTCGCGGATCTTTCACTGACGTTCAGGCTTCTTTCGGAAAAGAACAGGTTGGCCGGCATTCGTTTTTCCGGCGAGGCGATCGACCTCGGAGAGAAAGAATATTACGTTTCTCTAAAGAATGAGAATTTTTCCTCGAAACTGGGAGGGCGCTGGGGAGAGTTCCTGGATCTTTGCGGATTATCCCGAAAATTTCAAAGATAAGAAGAAAGACACCAAGCGCAGATACCGTGGCCCGATCTTGTCGGCTCCGGCATAACCTTCACCGGAATGTCCTTCGGAACTTCCGGAAAAAATATCCTGTCGTCCACGACTCTCCCGCAATAGCTGCAACGGCTCGTCTTCCAAGGTAATTCGATTTCCTCGGTATGATCCTTGGGAAACGGAAAAATCTCTTCGTCGTTTAATATTTTTCTGCGAATACTTCTATATTCCTCCCCGAAAGGGACTTCCAACCGCGAAATATGAACCTCTTCTCCGGATCCGATCCGAAGAAGTTCCGGTTTTAATCCCGTCTCCCGCAACATCAGAATAGAAAGAGCAAGTCCGATATCCCTACCCTCGTTGTCTTCGGGATAAACTTCGTAGTATTCCATGAGATTTTTGAATTCCATCGCGGCGGCGAGGTATTTCCGCAGACGTTCCTCCAAAAACGGAATCAATTTAGAATTATGTAATACTTCAACCGCCAACCCGGTATCGTTATGGCGAATGATGACCTTAAGAAAAAGACCTTTCTCTTTTAACGAGATTCTTGCGTCCTTTGTATCGAGGGTATTTAAGAAAATTCTAAACTCTTCCTCGTTTTCGTCGAAGACCTCCTTGTTAGTACCGTTTACGCCTTTTCGGAAAAAGAACATTTCCCGGAGATTGGAAGTCGCGGCGCGAAGGAGCATCTCCTGAACCACCGAGTAAACGACCGGGGTCAAATCGAGTTTGTTGTAGGTTTCCAGACAGAGTTTAAGATACTTTTCGAGATTATTCCGGAACGAATCGTTGAGAATATATCCCCCCAACTCGATCCGCGTTCCCGCCTCGATCGCCCGAAGTAGACGGGTCCATCTTTTGAATTCCTGATCCATTTTTGCTTAGAGGAAAAATCCCCGGCAAACGTATCCCAATTCCGGAGTAAATAAAACCATTTTTAGACGGAATCTCGAAAAAGAGGGCCCGGTCCGCGGGAGATTTGCGGGAACTCCCGTACCTCACAACTCGAAACACGACGCACACGCGGTCGTTTCGTGGGATTAGAATGAATCAGCTTGTTGCCGCAGTTTCTCCGATTGTGGAAACGAATTTATCGAAAAAAGAATGCCAATCCCGATCCTGAGAACGAGTAATTTCCCAAAACCGGGATTGGCACAATTTGGAGATCCGTAAGTTGCAAACAGTAATAAAGACGGAGAACGGGAAAAGACGCGTCCGAAAAACGGAGATTCGATTTTCGAAAAGAATCGACCCGCGTTTTAAGAACTCAAGGAAAGAGCTCGGATTCTTCGTAGGAAGAACCTCGTTTCTTCGATTGTAAGGCATATTTCCCCCGTGACGGTAAAACTAGAATTCGAAAACTAGTTACGCGATCGCGGGAGGGGGTAAGTTTAAAAGACCTATCGTTTGGAAGTTACAGAAGTGGAATTGGAACCTATCCTGGAGGGAAGTGATTTTGCCTTTGAAAACGAATAAAATGTTTTTATGGGTATAAGAGTGGATACTCAGGAGGAATTCAGATTCTTCCTCCGATTGCACCGGCTCTTTATATTCGGATTCAATACCTACTATTGTTTGTTTTTGGGTGGGCAACTTCCCAGGAAGATTGCTGGCAGAAGTTAAGGAAATAGAAAGAAACAAGAAGGCGAGTAAACTTGCCGCAAAACAAATCCCCGTTTTGTTTCTTCTCCTCTGCATGTCCTCATACAGTTCCTAATTTTAAAAGTGTCAAGCAAGAAAAGAAATTTCATGATAAAGATCGAAAAACTGTTTCCATTTCGAGGAATGAATTACATCCATCGGATTAAACGACGTAACTCTTTCAGTTTCCTAAAATACGTTTTCGAAGCGCGGCGCCTTCTTTTTCAAAACCCGGTTTGTCCAAAAGGGAAAACATATTCTTCTTATATGCTTCCACACCCGGTTGATCGAACGGATTGACGCCGAGACAATATCCGGAAATCGCGCAGGCGTATTCGAAAAAGTAGAATAAGGCCCCCAAAGAGGAAAGTGTGATGTCCGGAAAAACCACTTCTAAACAAGGAACTCCTCCATCCGCGTGCGCAAGAAGGGTTCCGAGACGTGCCTGTTCGTTCACGTGCCCGATCGTATTTCCGGTCAAAAAATTCAAGGAATCCAAATTCTCCCGGGTCGAATTCAAAATCAAATCCGATCGATTGGAGGAAGGACTCAGTACGGTTTCAAAAAGAATCCGTTTCCCCTCCTGAACGTATTGCCCTAAAGAATGAAGATCCGTCGTAAAGTCCATCGACGCCGGAAAAATCCCACGGTTTTCCTTTCCTTCACTTTCTCCGAAAAGTTGTTTCCACCATTCCGATACGAAATGAAGCGAAGGATTAAAATTCGCTAATATTTCTACGATCCGACCGGTGGATAAAAAATAATTCCGAAGGGCAGCGTATCGGGTGGCGGGATTGGAAAAAGGATCCTTGTTTTCGTGCAAATCCGAAAGTATATTCCGAAATCCGAATATAAAGTCGCGAATCGGAAGCCCGGCCGCCGCCAACGGAAACAACCCTACGGGTGTGAGAACCGAATATCGACCTCCTACATCGTCGGGAATCGTAAAGGTTTCGAAACCTTCCGCATCCGCAAAAGACTTGAGAGCGCCTTTGGAAACGTCGGTCGTCGCTACGACCCTCTTCGCGGCTCCGCTTCCGTATTTTTTCACGAGTAGATCCCAAAGGATTCGGAACGCGATCGCGGGTTCGGTGGTCGTTCCCGATTTGGAGATCACGTTGATGGAGAAATCCCGATCTTGGAGATATTCGACGAGTTCGAAATAATATCTGGATTCGAGATGATGACCCGCGAAGAGTATCTCCGGATTCCCTCGGGAGTTTTTTTTAAAATACGGAAGGACAGCTTCCAGGATGGCGCGCGATCCCAGATACGATCCGCCGATTCCGATGATCACCACCGTTTCGGAAACTGCGCGCAATCGTTCGGCGGATTGGATGATTCTTTCGATTTCGGAATCCGATTCTTTTTTCGGAAGATTCAGCCAACCCAGATACTCGTTTCCCTTTCCGTCTGCGGAGTGTAAGGTGAGTCGTGCGGTTTCGGCGGTGGACAAAAACGGTTCCAATTCCCGGGTCGAAACGAAAGAAGATGCGAATCTGGTTTCCAATCGGATCATAAGGTTACGAAAATCCTTTTTTTTCGTTTCTTTTCGGTTTCTTTTTCAAGACCGAATTCTCCGAATCGATTCCTTTTTCGAAGAAACCGGATATCGAAATCGAAGGGCGTTCCCAATTCTCCCGAAAATCGAACGCTGGAACAGTTTAGAATAATGAAAGCGAGGGGCAAGAAAAATCCAAAAGTTCCGGGAAAACGGAAACGTAGAAGGATTGACGAGAAGCGGAGTCCATACCAATGTTTCCCGGGTTTTAAGAAACTTCAGAATGGATAAACAGACCTTATCTAAAAAGTTCGAAACGGTTTTCGCCGATTCGAAACAAGAAGAGAAGATTCGATTTTTTTCGGCTCCGGGAAGAATCAACATCATCGGGGAACACGTTGACTACGCCGGAGGAATTGTTCTTCCCGCCGCGATAGATGTTTCCATAAAGATCGCAATCCGAAAAAATTCCGTACGCCGTTTTCGAATTTTTTCTATGGAATCGAACGAACTCGTGGAATCCGAATCGGCCGCTTATTCGAACGAATTTCCTTGGGTGAATTACGCTTTCGGGGTCATCGAGGAATTCAAAAAGCTCGGTTATTCGGTCGATTTTTTCGACGCTGTGATTTGGGGGAATATTCCGCAAGGGGCCGGTTTATCCTCTTCGGCCGCGTTCGAAGTGGGAATGGCCTTTGCACTTTCGGAAATTCACGGCTGGAATTTGAAACGGGAAGACATCGCGCTTTTGGGACAACGCGCGGAAAATCATTTTGTCGGAGTTCAATGCGGAATCATGGATCAATTCGCGATCGCCACCGGAAAGGTAGGTCATTGCATTTCTTTGAATACCGAGACGTTGGAATACCATTATCATCCCATCGAACTTTCGGATTGCGAGTTCTATTTGATCGATTCGAAAGTCAAACATTCTCTGAAAGACAGCGCTTACAACGATAGAAGAAAAGAAGTGGAATCGGCGTTTTTTAAGATTCGGAACGTTCGGAATTCCCTTTCGTCCTTGTATCAGGCCGAATTAGGGGATTTGGGAGTTCCCGCACTGAGCGAGGTAGAAGCGAAGCGAGCTCGGCACGTGGTGACCGAGCGAATGCGGACCGAGGAAGCGGTACGATATTTACGGGGGGGAGATCCCGCATCGGTCGGTAAAATTCTTTTCGAATGCCATCGTTCGCTTTCGAAAGACTACGAAGTTTCGTGCGAAGAGACGGATTTTATAGTCGAACAATTAAGAAAGGAAGCTGCTTTAGGGGCCAGAATGATAGGCGGTGGTTTTGGCGGTTGCATCTTGGTTCTCGATCAAAGGGGCAGAAAGGATCAACTATTTGAAAAAATAAAATCCCGTTATTTCGAAAAATTCGGCCGTGAACCGATTTTATACACGTTTCGTATTTCCGACGGCGTCGGAGAATTTTGAATCCGAATTTATAAATTTAAATTGGAGAATCTTGATGGGAACAGGCGATTCTTTGAATCTCGACGGAGAGGAAGTTGATTTCTCCATCAATGAGCTACAGGTTGTTTTACAGAAGGATGGAGTTCCCGCAAATTTCCCGAAAGAGGGGGTTGCATTGAGAATCAGCGGAGAAATAAATCTTTATTCAGCTCATGCTTTGAAGGAAAAAATTTTCGAGCTAATAGACAAAGGTTTCATTTATGTTTTCGTAAATATGGAGAATATTCGCTATATCGATTCTTCCGGCTTGGCTGTTTTCATGAGCACGCACGCCAAATTAGTAAAGAACGGCAAGGGTGGAATCGCAATGTTTTCCCCTTCTTCGCAAGTGAACAAAATTCTTGAACTCACGAAATTAAAAAGTCTAATCCGGGTCACGGCAACGTTAGAAGATGCTGCAAGTATCATCGCCCATTAGATTCCCCAAAGAATGAAAAACAGAAAATCCGAATATTTTAATCATCTGAATCGTTTAATAAGTTGTCGTAAGTGTCCTAAAATGCAAGGTAATCCCGTTCATGGATGTATTCCTTCCGCCAAAATTATAAGTATCGGGCAAGCGCCGGGAATTCACGAAGAGCGATTCGGCAAACCATTTGCGTATACCGCAGGGAAAACTCTTTTCGGTTGGTTTAAAAGAATTGGTATAGAAGAAGAAACTTTCCGTTCAAAGGTTAATATGTCGGCAGTTTGTCGTTGTTTTCCTGGAAAGGCAAAAAGCGGAGATAGAAAACCATCTCCGGAAGAAGTTCAGAATTGTTCGGAATTTTTAGAATTTGAGGTTCGTTTCCACAAACCGAAACTAATTATTCCGATTGGGAAGTTGGCCATTGATCAATTGATTGATAACGTAAAGTATAAATTGGAGGACGTTGTAGGTGGGATTTTTTCGCGGGAACTCCATGGCGTATCTGTGGATTGGATCCCGTTGCCTCATCCTTCCGGACTGAATGTATGGAACCACACGGAGACTGGAAAGGCTTGTATTCAGAAAGCACTTAAAAAAATTCAAAATCATCCCACAATTAAAGAAACATTTTTTATATAATCAAAAATTGTAGGAACTCCTTATCAAATAAAAAAACCTCGGATGAAATTCCATTCAGCTCCGAAGGAATAAATGACAAGCCGTTTAAACTTCGTCATAAGTCACATCGAAAATGAGTTTTAAGAAGTGCATTTAGAATTTATTCTTTTAAAATCTCATATCTTATCTACGAATATCCGGAGTCACCCAATGTATTAGAGGAAATTTTGAGAATCGTTCTCCAAGAAAATGAAGAATTAACGTCAAGTAGCCAAAACAAAGCTATTCTTTGTTTCGGATTTTTTTTATAAAAAAAACTTTTTTTACCCTGCTCAGAATTCTGAAAATACTCCCATATGAGCAAAATCTGATACAAATAGCAGTTAGAAACGCCATGAGACCTTGCAAAAGCCGTAAGCTGTTCCCAGTAAATGGTGGGAATACGAACATTAAGTTTCAGAAGGTCGCTTCCTTTCTTCTGATACAGCGAGGTAGCGGTTTTATTATGAAACCGTTTACTCTTCAATATTCTAGTTTCATATTTCATTAATAGAATATTCAAATTTTTACCGATCTTTCTCTTCTCTAAGTTATTTAGTTTCCCATAAATTCTTCTCGGAATCAAAAAAGAACATGTAATATTATTCTCCGAATGTGATGATAAAATCTC
>NZ_RQFA01000039.1 GCF_004770155.1 Leptospira gomenensis | reverse complement strand
GAAATAATCAATGGCATCCTGAAATACAGATGCAAGCATTCGTATGTCGATTTCATCATGTGATCCCGATATTGGCGACCAGTTATTAAATAGCATGAATTTCATTGTTACCCAAAAGTTGGATAACTTGATTAGTCAAGGGGAGTTCGAATTATGATGGGCTTAGGAGAAATTATGTTTGCTACATATTTAGAATATTCTAATTTTAGAAGACGGCCAACGCAAACAAATTTGGCATATAGCATAGTAAGTCCACCACTGGGGTCTTTAATTGGACTTGATTCAAAGAGCCAGACTCAAACCTATTTTAATCTGACTGACGGCCGAATCGATAAAAAAGTCGATCCATTTGATATTTATAATTTACAAATGAAGGATTTAGATTCCGAGGAAATGGCAAAATACAATGATTATCTTGACTCAATCAGAACGGTAATCAAAGGGCCAGTAATGTAACAGAGAATTGATGTCTGGAGATTCTTCAATTACGAAGGAGTTCATCGAATTGTTTAGGAGAGCTTTTCCTACTATTGATGAAATTCAAATAACAAATTTAGGTGATATGCTTAAACAGTTTCACCGTAGATCGAACTCAACAATATTAACTGAACATGGAAGTTTAAAATCTGATAAAATCGATATTCAAGTAACTACTTCTCCGAATGATATTCTAATGCAAGGGGATATATTGGATAAAGTTGCCATTCCGAGCATCGATCGCAATGGTGAAATATCAATTGTGAACGGACCTTCAGTTATAATTTCCGCTTCCTGTGATTGTGAAAATGATCCGAGTATCTTAATCGCTAGTTGTTATCCATACGAAAGGGTAAGGCAAATCGTAAAAAGTGAAGATGAGTTAAAGAAGAATATTTACTATAGATTTTTTTCATTTGGCAATAGCTCTGACATTAATCATTCGCTCGTGGCTGATTTCTCGGCCATCTCAAGCGTATCTAAATTTTTAATTGAAGATCGGATCAAAAGTGGAAAAATAATGAAAGTCGCATCTCTATCCCAAATTGGCTACTATTGGTTTATAACCAAGTTGTATATTCATTTATTAAGAGTCGAAGGCTTGGACGCTATAAAGTTTCGAAAATTTTAATTTTCAATATATACTAATATATCGTAGGAAACCCTTTATGAAATTTCATTGGATCGACATCATAGTTTCACGATTAAATTTTCAAGACGTTATTGAGAAAATTAGAGAAGGCCAAATCATGCCTTCAATAAAACCATTATACGAATCATATTACATTGACGAGGATATTGAAATCGAAAGATTTTCTGCCTTCTTCGACGCATATAATTTTTCGAATATTGATATTCTAAAGGAATCTCAATGGAAAAACTCCGGAATTGACGATTGGTGGTATCGAGTAGATCCGGAAAATAAAAATACAGGAACCGCAAGGCATATTCATATCGCAAGAGGAAAACATCGAAATTCTATTCCGCAATATAGTTGGGATGTGCTATACAAGAGGCATGATACTCATAAATTTAAAGAACCCGTGCCTTCTAAAGCCAAATTGATAGCGGGGCGGATTTTAGGTCTCGATACACATCTACTAGAAGTTGTAACAATCAATAAACTTATCGTCCATTTGTAAAGGATGAATGGGTACGTTCAAAATGAGACATAATCCAAATGCGACATAATCTACATTATCGGAAGTTGCCTGTTGCATCACGTAAAAATCGCTGTCTCCGTCTGACACGACACGAGGCCGCCCCGACCATTTCTTGCGAAAATCAACCTTGGTTCCCAGGGTCAACATAGAAATCACAACCGTAAGAACGACAACGATGTACGATCGTTTGTTTCCCTTTTTTCCCGGATCAGGATTTTGTCTCTTTTATCGCCGTTGCTCCCCTAAGTTCGGATTTCGAGAAGATTGTGGAAACACACCGAAACTTGGAAAGGGATTCGATTCAAAAACGGATTCTGCAAGATGACGGGCGGAAACGAGGCCAGTAAGTTCCATCCAATTTTGCAAAAAAGGACGGAATTCCGTTTTTGATTTGAGGAACACAAAACGGCTGCGATTCGATCGTTTCGAACGAAACAAACATTCGTTTGTTTTTACCGCAACACCTACGATTTCTTTTCCGAGCAATTCGATTTGAACGTTGCCCGATTTTGGGCGTTTTCTTTTTGCGCGGGAATCGAAACGCCCCAACAACCCATACAAAACTACGCGAGATTCGGAACCGGTTGCGGGTTTTTCTTTGCGACAACGACATCCTGATTCCGGTTCGCGGTGGCAAAACATCGACATCGGTCGATTCGAATGAATTCAACAAAGTCGGGTTTGGAAAAAACGTCCGAGCAAAAACGGAAGAAAAAAACGTCCGAGCAAAAACGAATCGAGCTCGGTTCAAACGGGAAGGATCGCGAGTCACGCAAACCCAATACCCGAGGAGTAGCGTCGGTTGGTGTCGCAACGAACATCCGCCGTCGTATCTCGTTTGCCGTAACAACTCGTTTCAAAATTTTTTACGATTGCCATTCTGAATCACTTCGCATATGCTTTTTTGAGAAAGAAAAGAAGATTCGAAATCGAGGAACGGTTCCCAGTTGTTTGGTCGTTTTCTCTGTGAGTCAGCGGCGATCCGCGAAAGACGTAGGAACCAGAATCCTGCTTGACCCTGGAAAAAAGAAATTTATACATTTCGCATGTTTTTTATAGCGCAAGCCCGTCCCGTTTTAATGTGGCCGGAATTCTCCTGGATCCCGGTGATCAACGGAGTTATCTTCGTCGCTTTGCTTCTTCTCGCCGGATATTGGTTGGAGCGTAGATTTCGACATTCCACTCAACTCAAGGCGGCCTTATACGCAAGGATTCTGAAAAAACTTCCGCTTGCATATTTGCAAGGGCGGGACGTAGTCCACATTCATTCCTTTTTGGAACATGCTTCCGTTTCCACTCTCAAGCGGATCGCGGAATCTCCCGTTTGGTTTCAGGAATTTTTTCTTCCGGAATTCGCCTCGTATCTCGCGCACCAAGGCGAACTTCCCGCTTGGAGAGACGCATTGATTTTCAGACGACTTTCGCATCTCGTTCACGATCTAGGTCCGCATCCGAAAAAAATTCTTCCGGTGGTTTTTTTGACCGACGCGGAGGAAGCCTTTCCCGGTTTTTTATATTCGGGAACCCTCGGACCGGAATTCGTTCAAAAATCCCTTCACGCGAAACTGTTCACGAAAAAACTCTATCATTCTTTCCCGACCGAACCGGGAGAAAAAATCCACGTTTTGTATTCCGGAGAAGAAAAGGATTGGATCCGTTTCGACGCGACCGTTTTGAATTTCGACGGAAACGATATAAGCATTCAAATTCTTTCCGCGCCCGAAAAGGACGTCGAAAAAACGAGGGTTTGGGGAGGAATCCAGATGGGGGACGTAACCTCCCAAGAGGAAACCGTTCTTCCGGAAGAATTTCGGGACAGCCTTTCGCAAATCGTAAAATATTCCGGAGTGGATTCTTTCACAGCTTCCGAAATCCAAAAACGGGTTCGGGCGTTTCAGGAACATCCGGGCTTTGTGCGAAAGGAACACAAACCGGAAGAGATTCAAACTTTCATTCGTCTTTATTCTGCGTGTTATGCGAAATACAGATCGGATATTTCCTCGATCCCAAAGCCGGTTCTTTTGTTTCTGTATTTTTTTTATTTGGACGAACATCTATTGTCGCCGACTCGAATCGTTCAATTGGATTCCACCTTACAGAAATTAAGGAATCACAAAGCCGAAACCTCCCCTTCCCAACATTCCTTGGCCGTCTATTTTTTGCCGGAATGGCTGGGATTGATTCTTGCGGGAAATAAAAATCCTTCCCGCAATCATCTGGCACAATCATACGAACAAGTCAAAGCGTCTCTCGTTCGTAAGACCGGCAAAGACGAATCCGCAAACCAAAGCGGAATCGAAGACCTACTGCATCTCCTCGATTGGGAGTTGAGCAATCTTTTATACAACGGTCTCATCGGAGTTTCTTCCAACCCGAATCTTGCGTATCCGATTCTTTCGGAGGATCAGATGTACGGGGAAACCGATGCGTTTCTCGTAACCCCGGAAAAATTGAACGCCGTCGTAGATCACGTGCGTAAGATCGACAAACATCTTTTTTACAGACAGATCGTATTCGAACCCGAATCGACCCCGGGCAAACAGGAACTCGCGATGAAGGAGGTATTTCCGGATTGTATCATCTTGCCCGTGTTCGGAAGCCGAGGAGTTTTGTGGCAGGAAATATCCTCCGGAGTTTTTTCACGCGGGAGACTTGTGTTTCCGCAAATTCTCAACGAAAACGCTACTTTGGCGATCACGAGAACTCTGGGGGAATTCCGATGGGAAATGGAACGTACGGTGCGCGGCAGAAAGTGGAAGGATTCTTCCCCGCCTTCCCTGACTTCGGAATACTTTCTTTATCTGGAGAATTATCGCAAATCCCCCGCTCTCACACCCGACGCTAAAAAAACGATCGACCAACAGATGATGAAATACAAAAAAAATCTAAAGGACATGTTCGCGTCGGATTATTCGTATTGGGTGTTGTTCGAATCCTCCGGGAAAACGAGACTCAACCGGGTGGTGCGCGACATTCTGAACCGTTATGCGCCCTTTGCCCCTTCGATCCGGGAGGAACTCCGCAAACATCCGATTTTTAAGGAATTCATGGAAACCTTCGAAGCCAGAAAACGCAGACTCGTTTCGGGGATCAAAAAAAGATACAATCCGTATTTTCAGGCAGGCAACGTGCCTGTGGAAGTTTCCGAAACCATCCAGTTGTTCGAAGAAATGTAAGAATATTATAATAATCTTTCAAACGGAGATGTCCTAAAATCCTTCGTGACGAAGAATTTGGAACTACAGGAAGGACAGGCGTAATTTCCCGAACTTTGGATTTTGAGCAGATGAAAACATTCCGGGCACTGGATCAAAACCGGGGCGTTTTCCGGAAATTTTGTTTCCGGGTCGGTTTCATTTTCGGTTAAAAACGACTTCGCCGTTTCCCGATCCGGAAACGTAGGAATTCCGTTATCCCCTTCCCCGGAAAGATCGATCCCTTCCGCCAAAGAACAAACCGCGAATTTCGAATCCGGAAATTTTTGAGGAAGTCGGTTTACGATCGAGGAACCTTCCAAAGTCGCGGAGTCCAATCCGGAACCGTCGAGCAGGATTTTCCGTGGAAATTCGGACAATTCTTCCAGTTTGGAAAGAAGCGATTCTCCCAATTTGAAGTCCAGATCCCCTTGTAAGTTGATGATGATTTCTTTCAAAAGCGCCCCGGCGTAAAACCGATTTATTCTACGAAAGGAGTTGTGCAAGAAAAGAATTTTCGCAACACATTTTTCGATTCGGACAAAAATCGAAATTCTTCGTTTCAAAAAGATTGGACTTTTGGGATGAAAACGATTTTATTTCCTACATGCTCGGTCAATGGAATCGAAGAATGTGGATCTTTCCCTTGGATCTGTTGTTCATGGGAGTTTCCTTCTTTTTGGCGCATTGGATCCGGTTTGAATCTTTTGTATTTTTGTTTCCACCGGAACGTTTTCTCGTTTCCCTTTTGATCGTAGTCGGGGTTCGCGCAGTTGTGTTCCTGCTTTCGGACATCTATCGTTCCATTTGGGCATACGCCTCGATCCACGACCTCGTCGAAATCATCAAAGTAACTCTTCTTTCCTCGCTCGTATCTACGACCGCACTTTTGTTTTACAACCGTTTCGAACAGATCTCCAGAATGGTTCCGATTTTGGATACTCTGTTGCTCTTGAGTTTTCTTTGTATCCGCAGTTTTTCCTGGCGAGTTTTCCGGGATCAATACATTCTCAAAAAGGCCAAAGAGGAAGGACTTCCGACTCTCATCTTGGGCGCCGGAAAAGTCGGGGCCACGCTTCTGACCGAAATCAGAAGACATACCGAACTCAAACTCAATCCGGTCGGTTTTTTGGACGATAACGTCCAGAAAATCGGGGCTCATATCCAGGGAGTTCCCATTTTGGCCAAGATCGACCAGGCGCAGGAAATGATTCATCAATTCGGAGTCAAACAGGTGATCATAGCGATCTCCAACCCGGATGGAAAGTTGATCAGTCGCTTGATCCGTTCCTTCGAGAATACGGACGTGAAGTTCAAAATTCTGCCTTCGCTCGGATCCTTGTTTTTCGATTCTCCCAAACTCAATCAGTTACGGGAAGTGCAAGTGGAGGATTTGCTCGGACGGCCGGTCGTGGATTTGGAGATAGAATCCATCCGTTCGTATTTAAAGGGAAAATCCATTCTGATTACGGGAGCGGGCGGTTCCATCGGAAGCGAACTCTGTAGACAAGTCGCGGTTTTCGAACCTTCTCGGATTTTACTTTTGGATTCCGCCGAAACTCCGTTGTATGAAATCGAATACGAACTCAAGAAAAAACTGCAGGGGCAATCGATCGAACTCATTCCGATCATAGCCGATATCAAAAACTTATCCCGGGTAAGTTCCGTTTTCGAAAGATACTCTCCGCAAGTCGTGTTTCACTCGGCCGCATACAAACACGTTCCCATGATGGAAGTCAATCCGACCGAAGCCGTGATGAATAACGTTCTCGGAACCAAAAACATCGCGGACATTTCCCGTCTTTCCGGCGTGGAACGTTTCGTACTGATATCCACCGATAAGGCGGTCAATCCGGTCAACATCATGGGCGCATCCAAACGCGCCGCGGAATTGTATCTTCAACATATATCCCGCGAAACCAGAACGAAATTCATCACCGTTCGATTCGGAAACGTATTGGGATCCAACGGATCGGTCATTCCGCGGTTTCGCGAACAGATCGCCAACGGAGGACCGATCACCGTCACACATCCCGATGTGATCCGTTATTTTATGACGATTCCCGAAGCCACACAACTCGTGTTACAAGCCGGAAGTATGGGAGAGTGCGGAGAGATTTTCATTCTCGAAATGGGGGAGCCGGTTCGAATTCTCAACCTCGCGGAGGAGATGATCCGTCTTTGCGGATTGCGTCCGTACGTGGACATACCGATCCAATTCACCGGCTTACGTCCGGGGGAAAAACTTTTCGAAGAACTTCTTTTGGATTTGGAAGGAATCAAAAAGACGCATCATCCTAAAATCAAAATCGCGGCCCCTTTGGAAAATCAGGAACCGACTACGTTCGTCGCTCGTTTTAACGAACTGTTGACCGCCGGCAGAACCAACAAGGATAAGGATATCTTCCTCGCGTTTCAATCCTTGGTTCCGGAATACAAAATCCACGGCGATTATCTCACGGAAGCCAAAGTGGAAATTCCGGATCAGAATTTCAAGAATGGATAAAAAAAGTCTGAAAGAAGAGATTTTGAATCTCAGAAAATTCAAACGGGAACTATTCGATCTCTACTGGGAATCGTTCGGCACGTTTTTTTTGCACGCGGCCCCTCACCCGAAACTTGTCATCGGCAAACGCGGATTAGTCGGCGAAGAAAAGGAAACGGGCGTGGTCCTCGTATTCAGCCCCAAGGGTGGAACCCGTAATTTGGATTTGCGGGAAGAATGGATCTACGCGGAACTTCAATTCGGATACGCCTGGGAGGAAGTTTTTATCCCCTGGGATTGTATATTACGTTATTATGATAAATCACAACAAACACTGATCAACATGAAAGTTTTTACCGCGGAATCGGAGGTGTTCAAACAGATTCAAACCTCCGCCAAGGAAAAAACGGTTTCGACTGAGAAAAAAGAGGGTGAAACGAAGGACGACAAGTCCAACGTAATTCAAGTGGATTTTGGGAGTAAATCGAAACAATGAGCCAGAATAAATTCAAATGGTTTGTATTGGGGGATTTGGACGGATTTTTCGGTTTGATGATCGACAATCTGATTCAGATTCTCGTTCTTTCTTTTTTGCTGACGACCCTCTGCGGAGTTCCGGGTGAATTCGTATATAAGGTCATTCTACCGGGAACCGCGATTTCGCTTTTGCTCGGAAACCTTTTCTATTCCTGGCAGGCGCATAAACTCGCACAAAAGGAAAACAGAAACGACGTCACCGCCCTGCCCTACGGGATCAACACGGTTTCCCTCTTTGCGTTCGTATTCTTTATTATACTTCCCGTATATAAGAAAACCGGCGATTACAAGATCGCATGGCAGGTCGGCCTCGTGGCCAGTTTTCTTTCCGGTTTGATCGAAATGTCCGGGTCCTTCATCGCGGAAAAAATCCGCAAAGTCACACCTCGCGCCGCCCTACTTTCCTCTTTGGCGGGAATCGCGATCACGTTCATTTCCATGGACTTTTTGGTGCGAACCTTTCAAAATCCTTTGATCGCGTTTTTGCCGTTCGGAATCATATTATTGCAATACTTCGCACGAGTTGTGTTTCCGTTCCGGCTACCCGGCGGATTGATTTCCGTGCTACTCGGAACAGCGCTCGCTTGGTCCCAGGGAGTATGGGGAAATCCGTTGATGGACGGCGCTCTTCTGAAAGGTTCCACGAGTCAGATCGGATTTTATTTTCCGGTGTTGTCCGTTTCCGATTTATTCGCCGCGTTTCAACTCGCGGATATACGCGAATACTTGTCCGTTTTGATTCCGATGGGAATTTTCAACGTAATCGGTTCTTTGCAAAACATAGAATCCGCGGAAGCCTCGGGAGATTCGTTTCATACACGGGATTCCCTTTTGGCCAACGGGATCGGAACCGTGGTGGGATCTTTTTTCGGATCTCCGTTTCCCACTACGATTTATATAGGACATCCCGGTTGGAAGGCTTTGGGTGCTCGCGCCGGCTATTCGACGTTAAACGGGATTTTTATGACCGTCGTCGCTTTGTTCGGATTGTTGGCGTTTATCCAAGCTCTGATTCCCGTCGAAGCGGGAATGGCGATCGTACTTTGGATCGGAATCGTCATCGGATCACAGGCGTTCGAAGCGACCCCGAGTCGGCACGCTCCGGCCGTAGTCATCGGAACGTTACCCGCTCTTGCCGGCTGGGGAGTCTTACTCGTTCAGTCCACGTTCAATTATGCGGATCGATCCATCTCCGGAATTTTGGAAAACGCCGGTGTCAAAGAAACGGCGCATCTCTGGATGTCGGACGTTCCCTTGGGACTTCCGTTTTTGCCGTATCCGATGGGCGGATTGTTGAGTTTATCACAGGGATTTCTTTTGTCTTCGATGATTTGGGCCTCGATCGCCGTTTTCGTCATCGATCGCGATTTTAAAAAGGCGCTGATCAGTTGTTTGATCGGAGCGGGATTGTCCGCGACAGGATTTATCCACGGATTTTCTCTGCGAGGAAACGATATCCTCAATCAATTCGAACCCGGCTTCAATTCCTTTGTGACCGCTTATGTGTTGCTCGGGCTTTTGTTTTTTCTGGCTTCTTTTTTTCGCAAAGAACCGAGGAAAGTTTAGGATCGAAGGATCCGTTTTTCAGGTCTAAAGGAAAAGAATCGGATCGGACGTAACCGATACGATCGGCCGTGTTCGGGTTGTGACTCGAAACACGACCAAACGTCCGTTCCCCGTATTGATTTAGAATTTAAGGAGAACCGAAATGTGGTTTAAACGAATTGGGCTGTTTTTACTGACCAATATTCTGGTAGTCGTTACGATTTCGATCATAACGACCGCTCTTGGAATCGGTCCGTATCTCCGTTCGAACGGATTGGATTATACGTCCTTGATCGTATTCTCGCTGCTTTGGGGTATGGGGGGTTCTTTCGTTTCCCTTCTGCTTTCCAAATTCATGGCGAAGACGATGATGGGTGTAAAGGTGATCCATCCTTCTTCCGCGACCGGAGTGGAACGGGAATTGTATTCGAGAGTGGAACGTCTTGCACGCGCTGCGAACATTCCCACTCCCGAAGTGGGAATCTATCATTCTCCCGAAGTGAACGCGTTCGCGACCGGACCTTCCAAATCCAACTCCTTAGTCGCCGTTTCCAGCGGATTGTTGCAGGTGATGGACAACGCGGAAGTCGAAGGAGTGCTCGCGCACGAATTGGCGCACGTCGCCAACGGAGACATGGTCACGATGACCCTGGTGCAGGGAGTAGTTAATGCTTTCGTAATATTCTTTTCCAGGATCATCAGCTACGCGCTCAGTACGCTCGTAAAGGACGAGGACGCGCAATATACCGTACGTTGGGTCGCGAACATAGTACTGAGTATTTTGTTCAGCATTCTCGGATCGATCGTGGTTGCCTATTTTTCGAGAACGCGCGAATTCCGGGCCGACGCCGGAGGAGCAAAACTCGCCGGTCGTCAGAATATGATCGCCGCCTTGGAAAAATTAAGAAGAACGTTCGACGCTCCTCAGGACGAACGCGGTGGAGAGGCGCTCGCTACGATGAAAATTTCGGGACACAACAAATGGATGGCCCTATTTTCCACACATCCTCCGTTGGAAGTGAGAATCGCCGCTTTGAAAAATTCGGGATATTGATCGTTCAAAGATCGGATGTACGAAACCGGCCCGGTATTTTACCGGGCTTTTCTTTGTCCGTATCAAAAAAGAATTGTTTGAAATGTCTCGGATTTTTTGAATAGAACCCGTAATCAAAACCCTCGGACGTGAAACTTAGATGTCTATTGTTAAATCCAAAATCAGAACCATTCCCGATTATCCGAAACCGGGAATATTGTTCCGCGATATCACCTCTCTTCTGCTGGATCCGGAAGGACTCGCACTGACCATTGGAACTTTCGTAAATCGTTATCAAGGAAAAGGAATCACGAAAGTTGCCGGAATCGAAGCCCGTGGATTTTTAACCGGAGCTCCTCTCGCGTTTCAACTGGGAGTCGGCTTTATTCCCATCCGCAAAAAAGGAAAACTTCCCGCCGAAACGGTCGCGGAGGAATACGATCTCGAGTATGGAAAAGACGTAATCGAAATCCATAAGGACGCGGTCGAACCGGGTGATAAAATTCTCGTAATGGACGACCTCATAGCTACCGGAGGAACCATGATCGCAGCCGTGAAACTTCTGCGTAAATTGGGAGCGGAAGTTTACGAAGCGGGAGTGATCATCGATCTCCCGGATCTCGGCGGAGCCAAAAAATTAAAGGACGACCTCCAAGTTCCGATTTTTTCGATCTGCGAATTCGAAGGACATTAGAAAATTCTAAAATTATAATATTCTCCCGGAGGATCCGTTGACGGTCAAACAATTGTCTGCGTTTTTTAACAGTCGGATTTCGAAAAGATACGGATTTATTTTCGCGGTTTTATTCTCGTTTTTTCAAACTGCGGTGAATTCCGTGGACGCCCCCTCTTCTCTTCCCTTCGACGAACTTCGTAAAGGTGTGGTCCAGATCCGTGTTTATTCCCAAGCGGTGAATCCTTTTTCTCCCTGGACGACCGACCCGGTCCGAGCCAGTTCCGGGACGGGATTTCTGATCGGAAACAAGCGGATCATAACCAATGCGCACGTCATTTCAAACGCGAAGTTCGTTCAGGTGCAGAGATACAATCAGACCGAATGGTACGGGGTGAAAGTGCTTCATATCGCTCATGATTGCGACCTTGCGGTTTTGGAAGCCGAAAGTTCGGAATTTTACAAGGACTCGCGGGATTTGGAACTCGGCGAAATTCCGGAACTCAATTCTCCCTTGATTGTGGTCGGTTATCCGATCGGAGGCAATAAGGTTTCGGTTACGCGCGGAATCGTTTCCAGAAAGGATCAATCCGTATATTCGCATTCCGCCGTGGACAGTCATTTGGTGCTTCAAGTGGACGCGGCCATCAATCCTGGAAACTCCGGAGGACCCGCGATCCAGGACGATAAGGTCGTAGGAGTCGCGTTTCAGGTCGCTACCAAAGGGGAAAACATCGGTTATTTGATTCCGACCAACGTGATCCGCCACTTTTTAAAAGACATCGAGGATGGAAGATACGACGGTTATGTGGAACTCGGGGTAAGGACTCTCAATTCGTTCAACGTTGCTCTGCGTAAAGCGAAGAAAATTCCCGATCCACTGGAAGGGGTTTTCGTATCCCGCGTTTTAAAAAACGGTTCTGCGGAAAATTTCCTCAAAGAAGGCGACTTTCTAACGGAGATCGACGGAAATCCGATCGGTAAAAACGGAACCGTGATGCAGGATCGGGACGCGCGCGTGGACTTCGTCGAAATCGTGGACAACAAACACGCGGGTGATACGATCTCTTTCAAACTCTTTCGGGACGGCAAGGAAATGAACGTCTCCTTTCCGGCGAGAAGGATGCCCGACTTCGATTTTATGCGGAATCAATACGACAAACCGTACGACTACGCGATGATAGGCGGACTTCTGTTTCAGGAAATGTCCAGGGATTTGATCACGAGTTGGAGCCGAGGCGGAAACACTTCCGGAGGAAGTCAGTTGTTGTATCGTTTTTTTTATTTTATCGAAGACGGCCTCAATCGCGGAAAACGGACGGATGTCGTATTGTACAGAAAACTTTCGCATCCGGTCAATTCATCGTCCGATTATTTCGTAAATCTCGTTTTGGAATCCGTCAACGGAACGCCCGTAGGCGAACTTTCGGATCTCAAAAGAATTTTATCCTCTTCCAAGGAAAAATATCTTCGCCTGAAATTTTTGGATGTGCAAGTTCCGCTGATTTTGGATCGGGAAGCCGCCGAAAGGGCCGACGACAAGATCCGCAAAACATACGGGTTGGAATAGATTAGGAGATTTGAATGTCGAAAATTTTTAGTTTATCTTTATCCTTTCTTTTCCTGACGCATATCTCTCTCGCCGCGGAAGTTCGTTCCCCGAGTTACGCGGAGACCGTTCCTTCCGTGTCCGTAAAAAAAAGAGGATCCAAATTTCAAACCGCATCCGAAACGAAGGGAATTTCCCGTAAAACGGAGACAATGAACGGAGTAAAACGCGGACAATCGGATTCGTACAATCAAAGTATCGTTCAGATCAAGGTGACCTTTCAGGAACCCGAGTATCATCAACCCTGGAAGAAAAAAAGTCCTAGGGTAAGACGCGGGGTCGGCTTTGTAGCGGAAGGCGAACAGATTCTGATTCCGTACACTTTGTTGCCCGACGCGACGTTGATCGAAGTGAAAAAATATTCCTCCTATTCCGAAACCAAAGCCTACGTTTATCGAATCGATCCGGAATCCAATCTCGCCTCGCTTCGTGTGGAAAAGAAAAATTTCTTCGACGATCTGCTTCCGCTGAAGTTGACTTCGATTTCCGTATTTCCGAAACAAGTGAACGTATATCAGCTTGATAATTCGGGTTCGATCCAAACGACGGCAGCTGCGCTTTTAAATATGGATATGGACCAAATGCCCCTGGGTCGCGTCGAATTGCCGGTGATCGATATCAGTTCCAGCGAAAGTCTAAACGGTTTCGGCGAAGTGTTGATCGAAGACGGAAAAGTTTCCGGAATGTTATACGACTTCACTTCCGGTAAGAATTCGGGAAGAGTGATTCCCTCCTTTATCATTCAAAAATTCTTAAATACTCCGGGGAAAGAGATCTTTCCCTACAAGGGTTTCCGATTCCGACCCGTGACCGATTTCGCCGTAAAACAATATTACGGAATGGACGAAAAGGAATCGGGTATTCTCGTAGCGGACGTCGTTCCCGGTTCTTCGGCGAGCGGCGTTTTGAAACTCGAGGATATCATCCTCGAATTCGGCGGAAAAAAAGTGGATTCCAAAGGTTACGTAGAACACCCGTTATACGGGAAGCAGGTTCTTTCCTTTCTCGCGCATTCCGGAGATTCGTTCGGATACTCCCTGGGTAAGGAAATCCCGATTACGGTTCTCCGGGATAAAAAACGCCTCTCTTTGAGTATGAAGTTGAAACCTTTCCCGCACTCCGCGGTCCGTATACCGTATAAGAATTCCCCGATTAACAATGATTATGCGATTGAGGGAGGTTTCGTTTTTCTGGAACTTTCCGAAGCCCTTTTGGAAGAATGGGGAAAGGACTGGAGATCGCGCGTAGACCGGAAACTTTTGTATCTTTTCGACTACGCCAAATTCCACGAAAAGGAAGGGGACAACGGAAAGATCGTTCTTTTGTCTCAGGTATTGCCGGACGAATCCAACAACGGGTTTCACGATTTGAGTTTTAAGATCGTGGAGAAGTTGGACGGCAAACCGGTTAAATCGGTTCGGGATTTGAAGAACTCGATCCGCGAAATGAAAAGCGGATATTCGTTGATTTCATTGGATGACGGAACCGAAATCGCTTTGGACCGGGCCCGTTTGGACGAAATTAACGACCGGGTTTATAAGAGTTATAAGATTAGAATGCAGAATTGATCCGCCAAAAAATACGCGAAACAAAACGTGTGGTCGTTACTAAATTTCCTCATTGCCAAACGAGTTCCGCCTAACGCGCGTCTAACGTAACCTATCGCAACTTGCAAAAATAAAAATCGCAGCTCGTAAAAAGAGTAACGATTATTCCCAAAGAAGGAACGGTAAGGTTCCCGATACGAAGGAAAGTTTAAAAAGAAAAAGGCAAAGGATCGCGGCGCAGACGAGCCAAAACGGACGATCGGAAATCGAATCGTCCTCTAATTTCCAAAAAATCAGAAACGGAACGGAAACCGTAAACATGCGCGAAACGTTTTCGTAGGAAACCCAATACAAAACGTAACCCGCCGAAAAAACCGAAAACAAAACGAGAAAAAAAGAAAACCTCAATCCTATCGCGAGTTTCCAAGAACCCGTTTTCAAAACGTACAAACCGGTAAGAAACAGCAGAAAGATCGGTACACGGGAAAAACGTTTCGCAAAGAGAATCGTTCCCGTTTCCCAATCCGCGGTTTTTAAAAAGGTATAAAACGCCGTCTCCGAAATTTCTTTTGCGTATCCGATAAAACCCTGTAAGGGATCGAAAAAATCCGCGAATCTCGTCGGGGTCCATTCGGGGAAATGGATCTTAAGGAATAAACTCCAGACGAGAGGGAGGATCAGAGCGCCTAACACCGAAAAGGTGAATCTTGTGTTCTTATCCAGAAGGGATTGGATTCCCATAGGGAATAATAGGAACAACGCCTGTTCCTTGATCAGGAGCGCCGCGCCCGCCGTCAGGGAAAATAAAAACCATTTTTCCCTTTTATACGACCAATATGTGAAAACGAGAAAGGCGCATAACGCGGCGTCGCTCACCAAAAGCGCATAACTCCCCAGTAGGAACGGGGAAAAAAGATAAAACGTGGAATAGATTCGTTTTTCTTTGCCGCAAAGATCGCGGATCAAAATCCAGGAGGCCAGGATCAGACAGACGTGGACCGCGTACATTCCGAAAACCGTACCCCATTTTCCGAACCAGCCGAATGGAGCGACTAACAGCGGATAACCGATTCGGGGCGCGCGGATATTGGTTTCGAAACCGGCCGGCCATTCGAGATTGAATTCGCTTAACATTCTTGAATAATAATAAAAAATTTGTCCGTCGTAACCGGCGCCAGAGTCTCCGGGTTGGCCGAGAAATACTACCGCCTGACGGGGAGTGCGTTCCGTGTTTTGTTGAACGAAAGGAAATCCGAAATTGATCTGAGCGCTCGGGTTATATCCGTATTTTTTCCAAATCAGAAACGAAGAAAAGGAATAAAGAATCAGAAATGCCGCTGCACAAAGGTTTCGATTTTCGGAAACTGTTCGGATCAGTTCTCCGATCGATTCGAATCCCCGAATAATCCTATCGACCGCGCGTTTCAACGCTCCGCCGAACGAAAGTCGCCCCAAAAGTCCATTATAGATTCTGCATATAAGAGCGAACCTTTTACGGCGGCGTTGTAGGTAAGATGATGCGGATCCAGAAACGATTTTTTATCCGGTATGGAATCTTTTAGGTCGTAGAAACCGAAAGTCGGTCCTTTTTTGGAACGGAAAAATTCCAGATAACCCTTATACCATTTTCCGTTTTTGTAATATACGCTTTCGATCGGATTTTCAGGCGAATTGATCACGATCAACTTTTGTCCGCGTGTTTTGAACTTTTCGATCGTTTTTTCCAAAAAGTCGAATTCGGTCCAGGTGAAAAACGTAGAGGAACCGAGCAGTTCCTTGTTTTTCTGAACTCGTTTCAAACGGTTGAGTGCACCTTCGTTTTCCGGATTGAAATAGAGGCGTTTTTCGTAGTCGCGCAGATAGTCCTCGTCCGACATGGTTTCCACACGATCGTCGTCCAATCCGTGGATCCGCTCGTACGAGATATCGGTTCGGATCTCGTTTCTGCAAAAATTCTGGGGAAGACGGATTCCGTATTCTACGGGAATTCCGAAAATTCGCGCGTCCACTTCGTCCGAACTGGTGATCGGCGAGACGGAGAACTTCAACCGGACCCTTTCCGGTTTGATTCCGGTAGGTTTCGTAAAATCGACGTTCAACGGTTTCCAACCCGACTTCGAATAGGTGCTGTCGTGGGAGATCCGTTCCGTAACCGTTCCGTCCTTTTCCAATTCGCGGATGGTCAAACGGATTCCGGGCTTTTGTGTGAAGATGTCTTCGGATAATTTTCCGTCCTTGAGCTCGCATTCGATCGTAAATTCCGGAGTGGTCCAACCTCGGAGATAGATCCCTTCCTCGGGCATGGATCCGGTGTAATAATGATACGAACGCATCGTCCTCGTATGGTGTTCTATGTATTCCATCCAAGGATCGTATAAAAAACTTCGGTATCGGTTTAGGAGTACGGTCGTTTTAGCGAGTTGCGCGAAAAACTCCCCTTTCGTGTAATACTTCCAATGATCGGCCAAAAATTCGCCCGGGAATAGGAAACGATTTTGATGGCGGACCTTGTAGTCTTTCAGTTTCGCGGATTCGTCGAAATACGGAGAACCGAATTCATTTTTTTGAATATAATCCAATTGTAAATCGGCTGGATTGAGCACATACACGACTAGATCCGCTTTTTTGGAAAGGATATCGTCCGAGTAGTAATATAAATCCGACGGAGAAAGAGCGGGATGAGAATAAAACTCCGCACGGACTTTTTTCCCGGTAGGTTGCTCCTCGTTGAGTTTATCGGAGATCCGGTTCGGATACGAGGAATATAAGGCGACGCTGCTTCCGGCGATCAGAATCCCGCGTTCGTTTTCGGAGAAACGGGTATGAAGTCGTTTGTGTAAAAAGTTATACCAAGGAGACGTGTCCCATTCCAGTTCGTTGGGGAATTCGAACAAGGCGATCGGAAATACGATCCGATCGACGAACACGAATCCGATCAGAAGAAGGAGCGAGATCCAGAGAGTTTTGAGTTTGAGTCGGGTTTCTGAATTCATTTGATCTCGGAGTTACATTCCATACACGTTCCGTAAAGAATGATCTCGTGCGTGTCCACGGTGAATCCTTTCGGACTTTTGTCGAGAGGAAAGGGACAGATTTCTATATCGTAGACGCGATCGCATCGTTTGCAATGGAAGTGATGATGGTGATGCAGGTGACTCGTTTCGAATCGGGAAGATTCTCCGGGGAGATGGATTTCGTTGACCGCGCCGGTTTCGATCAGATGATTGACGGCCCGATATACCGTCGCAATTCCGAGATGATTTAAATTTTTTCGGGAGAGTTCGTAGATCTCTTTGATGGAAAGCGGGCCTTGGGCCTCTTCCAAGACCTTTAAAATTTCGCCTTTCTGTTTGGTGTTACGAAGGGCCGTTTTGCCTAATTCTGCTTTCATCTAAAGGGTCCGAGTTTACCGAAAGTTCTTCTTCCTCTTCGAATTCCCAGGAAGGAAACGGGTCGGGAAAAGAACTCCATACTTTTTCACCGAGAAACATTTCTTCTTCGGTTAAAAGGCATCCATCCAATAATTCTCGGATCCCGGCCTGATCCATGTCAACTCCAATTAAAACGATCTCTTGTCTTCGATCTCCGAAAGGTTCGGTCCAGGATGTCTCGATCTCGGTCAAGTCTTCGGATTCGGAAGGCCACTGGGAACGAGGAACCGACGCCCACCATTTCCCCAGGTTTTCGGTACGACAAGAGGCTCCTGCTTGGGACCAAGAGCCCACGCGATCCATGCGGGAAGCGAGCCAGAAAATTCCTTTGGAACGAATGACTCCCGGCCATTCTTGCCCTAAGATTTCGTAAAATCTTTCCGGATGAAAGGGTCTTCGGCTTTGGAAGACAAAACTTGAAATTCCGTATTCTTCCGTTTCCGGCTTGTGTTCTCCTCGAAGTTCTTGGAGCCAACCGGGAGATTCCGAAACCTTTTGAAAATCGAAACTGCCCGTATTGAGAATTTTTTCCAAAGCAACCTTACCTTCTTGGATCGGATAGATTTCCGCGTTGGGATTCAGCGTGGAAAGGATCGCTTGCAATCGTAGCAGTTCCGATTCCGAAACCAAATCGATCTTATTGATGAGAATCACGTTCGCGAATTCGATTTGTTCGATGAGCAAGTCCACGATTGTTCGATCGTCTTCCGGTTCCGAATTGAGATTTCTTTCTTGAAGGTCTTCGGAAGAAGAGAAATCCAGAAGAAAGTTTTTTGCGTCCACGACCGTGATCATCGTGTATAGGGTCGCGTAGTCCGAGAGGGAATTTCCGGATTCGTCTTCGAAGGTAAACGTCTCCGCGATCGGACGCGGTTCCGCAATCCCCGTAGATTCGATCAACAGATAATCGAACTTTTTTTCTCGGGCCAGGTTTCCGATTTCGACAAGAAGATCCTCCCGCAAGGTGCAACAGATACAACCGTTGCTCATCGTAACCAATTTTTCTTCCGCCCGTTTGAGATCAGCGCCTCCCGAACGGATGAGTCCCGCGTCTATATTGATTTCACTGAGATCGTTTACGATGACGGCCACCTTCCATCCTTCTCGGTTGCGAAGGATATGATTGAGAACGGTCGTTTTTCCGGCTCCTAAAAACCCGGAAAGAACGCTCACTGGAAGTTTTGAATTCGGTTGGGGCTGCAAAGACATGGTTTTTCCTCGAGGTCACAGTGCCCGACTCTGGAGGTATTGTCAATAATGATAATGGTTTATTGTTATCATTATTTAAATCGTGTGAGTTCCCACACAAAACCTACTTCGGAAATTCGCATCGGAAAAAATAAGTTTGATTCTCAGTTTCAATTAAAAAGAATTGTCACAGTATTGTCAGGAGATACGCAATGAACTTAGCAACCCTACTTCGGGAAGGAACTTCCGAGGAGCACAAAGCGGCGGAGAGTTCCGCATTCATCCGTTGTTTTATGAAAGGTGTTTTGGAAAAAGGCACTTACGCCCGTCATTTGGAGGCATTTTACTTCATCTATGCGGCGATGGAAGAGGAATTAAAGAAACACAAGGATCATCCCGTGATCCGAACCATCTTCTTTACGGAACTCGATCGCAATGAGGCCCTTTTAGAAGATCTTCGTTTTTTTTACGGAAGTTGGAATCCCGCAGATCACGCACCTACTCCGGCCACACAAGCCTACGTGGAACGAATCCGTAAAATTTCCGAAACCAATCCGATTCTTTTGGCCGCTCACTCGTATGTGCGATATCTGGGAGATCTTTCCGGAGGACAAATTCTCAAAAAAGTGGCGGCTCGTGCCTTGGCGCTTCCGGAAGGCAAAGGGATTTCCTTTTACGAATTTCCGGCCATTTCCGATATCAACGGGTTCAAACAGAATTACCGCGTCGCGTTAGACACGCTTCCCGTAAACGATTCCGAAAAAGAGGAAATCCTCCGCGAATCGAAACAGGTTTTCCTTCTCAACCAAGGAATTTTTCTGGAATTGGAACAGGATTTGATCCGCGCCATCGGTAAAGAAACCTATGAATCCGTCCTTGCCAAAGGATAAATCGAAACAGAGATCCGTATATTTTCTTCCGGCGGCCGTCTTTCTGGCGATGCTTCCGGTGACGATGATCGTTCCCGTATTTAAAGAAATCGTAAAAGACCGATTTCAATCCGGGAACGGAGAAGTGGCCTGGTTTTTGAGCGTGGCCATGCTCGGGTCTTTTTTCTTTTCGCCGATCGCGGGTTGGTTGTCCGATTATTTCGGAACGAGAAAGAAAATCATCGTCGCATTTTGTTTTATCGACGCCTTTCTTTTGAGTTCCCTTCCCTACGCGGACAGTCTCGGTCTTTTGTTGACGCTTCGGTTTTTGGAGGGAGGAGCCCACGTTTTCGTGATCGGTCTTTTGTTGGCGGCGGTAGCGGACGGAGAACACTCCGATTCGAACGGGAGACCGTCTAACGGCGCTTTGATGGGCTGGTCCGGCATGCTTCTTTCCCTGGGAGGGGCGGTCGGAATTTCGCTCGGATTTTTGGGAAAACAGGATCCGAATCTTCCGTTCCGGATCGGTTCGTGTATTCTGCTTGTTCTGGCGTTTTTGGTTTATCGATTCGTTCCGGAAGAAACTTCGCTTCGAAGAAAGAATCGAATTTCGTGGAAACAATCGGGGCTCGTATTTTTGTCCCATCCTTTGTTGTTGTTTCCGCTCGCGTTCCAGTTTTTGGATCGATTTACTTCCGGATATTTCATGAGTTCTTTGAATCTTCGTCTTCGTGAGGAATTCCTGCTCAACGCATCCGAAACCGGACGTCTGTTGTCTTTGGTATTTCTTCCGATGGCGCTTTTGTCCTATCCCGCCGTCCTACTTTCCAAAAAAACGGGAAAGTATTTTCCCGTTGCTTTAGGTTCCTTGATCTATGGAGTCGCCCTCGCGTTATCCGGAATGTCCCGATCCGTACCTTGGATCACGGCCTCTTTGTTGTTTTGCGGACTCGGGGCGGGTTTGATGTTCGCAACTTCGTTGCGTTTGGCTTCCTCTCTTTGCGGAAAGGAAAATAACGGAATCGTAATGTCCGCTCTTACTGGAATCGGCTCTCTCGGATTTTTTCTGGGACCGATCTCTTCGGTGGGAATCGATCAGATTTCCAGAACGTTCGTTCCTTCGTTGGAACATTCGCTCACCGCGTTGTCGTTTGGAATCGCTCAGATTTTGATCGTGTTGATCAGTTTTCCCTTCTACAAAATACTCAATCAGAAAACCGATTGATATCGGTTTTTAAAACTGAGCGGAAAAACCGCCGTAAAAAAAGCGGGGCCGAGTGGGATTGTAGGCTAGTTCGTATTGATTGAGCACGTTATCCACACCGCAAAAAAGGGAGAAGTGATTGTCGAAAAATTTCTGTTCGATCCGCACGTTGATTATGGTGAACGGTTTACCGTAGGTCACGGGAGGATTTTCGTTCAACTTCACTTCGCTGGGAATATAATCCTGACCGGCTGCGGAAATGTTGTTCGTGGAACTGTAGAAGGGACGTTTGTCCAGATGTTTTGCCCTTAGATTGAATTGAAATCCGCCGGGAGTGTTGTAGAGAAAGTTCGCCGATGTTTGATGAAGCGCTCTGCCTTCCAAAGGACGATCCGTGGTAAGATCTCTCGTATCCGTGTGATTGTATCCGAGTTCCAAAGTGAAACGTTTGAGGAAGCGATATTGGATTCCGAATTCGCCTCCTCTCGTATACGCTTTCGCGATATTCTGAAGTTGGAATTCGGCGAATTCCCTTCCTTGATTGGAATCGAATTTATACTGGATCAGATTGATGATGTCGTTTCGAAACGCGCTGAGGGAAAAAGTAAGGAAGTTGAACGGCGAATATTCCAGATCGGAGTTGATGGTGATGGATTTTTCCGGTTTGAGATTGGGGTTGCCTTCCACGACGTAACCGACCGCAGGATTTTCGAAACGAAGATACAATTCCTGAAAGCTGGGCGGACGAAATCCTCTCCCGTAACTCGCCCTCCAGACCAGATTTTGAAAGATGTCATAACGTGCCGCTAGTTTCGGAGTGGTCTGATTTCCGAATTGGGAATCGTCGTCGTAACGGATTCCGGGAACGATTCTGATTCTAGGAGAACGGGATACGGTCCATTCGTCCTGAAAGAACGCGGCTTTACGCGTTCGAAAGACGTAGCGATTTTGAAGACGATCGGATTCCAATTCGTTCGCAAAGGATTCCACTCCCATCGTGAGGAAATGGCGCTCCGAGGCTTCCCAATCCAACTGCAACGTTCCTTGCGAAGTCAGTTCGGAGTTCAGTTGTTTTACGTCGAGTTCGTCCGAACCCCTTTGGTTGTTGTAGTATTTGTTTTCCCACTTGGAGATATTTCCGCGAAAGGAAATCAGATTCTTTCTACCGAAACCGTATTCCAAAGAACCGGTCGCGAGAAAGTCGTGCGTTTTATTGTTCCTGTCGAAGACCGCTCTGGATTGGGTGACGTCCACTCCGTTTTGATCGCGATGTTGGTATAAAACTCTCGTCTTCGCTTTGAACTTTCCTTCCGGGTTGAACGTGAGGTTCAAACCGGTGTTCAAATCCTGATATGCGTTACCCGTCGTCGCCTGAGAATCCGGAACCAAACGATATCCGGGATTTTTGTTGTAACCTGCGGAAACCGCACCGCTAACGAAAGGATTCTTAAACCCCATATTCGCGGTCGTGTTGAATTCTCCTTCCGTGTTGAAGTTTTTTCTGCTGCCGTTTCCGTATGTGGTTCTCGTTTCGAAGCTGAGGGGTTTGTCCGCCTCTCTCGTGATCAGGTTGATCACTCCTCCGATGGCGTCTGCTCCGTATAACGCCGATGAGGCGCCCTTTACGATTTCGATCCGCTCCAGATTTTGTACCTTAAACCGGCTGAGATCCACGGCGTTGTTCAAACGGCCGGCGATCCTTTCTCCGTCGATCAGAATCAGCACGTATTGGGAATCCAAACCGAGCATACGCACCCTGGAACCTCCGAAAAAAGGAACGACGTCGATACCCAACTGGGTTTCTAAAACCTCGGCTGCGTTTCTCGCGCCGCTGGCTTCGATTTTTTTTCGGGAAATCACTTCGGTGGCCACGGTGGAATCCTTCAGTCTGCGTTCCCCCCGGGAGCCCGTCACCACGATCTGAGAATCTTCCTGGGTTTGTCCGTTTTCCTTTTTGGATTCTCCGTTTTGCTGAGATTGTGTCTGTTCCTCTTTCGACAAACCGTTGTTAGTCGATTCTTTTTCGAGTTGGATCGTTTCCTTTTTGGGTTTCTCGTCCTGGGAGTGCGAAGGAGCCGCGAAAAAAAACGGAATCAGAATGCAGAACGTTGTAAAAAAAAGGGATTTGAAATGCCGGGACATGAAGTTAATACGGGATCTGTTTCCACTTTACGGTAGGATAAGCGGACGTCCCTTCGGCGCTGTAGTATCCGATTACTTGAAATACGTAGTATTCGTTTCCGGTATAGGAGCGTATTATGAAAATCTTATTATTCGGCTGTAAAAAAGCGAGGCTGTAGTCGAACCATTTATTGAGCACGTCGCTTCCTACGTAGTTCGTTTGTACTCCGCCCGCTCCGAGTTCGGAAACGTTCGTGTCTACGGAAAAGGACGCGTTCGGACATCCCAAGGAAGTGGAAGAGCCGGCCGCGGCTACGTTGAAGTTCGTGATGGGAGGATCGGTCATACAAGAGCCTCCGTTTCCGGAAGGATTGGTAAGTCCGCTGTTCGTCTGCAGTTTGAATCTTTGAAAACCTACGTCCCAACCCGGAGCCGAATCCGGAACGGCGGCCTGTGCTAAATTAGAAAAATTGAATTTAACCCACGTGTCGTACGAGATCGCGCGGACCTTGGTCGTATACGATCCGTCTGCGTTCGATTCCGTGGAAAGGATCTTGGAATTGGCGGCGTCTTCGAGTTGTTTTTGTAACGCGACGAGGGATTGTTTCATTGCGAGTTCGGTTTCGTCGATCGCCGGATTTTGTCTCGCGCAGAAAAGAAATAGAAACAACCCGGATACGATCCCAATTCGTT
The DNA here is from genome assembly GCF_004770155.1 of Leptospira gomenensis. Taxonomy (GTDB): domain Bacteria; phylum Spirochaetota; class Leptospiria; order Leptospirales; family Leptospiraceae; genus Leptospira; species Leptospira gomenensis. The sequence goes on along the minus strand of NZ_RQFA01000039.1, from coordinate 74,781 downwards.
TTAAAAAAGGTCTGTTCTCCGGGATGAAATTCATGAAGAAAACTTCCTAGTTTTTAACCGTGATTTGGAACGTCGTCGTAGGAGGTTCGTTCGTTCTATCGGCGAGATAAAAGATGAAGTAATAGTCGCTTCCGCGTCCGGAGTTGGTGTTCAACGTATAGTTGAAAGGACCGTTTCCGGAATACGTTCCTTCGCTCGGAGTTACGTAACTTTCACGGTTCACGTCGTAGCTGGAGGAAGTCAACGGACAGTTTGCGGTGTTGTAAATCATCGGTGAATGTGTGCCCAAACCGACCGCGTTTGTCGCCACGTCCTCATCGGAAACGTTCATTCCGGTAAACGAGATCACGTCTCCGTTGGCGGCTCCCGCAAACTTAACCGCAGCGATGGAGTGGTTTACAAAGGGAACTTTTCCGTATACGAGGGTTTGGATTTGTTGAGTCGCTTCCATTGCGGGAAGTCCTGCGACCCTGGTTCCGAGTGTTGCGGAACAGTTATAGCCGGAGCTCAAACCGGCCAATAAAAAGACCATAGGATCTATATCATCCTCTTCTTTTTTACATTGAATCATAAGTCCCAAAACGAGACTCAAAAGGACTGCCGTTTTTGCATAGTTTCTAAAAGTTTGCATAGTATCTCCTGACAGAATTCAAAATCTCATACCACTTTCTTTTTTTGAAGATGAGAGTCAAATTCAAAATCAAATGTGTTCCCCCGGGATGGATCGAGTTTCGGTCATTTTTTAAAACGTTATTTCTCTTTGGATTCTTTTTCGGATGGAAAATTGAATTCTCATTCCCGTAGTAATTCCGGAAACTCGGTTGGAATGGATCTCGTTCGTTTTTGGTCTGCCGTTTTATTCTGTATTTGGATGGGCTTTTCATCTTGTACTTTTTTAGAGGAAAAACCGGTGTCGGGGGCGATTCCGGTTTATTCTTCGAACGGGAAAATTCTCCGTTATTATCCGTATTCGATCCGCTGGATCGGTTTCGGTCCGGACGAACTTCCGGATACGACTCGCCTCGCCGACTTCCGGGAATTGGTTTCGTTGGAAATTCTCCACCCGAATTTCGAAAATTTGGAGGAGCTCAGTTCCCTAAAATCCGTGGGCTTTTTGAACGTAAACGGAACGAAAGTAAGGAACCTCTCGCCTCTTTCCAAACTTCCCGCCTTACACAGTTTATATCTTCACGGAACCGAGGTGGACGAAACGGATCTGTCCCGTTATCCGGGAGTGAGCGGATTGACAAAACTCGGTCTTTACAAAACCAAGATCCGGGATCTTTCGTTTATCGGATCGGAGTGTAAACTAAGACAACTCGATATCCGCGGCACCGAAGTTTCCTCTTTGGAACCGATCGCCGGTTGCAAAAATCTTTGGGAACTTCGAATCGGAGATACGAAAATCAAAGAATTGAAATACGTCTACGAAATGAAGGATTTAAGATATTTAGAGTGGTCCGGTCTACAAATCTCCAAAGAGGATTTGGAAACGATCCGTCTCCGTCTTCCGTATTTGAAATTGGTCCCAATGTATTTGCGCTCTTTTTAATACTTTAATATTTTAATGGACCCGCTTCTCCCGGATTCGTGTACAGTAGTATATCCCCTTTTTCGACTGGAATCCCTTCCGCGGAAACCTGTCCCGTGGTTTCCACCGTTTCCAAGGCTCGGACGGGATATCGTTTCCCGTTTTCCTTTTCCAAAACTAGGAACGCGTTCTTACGTACGCGTGAAAGTCGCAATCCCCAGACTTCGAGAATTTTTCCTCCGCTTTCCAATACGAGCGCGCTGATACGACGCGTTTCCGAAGAAGCCGCCTTTCTGTATTCGGAGGCGGGCGTTCCCGGAATAAAATCGGGGGAAACGGAAATTCGGTTGGGTTCCTTGGATTCCAACTCGAAAGAAAGATGATCACAATCGTAGGCCCTGAGAAGAGCCCAGCGATTTCCGGATTCCCGATTGGTGAACATCCTACAGGATTCCGGAACCAAACGGAGAAAACCGTTTTCTCGAACCGCCTTCCCTTCGATCCTGGTTTCTTCCCGGTTTTTACTTTTGGTAACGCTCAATTGTGTGAATACGAATTTGGGATGTTTGCGTTCCAGATCCAAGAACAGTTGTCGCACGAAATATCCCTCTTCCAAGGTTCGTATTCGGGAATAGTATTCTCCCGAAACGATCGGAACGAAGCTCCGCCTCGGATCTTTTTTTTCCTCGGGAAAGGAGCAAACCGAAAATAAAAAAAACGCGGTCGTCAAAACCAGGGCAAACGGCGGAACGGACCGAATGAGAGGACGAGACTTAGGAAATAGCGGATCCAATTTGGTTGCTCCTCATAGAACGAAAAAAGATTCCAACGACATAGGCGGAACTCGCGTATCGTTCCTGCGTTTCCTAGGATTGGTCCAATGACTTCGCTGAAAACCGGATTCGAAATACGAGTTTGTCTATGGGTTCGGATTCTACCGGTTGTATTTTTTTCGAGGCCTGTTCCTTAGATACCGTTTTTCCCTTCGTCTTTCTATCGGATTCAACGAAACAAATCGGAGCCGAATTCGTCTAGGCCTTGATTTTAACCGGAATCGGCGGTCTTTGAAACCGCTTCCTGTATCGATCAAAACGGAAAAAATCGATCTCCTATTTTTGGAGATTCGGGATGATGAGGTTCGCCCGACGCTTCCATTTTGGTCGGCTTTTTCGATTCGAACGATTTTCTTTTCAACGATATCCGCTCTCCTGCTGGTTCCTCCGCGGTAGGTTTTATACATCGGATTTCCGGCCCCGACTCGGAACGTAGAAATGACTTTTTCAGAGAGACGGTTCGCGGCGCTCCGCAAAGAGCGCATAACGCACAAAGTTTGGCGCGGATTTTTTTGTCTTCATCTGCGGTGAACGGATTGTCTCCCGTTCAAAAGAAAGATTTTGGTTTTTCCGGCGGAGTAGCGTTCCTTCGATTGTTCTCTTCCTTTTTCTGGCTTTCCACGGGAGAACCCGAAACGACGATCGCCAAAGTAAAGTTAGGCGTAGATACGTTCGGGATTTCCGGATCCGTTCCGTCCGGGTCAAACGTCGCCGTCCCTCGTTTCTTCCAAAGAGGAAAAATCCGAGTTTCAAAGAATCGAATACGAATTTCAAATAGACGATTGCAAATGATCTACGATCATTCGAAACCGGGCATCATTCCCCGAAACTCCCCCATTTTTTCCTCGGCCGCTTTTTGAGCCAGTTCCAAAGAACGGGTGACCGCTTGTTTTACGCTTTTTTGAAGAAGTTTTTTATCGTTTTTGGCCAGAAGTTCGTCCTCTATGAGGATGTCCTTGATATTGAGTTTCCCGTCCGAGATGCAGGTCACCAAATCGTTTTTCGATTTCGCCTCAAAGGAAAGGGCCATCAAATCCTTTTCCAAACGTTTCATCTTAACGCGCATTTGATTCATCTGTTTCATCGATTCTAACTTATTGCCGAACATCCTAAAAATCCTTTGCGATGGTTTCGATCGAAGACGTAACGCCGCTAACACGGAAACGTTCGATTCTTCCGTTCAGGTTTTCGGCGGGTAAAAAACGGGCAACTAGAAAAGTCGGCTTAGAAAGAAAGCTCCATTCCCAAAGAAGTGAAATACTCCGTATAATACTGGGAATAAGCGGGAAGACGGAACGGACCCACGTCTGTGTAAATCACTCCCTTGGAAAGGTTGTTGCGGAAGTTCATAAAAAAGATCGCGTTTTGAAATCCCGTTTTCCCGCGAAAACTCGCCGAAAAAGAACGAAGCGGTTCTTCCACTTGGTTGATCCCCGTGTTTCTCTGAGACATGAGATTATAATAGTTGTTTCCGAAAAAGAGGGAATATCTTCCCGCAGGATCGAGCAACATCGTAAAACCCAAAGTGGTCGCGTCCGATTCCGGAGTGATGTAAAGCCCGTTGTTTTTTACCGTAGGATCCGCGGTATAACTGTATCGTATATTCAGAACGATCTTCGTTAAATCGATGAACATCGAAAAACGCGCCGCTTCGGGATTGTAATATCCTCTTTCTTTTTCCTTGTTGAAAACAGAAGTTTGAAACGAGATTCGTTTAACGGGTTGTATGCTCGCTTGCCATTCGATGACTCTTCCTCCTCCGCTTCCCATCGCTTGATTTCTTAAAATCGGATTTTGTCCGATGTTCGGATCCGGATTCGTCGTTTGTGGATTCGTTGCGGAGGAAAATACTCGGTTCGAGGAAAGGCCAGCGTTTCCGAAAGAACTTCCCGAAACGATTCGAGCGCTAATGAACTCGTTCGGTTTAAAGGAAAATCCCGCCATGGAATATCCCTGTTCCTTATGATCGGAAGTGTAAGGAAGGGTGTTGCCCGTTTTTAGGATCGCCTCCACTCCCGGAACAAGAGTGTAGCTGAGTTCAAGAGCGTCTAACGTGGATTGATTGACTCCGGTCCTATCTCCGCTTCCGAACGGATCCGATTTGCGTCCTTTAAAAGTCGGAGCCGAATCCGCAAACGGTTGTGCGGGAAGGATCGAGGAAATCAACTGAACGTTCCCCTGTTTCCCGCCGAAAAATTTCGATCCCGTCCATAATTGGTTGGAATCGCTCCACAGAAAATCGGGTGTGTTGTGGATCGTGTTTCTCCCAGGGAGAAACGGACGACTTCCGCCGAGGCCCGGTTGAAGAAAGGAAAATTCTCGGTCTTCGTCGATTCCGGAATTCGAACCGAGTTCATCGGAGGGAACGGCCGGTTTGCGGAATGTCCAAGCGGAAAAAGTCCGCACGGACGGATTTTTTTTCTCGGCGTCTTGCCTTGTCGGAGTCGGATTTTTTTCCGTTTTATGATACGGGGAAGTTTCCGGAATCGCGAAAGGATCCGGTTCCCGAACCTGAGCGAGAGAGATGAGTACGCCCAGACCAGCCGCGGAAATTCCGCTGATCAAAAGGGATGATTGGATGTTGAACGCTCCGATCAATCTCATAGTTTTACTATCGGCATTTCGTAACAAAAGTGACTTTCACAAACGGAATGATCCGAAATTCGAACTGCGGGTTCCTTTGCATAAGGAAGAATCCGAAATCACCGTCTCTAACTGGTTTACCAGTATATCATACGATCCAAAAACGGAATTGAGCCAAGAGAATCCTATAAATGATACGAAATGAAACGTCCCGATTCTTTCTTGTCGATTTCAAAATCGGTATCCCGGCGAAAAAGGAATTTTGAACTCGATTCTGTCTCATACAAAGGGCGCACCCTTTTATTCGTGTTCTTCTTCCTTTTTACGGTCGATTCGTTCCTCAATTAAATGGAACAAACTACCGATCGGATATTTTCCGTTTTTGCCGAATTTTCCAGCGGGAATTCCGAAAACTTCCGGAATCAGCTCTTCCACGTGCGAACAGGTAAACACTTGGAATTTTCCCTTGTCCATTGCCTTTCGAATCGGAGCGGGAAGGTTGAGATCTCTGAGATTGGCCGAAGGAAGGAACACCTTATATTTGTCCTTGGGACTTCCGGCGATCCGAATCACTTCATACCACGCGGCGATTTTTGTGTTCACCGAACCCACGGGAAGAATTTCCCCGTATTGCGACAAGGCCCCCGTCACGGCAATGTTGCAGGGAATTTCCAAACCGGACAAAGCCGAAAGAATCGCCAGTAATTCCGCGCAACTCGCCGAGTCTCCGTCTATCGGCGAATAATTCTGTTCGAACAGGATCGACGCGTCGAGTCCGAAGGATTGTATATGCGAGAACATTCCTTTAATATAAGATTGTAATATGAAAACTCCCTTATCGTGTAAATCTCCGGAAAGATTCACTTCCCTTTCTATGTTGATGAAGTTTCCGGAGCCGAGCGCGACCCGTGCGGAGACCTGATTCACTTGGCCGAAATCCGAAAGCGAGGAATGAAGCAGGATCACGGAGAGGCCGTTGATCCTTCCCGTTTTTTTCCCTTTGAGTTGGATCGCGGTCAGACCTTCCCGTACACTTTCCAGATATCTGCGTTTGTGAACCGCGACTCTTTTTTCGATCAGTTCCGGGGCCGCTTCCACTTGCGCTCGGGAAATCGTTTTTCCCTTCTTAAAAAGGACGAGTAGTTCTCCGACGAACGTTCTGAGTTCCGCGAAGGAAAGAGAAAGTTTCGTTTTGCTGTCGTTCCAGCGAAGCGCGATTTCAAGTAACGCGTCCACTGCGGAGGAATCGAACAACGGATAACCCGGTTTTTCCCACGAACGGATCAGTCCTCCGAAAAGTTGGAGATTCTTTTTGCTTTTCATCACCGCTTCGTACGGGAGATGAATCTTAAACGAAAAGTAATCGTAAAAATCGGGATCCACTCCCGAGATAAAATCCACCTCTCCTTCTTCTCCCGCGAGGATCAAACGGAAACGAGTGTTGACCGAGGGATGAAAACGGTTCATCTCCTTGGAACCGGTCATTTCCGGAAGCGTGAGGAAGTCGATTCTCCCGGTTTGTAACACGCCTTTTAGCAAAAAATAAAGATTCGGATCCTCCGTAAGAGCGCGCATCGGAAGAAGAAGAAATCCTCCGTCCGCTTCCGCCATGGTTCCCGGTCTGTATTCCGAGTTTCCCGGAAAACCGGCCAACGTTAAAAATCCCGGATGAGGATCACAGACCACCTTGGAATTTTTCTTGAGACCGGCGATATACTCTTGCAACAGGGTGAGGTTGGATTCCAAACCCGGACCCGTGAGGAGAATGTTGGAGAAAATTCCCGGGTTGTCCAAAGCCCTCGGTAAGGAACTCAGTTCCTCCCTATGAAACGCGAGAAAATCGGGGAGTCCGTTTTTCGGTTTTTGTTTTCCGGCGTGAAGTTTGATCTCTGCTTGTGCGGAAGTTATACGTTTGATCACTAAATACGATGGTTCACGAACTCGCCCGAGGGTTCAATCAGAAACTTCCGGACGTAGAATCAACATCGCGTCTCCGTAGGAGTAAAACCGGAAATTCTCAGAAATCGCTTTTTGATACGCGTCCAGTAGAAGCCGTTTTCCCGCAAACGCCGACACGAGCAATAGAAGGCTGGAACCGGGAAGGTGGAAGTTGGTGATCAAACCTTCGCAACTTTTCAATACGTCTTCGGGTTGGATAAACAGTTCCGTATTTCCTTTTCCCGATTGGAAAGAATTTATTTCCGAATGGAAACAGGATTCGAGCGCGCGTAGTGTGGTCGTTCCGATCGAAACGATTCTGCGTTTTTCACGTTTGGCTTTTGTGAGAGCCTCGGCGGTCGTATCGTCCAAAAAGAATTCCTCGCGATGTAGTTTCTTGCGGAGAAAGTTTTCTTCCGTAAGAGGTTGAAAGGTTCCGTAGCCGACCGAAAGTTCCAAAGTATACAATCCGATTTTTTTAAGTTTTAATTCTTCGAAGATTCGCTCCGAAAAATGAAGTCCTGCGGTGGGAGCTGCGATCGAACCCGGAGTTTTTGCGAACAAGGTCTGATAGCGGATTTCGTCTTCGGAATTCGCTTCGCGTTTGAGATAGGGAGGAATCGGAATTTCTCCGATACGATCGAAATCTTCTTCGCTAAGAAAGGACTCCGGTCGTACGAATACGAATTCTTCTCGTTTATCGATCGTCGTAAAACGGATGGATTTCGTTTTATGGTCGAGAAGTACGTCTCCCGTTTTTATCTTTTTTGAATTTCGGATCTTACACTTCCAAACTCCGTTTTCCGCTTCCAAAAACATACTCTCGTGGATCCGATCGTTCCGGGAAAGATAGACCCTGCGTTTGCTGACCTTGGTATGATTGGCGACTAATACGTCCCCTTCCCGCAAGTGACCGAGAATGTTTTTGAACGCGGGTTCGATTCGGATCGAACCCGATCCCGCATCGACGACCATCAGTCTGCTTTCATCCCTTTGTGAAGCCGGAAATCTTGCGATATTATCTTCTGGTAAATCGAATTCGAATTCTTGCAAATCGGAGAACAACATCCTAATTGCAGTGGATCCGCGGAGTCGTCGTAGGTGAACCAAAATTTTATTGGTTGGCTTTTGAGGTGCGGTGGAAAAGTGTTTCAGAATGCGATGGAAAGACCGAAACGCCTGGATTCTTGCGGGAACGATCTTGTTTTTTTCACTTCTGTTTATAAACGGGATTTCCAAATCCTCGAATCGCTCCGACTTTAAGGACTACTACAACGCCTCCGTTCGTTTCACCCAAGGAGAGAATTTATACAACCTCGAACAGATAGACGAAATCCTGACCAAACTCAAATCGGGTGAAATCAAAATCGAGGAAGCGTTTACACCGAAAGTTTTTCTGCAACTCAAGGAAATGATGGAAGGACTGGGTTCTTATATTTATCCCCCTACGTTCGCGTTTTTACTCATTCCGATTTCTTATCTTCCGTACGAGGCGGCCTCCGCCGTTTTTATGAGTTTGAATTTTTTGGCGTTTCTCGGTTCCTTGTATATCCTTTCGTTTCGGTTGAATCGAAAGTGGAACTTCGCCTTTATCCTCGCGCTTTGTCTTCTCAATCTCCGTTTTATCGAAAACCATCAGAACAACAATCAAGTAGGATTCCTTCTGATTTTTCTGATTCTCTTCGCGATCCATACCGAAAAGGATTGGCTTTCCGGTCTTTTGCTCGGTCTCGCGATCGTGATCAAAATCACACCGGGCGCGTTCGTGCTTTATTTTATCGCGCGCAAACGTTATGCGGCCGTTCTTTATACGTTGTTGTTTTCCGGTTTATGGATTCTCCTTCCCTGTATCTACGCACCCGCGTTCACGTTGGAGATGACTTGGACTTGGAAGCAGCTCGTCTTGGATAACTATCTTAAATCCCCTTTGTTCCGTGCTTGGAAAAACAACCAAAGTTTGAACGCTACGCTTGCGAAATATTTTCTCAACTACGCGGACGTTCTCAATCAATCCCAACTGGGATATCCTCTCCGGGAACTCCCCGAGGTCGCGGTGAAGGCGATCTACTACGTACTTTCTCTCGGACTCGTGATCCCGTTTTTCATCAAGACGTTTGTTAAAGGAAAGGAAACGTTCGCGTTAGGATGTCTTTTCGTCTTTTCCGTGATCTTCAGCGGGATTTCCTGGGTGCACGCGTTCGTATTCCTGATCGTTCCTTCGGGAATATTGTTGGACCGGGTTTGGAAATTCGCGGAAACGGATCTGGCCCCGGTTTGGAGGACGACACAAAATCCGGTGCGGAAGGCCGTCGAAAGTGTGGGTCTGTTTTGGAAACGGGAAAAAATCGGATTTTTCTTTTTACTCGGATCCATTACGATTCTTGCATGCAATCGTTCGATCATCGGAGGTGGAGCGGAAGAACGGTTGATGATGGCTTCGTATCTTCTTTACTTCGCGATTTTCGAATACGTCCTGCTTTTGTTCGCGTCCGGGAGTTCGACGTCTAAGGACCAATCTCCCGTTTCCAGGAACCTTTCGACCAAGTAAACATTCCGATGTCTATTCGAACCAACGAACTCAAATACAAACCTAGGGTCGGAGTGGACGTGCGTCCACTCGCGTACGGAATCACGGGAAATTCGAGATATCTCGCGGAAGTTTTGCGTAGATTGATTCGAAACGATTCCCCCTTGGAATATTATCTTTATTCGAACAAACCGATTCATACGGTATTTTACGATATTCTTTCGAATCCGAATTCCCGTTTTTTTTTGGCGGGAAAACTTCCGGGAGTGGCTTGGCTCAACTGGACGATTCCGGGAAGGATCAAAGAGGATCGACTCGATATTTTTTGGGGAACCTTACAGCTCCTTCCGATCTCTTGTAAAGGAGCGTTGACCGCGGTCAACTATCACGACTTGAATTTCCGATCCGCGCCGGAAACGATGACCACGGCCAATTACTGGCAACACAGGATTCTTTCTCCGGGAACGTTAAAACGCGCCGACCTTGTCTTTTGTCTTTCCGAAAACACCCGATCGGACATCTTAAAATTTCGATCCGATTTGGATCCGAAATTGAAGGTGGTTTATCCTGGGGTGGAGTCCTTCCCTCAGCTACGAGAGCCGTTGTGTACATTACCCGAAAATTATTTATTTACAATCGGAACCTTGGAACCTCGCAAAAATTTAGGGACCTTGGTCGAAGCGTATCGAAAGATCAAACGATCGGATCCTTCCTATCCTTACCCGCTTGTCATCGCGGGAAGATTGGGATGGAAGTCGGAGGGATTGACGGGACTTTTAAAGGAAGGAAGTCTCGAATCGGAGGGGATTTTTTTCGTGGAAAATCCGGCCGACGAAACGCTCGCCTGGTTGTATCGGAATTGTTCCTCGTTTATTTTCCCGTCTCTACACGAAGGATTCGGTCTCCCTTTGTTGGAGGCTTTGCGCGAGGGGAAGATTTGTGTCGCCTCGGACATACCGGTCTTTCACGAAATTCTGGATCGGAACACGGATCTATTCGCGGATCCTTCGAACGTGGATTCTTGGGTCGGAGCCTTATCCGATTTGAGAAGGAAAAAATTGGAACGGTCCTCGTCGTGGGACGCTTCGCGTTGGACTTGGGATGAGACGGCAAAAAAAATCGAAGACGGTTTGATTTGTCTTTGGAAACACAGAAAGGAACTACCTCTTCAAAAGATATGAAACGAAATCGAAAAAGAATTTATCCCGGTTGGGATTCCTTAAACGGAGGGGAAGCGGACGTTTCTTCCGCGATTCTTCGGATTAATTTTTTGCCACCCGTTGTGATGACGTTCGTTTTGGGAGGAGCGCTTTACGTATGTTACTCGTTAGGCGGATTCGCGTCCGAATATCTGCGTCGTTTTGTGGAGTTTTTGCTCATTCCCAAGGTGCTCAATCTTCCGATTTTGCAGAATCCGCTTTTGTATTCCTCGGCCGGATATCTCGTCTTCGGTTATATCGGTCTTGCCTTCGTGTTCGACTGGATCCGTTTTCTACGGGGAAGCGTTTTCACTTCCGTATATCTCCGGGGAGACGTATTATATCTGGAAACCCGCTCTTTGACGGGTCGGAACATTCTCCGTTGGAAGCGGACCGAAAGCGGAGCCCGGTTTATCCACCAAACAGGTGTTTTGCGAAAACTTCTGGGATTGGAGAGAATTGTGATCTCGTTACCGGATATGGACGGCGTCGAGGGTCGGGGTTTTATAAGCCCGTATTTTTTCCGGAAAAAAAACGGCGACTTACTCCGCGGCTTGTCCTTATATTAGAAAAAAAGAATGCGCTTCTTTTCGGAAAGGACGGGATTTTCCCGTAACGGAATTTTCACCGGTTTTCTCGCGCTTTTTATACTTTGTCTGTTCTTTTTCGATCTTCGTTTTCTTTCGAGACATTACGATTGGGACGCGATCGTATACGCCTACAACATAAACTCCGATCTCCTCTGGAGGATCTTTTATAACCCGCACCATTTAGGATTCGAAAGCACCGGTTATCTTTACCTTAAGCTATGGAGGGAATGGTTCGGAAAGGAATCTGTGATGTTCGGTCTTAGGCTTCGTATCCTTTGTTCCGCTCTGTTGTTCCTTTTCTTTTTTATCTGGATGTACCGTAAAATCTACGCAGACACGTTAGGCGCCTTTATACTAGGTCTCGCGGTCCACTGCTCCCAGGCGTTCTGGTTTTACGCGCAACACAACGACACTCCTTTGATCCATTCCTGTCTCACCGCATCGTTGTATCTGCTCTGTGTCTATTACGCGAGAAAAGGTCATTCCCCGTTTTCGATATCCGTACTTTTTTTCGTACAGTTATGGAGCGTCTATTTCCACCAGACGGACGTATTGTTTTTGCCCTTGGTCCCAGTTTCGATGTTTTGTTCTCCGACTTGGAAAGGCGGAGACTTTTCGTTTTCCAAAAAGTTGAGATTCTCCTTGACGTATTGTTTCGTCCTCGTCGGAATTTTGACCCTTTCCTATTTATACGTCGGTTTTATCGTCCTCAACCGCAATTTATCCGCGCCGTTGGACAGCGAAAGAAACTTTGCGAATTGGCTTTTTTTATACGCGACCAAGGACAAATGGGGGAATTCGCCGGATTCGAAAAATTATGTACTCAATTTCTATCGTGGAATCGGGGATGCGTTTCTCAACTTCGAAGGCGTAAAGAACGGATTACGAGTTCGGTGGAACGATTGGAACTCCCGGGAAACGGTTCCTTACAACCTCAATCTCGTTTTTTGGATCTCCGTTCTTTCTGTGTTCTTGATAAACATAAGAACGATCTGGAAAAAATTCCGTCCCGAAGTCCTTTTGTTCGCTTTTTGGTTGGTGCCTTCGATCGTTTTTTACACTTGGTGGGAGGGATATTTTTTCGAGTTTTGGGTAGGAACCTCGATCGGAATGATTCTTCTCGCGGCGCTTTGTTTTCAATCCTTGGAACGAAATTCCCTACGATACGGAAGTCGGGCCGTAGCACATACGATCCTAATCGTTTGGGTGACGTTGTTGTTTTTGGTGAATTTCGGTTATTCCACTTATCCCCGTTCCGTAAAAAAAAGCGTAAGTTATATCGAAGGAATCGAATTCAAATTGGATTCCATTTTACCGGAAACGGTTTATCCTCCCGAAACCGAATCTCGGAAAAACGGGTTGTGGGAGCCGTAATCAAGGACGGAACCGGTCCAAATTGATGTTGTAAGGATATTCTAGTTTGAAAAACTGCTCTTCGGGTCTTTTCAAAGGACCGAAACAAGACGATTATGCTCTTTAACTCGCTTCATTTTTTGTTTTTTTTTCCGATCGTATTGATTCTCAATCATCTGCTCCGAGGAAAGATCCAAAGGATTTTTCTTTTAGGCGCCAGCTTTTATTTTTACATGTCATGGAGAAAGGAATTCATCCTTCTTCTTCTGTATTCTATCGTAATCGATTACGCCGCTTCTCTCAAAATATCCGCGTCCGCTCCGGGCTCTTCCAAACGGAAGTTATGGCTCGTGCTTTCCCTCGTCACCAATCTCGGTCTGCTCGCTTATTTCAAATATACGAATTTTCTTTTGGGTGTGGTCAACGATCTCACTCCCGCGGCAGGATTTAAATTCGGTTATTACGACATCATTCTTCCGGTCGGGATTTCGTTTTATACGTTTCAATCTTTGAGTTATACGATCGACGTCTATCGCGGACAAATCGAAGCGAAAAAATCCTTTCTGGACTTCGCGCTTTACGTTTCCTTTTTTCCGCAGTTGGTCGCCGGACCGATCGTTCGCGCACAGACGTTTTTCCGAGATTTGGAAATGCCCCTTCCCGTAACGAAAGAGGACATACAGATCGCGTTTTGTCAGATACTGATCGGATTCACGCGTAAGATCGTATTCGCGGACAATTTGGCCAAGGTCGTGGATCTCACGTTTAAAAATTACGCTACGATGAATCCGATCGAAATCTGGACCGGGGCCCTTGCCTTCGGTTGGCAGATCTATTTCGACTTCGCCGGTTATACGGACATCGCCATCGGAGTAGCGAGATTGTTCGGATATAAGTTCGATCCCAACTTCAACTTCCCCATGGTCGCGCGTAACATCACCGATCATTGGTCTCGCTGGCATATTTCCTTTTCCACTTGGATTCGGGATTACATATTCATTCCGCTCGGAGGTTCGCGCGGATCGCATCTTTTGACGTATCGGAATATTTTCATCACTTGGTTTTTCGCGGGAGCGTGGCACGGAGCCGCGTATCACTATATCGGTTGGGGTTTATGGCAGGGGATCATGATTTTGGTTCATCGAGAATATTCCAAAACCAAAGCGGCCGTGTTCCTGAACGAAAAAGGCGGAATCGTATACGACGTCGTCGCGAGAATCGTCACCATGTTTTGTCTCGCCTTCGGGTTCATCATGTTCCGAGCCGAAACCATGAAGGACGCGATTCCTATGATGAAGTCTTTGTTATTCCTCGTCCCCGGAGGTTTTTCCTCCGTAAAGGGATATTCCACGTATTCCTACGGACTTCTGTTGGCGGTTTGTTTTATCGCGTCGTATCTTTTCGCGAAAAACAATATCGAAAAGATGATACAGAGTCGTTGGAAGTTCGTCGCGTTTTTTCTCGCGAACGTCTTTATGCTGTTGATTTTCGGAATCACGGAAAGTCAGAGTTTTCTCTACTTCGCGTTTTAGGAATATAAATCCGTCATGAAAGAATACGTAGCGTTTTTCAAAGATTCCAAATTTTGGATCCCAGTGCTCGTTCTGATTTTGATCGAAACCGGAATGCAGTTCGGATGTTATCGTCCTTTTTTGAAGAAGAATTCGTATGCTGCCAACGTTTCGAGAATTACGAATCACGTGATCGATAAACAAAAGGAATTCGATCCGGACGTCCTCATCGTCGGCACCTCCGTCGCGTATCAGGGTTTGTCTTTGCCCATTCTCAATCGGGAACTCGCTCCGCTCGGAAAAAAAGTGCAATCGATCGCCATTCCGGGAACCGAACTGATCGTACAGGATCTCGCCGTATTAAAGACGCTTCCCCATTTTAAAAACGTCAAAACGGTCGTCCACGTCTTCGAGATCACCACTCCTTGGGTCGGTCAAAAAATTCTTAACCTGCATACTCTCGCGATGATCTCCGAGTTCGACCGATTGAAAGTATATCCTAGAATTTATGATTTCGGGTATAAGGTGGAAGTGGACGATCTGGCTTATATTACATTGAAGTCGATCGCGTATCGAAGGGACATTCAGGATCTGATCCTCGGTCCTTCCAAACGGATTAAGGATATAGGAAAACGCTTTAAAACGGAGAATGCAGATCCTTGGGATTACGAAAATTCGTACCGGGAAAAAATAAGCATGTACTCGATTAAAGACGTTCCCGACTGCGTGGAAAAAACCAATCCCGCAAACGGCCTTCCGTTTCCGGAAGGCTCGGATCGTTTTCATAAAAAGGCGATCTTCGATACGTGTGTGTTGTCCAGCAATCCTTTGACCGACGCGCGAGAGGACGAGATTACGAAACAATACTTCGATCGTCTGAAAATCCTTCACGACGAAATCCGCAGAATCGGCAGAGAAAACGGACAGGAGATCGAAATCATCGGGGTCGTGGCTCCCTACAGCCAGCTCATCCAGGAATGGCGTCTAACGGAGCGTAACGAAGTTTGGAAACGCGAGTTGAACAGAATTCATCCGGAACACCCGGTTCCTCTTTTGGATTATCAGACTCTTTTGGACGGTCCGAACAACGGGGATTATTATTACGATCTTATCCATCTCAATCGTATCGGAATGGAAAAACTCACCTATACTTTTTCCAAAGATCTTAAGTCGATATTAAGCAAGGAAAAGAAATGATCTTCACTTCCACTCTCTTTCTCCTTTTTTTTCTAGTAGTCTACGTCTTTTATTGGGCGCACGACGGAAGAAAATACAGGGAATGGGTGATCGTAATCGGTTCCCTCGTTTTTTACGCGACATGGAGCGTTCCGTTTCTCTTTCATCTATTAGCGATTCTTTATATAAATTATCTCGCGGTAAAAAGCCTGTTTCGAAATCGAAACGTCGCCGTACTACGTGCGATCGTGGTTTTGGATCTGATAAATCTCGGGATCTTTAAATACTTCTATTTTTTTACGGATAATTTTTACGCTTGGACGGGTTGGGGATTTCTGGATCAAAAGACGTACGGCTTTCAGATCGTATTGCCGTTGGCGATCAGTTTTTATACGTTTCAGATCATAGCCTTTGTGGTGGACGTATACCGCGGTAAGATCCTTGAAGACGTCGGGTTTTTCCGATTCGTCCTTTTTATCCTGTTTTTTCCGCAGTTGGTCGCGGGACCGATCATGAGACATCAGGATTTTTTTCCGGTCTTGGACAAAGTAAGAATCAAACCCTCTTACGTATATGCGGGTTTGTATTTGTTGGGACTGGGCATCGCGAAAAAAATTCTGGTCGCCGACAATATCTCCTCGTTGGTGGATCCGGTTTTCCGGAATCCGACGGAATACGACGGTTATTCGCTTTTTCTCGCGGTCCAGGGATTCACATGGCAGGTATATTGCGATTTCAGCGGGTATACGGACATCGCGAGAGGATGTGCGTTTCTGATGGGATTCAACATACCCGTCAATTTTCGAGCGCCTTTTTTCAGCCAAAGCATCCAGGATCTTTGGCGCCGATGGCACATAACGTTGGCCACTTGGCTTAGGGATTATATATACATTCCGCTCGGCGGATCCAGAACCTCCGAGCCGAGGATTTATCTCAATTTGATCGTTACGTTTACGTTAGGCGGCTTTTGGCACGGCGCGAGTTGGACGTATGTCCTTTGGGGTTTTTGGCACGGGGTATGTCTCGTCGCGGATCGATTGATCGATAAACTGGGGCTTCCTAAACTTCCCGAAAAAGGGATTTTCTGGTTCGTAACCAGGGCCTTGTTCATCTATACCATATTCGTCATCGGAGCCGTTTTTTTCCGTTCTCAAAGTTTAGGGGACGCCTGGTACATCATGGATCACGGAATTCGTTGGTTTGCGTCCTCGGGTACAAACGTACTACGTCCCGATCTGATCGCACCGTTTCTGATCGGAGGAATTCTGCTTCATACATTGGAATATTTCGAGAAAACCCCCCGCTTTTATCTAAAGTATAAGAAAACCTTAATTTTTGGTTTTCTTATATTGCTCGTGCTGCTTTTGTCCAATTACGCCGGAAAAAGTCAGGATTTTATCTACTTCCAGTTTTAGAGGGATTTATGAGTTCGCAAAAACAGAATGGAATGGTTCCCTTTTTTCGTAAAAAACTCCTCTGGGTGCCTCTGCTATTTTTCACCTTTGCGTTGTTATTCGACCGTTTGTTGTCCTCGGAATGGGTGCGTCCGTATACGGAAGCGGGCGCCGAGTATTATTTTTACGAGATGAAAGATCGTGTACTAAGCGCTCTTTTAAGGGAAAAAAACGCGTCCCCGCCGGAAAAGAAAACTCTGATCTTTTTCGGAACCTCCCATATGGGCGAATTTTCACTGGAAACGATCCGTAAAAAAAGAAAGGATCTGATCGTTTACAATTTTTCCGCACCTTCCGCGCCCTTTTCGTATCACAATTACAACTTGGAAAAAATTCTAGGCGCGGGCGTAAAACCGGACTACGCGATTTTGGAATTCTATCCGGATTCGATGACCGACTTCTGCAATCGATATCCGCTTCGGTATTCGTACGACCTTCCGTATTTTTTTCGTTATGCGGGCGAATTTTCCACCAACGACTGGGATACTTTTTTGCGTTCCCGCGTATTTCGAACCACGGTGTTTCCTCCGCGTTTTAAGGAAGCGATACATAGGATCAAAGACCCTTACTCCAAGGAAATGATGTTGTCGGTCCGCAATCTTCTGATGAACGAATCCGATAAATTCAACGGAGGAATTCCCAACGTATTATTGACCAACACTCCTCCGGAAAAATTAGAAGAGGAATCGGTCAAATATTACAACGACATCTATCGATATATAAAATTGTCCTCTGTGCAGAAACGTTTTCTATTTCAATTTTTAAAAACCGCGAAAAAGGAAGGCATCAAAGTGATCCTGTGGTCCCCTCTTTTGTACGAGGGTTTGGAATCCAGAGTTAAGGCGGCCGGCTTTTATGCGGAATGGAAGACAATACGATCTCAAACATTAGAATTCGAGAATGTATTTCCTCTTGATATGAACGACTATCGCGGTTCCGTGACGTGCAGAAAATTCATCGACCCTCACCACCTCAGCGGGGGATGTTATCCCGAACCCACAGAAATCCTAATCGATAGATTGGATGCGAAACGATGAACGAAGAGGGTTTATCCTTTAAACTGGCGCAAAAACAAGTAGACGAATGGATTTCGGATTTCGGAGTCAGATATTTTTCAGAACTCACAAACTTGGCTTTGCTTATGGAGGAAGTCGGAGAGTTGGCCCGATTGGTCGCGAGAAAATACGGGGATCAATCGTTTAAAACGGGGGAGGATCCCGATTCTATACCGAAAGAAATGGGCGATATACTTTTTGTTCTGATCTGTCTCGCCAATCAAATGGGCGTATCGCTCGAAGACGCGTTACGCGCCGCTTTAAGAAAAAATACGGATCGCGACAGAAATCGGCATAAGGAAAATCCAAAACTCCAAAGCTGATCAAGGATTGTGAACGGCTATATGCAATTCCTTTAAACCGGATATTTTGAGGTCGTCCAGGATTCGCACGAATTTCCCGTAGTCCGTTTTTTCGTCTCCGAAAATCCAAACGGTGGTATTTTTGAATTCGCCTTCGGATAGGATATGTTTCCATTCGTTATCGGAAAGGTTCCGATTCTGATAACGCAGTTCTCCGGTCGGCAGAATGAAAATTTCCTTCCTAACTCCCGTCCCTTCCTTTTTCGTGTCCGCTTTGGGAAGATTTACGGGAAGCGAACTGACTTCCTTCTGGAAACTCATGGCGACCATCGTAAAGATGAGAAGGATGAACACCACGTCCAACATACTCGTCATATCCAGAGGGGAGTCTTCCCCTTCCAAAAGTGTTCTTCTGTTTTGCGAACGCACGTATTATTCCCGTATGTCCGAGTTGGGGAACGATGGAATCTCGTATTCCACGGACGTTTTGATTTCCAACTCGGTTTTGTGAATGTATATTCGTAAATATTGAAATGCTAATAGGGAAGGAATCGCGGCACAAAGCCCCTGGATCGTGGTGTTCAATGCCAAACGAATCCCTTCGGAAAAGATCTCCAGGCTTACGGTTCCAGCGTGTTTCATCTCTTCGAAAGCGACCGCGATTCCGATCACGGTTCCCAGAAGTCCGAGCATGGTCGCGATCCCGGCGAGATTGCGGATCCACGCCGTCATCGTTTCGGGTTCGAAAAATTCCTTCGTGAAAAAAACTTCCGGATCACGAAGGTAAAGTCGAAGTGTTTCGTTGGAATTTTCACCGAATCCGTTTTCGGTCCGATTTTGCAGTCGATAAAGGATTCTACGTTTAATCGATGGAAGATGGGTTCTCACTCTGATAAAAAGCGCGAGATTGACGAAAGTTACGAAAAAGATAAGGATCGAAACCCAACCTCCCTTTGCGAACAGATCTTCCACTTGTAAAACCTCCGAAATATGGGAACAACATACGGTTTCCGTTTCTCCTGTCATTCCAATCTTCTCGGATTCGGAAGTCTTGAATCACACATCGAACGTAAAAGTCGGAATACAAAACTCTTCTTGCCAGCGCGCAGGTATACGAAATCGTTTCCACAGATACTATGTCCGAATTTCAAATGCCGCAGGCGGATCGTAAGGCCGGTTTCGTAAGGGAGAATTTCGATCGAATCGCTCGGAAATACGATCTTTTCAACGACCTCAACAGTTTTCTGATGCACAGACTTTGGAAAAATCGTCTCGTGCGCGAGATGGAGAAAAATCTTTCCCAAGGTCTTACGGTCATGGATTTGTGCTGCGGAACCGGCGACATCTCCGTGCGTATGGAGGCTTCGGCTTCGGTGGATCGTGTTACTTGTGTCGATTTTTCGGAGAACATGCTCGCCGTCGCAAAAAACCGTCTTCAAAAACCGGCCGCGAAAGGAAGGGTTCGTTTCGAAGTCGGAGACGCCACGCGACTCGGGAATTTCGGCGACTCCGAGTTCGACGCGGTCTCGATCGGTTTCGGTTTGAGAAACGTGGACGACCTACCGAAAGCCTTACAGGAAATTCACAGAATACTAAAGCCCGGGGGAATCTTTCTCAATCTCGACGTGGGAAAGGTAAAACTTCCCTTGGTGCGCGCATTTGCCGACTTCTATTTTTTTCGGATCGTTCCTCTGATGGGGTATATGATTTGGGGAGGAAAAAACGATATGTTTGATTACCTTCCCGTTTCTTCCTTATCGTATCCGGATCAGGATACTCTGCGAACGATTTTGGAAACGACTGGATTCGAACAGGTTCGTTATAGGAATTTCGTCTTCGGGAACGCGGTTTTACACATAGGTCGTAAACCTTTACGACGATAAACCTACTGTAGCATATTCTACTATTATAACATATTCAAAAACCGGACGTATATCCCACGTTTTTTTCGTTGAAAACGAAACGTTCCGAACAAAAAAACATTCCGATTCCAAAAAAAGATTTTGTCGAAATTTTGAAATCCCCTATAATATCCCGATCTTTTTAGTACTTTCTGATTACTCTTTTCGTCATCTATTCTAACTATAAAAAGGGATGTAGGGATCATGAAGAAGCTCGTTATAACCTTGCTCATATTGAGCGTAGGAATCGCTTGTAGTCATAAGAAAAAAGGTGCGCTTTGGCCTTTATTATTTTTGTTGAATCCTGGTTCACAAACCGAGGCCTCCTCGGGCGCGAGTTCCGAAACGGCCACGGCTTCAAACGGTGGAAAGGTGGTGATCGTAGACAATACGGGAAGTGGTAGCGGCTCTTCCGGCGCACCGAGTTCGCCCACTTCGCCGAGTTCGGGAGGTTCGAATTCTTCGGGTTCGGGAACGGGTTCTAATTCCTCGAACTCTGGCTCCGGTTCCTCGTCCGATGCAACTTCCGGTTCGGATTCCGGATCTTCGAACAATTCCGGCTCCAACGGAGGAAGTTCCTCTTCCGAAGGTTCCGTTTCTTCCGGAAATACTTCCGGAAGCGGTGATACGGGAACCGGTGCAAGTTCCGGGGGTTCTTCTTCGGGAGGCTCTTCCGATTCCGGAGCGAATGCTGGTACGGGATCTTCTTCGTCTTCTTCGGGAGAAAATTCTTCCGGATCGGGAACGGGAAGTTCTTCCGGAGGTTCGGAAGTTGGCTCCGGTTCTAATTCCGGATCTTCCAACGAAAATGCAAACGCAGGAGGAACGGAAACGAATACTCCGGGAACCGGTCCTTCCTCGGATAACATCACCGGTGTGATTACGGTAAACGATCAAGTGGGAACTCCCGTATTCAATTACAACACGGTGCAGACCATTCCATTGAATCTGGCCGTATTGGATAAACAATCCAAACCAGTCTCCGGAGCGACCGTGATCGTATCGGATCTCAATGGAAATATCTTATTTCAAGGAATTTCCGCCTCCGATGGAAAGGTTTCCGGAACCGTCACTGTGGAAACCTCCGTAGGACAAATCACATTGGAAATCAGCACGAACGGAGAATCGATCACCAACATCATCAATCTGATCAACGTGATCGGAATCGATCGTGAAATCAAATACGAGATTTTGCTTCCTGCAGTCGCCTTACCAACGGATTCGGACGCAGACGGAATCCCGGATTCTTTGGACGTTTATCCGCAGGATGCGACAAGAGCTTCCTCGATTCGCACTCCCGCAGAAGGAGTGAGCACGGTCGCTTACGAGGATTTATACCCAAGCGCGGGTGACGCGGATCTGAATGATTACGTCCTTCACATTCACAACGAAGTGGATTTGAACGCGGCGGGGGAAGTCGTTCGTTTACGGGGAACCTATCAACACGTGGCGAGAGGGGCCGGTTACAAACATACGTTCTTCCTCAAACTTCCCGTGTCCGTCGGAGCCTCGTTTACGAGAAAAGTCGTTCGCGAAGACGGCAAGGAAATAACCGCTTCCAATACGCGGACCGTTTCGGCATCCGATCTCAATCAGGGAATTCAGATCCACGAAGAATCGAACAAAACGACTTCCAATCCGAACGTAAACCCCGGCGGCGTTTTCAAACCGGGACATATCGCCACGATCGAGATTCAGTTCCAATCTCCAGTGAAAAAGTCCGTGTTGGGAAATTATCCGTACGACATCTTCATCAAGGTGACCAACACCGGAAAAGAAATCCATTTCCCCGGATTGTATAAAAATTCGAACGGGACGGACAAGTATCTGGATTCCAACCAATTCCCTTGGGCGATTCTCGTTCCGGGAACTTGGAAGTATCCGTATGAGGGTTTGGATATCCGCAAGGATTCCCAGAGCGGCTACGGAGAATTCAACCTTTGGGTGGCTTCCAACGGAACCCAATACAAGGAATGGTACAAACACATTACCAATGAAACCAAGGTATTTCCCGTACCGGACGAGGATTCGGGATTGCTCGGATTCTTGCTCGCCTCCGTAAAGAAGAACGCGATTTTTGCCGCGTTACTTTTGATTGCGGCCGGGGCTGGAACGGTCTTCTTTCTCAAAAGAAGAGTTCTTTCCCAAGTTTGATCGTAAAAAGAGAGGGTACGGATTCCGATAATTGAAAGGAGTATGTCCCCTCTCTTTGATCTCGAAGAGTATTTTCTTTTTTTCCTGAAATTCGGCACGGCGATTTTCGCCGCCGGATTTTATTGGTTTTTCTACCGCAATACCTACTATCATCCCAACGCAGTCAGTTTCGATTTGTCCGCGATCTTTTCCGGAATTTTCGCGGTCGGTTTGGCTATTTTCCCCGAATTGTGGATCCAGAATTTTTTCGAAGAACGTTCCCATTTGGGAAAGGCGTTTTTGAGAAGTTCCCTTGCCGAAGAAGTCCCCAAATTGCTCGTGATTCTCTGGTATTTCCGCGGACTCAAAGGAAGATACAACACTACGGACGCCGTATATTTCGGACTTACGTTAGGCGCTTCTTTCGGCTTGTTGGAGAATCTGTTTTATTCTTCGATCCTAGAATTTTGGCCCTTGTTTTTGAGAGCCGTGACTTCTCTTCCGATCCATACGTTTACCGGAGGAATTTTCGGTTTTGTGGTGATGGAGTATTATCATTCGAGGCCGACTTCCTTTCGTTTTATGCAGGTTTTGTACGGACTCGCCGGTTGTTTTCTTCTGCACGGAACGTTCAATTACGTATTGCTAATGGATGGGGAATTGATAACCGCGCTTCCTTTGGTATTAGCCTGCGGTTTTTTCATCCTCGAATATCTTCTGACGATTTCCCAGAACATACTTCCGATCGAAGTCCTACGATCGATAGGACTTTACAAGGACGATTACAGGGTCGTGTCCAAATTCACGAGATACGATTCCTGGATGAGAACCAGCCAGAATTTTCAGCAGAAGGTCACTCCCGTAGAACTGTTCCGCCGTCTTTCCAAGGCGAAAGTCGCGTGGACGTCCGCGTTGTTTCTCGTTCCGACGATTTTATATTCAATTTATATGATATATCCGGAACGGATTCCATTATTGCTCGGGGGAATCAAAACCTCCGAGTTCATCGGTCTTTTCGTGATCTATCCGGTTTGGTTGTGCGTTTTGATTTTATTTCGCGGGATTTTTAATCCGCGTTTTTTTAGGGAGCGGGTATTAAGAATACCGTTGTTCATCGCGGTTTCCATCGTACAGGGAAAGAACGAATATCATTCTCTCGCTTATTCCCTATCGAGGAAGGGGTTTTATTCTCCCGTGGAAAAAACGTTATCGATCGGAGAACGTGTGCGTGTGACGTTTTACGTCGCTGGAAAGGAATTTTCCGATATCTTGGCGATTCCGGTTTGGCTGAACGTCCGAGAAGAGGATCCGGATTTCGAACCGGGAGCCGTATTCATTTTTGTGAATATACCTTGGAAGCTGCTCGTCTGGAGAATGGCGATCAGGACGAAACAACAGATTCAAAATCTCGTCCGCCAGATATTTCCGACGAAGATAGGATCAACGCACTCGGTTTAAGGGATCGAAATTCTCCGCAAAAATCCCGAAAGAATCCGCCTTATCAAAAAACGGGGAATCGGAAAGAATCTCGGCCTTTAGGTATTTCGCTCGTTCGGGAACGTTCAAACCCACTCCGCTCGTGTAAGAGAACAAAGGAAGAGTTTTCGATTGGATTTCGATCCAATCCGCACCTAAAAAAGACCAACGCACGTAGATCTTCTCGTTTTGAGGCAAGGGTTGATTTTCCGGGACGAACGCTCTCAGATTGATCGGAGCCTTTCCCGCCAAAACCCAAACCGCACCCGAGGAAAATTCGTGGAACCGGATTCCGTTTTGGATACGATTCGATTTTTTCGCCATAAGCTGAAACGTTTTCAATTCCGCATAACGGAACTCGGGGCCTCTCAGATTCGGTGCGATTTGCAGAAGGGAATAAAACAAAACGCCGCTGCTCAAAATCAGAACCGCAAGGTTGAATCCTCCGCCGAATGCCCTGTGAATCTGTCTGGTTTGCGGCGCGGACGACGTAACGAGCCAAAGACAAAAGAAAGGAGCGACGCCGAACGCGCCCGTCCAAGGCATAAAACAAAGGACAATCGGTAAAAGTAGAATCGTTTGTTTCCAATGATTCCTAAGGAGAATTTCCAACGCGACCCAGGACAAAAACACGAGTGTGAAAAGGATTCCACCTTCGTGAAACAAAAAGGCGAACGAATTCAACTCCATCGATGAAATACCGCCTGCGGGAACGGAGTTCGAGGATCTCGCGTCGATCCAGTTGAGAGCGAACGTTCCCGGACCGTTTCCTATCCATATGGATTGTTTGGCCCAATTCCAGGCGGCTCTGGTTTGGATCCAACTTTCACCGGCAAAGGATTCCAAGAACCGCATAACGTTTCCGGAAGGTCCTCGATATCCTTTCGTCCAGGTTTGATGGAGTTCTTGCCAACCCTCGAACGACCAGGGAAACGATCCGATCCAGATCATAACCGCGATCCATCCGAATAGAATCAGGAAACAAACGGGGACATACGACCATTTCCACCATTTGTTTCTGATTTTCGGGAAATACCCGACGGAAAAACCGTACAACAAAAGAGAGATGAAAAGAAGCCAGGCTCCGGCTCCATACAGGCCGCCGGTTATAAAAAAAGGAAACACGAGACCGAAACTGAAAAGAATCTTCGTTCTGGTTCTCCAACTTCTCGTATGAAGATAAAGGAAAAAGTAACCGATTAAAAGCGGAAACAACCAATCCAAGGAGCCGGCGTCGCCCAAAAAGCCGGTCGTCAAAAACCGCCCTCCTTCATTCGGAGTGAAGGGAATCACGGAACGAGTCGCCGCCGTTTGAATCAAAAGCATTAGAATATTAAAAAATACTCCCGCAAATAAACCCTGTCTCCAATATTTAACGGGCGGGTCGCTTTCATGGGAAGACGCCTCTTCCGCCAAAAAATAGAGTAAGGCGAGCATCCAAGCACCGAAAAAATCCAAACTTAAGCCGAACGCGTAACGGGAGCTGATTCCCGGTAGAAAAACCGTGTCCAAAATTCCGAAACCCTTGAACGGGGGCGCGTTGAAATAAACGAAAAAACGCTCCAAAAGATAAAAACCCAGGAAGATCAAAATCCCCGTTTTGGGATTCTGATAAAACGGCATCGAGGATTTATAGGGACGATTGATGTAAAAAAAACGGAAGATCGGGTCTTCTTCGTTTACCGTCTGGGAATGGAACGTGGAAATGTATTGTCTCAAAAAAATACCGACCACGGCCCCGGCGAACAATCCGCTCAGAGAAAGGAAGATTACATTTTTCTCATATAGCAAACCGGGCAGAACCAGAACTCCGGCCATGGTGAATATTCTTCCGGGTTTGCGGTGATAGAGGTTCGGAATCAAACCGAATAGGAATTGTAGGCTTGCGATTGCGGCGATTCCGGATCCTTCGGTTTCTCTTACAAAAAGAAAGCTCCGAAATAGGATCAAGGAAAGAAGGGAACAAAGAATCAGTCCGAAAAACGTGGGAGTTCTCAGAGGTCTGAGTTTATTGAAGATTCCAGGCACGAATAAAGAGGATTTTGTAAAAAGATTTAGATTTCAATCTAAAAACGGGCTTGGGGAGGCGTATCGTCGTTCCTCGTTCCGTGTGAACGCAAAAAGTATTTCAAACAATATCTGGAAGCATTGAATTCGGAATCTGCGAAAGGATTCCGAAACTATTTCATTAAGAATGGAGCTCGAGATGGTAAAGAACGAAAGCGAAAAAAGCGATTCTTACCGAAAATCAGTCGTCCATCGAGTCCATATCGGACGGGATTTTGTACGCTCCGGTCAGGCTGGCCGCAGCGGAATTTTTACGGGCAAAACTTTTACTCTTGGAAAGGGTCTCGGCAAATTCCACCGTATATCTGGTCCAAGGAATCGCTTTTAAACGGGCGATCGGAATTTTTTTTCCGGTTCCTTCGCAAATTCCGTACGAACCGTCTTCTATCTTTTCCAAGGCGACGTCGATTTCTCGAATGGTTTCGATCTCTGCTTCGGAAAGTACGGAACTCAAGGTCTCTTCGTTGATTTCGGAGGCGATATCCGCGATATCACCCATTTCCTTCAGACCGGACGGTTTGCTATTGTCTTCCCAATGGGCGTACTTTTCCAAGAGAGAGTTCTTTCTCTCTAAAAGAAGGTCTTTGATTTCCTGAAGAACCTTCTTATCATACGCTTGGGTCTGTTTTTTTGCAGTCATCCGTTCTTTTACCTGGAAAGTTTAGACCTTGGTTTCCTTGTATTCGGTGTGTTTTCTACAAAATTTGCAGAACTTTTTCGTAACGAGTTTCTCGGTTTTAGCCTTTTTGTTCTTGGTGAGAAGGTAAGTACTTCTTCCTTTGGAACAACCCGGTTCCTGACAAACCAGCTTGATAATTTCTCTCATGGCGTTACTGTCTCGATTTCAATAAATTCCTCTGCAATAGACGGGAAAATCCCGGTTTTCAGATCGTTTTTTTGTAAAAAACGCTTTTTTGACCTGAAAAACGTCGTATGGGAGGTTGTATTCTGCTAGAAAATGAGAAGCGGCTCAAAAATCAAGGAGGAATAGGGAAAATTCTCAAAAAAGGGCGTGAAATTTGTGTGGGGAGGAACAAACTACGCTGGATCGTAGGACCTCCCCGGTTTTGCCTTCTGGAAACCACCCTTTTTACAGCAGACTCAATTTGGAAATTTTTTTCGTAGTTCCAATCATGGCGGCTCTCGCCAACGTCAGTTGTCTGATTGAAAATATCCGTAGGGACCATCCATTTCATAAACTGATGACTGCATTTTATCTCGCGGTTGGAATGCAAAACGCGAGTACGGCCGCCATGTGTATTTCTTCCACGGAAGAGACCATTCTCGCTTGGTGGATTTTTCAATGTCATTCTTTCTTTCTGTTGTCCCCCGTTTTGGTCGGGATGGCGAGTTTCTGTACGGGAAGACGAATCCTCAATCCGTTTACGATCTTCGTATTTGTCGCCGCGATTCTGGCGGATTTTTTGTGCTCGTCGATGCCGCGGATGATCATCGGGGGATTCCGCTGGTTTTCTTTCGGTACGGCCCCTCTTCTGTCGCCGATCGGCGGTATTATCGGAGCGGGGATTCACCTTCTTTCTCTATCCGTTTGTATTTATCTGTTCGTTCGTCCGGTTCAGTGGAACACCTTTTTCGAAAAGAAATTTTTCGTCGGTGTGTTTTTGTTTTGGTGGTCGGCTCTGTTTCTGAATTTTTTTCCGATGTACGGGTTTGATGTGCCTCCGCTGCATCCCGTAGTGGACGCTACTTTGTCGGTTACTCTTTCTGTATATCTCAATCGATACAACGCCGGTAAGCTCGGTTTGTTTCGAATCGGCGCGAACATTCTGATTTCCATCGCTGTAGGTGTTACGATCGGAATGTTGTTCTGGCCGGCGCTGGAATGGCTTGTCCATCGGGAATTGTACGTGACTGCGGTCGCCGCTCTGTGTGCCTCTTCGTTTTTATCTTTCCTTTGGTTCCGTGCCGAGGACGGCGAAGCGGAGATCATTCTTTCCAAAGCGGGGTTCAATCTGGAGGAATACGGACTTTCCAAACAGGAAATCAGAATCTGCGAACTTTTGGAAGCGGGTCATAGCAGAACGTTCATCCAACTGATTCTCAACGTTTCCAACGGAACCCTCCGGAATCATTTAAAAAACATCTACGCCAAAGTTCTACCGGAATCCACTTCCACCGCCAAAGATCAATTGCAACGTTTAACGGTTTTTCTTTCCAAAAAAAAGGAGAACGGGTAATTTTTTGAACGGATGAATCGATGCGAGAAAAACGACAACACTGCTTTGCTTCTTCTCCGAATTCCCGAAAAGAATAGGCGATCGTTTTCGAACTTCCGTGAGCGGCTCTCGTTTAGGACCTTCGTGGGAAAGATAGAAAGAAGAAGTTGCTGGTTCTCCGGATGGTTTTCCCCACGAAGGTTTTTTCTTTTCGCTTAGGATTTGGTGGAATGCGCGTGGCTCGTGGCTCGTGGAAACATCAAAACTCCAGTCATTTTCTGAAGTTCTCGATTGTATCGTTTTGGAAAAAAATGTCCACGCCCATTCGTCATGTTTTACGGAGAAACGCTCGGTACGTTTGTCATGGATTCCGCTTTTTAGGCCTCGTTTTTCGATTCGTTGCGACGGAATGAATCTATTACCTCCGCGAGAAAACGTAAAAGGGAGGAGTCCTCTGGATTTCTCACGAAGGTTTCGAAGTTTGCTTTGTCTAGTTTTTAGTGCAACGAACCCGGAACGAAAGAACCCTTTGGGTCTGTCCGTTTCCATTGGAATCCGCGACGGAACAATTCTGTGCTTGGATATCGTAGATTGTCGCGGAATTTTCGATCACTTTGACGGCGCAGTTTTGTGTGACCCCGTAGGTTTTTCCGTCCGAATAATCCACGTCCATTTGTATTCCGGTTACGGGAACTCCCGCCTCTAAAAAAACTCCCGTATTTTGCAAGAAATCCACCTGGTGAAGATTGAATACCGGGACGAACGGGGGAGCCGCCAGTTTATCGAAGGCGATTCCGTCCGGACCGTCGCTACAATCCCGTTTTTCGGCGAGCGTTTCCTGATTCCCGTCTACGATCAATAAGACGGTGTCTAACGTAGGCTGAGGCAGATCGGGCATTTCGGTCGCCGGTGCGACCAGTTGTTGCGAAAGCACAAGCGCTAAAACTTCGTCGTTCTTCTGATCCTCTCCTTGGCAGCCGGTATTGGCGAGCAGGCAGACCAATAGTAGTCGGCCGATCGGGTTTTCGATTCTGAACATAGGTTCTCCAAGATTCTTTTTTATAGATCGATTCTACGGAATTAAAAAGAAAGCGTCCACCCCCGACTGTAACAAGACGGGCGCGGCGGAGATTACATTTGTCACTTTTTGAAGGATTGTTTCGTTGAACGCGCGTTAGTCGATCGGTTCCGATTTACGCCAAAACGCGGCGAGAATGCTGCCGATCAAAGAATGAACGAGGCTGGAAACCGCCGCAGGAATTGCCACCAAAGGATCCGGAAAATTGTTCCGCGACAGTACGACTCCCAGTCCGGAATTCTGCATTCCCACTTCTATGGAAATCGTTCTTGCGATTTTGGTTTTGCGTAGGAAAATCCGGGAAACGATATATCCGAAAAAAAATCCGGAAGCGTGCAGACAGACGACCGCTACGAGTAGAATTCCCGCCGACTGAAGGATTTTGTCCTTACTCGCCCCTAAGATGGAAGATACGATCATAGTAATCAACAATACGGCCGCCAACGGGGAAAACGATTGGATCCGTTTTGCCGTTTTCGGGAAATAACCGTTTAAAACCACGCCTAACGCGACCGGAAGTATTACCACTTGAAACGTATCAAAAAACAATCCTCCGATCGATGTTTCCACACCTTTACCGATCAAAAGTAAAGTGAGCGTCGGGGTCATCAAAACGGAAAGAAGAGTGGACGACGCGGTCATAGAAACGGAAAGAGCGAGATCGCCTTTGGCGAGATACGTGATCACGTTAGACGCAACACCGCCGGGACAACAGGACACGACGATCAAACCGGTGGCGAATTGTGGTGGAAGTTCCAGCAGAATCCCGATGGCCCAACCGGAAATAGGCATTACCGTATATTGTAAAATCACTCCGGCCAACACGGGTAGCGGAGTTCGAAACACTTCCCGAAAATCCCGGGGTAAAAGTGTGATCCCCATTCCCAACATCGTAATTCCCAAACCGTACGTGATCCAAGGACCTCTGAACCAAGTAAACCATTGCGGCTGAAAAAAGGATAACGCCGCTCCGATCGATACCCAAACCGGAAACAAAAGGGTTCCGATTTCTCCGATTTTTTGCAAAGGGTTGGAATTCATCCGTTCTTATTTCATATCAAAAAAAGATCCGTCGTTCCACGCACTCGTTCTTACGACATTCCACAAATCGTTTGTTTCGTACGTTCCTTTTCATCCGGCGGTAGATTTGTTTTTTGCGGTTATCCGGAAAACGAACCGAGCAATTGAACGACACGATCGAGTTGGTCTTTCCGATTGTATATATGCGGAGAAAATCTGACTTTTCCGAGACGAAGGGCGCACATCACTCCGTGTTTTTTGAGATAAGACACGAGTTCGTCCATGGGAATTCCTTCCTTGGTTCCCACTACGATTCCGGTTTTGTAATCGGGGAAGTGATCCATTTCGAGCTGGAATCCGATATTCTTCATACCTTCCCCCAAATAATCCGCGAGTTCGTAAACCCGTTCCATTGCGGAATGAAACCCGATCTTGAACAACATTTCCAAACTGGACTGAAAGTAAACCCAGTCGATGAAATTGACCGTGGAAATTTCGTAACGATCCGTTCCCGTTTTGAGCTCTCCTCGATACGGAAGATATACTTCGTCGTTGCTCACGGAAGAAGTTCCCTTAAACGGAAACGAAAGACGATCCAGACGATCCTCTCGTATGTAAAGAACTCCGAGACCGAGCGGACCGAGGAGCCATTTCCAAGCGGGGAACGCCACGTATTTCAGTTTCATCTTTCGGACGTCGATCGGAACAAGCCCTACTCCCTGCGCTCCGTCTAACACGAATTCGATTCCTTGTTCGTCCAAAAAATTCCCGATCTCTTCCAACGGGAACGGCATTCCCGTGCACCAATGTACCGCGGAAAGCGAGACGACCTTCGTTTTGGAAGTTACGGATCGTTTGAGGTTTTCCAAAAATTCGTCGGGTGTGTTCGCCATCGGAATGAATCCGAGGGAAACCCCCTTCTCTTTCCAATGCTCCCACGGATATACGTTGCTAGGATATTCGTTTTCCAAAAGTAGGATTTCGTCCCCGCTTTTGAGTTGAAATCCCATGGAAATAAAATTCATTCCCTCGTTGGTGTGATGAATGAGGCTGAGTTCTTCCACGTCGCAGTTGACTAGTCCCGCGATGATCTTTCGGATCGTATGTTTTACCGTGGGATATCGCCTAACATCCGTTAAACCGCCTCGTCTGGAATAACCTTCCAGATATTCCTGAACCGATCGGATCGTATTTACGTTACAAGGAGTGGTCCCGCAGTTGTTGAGCCAGATCATTTCCTCGTTGATCGGGTAAAGATCCTGTATTTCCTTCCAATCGGTAATCGTAGTCGATGACATTGAAATTCCTAATTATCTTTTTTTCTTCGCCTTGGCCGGGGACTTCTTTTTAGGAGCCGCTTTTTTCTTAGGCGTCGCCTTTTTTGAAATCGGTTTTTTGACGGACTTTTTCGGTTGAGAGCCGGCTTTTTTCGCCGTAGCCTTTTTCTTAGGCGTCGCCTTTTTGGCGATCGTTGAGGCGGGTTTGGTTTGATTCGCGGGCTTTTTGGGCGCCGCTTTTTTCTTTGGAACCGCCGATCCGGTTGTTTTTGCGATCGTAGCGCCGGACTGTTTTCCTACTACGGCAACCGGCGTTTTGGAAACGTTCCCGGGTTTTGTGTTGGTCGTCGGTTTCTGAGCCGGCGAGGTCGTTTTTTGTTTTTTCGGCGCGGCCGTCTTTGCGGGTTTGGATTCTGCTTTGACGACTTCTTCCGCTTGTTCGTCCCAAAAGAAAGTTCCTTGTCCCGAACCGGATTGATCCAAACCGTTGAGTTCCGTTTCCAGAAGCGATTGATAATTTTGGTTGTAATCCTTGAGTTTGGAGAACAGGGATTTGATGTTTACGTCTTCGAACTTGTTGATGAGTTTTTCGTAAAACGAAACGCTGTTTTCCGCTTCCCGAATCGCAAGTTCCAGAGCCTCGTGCGCGTCTTTGCTTCCCGGACCGGAGATCGTACGTTCCACTTTGTTCATCAACTTCTGAAGAGTGCTGTCGTGGAACTTGTGGATCGCCGTAAGTTGTTTTAGGTTCGGAAGTTCGGAACCTTCCGCCTGTTCGTACAACTCCTGGATAAAACGGATATGTTCGTCCACTTCTTCGGCAAGTCTTTCGAAAAGTTCCTTGGTATTTCCGGGAGGAAGTTTTTCATACGTGCTCATGTAAAATTCGAAGTAATCCTTTTCGTGCTGGATCGCGGCGGCGACCGCTTCTAAAAACGTGGTTTCTTTTAAGGGTTTGATATTCATTAGGCAGATTCTCCGATATTACTTTGCTATCTTAGTTACCTTCCGGGCCGAATCAATGATTATTTACGTTTCCTCCACGGAATCATAGATGAGAAACTGAGCCGCGTAGTATGTGATCATGATCCAAAGTCCGTTCCATGGAACCGCCACGGAAGTGAATTTTCCCGTCGCGATCAGACTGTCCGAAGCGATAAAGATGAGAGCGCCCGCAAACGCTTTCCAATACGAAGCGCGGGAGCTTTCCCGAGAGGCGGCCCTCCATCCCATCGTACAAATCGCGGTCACATAAACCGCGACCGGTATCAGGAGCGAATTTCCCAAACCGGGAAGAATCCAAAAATAGAACGAAGCTCCGAAAACGAAATACGGAATCGAACGAAGGATATGGACCGGATTCCCCGCTGAAAAGCCGATCGAATAAAAAATCTGCGCCACGAGAAACGAACCCAAACCGAAGACGAAATAATTTCCCGGCAAAGCGAGAAACGTATCTCCGAAAAGGGAAAAAACCAAACCGATCAGAATGAACTTACCGGTCTTATCTTTCCAGTCGCCTTCGAAGAAAGAGAAAAAAATAAGAATTAAAATCGGAACGAGTTTCGTTCCTAATTTGAGGGCGATTTCACCGGGAGCAAAGTACAAAGTCAGCAAATGTGCGATTGCGGAAACCGAAAATAAGAGTAGAACCATCTGAACCTTCTTTCTGGGAATTGGGATTGTAATTTTGTACAGAGCCGTGACTTTTGTCATCTCGGAATCTCAAAAAAACAAAGAGGGAATATGGGACATTGGAGTTCGGGTGAATGGACGTTGGTCGCAATCTTCACCGTGGTTTTGGGTTTGCTCGTATATCTGGATCTTTTCGTTCTCAATAAAAGGGCGCACAAAATTCCTCTTAGGGAATCGGTTTACTGGTCCCTCTTTTGGTTCAGTCTTGCGATTTCGTTTAGCGTTCTCGTGTATTTTATGGAGCAATCTCCCGCCGATCCGCTCCGGGGTCGAAACAAGGCTTTGGAATTCGTAACCGGTTATCTTTTGGAATATTCCCTTTCCGTGGACAATTTGTTCGTTTTTATCATGGTGTTTCAGAAGTTTCGGATCACTCCACAATACCAACCTCTGATTTTGAAATGGGGAATCATCGGCGCTCTCCTCTTTCGGGCGATTATGATTTTTATAGGCGCCGGTTTGATTTCTCAGTTCGGGTGGATTTTGTATCTGTTCGGATTTTTCCTTCTTTATACCGCCGTGAAGATGTTCGTTCATAAGGAGGAAGAGGAGGACTTTCATCCGGAGACTTCTCCCGTGATCAAGTTCGCCAAAAAATTCCTTCCGATGACGCACGCTCATCATCCGGAAAAGTTCGTGGTTAAGGAACACGGCAATTATCTTTTCACTTCCACATTCATCACACTTTTGATCGTGGAGTTCAGCGATATCATGTTCGCGTTGGATTCGATTCCCGCGATCTTTTCGATCACTACCGACCCGTTGATCGTATATACCTCTAATATTTTCGCGATCCTCGGATTACGATCCTTGTATTTTATGCTTTCGGGTGTGATGGAATTGTTCGTGTTTTTGAAACGGGGGGTTTCCCTTCTGCTTGCGTTCGTGGGAATCAAGTTGTTGCTTCCTCTTTTTTCTCCGTACGTATTCGGACACGAGGTTCATATTCCGATCCTGATTTCCTTGGCCGTGATCGTGGGAACTCTTACTCTTTCGATTTTAGCGTCCGTTCCGCATTACCTCAAAACCAAAAAGGAGAATTGAGGACGGGTTTTTGACTTTACACCGCAGTCTTACGAGGTTCCCTAGAAAGAGAACCTCGTAAGGGCCTCATTCTAAAGAGAAAAACCGAAATGGCAGATCAAAAATTGTTTACCGACTTCCCTCCCGTCGATCGGGAAGCCTGGATCGCACTCATCCAAAAAGACCTCAAGGGCGCGGACTTTGAGAAGAAGTTAGTGTGGGAAACCGCGGAAGGATTTAAGATCCAACCCGTTTATACCAAAGACGATATCGCCGACAAGCAATGGCTGACTTCCAATCTTCCCGGAACCTTCCCGTATGCGAGATCTACCCGCAAGCTCGTGCAGGACTGGAGCATTCGTCAGGACTTCGATTCTCCGAGCGTTTCCGAAGCCAATCGATTGGCCAAAGAAGCCGCGAACAACGGAGTTACGGCGATCGGATTTATCATCGAAAACAAAACCTCTCCCCAACGCGGAATTCCGGTGAACTCCGCAAAGGATTTGGAAGCTCTCATCGACGGACTCCCTTTTGATCAGGTGACGCTTCACTTCATCGCGGAAGAACGTTCTCCCGAAATTTTTTCCTGGCTTCCGAAGGGCAAGGTTCTTGTGGGCGGACTCGGATACGATCCGTATCGGATTCTTCTCAAACACGGAAGATCGGGAAAACATTCCATTGCGGGCCTCAAAGAAATTTTGGAAACATTCGCTTCTTCTTGGCCGTATTACAGAGGTTTGTCGGTCACTTCTTCCACGTTCCGGGACGGCGGCTCCACGATTTCGGAAGAACTCGCGTTTACGTTAGCCGCAGCTTGCGAGTATGTGCAACAACTCCTCGAAGCGGGAATGTCCGTGGATACGATTGCTTCCCAGTTGATGTTCGAATTTTCCATCGGCCCCGATTACTTTTTGGAAATCGCAAAGTTCCGCGCCGCGAGAATTCTCTGGGCCGAAATCATCCGAGAATTCGGGGCCAAGGAAGAATCTTCACAGCACGCATTTTTAAGCGCGCAGACATGTCGTTACAACTACAGCGCCTATGATCCGAACGTGAATATGCTTCGCGCCACGACCGAGGCGATGTCCGCGGCGATCGGCGGTTGCGAAGTGATCAGCGTTTCTCCATACGACAGCGTTTTGAAAACCGGAGATTCCTTCTCTCTGAGAATCGCACGTAACATTCAGCTTCTGATGAAACACGAGTCCCACGTGGACAAGGTGGTCGATCCGGCCGCAGGTTCGTATTATCTGGAATCGATCACCGATTCGATCACCAAAAAGGCTTGGGAAATTTTCTGCGAGATCGAATCCGCGGGTGGATTTCTCGAAGCCGCGAAAAAAGGAATGATTCAAAAAAAGATCTCCGAGTCCAGAAAGAAAAAGGAAGAGAACCTTGCGAATCGAAAAGAGATTCTACTCGGAACCAATCAATATCCGAACGGAGAAGATAGAATTTCCGTTTCCGAATTGAATCTGCGCGGTGCGTTAGGCGACATCGAAAGTGTGGCGGGCGAAATCGTCTGCGAAACGATCGCCGACTTTAGAGCCGGAGCCGGAATCGAAGAGATCCGTTTGAAAACGGAAGCCTTCGCCAAAAAAACCGGTAAAACTCCGACCGTTCTCCTTTTGCCGATGGGCGATCTCAAGATGAAAAAGGCGCGCGCGATCTTTTCCCAAAACTTTCTCGCTTGTGCGGGAACCAAGGTGATCGATCCGGGAAGTTATGCGACACCGGAAGAAGCGTCGCAAGGTTTGAAAGAAACGAACGCCGACATCGTGGTCTTCTGCACGAGCGATGAAGAAGTCGTGGGTTTTGTGGATTCTACCTTTGCGGTTTTGAAAAAACAAAATTCCGATTTGATCGGAATCGTAGCGGGAAATCCGACCGAACAGATCGATTCTCTGAAATCCAAAGGGATCGAATTTTTCATCCACGTGAAATCCCAACATTTAGAAACTTTGAAATCGATTCAGAAAAGGCTGGGCATCCAATGAAACGTCCGAGTTTTGATCCCCAACGTTATGCGCCACAGGGCAACGGAAAAATTTCCAAATCCGATTGGGAAAAAACCGCGCTCGGTGATTTAGGGTTTAGTTCCATCGAACAAACTCTGTGGAATACTCCCGAAAAAATCCCGGTCAAACCGGTTTATACCGCGGAAGACATCGCTAAGATGGAACACCTCGACTACGCCGCGGGAATTCCGCCGTATTTACGCGGACCGTATTCCACGATGTATGTCCAACAACCTTGGACGATCCGTCAATACGCTGGATTTTCCACGGCGGAAGAATCGAACGCATTCTATCGTAGAAACTTAGCCGCCGGACAAAAAGGTCTTTCGGTCGCGTTCGACCTCGCGACTCACAGAGGATACGATTCCGATCACGAACGTGTGGTCGGCGACGTCGGTAAGGCCGGGGTTGCGATCGATTCGATCCTCGATATGAAGATTCTCTTCGATCAGATCCCTCTGGATCAGATGTCGGTTTCGATGACGATGAACGGGGCTGTGGTTCCTATATTAGCGTTTTATATCGTAGCCGCGGAAGAACAAGGAGTCAGCGCGGACAAACTTTCGGGAACGATTCAGAATGACATTCTCAAAGAGTTCATGGTGCGGAACACCTACATTTATCCGCCCGCTCCTTCGATGAAGATCATTGCGGACATTTTCAAATATACGTCCGATTTCATGCCCAAGTTCAATTCGATTTCGATTTCCGGGTATCACATGCAGGAAGCCGGAGCTACAGCCGACATCGAACTCGCCTACACCCTCGCGGACGGTTTGGAATATCTTCGAACCGGAATCAAGGCGGGAATGGACGTGGATACGTTCGCTCCTCGATTGTCCTTTTTCTGGGCGATCGGTATGAACCACTTTATGGAAATCGCAAAGATGCGCGCCGGTCGTCTTCTCTGGGCGAAGCTCGTAAAACAATTCCATCCTAAGAATTTAAAGTCGCTCGCACTCCGAACTCACTGCCAGACATCGGGTTGGAGTTTGACCGAACAAGATCCGTTCAACAACGTAGCGCGGACTTGTATCGAAGCCTTGGCGGCCGCACTCGGTCACACACAATCGCTTCACACAAACGCGCTCGACGAAGCGATCGCTCTTCCGACCGACTTCTCCGCGAGAATCGCAAGAAACACGCAGATCTTTTTGCAGGAAGAAACAAACATTCATCGTGTAGTCGATCCTTGGGGCGGCTCGTATTACGTGGAATCGCTTACCCATTCTCTCGCGCACCGCGCCTGGGAACTGATCGAAGAAGTCGAGAAGTTAGGCGGAATCGCAAAGGCCATCGAAACCGGAATTCCAAAGATGAGAATCGAGGAAGCCGCGGCCCGCAAACAGGCTAAGATCGATTCCGGAAGGGATGTGATCGTCGGAGTCAACCGATACAAGGCCGTCGAGGAAAAGCCGTTAGATATATTAGATATCGATAATACTGCCGTCCGCGAATCCCAGATCCGCAGATTGCAGGAGCTCAAAAAAAATCGAAACAACGCCGACGTGACTTCCGCTCTGGAAGCGATCACAAAATGCGCGGGAGGCGGAGAAGGAAATCTTCTCGCTCTCGCGGTGGACGCGGCCCGCAAACGCGCGACGTTAGGCGAAATTTCGTACGCTATGGAAAAAGTATTCGGAAGATACCAGGCGACGATTCGTTCGATTTCGGGAGTTTATTCCTCGGAAATCGAAGACGATCCGGATTTCAAACGCGCGAAAACGCTTTCGGATAAATTCGCAACGTTGGAAGGGCGTCGTCCGAGAATCATGGTCGCCAAGATGGGACAGGACGGACACGATCGAGGCGCGAAGGTGATTTCGACGAGTTTTGCGGATATGGGATTCGACGTCGATATAGGACCGCTCTTTCAAACTCCGGCGGAAGCCGCAAGGCAAGCCGTGGAAAACGACGTACACATCCTCGGAGTTTCTAGTTTGGCCGCGGGTCACAAAACGCTCGTGCCTCAGGTCATCGCGGAACTGAAAAAACTCGGAAGAGAAGACATCATGGTCATTGCCGGCGGAGTGATTCCACAACAAGATTATGATATTCTTTACAAGGCGGGAGTAACCGGCATCTTCGGACCGGGAACGAAAATTTCCAAGGCGGCCGCGGACATTCTGGAACTTCTCATCAAAGATTTAGAAACTTCTAAAGTAAACGCCTAAGGGAAGAATCGTCTTTGAGCTCCGGAGAACAAACCGGGATTCCTTCGAGCGGAGGAATTCGATCCACCGGAATTTCCAGAAAGCCGCTTCCTTCCGCGGAAGCGTTCGTAAAAGGAATTCTCGCAGGAGATCGAGTGATGCTCAGTCGTGCGATTACGCTCGTCGAAAGCGCGCGCGCCGATCACAAAGAACTCGCGGAAAAAATCATAGACGCGTGTCTTCCTCATTCAGGGAATTCGATCCGCATCGGAATCACCGGAATTCCCGGAGTCGGAAAAAGTACGTTCATCGAATCCTTCGGAATGCACGTGCTTTCTCAAGGGAAAAAACTCGCCGTGTTGACCATCGATCCTTCGAGTCAAATCTCGGGGGGAAGTATTCTCGGAGACAAAACAAGAATGTCCGAGCTTTCCCGAAACGAATCCGCGTTCATCCGCCCTTCTCCCTCCGGAGATTCGTTAGGCGGCGTTGCGCGTAAAACGAGAGAAACGATTTATCTCTGCGAGGCCGCGGGGTTTGATACGATCATCGTCGAAACGGTCGGTGTCGGACAATCCGAAACGGCGGTTCATTCCATGGTGGATTTGTTCTTGCTTCTTCTCATCGCGGGAGCGGGAGACGAACTTCAAGGAATCAAACGAGGTATTATGGAAATGGCGGATTTATTCGCCGTGACCAAAGCCGACGGAGACAACAAAATCAGATCCGAAGCCACGAGAATCGAAACTCAATCCGCGATTCATTTTTTTCCTTCGCACGAAAACGGTTGGATTCCCAAGGTTTCGTCCTGTTCTTCCGTGACTGGGGAAGGAATCGGAGGAATCTGGAATCAAATTTTGGAATATAAGAAAATCGTAACATCCAACGGTCACTTCGAAATCCGGAGAAAAAACCAATCCAAATATTGGTTGGAAGAAACCGTCTCCGAACACCTATTGGGCGACTTTTATTCCAAGATGCGCGACTTATACAAAGCCGCGGAAGAGGACGTCGTCTCGCATAAGGTCAGCTCCTTTCAGGCCGCGGAAAAACTCCTTAGAGAATACGGAAGACGAACTCGGGAATGAGAATCTCCTATTGAGAATATTATGAAGTTATTATCTATTTTGCCTCTTTTGTCCCTATTTTTATCGAATTGTAAAACGGCGGAGCCGATTGAATTGAATGCCCCTGGTTCGGATTCGGAAGGATACTTGTATTCCTACAACGGAGATCGGATGCCGAAACCGTCAATCCAGTTCGATCTTTCCGAATATTTTCCGTTAGAGGCGAGACAAGCCGGGATCCAGGAGAGGATGGTGGTAGTGATTGTACAAATCGATGAAGAAGGGAATTTACGAGGTGCGAAAATTGGTTCCGAAAAAATTGGGTTCGGATTCGACGAGGCCGCTTTAAAGATAGTTGAAAGGGCAACTTGGCAACCGGGTATTTTAAATGGAAAACCGATTAAGATGCATCATCGGGTCCCCGTAATTTTTCGGCTTAATTGAATTAGGATTTTTTAATATTACGTTCTGTTTGATCGGGTCGGATCGTAGCGAATAAATGAAAAAGACCTTCCTTAGAATCGATCGGTTCCCGAAACCCGTAGATTCGCCGATTAGTAAGATCTTTTTTAAATTCGTTTTTTTTTCAAAGGCGGAACTTTTTTTCTATGAGTTCGCGGATTGACTTCAAAAAATGAGGATTCAAAACGAGAGAAAGGACCCAAAATCTCGAAAAACGAAAAGAATTTATTCTTGCATCTGTATCTGGCAGATACTATCTGGTAGATACACTTTGTCCCTCCGAGAAAAAACATAAAAATCCGTTCGGGGGGATTCGGATGGGTTCCGATTGCAGGCAGGTAGTATGAAACGTTTCCAGCTTATCCTTTTTTTTCTTATATCCTTCGTTCTTTGGAATTGTGCCACTTCTTCTGCCGGTCTTGCGACCAGCAACATTCCGGTCGCCGATCGTAAATACAAGGTTCTCGGTCCGGTCGAAGGTCATAAAACGTGGAGATCCCTGGACATCGCAATCATCGGTGTTCCTCTTTCCGAGCCGCCGATCGACAAACTGATGACGGAGATGCTTACCGAAAAGGAAGCGGATGCTCTGATCAATATCCGTTATTGGACAGATAAATACATTCTTCTGTTTCTGACCGTAAATCGACTTCATATCAACGCGGAAGCGATCAAGTTCGAGGATCCATCCAATGATCAAAGCGGCAAAAGAAAAAAATAACTCGGGGAGATTGCCCGCAGCTCTCTGTGGTAACGGAGAGGGCCGATCGTCGGAACCACTACTTTTTTTTGTAAAACGCGCGCCCCACCCTGGTATTGGGTGGAGGGGTGGGTGGCGGAAACTTCAACAAAGCCTCTCTACCACAATATCATGCTTATCGCAAGGAAGAAAACGTCTGTGGGAACTCCTACAAAAGTCGCATTTTTTCCTTGCCAGGATCGAACGCCTATCCGTGACACCGACGTTGCCACGGTATCTATTTACGATCGCTACTCTTTTTTTCATTCATTGTATGGGGGCCACTCCCACCGAGCCGGGAGGAAGAGTTCGATCTCCCGCAATTTACGATTCGGCGACGATCATCCGTTCTTCTTCATACGATATTTTGGAAGAAGCGGAAG
This sequence comes from Leptospira gomenensis, assembly GCF_004770155.1. GTDB lineage: Bacteria > Spirochaetota > Leptospiria > Leptospirales > Leptospiraceae > Leptospira > Leptospira gomenensis. The sequence continues at coordinate 34,060 of NZ_RQFA01000039.1, read as the reverse complement.
GGGAATCCTCGACCTTTTTCGTTCTCGGTCTTTTCCCTGCGACCAATCCGATCAGCATGGACTACGCCCTCAGCCAAGCCGTACAAAAGGTCCCCGGGGGAAGAAGTATCGTCAATATCAAAGTATGGCACGAAACACACGTTATGTTTCCTCTCGGAACGGTTTCCGTTCTCAAAGTCAAGGGGAAGGTGATCGGAAATCGAGAGGAAGCGGAACGCCTCAAACTCGAACAAGCGGCGAAGGAATCCCCCGCTGATCCGGACACAAAGAACGAATCGGGTAAAACCGAAACTTCTTCCGTGAACAAAAACTCCGGAGGAATTTCCGTCGGCGGCGGAAAACGATCCTCTTCGAACGCCCCTTCGGAATCCGGCGGAATTTCCGTCGGAGGCAAAAGGAAAGATTGATATGAAATTCAAAGAATTGAATATTCGTTTTTTAGAATGGATCGGATTCGGTTCGGCGATTCGACGAGTTAATTTGTACGAAGTCGTCGGGAAAACCCTTTCCGTTTTCGGTCGGCGGTCGAAATTTGCTGCGTTGGTTTCGGTTTTTTTCTTCGCGTCCGTTTTATCTCAGAATTGTGTTCGTCCGGAGGTGGTTACTCCGAAGGATTCTCAAAGTCAGATTTACGCCGCTGCGAGTTTTTTGGCGAACAAATGCGGAACTCCCATCCCGGTTCCCTTCCCCGTCGTGGTCGAGGACGTTCAGCAAAAAAATCTGGATCTTTGTACGATCGCCATTACGAAATCCGAATGCCCTTTCGTTTCCTATCCGTTCGCCTGCGTGTTGATCTACGTCGATAAACCGTTGGACGACATCCCCTGGTATCTCAATTTCCAGGAAGTTTTCATTAAAAATAAAATATAGAAAGGCAGACGATGAGATCCAAAAACAATACGTTAGTCGTTCTTTCTACTTCGCCTTTCGAATCCGATACGTCGGAGGTCCGCGGACTTTCTCGAATCGGGTCAGGGTTCCGTCGGCCTAACCATTTCGGTCCTATTAAGGGAATTTTTGCCGTTTTGGCGGTTTTATCGTTTCCCTTTACGGAAGCGTTCGCGGAGGTCACATTCCGTGCCCGCGTTTATTCCCGGAGTAAAAATCTGGGAGAACCCAACCTATCGATCCGCGTTTCCGAAACCAAAAAATTCTATCAAACCGACGCCGATGGATATTTCCAAGCCGTCGTTCCCGCGCCGGGAACGTATACGTTCCGCATTCTGCGCGATACGGGGATGCAGGAAATCCGACAGGAAGTCGGGGAAGGAACGGAAACCGTAGTCATTTATACGGATAAATCCTCTTCCGGAATCGGAGGCGGCGGAGTTTCCAAAAGCGGGATCAACGTAACCGGGGAACGTGAAAAACAACTCATGTCTCGAACCAAACTTCGTTTCGAGGAAATCAAAAGAATGCCCGGAACCTTCGGAGAACCGTTGCGTTCGATCGAAACCATTCCCGGAGTGGTTCCCGTTTCCGCCTTCGGCGGAGGGGCAAGCAACTATTCGTTTCGAGGCGCCGATCCGAACACAAACCTTTATCTCTACGACGATCTTCCGATCTTTTATCCGTTTCACTTCGACGGTTTGACTGCCACGATCAACGGGAACCTGATCAAATCCATGGACGTTTACACCGGCGTTCTTCCGGCTAACTTCAATAATGCGCTGGGAGGTGTCATCGAGATCGAATCTCCGGATAAGGTGGAACGTTCGCAGGGAAATTTTTTGACCTCCTTATGGGCGGCTTCGGCGAATTATCAAACCACCTTTGCAGGCGGGAAAGGTTACATTTTAGGCGCGGTCAAAGTGGGTTACATCGATAAAACCTTCGAAACGTTAGGCACCTTGTCCGGTTCCAGCCTGCTTCCCGACGGAATCCGACTTCCGCGTTATACGGATTCGCAGGTAAAGATGGTGTACAACTTCAACGACCATCACCAGATTTCTTTCTATTCCCTAACAGCCAAGGACGACTTCGCGTTGAACCCTCCTCCCAAAGCGGAAAACGATCCCACCAAGGATCAATTCGCCGCGTTTGCGGGAGGAAATCTTTCCGCGGGACAGGGATATCGTACGCAGGCTTTCCGTTATATCTGGAGACCGATCGAAAAATTCTCCAATCGGATCACGTTCATCAGTTACGATCCGTTCGCGGACTTCAACGTTTCCTTGGGATCGATCAAAGGAAAGAACCGTGGAAGCGGGGCTTACAACGGAATTCGTCAGGACGCGTATTGGGACCCGAACAAACATTTCTCTTTGGAATTCGGCTCCGAAGTTCGTTTTCTCAATTATAAAACCACCGGAACCACGATCCAACAAACCGATCCGAACAATCCGGATCCGAACCCGTACGACACTTCCAGCCCGGACTTCCGTACGGTTCCCGATACCAATCGCGTTCGAGGAAAGTATTACAACGGTTATACGACGATGAAGATCCGCTTCGGAGGATTGTTGATCGAACCCGGAGTTCGTTACGATTATATTCCGTATATCAAAAACGGAGCTTTGGGACCGAAGGCGCAGGTTTCCTATAAGTTCGAAGGAATCGGAAAAGGAACGACGGTTTTCGGAGGAGCGGGAGATCATTATAACTTTCCTCTGGACACTCGTTTTTCGGAACAGAGCGGAAATCCGCATTTAAAATTCCAAAAGTCGTTTAAGTACGGAGGAGGAGTCGATCAGCAGATCACTTCGGAATGGCAGTTTAAAGGAGAGGTTTTCAAACAGGAATTCTCCAATTTGATCGTAACCGATCCGTATATCACCGAAATGATCGGAACCAATCCGGATCCGTACGGAAAATTCACACAACCTTACATACTCAATAAACCGCTCAATTATTCGAATAACGGCACGGGACGTTCCCACGGATACGAGTTCGTAATCCGAAAAACGGCCGCGCCGGGGACCAGGGATTGGTTCGGATGGATTTCCTATACTTGGTCGCAAACCTTCAGAAATCCTAATCTTTATAAGCCCGACGGTTTGACTGCGCCCGTTGCCACCGGACCGGAACAAAGACTTCTGGCGCAGACGTATCACAATTCCAAAGAGACCCTTTACGAATACGACAGAACCCATATCATCAACATGGTGTTCGGTTGGAGGTTCAGTCAGAATTGGCAGTTCGGAGCGAGATGGTCGTATCTTACTTCCACGCCGATTACCCCGATCGTGGGCGACGACGGAGGACAGTTTTCCAACCCCGCCAACGGACAGATCATATGGGTTCCTCAGTCCGCGAGCAATCCGTATAGCGCCGATTATACGAACACCAAACGTCTCGCGGATTATCATAGATTGGACATCCGATTCGACCGATTCCTCAACTACGAATGGGGATACGTAAACACGTTCGTGGAAATCATAAACGTATATATGCGCGAGAACGTATCCGGCGAAAATTTCGACGTCACTCGTCCTTACTCGGCGACCAACCCTAGGCCGAGTCCCACGTTCGGAACCTTGACGTTACCGGGGGGAATGGTAATTCCTTTTTTCAATCTGGGGATCGAGGTGAAGTTTTGATGAAACGACATACGCGAACGAAAACTTTTCTGCAAAGCGGATTGCGATCGCTTTTATACGTTGCCGCTTCGTTGTGGCTCGTTACAAATTGTAATCTTCCGAACGACGACGATAGCTTCAATCGAGAGAACGAACAAAGAGTGATTCTGCAATATCTCCTTTTGCCTCCGACGAACCCGCTTCAATCCTGCGTTTCTTCCTTGCAAGCGGCTAAAACCTGTTTGGACCAGGCGCCGGATCTTCCCACTCCATTGACGGAAGTGGAAATTGTAACCCTGTTCAGCGGAAACGCGACGTTTGGAACGTATCAGAATTATTGCACAGGATTACTTTCCTCCGCTACCTTCTCCAAGTTCACCGATAGGGCGAAGGCTTGTCTGATGGATTGTAACAAAGTGTATTGGGAAAATCGTAATTCATCGGGAACCTGTTCCCAAAGCGGAGTTTCTCAGATAACGGGTTTGTCCACGGGAACTTTCGCATGTACGAAAACCTGCATAAGTATCTCGGGTGAATGAGGAAATAAAACGGCATCGAAAACTGAGTGACTTCACTCAGTGTTTTAAAAAAAACAGATAAAGAGGGATCCAAATCATGACCATGTTTTTAGTCGAATACGGCGAGACTTTTATTTTTATCGTAATGTTGATCGCAAGTATCGTCGCGCTCGGCGTCGGAATCGAACGTATTCTTATCTTTCGTAAGAATCTCAAAAACACGGAAGCGATCCTCCCGACGTTGACTACGGAGATTCGTAACGGAAATTTAGAATCCGTAAAATCCTTGGCTTCCGAAAACCCGGGAAACATCTACGCGAAGTTTTCGCGATTCTCCGCGGAAAATACGGGAGCCGGTCACGACGGACTTGCGGAGTTGCAGGAAGGAAGGATCATCGCAGAAAGGATCGAACTCGAAAATCATCTTTCGATTTTGAACACTCTCGGAAACAACGCTCCGTTCATCGGACTTCTCGGAACCGTTCTCGGGGTCATCAAAGCCTTTTACGGTTTGGGAACGTTAGGAAGTACCGGAGCGGAATTTGTGATGAGAAGTATTTCCACGGCCTTACTCGCGACAGCGGCCGGTTTGGGCGTGGCGATTCCCGTGGTGATGGCGAATAATTATTTCAGCCGGAAGTTGAAAGTCATTCAGGCGAATTTAGAGATTCTTGCGAGAGAGTTTCTTGCGAATTTGTCCCGCAAAGGCTAAACTTAAAATAAGGAGAACGGAATATGGCAGGCGCTGCTCCATCCGGCGACGGAGACGAAATCGGAAATATCAACATCACTCCCATGGTGGATGTGATTCTCGTTCTTCTGGTGATCTTTATGGTGACCGCGAACTTTTTGAAAAAGGAATCGATCAATATCAACCTTCCGAAAGTGGAAGCCGCGGATCCCAACGTGGCTCAGTCCGTTCAGGTAGCCTTGACAAAGGACGGCAAAATTCTTCTGGAAGGAGCGGACACGACCGTGGAACGACTGAAGGCCCAACTCGAACGAGATTCCAAAATCAGACCGAACATGCGTCTGACTCTTTCCGCCGATTCTTCCCTACCTTACGGAAAAATTGCGGAGACCATGGGAGTGATCCGTAGAGCCGGAGTGACGCGGATCGCCCTTTCCGTGAAACGTTAGGCGAAATAGGAAAAATCGATGGTAAGCGTTCCCGAAATAAAACAGAGAATCCTAAAATTCGGACTGTTCAAGTTTTGTCTGATCGCGTCCTTTACGTTGCACGCGCTTACCATAGGAATTTATTTCGCGGCGACGTATATGCCAGAGGACGAAATTTCCTCCGAGAATTTGGAAGCAAAAGACGTCGAAGTCGATCTGGAGGAGATTCCTCCCGAATTGATCGGCGGCACCTCCTCGCCGGCACCCGTCGAAAAACAGGAATGGGTGGAAGGCTCCAACAAGAGCGCCGACGATCCGATCGACGAAGATCTCAATCCGAATGCGCTCAACGGAAACGGAACCGACAAAGACGGTTATTTATTCTCCTACAACGGAGATAAAACTCCGACTCCGATCATCGATTTCGATCTGCGAGATTTTTTCCCAGCACAAGCCAAGTCGGCGGGAATCGTATCCAAACAAGTCGTCGTCATCGTTCAAATCGACGAACAGGGAAATCTGCAAGGAGCCAAGGTCGCTTCCGGAAAGGCAGGGTTCGGTTTTGACGAAGCCGCGATTAAAATCGTAAAAATGGCTCGTTGGAGTCCAGGATATGTCCAAGGCCGTCCTACGAAGATGTCCCATCGGGTTCCTATCTCCTTCAATTTGGAAGATTGAACGTTATCTTCGATCTGAAACCGAATTTTCAGTCTAATAGAATGTCTTGAAACCATTCTTTCTTCTATCGAAAATTTTCGCGGGTTTGTCCGTTTTGGTTTGTTTTTACCTCGTTCTTATCGCGAATCCCTTTCGGATTCGGGATTCCTCGGGTGCGGACGCGCACGGAATCGTTACCGACCGCGAAATCCCCGAATTCCGTCTTTACGATTTTGGAAATTTTTTATTTACGAAATCTTCCCTTATTGGAAAACCCTATCTCATCTACTTCGTCTACGGGAATTGTAAATCGGTCTGCAGCGTAGGGATCTCAAAATTGGAAAATTACGCGTCACGACGCGGAGTTTCCGGCTATGATCTCGCTTTGATCAGCCTGAATCCCGAAAAGGATCGCAAAGAGGGTTCGAATCTTTTTAAGTCCGTGTCTCGCTGGAAAAAAGCACCTCTTCTCCTTTTTCCGGAAAGTCGTTCCGAGGCGGAGCGCCTGGCGCGTTCGTTTCGTCTTTCCGTAGTTTCTAAATCGGAAGAAGAAATTCTTCATTCCGATTATCTTTTTGTGACGGAGGGGAACGGAAAAATCGCCGCGGTAATTCCGGACTTTTCCGGAACAAAACAGGATCTATCGTCCGTACTAACGCGGACATTTCGAGGTAATTGAATGTTCCAATCCGAAAACGACGCCGACCATCGTGAAGAAAAAATCGGTTCTACAGTATCTCAAGTCGAGGTTTTGTTCGATCCCCGTTCCGCTCTTGAAAAAGCGAAAGGCAAACTTCGGGAGGAATACCGTTTCGCCGATCGTTTTATCTGGATACTTTTGCTCGCACACGTTCCCGCTTCCCTTCTGTTTACGATCGGTTTCGGAACCTGGAAGTTCGCCTTGTATTCCTCTTTGATCGTGGCGATAGCGGCCACTTTGAATTTTTTCGCGTTTCGCGGAACGGTTTTGAGCCGTATATTAAATTCGATTTTTCTAATGTTGTTTTCGGTGATTTTTATACAATCGGAGTTCGGAAGAATCGAGATGCACTTTCATATCTTCGGGGCGCTCGCTTTTCTTCTCATCTATAAGGATTGGAAGACGATCGTCCCTCCTGCGGGTTTTATCGCGGTTCATCACGGTTTGTTGAATTATTGTCAGGAAAACCGGATCGAATGGGACGGATTTCCGTTGGCCGTTTTTAATGCCGGTTCGGGTTGGGACGTGGTTTTGATACATGCAGTTTTCGTAATTTTTGAATCCTTTATATTGGTTTATTATTCGGTTTCTTTGGAAAAGGAATTCTTGGATCACTGGAAGACGTATTTCGAAAGGGAGGAATTCCATTCCGCCAATCTTATCATACAGAAATCGGTACAATCCAAGGTGGACTTTTTGAGGAAGAATATGGCTTCCATGGAAGGAAGTTCTTTGGGAGTGGTCGATCATTCGGACCAGCAGATTGCGAACATTAAAAACATAGACGAAGCCGTGGAAAACGCCTGGAACAATCTGGGCCGCGTTTCCCGAGCCGCCGAGTTACAGGCGGATTCTCACAAGGAGTTTGCGGGTCTTTATTCCTCTTTCGAGACGGAGTTCCGCAAGTTGGAGGAGGAGATCGTCAATAGCAAATCCATCCTGACCAAGGCGGGTCAACACACGAGACAGAGCGAAGAGTCCCTGGGAAGAATGGTGGATTCGATTCGGAAAGTTTCCGAAAGTTATCGGGAGATGTCCCTTCGTCTGCGCGTGATCAACGACATCGCCGAAAAGGTGAATTTACTTTCCTTAAACGCATCGATCGAAGCCGCCCGCGCCGGAGAACAAGGGCGCGGTTTCGCGGTGGTCGCCGACGAAATATCCAAACTCGCGGATCAAACCGCGAAGACGATCAAGGAAATCCATAGCCTGATTTCCGTCGGCAACGAAGCGATGAACGATAATACGGAAATCGTCCGTCAAGGAACGCACACGATTTCAAGAGTGATCGAGGACGTAAATGAAATCAAGGATACGACCGAAACGTTTTTCGAAACGTTGCGAGAGCAAACCGAAATCAGAGGGAGGTTGAGCGCAATTTTCGATCGTGTGATCCGTAACGCGGGGGAATTAGAGACCGTGATCCGGGAACAATCCTCCGTGATCGAAGAAGTAAAAGAGGCGTCGGTTTCCATCGGAGGCGCCACCCAGTTGATCCATAAACTTGCGATCGAAACCTCGGAAATCGCGAGAACCTGCGCCGAAGTTTCGGGCGATCTGGGTAAGGACGCTGGCTTGTTTAAAAATTAAAAAACTTCTTGCGGCTTGCGTTCCGAGATCCATACTTCACCTCTGATTCCCACTGGAATCCAATCGGAGACTCAAGATGAATTTTAAAAGAATCGCCTGTTTCGCTTTTTTTTGTGTAGTACTTCCGCTTTTCCCGCTTCCCGTTCCGCCTTCTCTCGAATCACAGGTGAAAAATTCCGACTACATCGCCTTATCCAGAATCACCAACGTGCGCGAAAAAAAAATTTCCGAAACTTCCGTTTCAGTGACCGCTACGGTGGAAGTTCTGAAACCTTGGAAGGGCGCGGAAAAACTGCCCGCAAAGTTTGAAATCGGATTTATGATCTTCCCGGAATTTTTAGGCAAATGGTTGCGGGCCGCCCCTCCCGAAGGGGACTACGTTCTTTTTTTCATCCAAAAAACTGTGAAGGACAGCAAGGGAAACGAATCGCAGTTGATCGCCCTTTACGAACCGCATCCGTTCGCGTTTAAGGAATACACCCGGGAAACGGAAGACAAAATCCGTGAGATCGTCCAGGATCAGAAGTAAAACCGAGGAAAGTATATGAGAATTTCAAGATATTCTATTTTAGCAGCCTCCCTATTTTTATCCGCGGGGCTTTCCGTTTATTCACAACCCTCCGTACGTTCTTTGGGAATGAAACAGGAATCCTCCGAGCTTCTTTTCTCTTTGAAGGATACGAACCCGTACGGAATTTCCCACCGAAGTCTTTCTTCCAGCGCGGATCTTTCTCCGTTTATGCCCCCGGTCGGAAATCAGGGGGAACAGGGAAGTTGTGTCGCTTGGTCCACTGCGTATGCGGTAAAAAGTTTCCAGGAATACGTAGAAAGAAAGGAATCCAAAACCTGGTCCCTACGTTCCTCCGACGGCACTCCGGATTATACGAAAATTTTTTCTCCCGCATTCATATACAATCAGATCAACGGAGGAAGAGACAACGGATCCCTGATTTCCGACGCGATGCGTGTTATGGTGGAAATGGGAGCCGCGCCTTGGGACGCGATGCCGTATAACGCGGCCGATTATCGCACGCGTCCTTCCCAGTCCGCGATCGCGGCGGCTTCCAAATACAAAGCGAAGGAATTCCTTCGGGTTAAAACCACGGACTTAAACGAAGTTAAGGCGCAGTTATCTTCGGGAAAACCGGTAGTCGCCGGAGTTCTCGTGTATGAAAATTTCTTCAATCTCAAGGGTTCGCAGATTTATAAGGAAGGTGTGGGTAAGACCTACGGCGGTCATGCGATCGCCATCGTCGGATACGACGATTCCAAAAATGCGGTTAAGTTCATCAACTCTTGGGGAACCGAATGGGGGGATCGCGGATACGGTTATATCGACTATCGATGGTTTACGAAAATCTGTCAGGGTGCTTTCGTGATGGTGGATCAGGTGGAAACGACGGTGGATCAAGGCAAACCGGATTCTTCCGTGCCGGATCCGACTACTACCGCTTCCGACTCCAATCCGATTCCTCCCTCTTCGATCACCGCTTCCCAAGGAAGTTTTTCCGATAAGGTTTTGATCAATTGGGAGGTCGTTCCCGCAGCGGTCGGTTACGAAATTCATCGTAAGGCTCCGGGCGATTCCGGTTTTTCAAGAATCGGGCTTTCCGCTACGAACAGTTTTAACGACGACGGGGTGCAACCCAATCTCGCCTACAAATATAAGATTCTTACTCTTACGGATACGTCCTCTTCGGATTTATCTCCGGGAGAAACGATCGGTTTCGCCAAAACGGAAGAATTGAAACCTCCTCCGAAAGTGATCGGGCTCAAAGCCTCGCAGGGACAATTCGATAACAAGGTGGAACTCGGTTGGGAACCGGGAGACACCTCCTCCGAATATCAAGTTTTTAAATGGAATAAAACCCAGAAACGATACGTTTCCATCGGAAATTCAAAGATCAATTCCTTTGTGGACAAGGCGGCCGCCAAAAAGGGAGCCGTTGAAATTTACGTCGTCTCCGCAAAGTTAAACGGAAAAACCGGAGAACCGTCGGATGCGGCTAGCGGTTTTACGGCGCAACCCAAAACTCCTCCCGCAAAACCGATCGGTCTCACCGCTTCGAGAGGAGCGTATCAAGGTAAAATCGAACTTCACTGGAGAAAGGTTTCCGGTGCTTCCAAGTATCTCGTGTTCCGTTATGTGAAATCGGGTTGGATCGGCGGAGGTGCGTGGGAAAAAATTTCCGAAACCGCAAACGAAGAATATGTGGATGAAAATCTTCCTTCCCGTTACGCGTATTATTCCGTGACAGCGGTCAATCCGGAAGGCAAAAACGGTCCGTTTTCCACGCTCGCCTACGGTTATACGGATCCGAATAAACAACGCGGAGTCAAACTTTCCGCTCCCGAAAACGTAAAAGGAACGTTGGATTCCAAAAACGCCAAGATTTCGCTGACTTGGGACGGCGTAAAGGAAGCCTCCGAATATTATATTTTTCGCAAGAAGCGCGGGGAATCCAAGTGGAATTTTCTCGCGTCCTCGGGAACGAAAACGGCCTACGTCGCGGACGTCCCCGAGACGGAAGCGATCTTTCTCTATTCGATCACTTCCAAATCGGATCTGGGAGGAGAAAGCGATCATTCTCTTCCAGCTTCCGCGGTGATTTCCAAGGCGTTGACCGCTCCTAAAAAAAGGACCTTCGGTGGAGATTCCAGTTTGGAAAAATTCAAAGGGCCTTGGACCGCGATGGCTTGGGACGGAAACAACGGAGTCAGTCAAGTGCTTTTGGAGATTGAAAGCGCGGATAACGTGAACTACGTGGTCAAGTTCAACAAAAAGAAGATATTCGAAGGCAGATACGTGGAAGAATCCCCGATCATCGACAAGGACGGAAAATTCCGCATCGAAATCGAAACGTCCGGAGACGCGTTATCCGTAACCATGAAGGATCCCTCGATCGTAAACCAGAAGTCCAATCTTTCCTTTTTGAAGGAATGAGGAAGTTCGACCGTAGGAAGGTTGTTTATGACCAAAAGAAATAAGATCATCTACTGGGTTTCCACCCTATGGCTTTCTTTAGGAATGGTATCGACCGGGCTCGTGCAGTTGTTGCATAGTAAGGAAGAAGTGGAACCGATTCTGCGTATGGGATATCCCGAATTTTTTCTGACGTTATTGGGCGTTTGGAAACTTTTGGGCGTGATCGCAGTGCTCGTTCCTAAACTACCGTTGATCAAGGAATGGGCGTACGCCGGTTTTTTTTTCGCGATGTCGGGAGCGATTTTTTCGCACGTCGCCTTCGGAAATCCGATCCGGGATCTATTTCCCGCTTCCCTACTTTTGATCCTGACGGTGATATCCTGGTATTTCAGACCGGCGGAGAGAAAGATCGTCGTTTCGGAGAATCCTAACTCGTGAAAGACAAAAAACGGAAACTTTCCTCCGATGAAATCGGAACGTTGCTTTCGATTTTAAAGGCACGTTTTGAAAAAAACGAAAACCGACACAAAGGTATCAAATGGGAACGTGTGCGCGAAACTCTGGAAGCGAAGCCGGAAGGGTTGTGGGTTCTCTCCGAAATGGAACGAACGGGTGGAGAACCGGACGTGGTCGGTTACGATAAAAAGACGGGAGAATTTATCTTTTACGATTGTTCGGCGGAAACTCCGAAAGGAAGAAGAAGTCTCTGCTACGATCGAAAAGCGCTCGAATCCAGAAAGGATCATCCTCCGCAAAACAACGTGATCGATATGGCCGCGGAAATCGGAGTGGAACTATTAACCGAAGAAGAATATAAGGAATTACAGAAATTCGGGGAGTTCGATACGAAAACTTCGAGTTGGATACGGACTCCGTCGGAGATCCGAAAATTAGGCGGAGCCATTTTCGCCGATCGTCGCTACGATCACGTTTTCGTGTATCACAACGGCGCCGAATCGTATTACGCCGCGAGAGGGTTCCGCGGTTCGTTGCGGGTCTAAACGAAAAAACACAAGAGGAGATCGATTTCGTCTCGTTTGTGTTTTTACCGATTCTGCCGCGTTTTCGTTTTATTTCAGGACTTCGTTTTCGAAACGTTAGACGCGCTTAGGCCCTTCCGGCCTAAGCCGAAATCAGTCCCAATTCCTTGGACAACTTGAAGATATTTCCCTTCCCTTTCAGTTTGAGCAAAAGTTCTTCCGAGTTGAGAATTTTATGAACGACCGATTCGGGAAGGTTCTGCATATCATGGAAAATTTCCTTGTATTCCTGGATCGAAATTTTCGTGCAGAACAGATTCGCCTGAAAGTAATACACTTGGTGTGTGATCAGAAAGTTGAGCGAGTCGATGTCTTCCAACGCCTCCGCGGTGATGATCGCCTCTCTGTTGTCCGAAAGCCTTCTACAGTAGTCGATAAACGCAAGGTTGTCCAAAAATTTCGTAAGATCCTGATCGGCTTTGAACTTGAAGCTGATCGGATCCAGTTTGAATTCCTTTATCATTTCTCCGAGGTCGAGCACGATTTGGTGACTTTGACTTTTAACCCCGAAATCGTCCGCGGCAAAACTGATTCCGAAATTCCAAAAACGTTTGCAGACGCTCTTTAAAGTGATGTCCACCTCTTCGTAAGGTTTTTCGATCAATTCCATTCTCACGAGAGCCGGGTTTAGATTTTGATTGAGAAGAAGATTGTGGAATCGAGTCACCTTCTCGTCCGTGTCGAACGTATCGATCAACGTTTGCGGCGAAATATTAAACTTCAAAAGACCCGGGGCGCCGTTGCAGCACATCGTAAGTTTTTCTAAAATCAGAAGTTCGATTCGATTTAAGTCCTGATCGTGGGGAATATCTCGGATCAGATCCGCATAACCGGCGTAAGCCTCTCCTCCTACGAAAACCTCTCCTCCCTTCATGGAATACGTATGGGTTTTATGATTGTAATGGATGATCGGTTGTATGACCGCGTCCGCTTTTTCTCCGGCGAAGTAATCGTTGACCCGGTTCAGATACGTCCAACTCCAACGGATCAGATTGTCCTTCAAATTTTTCAGGGAGGAAACTTCGAGTTCGTGGAAAATTTCGTCCACATAGGAGATATAATTACATTGAGTTCTCGCGATACCGAAATCGAAGTTCATGGTTCCGCTTTTGATCGAAATCTCCCGAAACCTTCCTAAAACGGAATCGAAATTCAGAAAACCGTTCGAACCCACGCTTTGCATCGGAGCCACTCCGATGAGCAGGCTTTTTTTATCGCCGTAACAATAATACGAATAACGATTTTCCGAATCGGGATGAAGTTCCGAAATTTTGAGCGGAACCATTTGTAGGAAATCGAGAAAGGAAAGGGATTTGATGTCCTGAAACCGGAGTAGAACGATCGGTTTCCCTCGGTTTTCGTTGATGAATACGTTCTTGAACTGTTCGATTTCCCCTTCGTCAAAGGAGCGAATCTTCGGACTTTTGGAAGTTGTCATTTCAGCCTTTGTTTTCAAAAGAACGTTCCGTTACGGATCTAGGTCCAATAACGTTTGTTATAATTCGCGGTCCGTCTTTGCCGACTTCCCAGTTCCGAGGAATCGTTTTTAACGAAGCCCCGGTTCCTACGAAAAACTTTTACGGAATTCAGACGTTCTACTAAGAAAAAGATCCGACGAAGGTTTTTCCTTGTAAAGCCTAAAAGGAATATTTTCTCCCTTCCAAAAAATCGACCCCTAATTCGGAAATCGATCGCATCTTTGATCCCGGGTTTTCGATCGTCACGTCGCCCGCAAACGTTACCTTACGGTCAAAAAGAACTTCCCCGATAACGGTAAGGGAGGTGCATCGCACCAAAGAAGGGATTTCAGGGAACAACCTTTGGAAGTCTCGAATCTTTTTGTAGAAAGAATCGTCGAGTTGAATCAGGATTTCTCCGAGTCCGAGTTTTTTGCGTTCCTCGGACATCGTAATCGAAAAGTTTTCGAGCAACGTGTATGCGTCGGATCTTCGTGCGAGATAGTCTTCGCATTTTTTAACCGGTGCGAATCGGTCCCTTGGAATGATGATCCCTTTGATCCGTTTAAAGTTGCGGATCGCGGAACCCATCGCGGTTTCCAATTGGAACACTTCTTTTCCATCTACGGTTTTGGGGTTTACGATGAGAGAGAGTTCGAATTCTTCCTGAAACAATCGGGAACGAAGGGCTTCCAGATCGATCCAAAGATTGTTCGTGGAAAAAGTTCTGAATTTCCCCAATCCTTCGAACTCGTGCATGTGATCCGAAGGAACCTGGGCCGTTTCGAGAAGTTGATAGTTCTCCGGTTTTCCGGCGACGATCCTTCGATAGATGGCTCCTCCTTTTTTGTCGGCGAGGGTTTTCGGGGTCATCTCCATACAGAATTCCAGTTTTTCCCGAAGCATATACGCGAGAATCCCCGGATGAACCGTGGCTCCGAGATTGTCCCCGTTGGAAACGAAAGCCACCTTATAGCCGTTAGAGATGAGTTGATCCAAAAGACCGGTTTCCAAAAGCGAGATCCAAATGTCTCCGTGACCGGGAGGGCACCATTCGTCGTCAGGATTTTTGCATGTAACCGGTGTTAGGTTTTCTTTTAAAAGACGGGGGACCTTGTGTTGCAAAAACGAGGTCGGGAATTTTTGACGGAAACCGATTCGTTCCAATTCCGCTTGGCTTTCCTTTTGTGTGCTGAAGCTGTCCATCAGAATCAAAGGCACGGAGACGTCGTATTTTTTCTGCAGGATCTGGGATTGTTTGGCGAAGATTTCCAGAAAAGACATTCCGTTTTTGAGAGGGATCAAGGACTTCGGGCCCGACAAACCCATCGAAGTCCCCAAACCTCCGTTCAGTTTGATGACGACAAGATTTTTCAGGATCGAAGGATCGGGGGAAAATTCCCGTTCTATTTCCTCCAACGGAATCTCGTCCGTTTTCGGATCCAGGTCGCCCACTTCCTCCCAGCGTACGATCCCGGTTTCCCCGTTGCGGACCTGCTCCGTTTTTTTCAGAAAATCGAAAACGAAGGTCTCGGACATTCCTTCTGCGAGCATCTTGCTCCGAATCGATTCTTCCGATTTTAATTTTATCGAATCCATCTTACCACCGATTTTCCGTTGTACTGTTCGTCGAACTCCGTGAACTCGATCGAATATTTTTCGCTCGGATGAGTGGGTTCGTAAATCAACTTAGTACGAACTTCCCTTCCTTTTCCCGAAACTTCCTTGGGTGTTTCCTCGTATTCCGAATACAAGGGTAAAAAAACGAGATACGTATAGATGTAAACCGTTCTTTCCGGAGTTTTTTTATAAACCAAAACCCCTTTTCCGGTTAAATCCTTTTTGAGCAATTTCGTATAAGGAACCGGAAATAATTTTCCCCAGGCTTCTTTGAAATTTTTCTCCATCGCTGCGTGACCCGGGATATTTGAATGGACAGCGGAAGGAAGGATAAAAAAAATCCATAAGGAAAGTATCAGCTTCTTTGTTTTCATGAAAGACTCTGACAGTCTCGTCTTTTCACCCCATAACTTCAAGCCATTCTCATGAAAAAAATCGTTTCGACCTTACGCACACTTTTCTATTTTCTTTCCGAAATTTTCGAATTTATCGTTTCCGTAATACTCTCGCTTATTCCTTCCGCGAAGGATCGCAATCTTTCCCGAGGCGATATTTACGTCGTGACCGGATTTTTTTCGGGGCCTTTGTTCTATTCCAAGTTATGCTCCGCGCTCGAGCGTCAAGGATACCAACCTAGAATCTTGAGACTTCCTCCCGTTTTTTTGAACACCCGTAAGGCGGTGGAAACGTTGGCGAAACAGATGGATGAGATTCCGCCGAAATCCGTTTTGCTCGCTCACAATACGGGAGGACTTGTGACCCTTTTGTTGCCGGATCGGAGCCGACAAAAAATCCGCGGTTTGGTTACGCTGGGAACTCCGTTCCGCGGAAGTCATCTATTTTGGATTTGGCCGGCCGCCGGGTTGCGTTACGGTTCCGCATATCTCAAGGAATTGTTTAAGACGTTTCTGTTTATGGATCGGTTTCATCCCCTGGCTCCGTTTCGGGAATTTATTTTTTTACCGGCTTCTTCTTCCGTTTACGGGGAAGAACGGGATCTTTGGTTCGATATTCCCGGCAATTTCAATCAAGTCCGTAAAAGCGAGAATATAAGAACCATCCTGGAATTTTTGATCCACTATTATCCGAGCGCGGCTTCTCTGGAAGCGAAACGGGCCGCGGCTCTTTCCTCTTCCGCGACGAAAGAAACATCCGGTTCCAAGATTAGGAAAGGATCGAAGAAACCGGTCGTTTCCGGATCGAGAAAAAAATCGGCAAAGGTCCAAACCAAAACCAAAACACGAGCTCCTTCCGTTTCCGCGCAAAAAAAATCCGGGGCCGCGGGCAAAACCGAGAAGAAAACATCGATAACCCCCGCAAAATCGAAACGTTATCCGAAACCGTTGCCGAAAAAAAAGAAAAAACGTTAGACGAAACTTCGCTCCGAAGGCGTGGTTCGGTTGAAAATACGGAAATCCCCGTACGAAAACCGGAAACGACCCGAATACGTCACCGGATCACAAACGGATTTCAAAGTCGTTTAACGTTTTTGGATTTCTCGCGATTGATTGTAAAGTGTGTCGTCCGAATCGAAGACGGATTCCGAAACCGCGAGAATTTCTCCCGATTGTAGGGAAACGACCCGAATCTGTAGTCGAAAAAACTGGTCGTCGAATTGGACCGTACCGAGTAAAAGTAAATCCGCTCCCGAAAGTTTTCCTATTTCCAAAGATTCTTCCGAAAGTACAAGCCCGGTTTTTTGAAAACTTTGTTCGTCGATCAACCGGTCGAGTTGGGATTTTTCCACGAGAACGATTCGATCTGGTTCGTTTAAAACGGGAATCAATTGACGGGATATTCCGGCTCCCAAGGAGGTCACGTTTCCGCTTTCGTTTAACAACGGTAATACGGCGAGTTTTAGGGGCGATTTTCTCGCCGGGAAGCGGTCGTTTTTCGAGGTTTGGATCTGCTTTTTGAGGGATTGCGAGATTTCCGAAAGAGCGGCGGCGAGAGGTTGAGGCGCGTTTCGTTTAACGGAACGGTTTTGCCGCGTGCAGACCGGAAGACCAAGAAAGATGATCGTAAAGAAAATTATAAAATTCTTATATTTCATATCAAAAATGTTTCACGAGAGTCACTCGGTTGCCGGCGGAGTTGAAACGGACTACGTCGAACGTGGAAAGCGCAAAAGCGATTCCCCTCGTCTGCGGAGGGACGGAATCGGATGTTTTGGAGAGAGCGTTTCGCATCGTCCTCGCGTGGTTGAAACCCTTACCTTCGTCGGTGATTCTATACCCCACTTTCTGTCTGGAAAGAAAATATTCCACGATAATTTTTTTGTCCCTGTAATACGGATCGTTTTGTCTCGCGAGAATGAACTGGAAATAGGTTCCGTTTTTTAAGGACTTAGCCTTGTCTTCGTGGGAGATGTTTAGATTTCCGTGTTCGATCGCGTTGATCAACATCTCGCGCAGACTGGTTCGGATGGAAAGCGCGACCGCGGGATCCGTAAACCGAACGAGATTGAACGTCAACCTTTGACTCAAAAGTTCCGCGTTTTGCAGATAGTTGTTTACGGAGAATACGATCCGCTCCTCGTCCAGAAATCTTCCCATCAGATCCTGATCCGGTTCGTACGCCCTTCCGAGCATTTCTCTTCCGGTTCCGTGTTCGAGAATCTGAAGACGTACTTGGAGTTCTTTCGGTTCCTTCAGGTATTTTTGAAGGAAATCGGCTCGAAAATAAGCCGGTTTTCCCGTAGCGGAAAGTTCCTCCATACGCTCCATCACATACAATTTTTTGAATGCGTCTTCGAGCCCGCCCGTGTTGTACATCAATTCCAGAAAATTCTTTCCGACCACGTCCTGCGGTTTAAAACCCAAGAACGTGGAAATCGATCGATTCGCACCGGTGATGTTCCCGTTGGAATCCAGGTTGAAAAGAAAGTCCTCTTCTCCCTCGTAAAGATTTTTGTATTGGATCGCGGATTGTTCCTGTCTCGATTTTAATACGCTCAACGTTTCGGCTTGGATTTCCAATTCGATGGAAAGTTGTTTGATTCTGTCGGCGAGTCCGAACGATAAAAGCGCGACTTCGATTGCGGAACCGATCTGCAGACCCCATTGTGTGAAGAAGTTGTCCGGAAAAATTCCGAACGCCTTCATCGCGTATAAAAAACTTCCTAAGATGAGGACCGACCAGGCGGTCAAAAAAAATTTCGCCGGTCGATGTCCCTTCCACACGCACTGCAGACTGTTTATGAGAAGCAGCAGGAGCACCAACAGAAGAACGACGATGCTTGACACGACGCTGAACGTATAACTGAAAAAAGTCAGCGATCCGACGCAGCCGATCAGAGATAAACCCATGACGGGATAATAGAACTTATCCGTGATCGGAGTCGTCTTTTCGGATTCTAAAAAGGACTTTCCGAAGAGACAAGCCGCCAAAAAAGCGCAGAACATAAAAAACGGAAGAGAAACGTTTCCCCAAGCCGGATAGTCCGGCCAAAAAAATTGGAACGATAGTCCGTTTAAGGTGGTTTCGAAAAGTATATCAAAAAAAATGAATATACTATAATAGAGATAACTTTTATCGCGAGTCGTTATGAGAAGAAATAGGTTGTAAACGAACATCACCGCCATCGTTCCGTAATAAATGCCTAAAGCGGTATATTCTTTGGCGCTGAATTCGAGGAATTCGGTTCTGGAAAACGCGAGAAGCGGAATTACTACGGAACTCTTGGATTGGATTCTCAGATAATAATCGTTTTTGGAAAGGGGCGGTTCGCTGAGTTGAAACGGAAAATTCCTGTGTTCCGTCAAACGGGAGGAAAACGGAAGTTCGTCTCCGGAAATCACAAGAGGCAGAGAACCGTTTCTGACCGAATACAATTGTATGGAATCGATCAGGCTATAGTCGTATTGAAGCACCCAGTTTCTCGTCGCCTTTTCCGGATTGGCCACGGGAAGTCTGATCCAAAATACGGAATCCGAATAACCCAGGCTGTTATTGAATAAAGGAATCGATTTACCGGAGCGGAACGTTTTTTGTATCTCCGGAAAGGAAGTTCGTCCGTTTTTGTCCTCGTAATACGTTAGATACGGTTGAAGATCGATTCCTTCCATGACAACTTCCGGAACGAATTCGGAAATCTGCGAAACGCTCTGTGCGACGAGGGAAAACGCTCCGAAAAAAAATAGAACCGTATAAAAAACGGTCTTTCCCTTTCGGAGCGGAGATCTCACAAAAACCCTTTGAGAATTCGGAATAGATCCGCCGTGACGATGAACGTTCCGATGCTGCTTCCGATTTGAGGAAGCATAAACACCATAAAGATGCGGATCACGTTGTTCTTCCAGTAACCCTTCCAGTGTTCTGAATCCTGTCCGATTCGCTCGAAATCCTCCACGAGAGGTTTGCGTAACCAGGATTCGGTCAAGGCAGCGACCCAACCCGGTTTTATCACCGGATTAAAGTTTCCCACCGGAGCCGCCAAAAACGCTACGATCACGGATAGAGGATGAGCCAACGCGACGATGGCGCCTAACGCGGCTAAGGCGCCTTTGACCAGAATCCAACGGAGCACGAATTCCTGTCCTTGTTGTCTTCCTCCGAAGTAAAACACCGTAAGAATGAGAGCCAAAAAAATCCCGGGAACCAAAAGTCCTTTCCAACGATCCAGAGCCGTTTTTTGCGGAAGGTGATCCAGTTCGGAAATGTCCTTATCCTCGTGTATGTGATTCATGATCCCTTGAAGATGTCCGGCGCCTACGACCGCAAAAACTTTTTTACCGTCTCGCGCCGCTTCGCGGATTCTCTGTGCGAGATAGGAATCGCGTTCGTCGATGATCACGTTTTTGATGGATTCGTATCGTTTCGGAAGTTGGGAAAAAAGATCCTTCAAAACGTCTTCCGATTTCATCTCTTCGATTTTTTCCTCGGATATGTCTTCGCGTACGAACAAGGAAGTGATCAACGCGGAAAGAAGGATCATCCGGTTGAAAAGTCCGATGTTCCACCAAGCCCGTTTGAGAGTGGTGGAAACCTCTCGGTCGATGGGAACGATTCTGGCTCCGGTCCTTTCTGCTTCGGAAATGGCCATTCTCATTTCGTCTCCCGGACGAATGGAACCTTTGCCCAGTTTTTTTTGGAACGCGGAGAGAATCAGACTCGAAAGAAGGAGATACATCTTTCGTTCTTTAAAAACTTTGAATATATCCAGTTTTTTCCAATGTTCCGAATCTTTGACCGAACGCATTCTGGAGTTGCAGAGTTCCACGCAGATCGTATCCGGTTTTTCCGCACGGATGATTCTTTGCACTTCGTCGATGCTTTTTTGGCTGATATGAGCCGTTCCTAAAATGGTAACGGGAACCTTGCCGAGTGAAAAGGATTCGATCGGTTCCGAATCCGTTTCCTTTTTTTTACGTTCCGGTTTCGTTTTTTCTTTGAGAGTTTTTTTTGCCATTCCAGAAACAGCGTAGGAAATCGGGACCGTCGAGTAAAATGAAATTCTCCCGTTTTTAGGAGTCGTATCCGATCCGACTTTCCCATGTTTCCCACTTGTGGTATTCGGTTCTTTGCGACGTCCTAAAAAAGTATTGAAGAATTAGAGACACGACCTATTCTCTCGCATATTCTTTTAAAACTAGATACAACGCCGGGATATTTGGATACAAATGCTGGGAAAAGGAACGAAGATAATCAACGTTGGAATCGCGGATTTGCAGGCGGGTCAGTCTCCGGAAGTTCTCAGAACGACTCTCGGTTCCTGCATCGGAGTCGTATTCTACGCTCCCGAAAAAAAGGTCGGAGCGATGGTACATTTTATGTTGTCCAAAGATCCGGGCGGAAAGGATTCCCAAAAAAATCCTCTTAAGTACGCGGAAACTGCGATTCCCCTTTTGATAAAAAAAATGACCGAGTTGGGATGTCGTCCCGGAGAATATTCCGTGCGTCTCTTCGGAGGGGCTTCCATGTTCAAAGGGGTTCAATCCAGTTTTCTCCAAAATATCGGAGAGCAGAATATTCTCACCGCAAGAGCTATTTTAGAACAAAGTAAAATTCCACTCATCGTGGAGGACGTCGGCGGCAACGAAGGGCGAACGATCAGTTTATATCTCGACGACGGCCGAGTCCTTTTGAAAAAGGCGGGGTTTGAAAAATACCTCTATAAGGTCAGGTAAGAAAGATGAAAGAAAAAATAGACCAGCTCTTCTTAAACGACGCCCAGCTTCCCCGCATTTCCTCCGTGGTTACGAAAGTGATGCAGATGGTTCAAAATCAGGACGTGGCGATTCCCGACCTGGCTAAGGAAATTTCGAACGATCCCGGTTTGACTACGGAAGTGATCAAACTTTCCAACTCCGCGTATTACCGCGCGGCAAAACCGATCAAGACGGTGCAGGAATCTCTGATGACCTTGGGAACCAAAACCGTAAAGGATATTATCCTTTTGACCGCGGCGAAAGGAATTTTAAAAAAGGATCTCAAAGGATATCAACTCGACGGGGACGACAACTGGATTCATTCTCTCACCGTTGCGGAATTGTCCAAACGAATCTGTGAGCAAAAAAAACTGAAGATCGGTTCGGATCTCGCCTTTACCGGAGGACTTCTGCATAACATCGGTAAGGTGATCCTCGCCGATTTTTTTCCCTCCGTGTTAGTGATTTTGCGCGAAGAGCTGAAACAGCAAACGGTCGCTTTTTCGGAATTGGAAAAAAAACATTTCGGATATACACACCAGGAAGCGGGCGCCAAACTTTTGGAAAAATGGAATTTCCCCAAGGAACTCGTTCATGTCGCCGCGAAATACGATCGTCCCGAAGAAGAAATCGAATTCCCCGAGTTAGTCGCTACTGTACATATAGCTCATACGATTTCCATTACCGCCGGAGTCGGAATCGATATCGCCGGATTGACCGTTCCAGTTTCCAATAAGGCTTTGCAGATTTTGGGAATATCGGACTCTGACTTGCAGATGTATTATACGGTATTGCCGGAAATACAAAAACATATCCGCGAGTTGATCCAGGCTTGAAAAAAAATATTTCCTTGATCGGTCCCCGAGGGGTCGGTAAGTCCAAGGTTTCCCGTAAACTTTCCAAACTGACTGGAATGCCCGTCGTTTCCACGGATATGGTCGCCGTGTATGAACTCGGAGGAATTTCGATTCCGGAATTCATACGAAAAACGAACGGAGATTGGAAACCGTTTCGGGAATTGGAATACCGAATTATAGAAAAGTTGAAATCCGCGGAAGGAATTATCTTAGACTGCGGAGGTGGAATTCTATTTGATTTGGATGACAAAGGAATTGAGGTTCCGAGTCCGAAAAAAATCGAACTCTTGCGGTCGATTTCGACCGTAATCGGTTTGTCCCGCTCCGTGGAGTCCTTAGTCGAGAAGATTCAAAACGACCCGACCCGACCTCCGTTAAGCGCTATAACTTCGTATCGTTCCATTTTAGAAACCAGACTTCCCCACTACCGAAACGCTTCCGATCATTACCTTTCAATCGATGATGGCAAGGTGGAAGAGATTTGTTCCAGAATTCTCCAGAAAATCGAATATTGAATTGACACAATTTGGAAATATTTGATTTCTTTTTTTCAAATACGTAAAAAAGAAGAATGAAACCGTGGAATGACAACTAACTTTGTCCATTCTTTCGTTTTCGGGAAGAGAGAGATGACAGAATTGGAAGCTCCTAAGAAGAATCAACATTCGATCGAGAGACTGGTGAAAATCATCCGTCAGAGGAATTATAAGAAGGCTACCGCTTATACCTATCTCAAATACAACGTGGACTTTCTCAACTTTGCGGATAAACCCGCAGAAAAGATCACGATCAAGGATTTGAATCGGTATATGGATCATCTGAAAAAGAAGAAGGTCTCTTCTTCCACCATTCAAATCAACGTAAGTTCCTTGAAGATGTTCTTCGAAGACGTGATGAAAATGGATCTTTTCCGCGACTTTCAGAGACCGGTGCGCGAATACAATAATCCAAACGCGATTACGTATAAGGAAATGCAGAACATCCTCAAAACCGCTTCCGCAAATCCAAAACACGAACTGATGTGCGGTTTGGTGTATTTCGGCGGGCTCCGTGTCGGCGAATTAATCTCCCTCAAATGGACGCATTTGGATTTAAAACGTAGAATGATTCAGATCCGTTCCACCGTTCCTTCACAAACCAGATCTTTGGAGCTTCAGTCCGAATTGATTTCTCTGATCAAAAAATACGAAAAGGAAGTTTTGGTTTCCGCAAATTCGTATTTGTTTCCCGGAAAACAGAACGGATCGCATACGACTTCCCGCAACGTCGAACGAATCATTTCCGAAATCGGAAAAAATTCGGGAATCACCAGCCCGGTGACCGTTTTTACGTTACGACACAGTCGTGCTTTGCATATGATTGCGGACGGGGCTCCTTTGGACGAGGTGAAGGAATTTTTGGGTCACAAAACTCTTGCGAGTACGGAATCGTACATCCCCGTTAAAAAAAATCTCAGAGCCGCAATTCGGGAAAAATCACGGGAAGACGCGCTTCGTAACATCCGTAAAAAATACAAAACCGTTTGATAGGAATTCCTACGTTCGAATTTTTTTTCTGATTTCCCGTTTTCGTAGAAGAAGAGATTGAATTCGAACGTGACGTTCCCCCGTCAAAGGCATAGCCAGGAAAACGAAAGCCCCTAAAAGAAAAAGACCGCCCACTACGGGACCGAACAAAATCGATAGTCGAAACCCGAGTTCCGGAATTTGTTCCAGAGATCCTTCCTGGTATCCGATTTCACCCAACAAAAATCCTCCGAGTCCTAAACCGAGTGCCCGCGCCGTTTTGGTGGCCATCTTCCAAAGTCCGAAAAACCAACCTTCCCGTTTTTGACCCGTTTTGAGTTCGTCATAATCGACGATATCGGCAACCAAGGAATCGAACAATAAAACCGCACCGGCGAAAAAACCGCCGAGCACCGCCGTAAAAAAAATCGGAACCACTGCGCGTTCCGGAAAAAGCGGATAAACGACGACGGTCATGATTCCGAGAAGGAAAATTCCCCAGAATGCGGGCTTCTTTTTGCCGAATTGGCCGGAAAGATACACCCAAAGAAAGATGGAAAGAATCAGACAAACCACGAACGGAAGCAGGATCCAGAGTCCGATTTCGCTTTCCGTCAGACGGATTCTATATTTGTAATATAGGTTGACGATAGAAGAATTGAACGTTCGGCCGAACGTAGCGATGATAAACGCGGCGATCAGAGGGAGAAAATAAAGGTTTTTGAATACGGTTTTCAGGTTTTTCGTCCAGGTCCGGACGATGGAAGGTTTACCGGCGCGTGAAGTTTTAGAATACGATCGAAACGCGACCTCTTCCGATCTCGAATCGTCGCCGTTTTCCGTTTCGGAGCGATCCCGTCCCTTGGTGCAAAAAAAAGTCAAAATCGAAGTGAAAATCAAAATCCCTGCTATGGTCATCGCGGTATAACTACGCGTGATCAAAAGCCGAGACGTTTCGTTGATCGACGGAAAAATTTGGGAGAACACGGAGGGAAGAATCAAAACCAGAATGAATCCCACGTTGCTGAAAAAAAATCTCCAACCGAAAATCCGAGTTCGTTCCGAGGGAACGAAAGTCATTTCTCCGCCGAGTGCGATATGCGGAACCGCGAGCACGGTCATCGCGGTATTGACCAACAAATATATTCCCAAAAGGAAAAAGAACTTTTCGGTTTGTGTTTCGAGTTGCGGAGGGGAAAACATCCAGTAAATCGACATCGCCAACAAAAAACCGCCGACGAGAATGTAAGGTCTTCGTTTGCCGAATTTGGTTTTGGTTCGATCCGAAATCGTTCCCATCAATGGATCCGAGATCGCGTCCCACAAAACCGCCAAAGACAAGGCCAAACCCGCCAAAGAGGCTTTCAACCCCACGGCGCTCACGAAAAATTCCAAAAGATAAATCTGCGCTAATACTTCGACGGCGGTGATGCCGATTTCCGCCGCGGCGTATCCGGCCATCACACCGACTGTCATCGGGGTACGGGTTTGCATTCGAGTCTTGTCTAAGAAATCGAACTTCGACCGGGTTCTAAAATCCTACGCCGGAAACGAACTTCGATTCAAATTATCCTTTTACATAGTTGGATTGTTTTTTTAGACCTTTTTTGCGCAACATCGGACCTAAGACGGCTGCGGAAGATGGAAAAAAATTTCCTATTTTTGCGAGGATCCCCCTGCTCTGCGGAATCAAAAGTTCCAGAGGTTTTTGGGAAAGGACCTTACCCAATACGATCTTAGACACCTCTTCCGCTGTCAGAACCTTGTCCCCCGAAAACGTCATCGAGGCTTGTTCGTAATCTTTTTGCAGATCCAACATCGGGGTTTTGATTGCGTCCGGACAAACGACCGTTACGAAAACGTTTTTCGCCCTGAGTTCCTGAGCGATCGCAAGAGAAAAACCGCGGACCGCGAATTTCGAAGTGGAATACAAAGCGATCCCCGAAATCGGAGCCACTCCCGCAAGAGACGCGATGTTTACGATATGACCCGCTTTTGCCTCCGTCATACGAATCGCCGCTTCTCTCGTTCCGTACATTACTCCTTTGGCATTGATGTCCATATGACGGTCGATTTGGGTAACGGGAACCTCGTAGATATATCCCGGGAGAAGATATCCCGCGACGTTTAGAAGCGCGTCCAGTCGTCCCCACTTTTTATACGCGAGATCGATCACTTTTTTCCAATCGGCGGGGGAAGTGACATCCAGTTTTGAAACGATTACTCGATCCGTTTCCTTTTTCCAAGGAGTCGCGAATTTTTTGAGTTCCTTTTCGTTGATATCCGTGATAAGAATCGAGTGGCCCGCTTCGAACGCGTCCTCGGCCAATTTTTTTCCGAGTCCGCCCGCACATCCGGTAATCAATAAAATCATGTTGTTCTCCCGTAAAATCCGTGTTATACGACCGGGCTTCCGAACGACAACCTTCCGAAACTGAACGTCGGTGCCGTGCCGGGAAACAACCAGTAACTCGTCATTTCGGACGAAGGCATCACGTTGTAAAAATCCCCGTTCCGCGAGGAAATTCCGGCCATCTCCTTTTCCTGCACCATGGAAATATATTGATCCAGCCCGATTTCCAGAGTATTTCCGTTGAGGATCACTTCCATCCCCGTGGCTCTGGCGTATTTTTTGACTCCGGGAATTCTGGATTTCAAAGGGGAATAACTGTCCGCGCTGACGCCGTTTTCGCTCGAAACGAAAATCCCTTCCGGTGTATGGGCCACAAGGGAATGATTGCCGTAGGTATGACCGGGCGTACGAATGAGAGCGATTCCTTGCCCTAACTCCACGTCTCCGTCGAGGATTACGATACGATCTTCGGAAACTCCGCCCGTTCCGTTCGGACAATACCAATCCGCTTGTGGAGGAAGTAAACCCTGTACTGCGTCCCATTCTTCGCGCATTACGAGAAGTTTCGCGTTCGGAAAATATCCTTTTTCTCCGTTTGCGCCGAGCCATTTGCGGATGTCCTGCGTATGAAGGTGATCATACGAGATATAATCCACTTTTTCCGGAGCGATGCCCGCATCTTGTAGACATTCTTCGACGGTATTCAAAATCGGTGCGATGATTTTTTTACCCAAGGATTGGAAAGGGCCGAAACTTTCCGCAAGACGTTTGAAAAACGGAGTTTCCGCATTTCCGTCCAAATCCGACGGGGAAAAAAGTAACGTTTTAATTCCCGCCGCGGTTTTGTATTGAACGATGAATAGACGATTGAGGATGTGCATATAAGGGGTTGGAAGAGAATACGCGTTCAAGAGCGCATAACGTGTCGGATAAGGAACCCGAACCAAATCGTAGGAACGGTAAAAAACCACCTGCGAACCGGAAAGCATCTTCTCGCGGAATTTACGGGCTCGTTTGCGAACGTCCTCCAAACGATCCACCGGATGCGGAAGATCCCTGGATCCTAAAAAATCGGTGATCGGTTTTATCTGAGGATCTTTTTTTGTCTTAGAAACTTGTTTGGATGCGGACGCTTTTGCCATCTCTTCTTTCCCTCGATTGGAATTTCTTTTTTAGCGATACGAAAGTTTTCGAAATATTTTTTTAGAAAGGTTTATACAATACGATATAGGACACGAGCAATCCCAACAGGGGAAACCCAAGCCAGAATACTTTTGCGAACGAAGGTTTTTTATAAACCGCGGAAAGAAGCCCGCCGTAGGCAAGCCAGATCGCAAACTTAGCGATCACCCAGCCCGGCCAAGGCCAGATGATACCGAGCCGAGCCAACATTCCGAATCCTCCGAGTAAGATGAGAAAAAGTCCGATTCCATGCGTGATGGCGATGACCTTACGATTGGAGAACTCGCGATTTCCACCGTTCCAAACGTGTAAAGTGACTCCGCCTAACGCGGTAAAGAGCAGAAGAATCCCGAAGATGTGCAGCATTTTATAGATCGAATAAGAAATCATTGAGCCGGTCCTTTTTATCGATAAACGATTGAAGTCAATCTTTCCGATCGAATTGGCTTTGGCAACGATTGTTTCGGTGTGAAAAATAACCTCTTCCGGAATTTAACTCGTTTTATATCGATGTGGAATCGATTCGGTTGCGCTCCAAGCGTTAATGGGAATTGACCGAATTCCGCAGAGATAAAAACGTATTCGTAAAAACCATTGAGTCAGGTCTTAGAATGAGGGTTTTATTTAGGATTTTGCGCTGTGTCGTTTATTGTTTGTTTTTGTTGGGTTCGGTTTCGGCACAGAATTCCACCGCTTCCGAGGATTGGAAACGACACTGGCGGGAAGGTTTTTTTAGGATCATACAAACGGAAGTCCGTTCGGGGACGATACAAAACGCGCTTTTGATGTCGCAGTCTTTTTTGATCAACCAGGCGTATTCCAATTCTTTAAAACTTTCCGATCCAAAGGTCGGCGATATGAAAGGGATCGGGTTCGAACTCGGTAGAAACGGAATTCCCGGAGGAAAGTATTTTAAAAGTAATCTCCTTTTTTCCTATACCGGATTCAAATCCAATCATATTCAAAATCTGCAATATGAAAGCGCCGCCTACGAATTCGTCAGCGGTTCTCCGACAAACGCGAATTATACGTCGATCGCAGCGCTCGATTATTATTATCAAAGCAATCGTTTGGATACGATGAGGATCGGTTATTCGGGCGACGTTCTCCCTTTCGCTTCCGGAAAGAATAAATTTTTGTCCTCGTTGGGAATTCGAATCGGAGCCGACTTTTACGGAAACCTAGCGAAGTTGAATTCCAATTCGCGTTTGACAGTTTCCGGTATCAACTCTTTGAACTCGAACACGGTGTTCGAGTTTCCTAGAGTGGATCCGTTTTCGCATAAGACGATCCAATATACGGAAGCGTATCTGAACGCGGTATTAGGATTGAGTTATAGTCTGGAAGTGGCGGAAGGTGTTCGGATTTATTTCAGCGCGGAATACTTTCAAAGCGTTTTAAGCCACGGATTTTACAAGGACGAGGAGCAGAATTTTATCTCGCGCGAAACCGTGTACGGCGTCGCAGCGGATCCAGCAAGCCCTGCCCAACAACCGGATTTCAGAATTCCGATCACCACTTACGGCAAAGGAACGTTCGATACGATGATGAAAGGATATCGCCTGCAAATGGGATACGATATCCGGTTGACGGAAACCTTCGGTGTGAATTTATCAGCCGGTGTCTGGGAAGCGACACATACGGTAGTCGATTCGCACGTCCAAACCCGGGCCAATCTTTCGGGCATCGGAAGGGCGACGATATTAAGGATAACTCCCGATCGGGAAGAAGTGGCCGCTATGTATCTTACGAGTTTGCCCGCTTTGGGACCGTATCCTTCCTCCAAGGATTATAGGACACAGCTCGGAGCGGCGTTCGTATTCAAATATTAGTGAATTCTATTTTTCTAATAGATGTTGAACGCCGATCCAGTTGCCCGTAGGCGGAGAGGTTATGTATTCCTTACAACGTTTGCGGTAGAGTATGGATACGATATCTTCCGGATAAACCTTGAGAGCCTGTTCAAAATTGATCAAGGCTTCCTGAAAATCGGCGACCTTATAGAGAATGATTCCTCTCGTGAGAAGAGAAAGCGTGGCGTCCTTGAGTTTGCGGACATGCGGCGCATCCGCTTCGTAAACTTCGTAGATGATGATAGGATCCGTTTTTCCTTTTACGACCACCGAATCGATCTCTCGAATCGCAAGGTCTTCGGCTATGGTCATGGCTGATAACGTGTTTTTCGTGACTAGAATATCCGCGCGATAGAGATTGGTAAGACTTTCCAAACGGGAAGCCACGTTGACCGTGTCTCCGATCACGGTCGTATCGAGTCTGGAACGACTTCCCACCGTACCCAACATCAGATTTCCCGTGTTGATTCCGATTCCGATTCTAAGTCCTTTGAAGTGGGAAGTCCGCGCTTCCGCGTTGATCGTCTGAACTTTTTTCTTCATCTCGATCGCCGCGAGGATCGCTTTGTCTGCGGAGGTTTTTCCGTGAAACTTTGATTGGTTCGATTCGACTTCCCCGGAAAATAACGCCAGAATTCCGTCGCCCATAAACTTATCCACGAAACCTTCGTGTTTTTGAACGACGGGTTCCATACTCGCGAGGTAATCGTTGATAAAACGAAAATTCTCCTCGGGGGTCATCTGTTCCGAAATCGTGGTGAAAGAACGTATGTCCGTAAACAAAACCGACATTTCCTTGAGAACCGAATCTCCTAGGTTGACTTCCACCGCGGAATCCTTTCCCAATACGTTCAAAAATTGTACGGGTACGAATCGGAAGAATGCGTTCTTTTGTCTGGCGAGTTCTAATTTTTGTTGACTGAGTTCGATGTTCAAGTCTTCGGATTGACGATACAACGAGATAAATCGGTTCGCGAGAATGGTGGTTAACGCGACTACGAAAAGAAAATACGCGAACTGTGTGAACCGGATTCCCGATTGGAAAAAAACGGAATCGATCACGTCGTAGACCGCGATAAAAACCACGGTGAACATGCTCACCGCCATGAGAGTCGCGTCCTTTTTACGCTGATAAACCGCTTTCCCCATAAAGTAAAGGAGATATACCAGCGTTGGTAAAATGGAAATCTGCCAGATCCGGAGACTTGTCATCGTATAACGGAACGGTTCGAGGATGGTCGCGACGGCGACGATCAGATTGAAAATCAGGATTCCGAATAATATCTTCGAGAATTTTGCCCTTCCGTAAAAATAGTCCTGCATGAATAAAAGAAACAACGGAGAAAGAAGTGATACGGAAGAATATTCAATTCTTGTAATCCATGTCGTGTCCTGGATCGTTTCAAACGCGATGCTCGAACGAGAAAGAGAATACACCGCCATACAAACGCTGAAAATTCCGAAATAAAGATTGTAACGATCCTCTCTTCGTTTCGCAAAAATGAGAAGATGATACAGACCGAAAAAAACGTAGATCGTATTGAGGCAAAGATTGATCAGCGTCGAAATTTCTCCGGAAAGTTTCTGCTCGGTCGTGATCGAATAATCTCCGTCGATGTAAAATCCTAAGTCCACGTTTTTGGAGAACGCGGACGCGGGGGCGTCGCCGATCATTCGAAAGGTGAGAAGGTTTCGTCCTTCCTTGAGAAGGCTGGAGTCGATCGCCAAACGGAAGTTGCGGATCGTTCTTCGGGAATACATTTCTTTGTCGGTCGGATCCATATGGATTTCCCGTTTGAGCGAATGTCCGTTTAGAAAAATTTCCCAGTTTTCTCCGATCGATTCCAGATACAAAAAAATCGGTTTATAAATTTTTGACTCTTTGAGCTTCGCTTCCAAGCGGAATTCGGTTTGAAGAGTGTAAACTTTCAATCCTTCTCCGATCGGTACTCGGAAAACTTCGTTGAGGATGATGGGGAACGATTCGATTTTACGGACTCCGGACGAGGACGGATCGATTCCGTTTTTAAATTCTTCGCGAAAGCCTTCCGTCGCGTACCAAACTCCTTTGCGTAAGTCGATTGGGTTCCACGGTTCGGGGGATTCCGGAAGTAATAATACGGGCAATAAGAATAGAAATAAAGATAGGATCGTTTTCAAAATGGGTGATTTCCGTATGAGAAAAATTGATTTTTCGCTCGAAGTATAAGGATTAGAAGTTTTTAACAGATAATTTTCAACATTTTTATTTGATAAAAACGTAATTCTTTCTTGCGGATAACAAACCGATCTCTATCGTTTCTATCGGGATAAAACGAACCGGAATATTTCGGAAATATCATAAACCCAGAGGAATCGGAATGTCAGATTCAGTATTAGGCGGCTCTTTGCCATCGGTTAGTTTGGAAAGTACGGAAGGAAAAAGCGTCAAGTTACCCGACGACATAGCCGGGTCTTGGACATTACTCTATTTTTATCCTAAGGACGACACCCCCGGTTGTACGAAACAAGCGTGCAGCTATCGGGATAACTTAGGCGAATTCAAAAAGATCGGAGCAAAGGTCTACGGAGTCAGTTTGGACGACTTGAGCTCGCACGGGAATTTCATTCAGAAGTATTCTTTGAATTTCCCGCTTCTTTCCGATCCGGATCATAAACTCAGCGAGGCGCTCGGAGTTTATGGAGATCAGGAATGGAGAGGCAAGGTGTTTAAAGGGCTTTCCCGGGATTCCTTTTTGATTTCTCCGGACGGAAAGATCAGGAAGGTTTGGAGAAAAGTTGACCCGACGACCACCGTACAGGAAACTCTCCAAGAGATATCCAACGTCAGCGGTGTATGATTGTCTAAGTTCCATTTTTCCGTACAAGAATATCAACTTTCGGGGCACTATCTTCAGGTGGAGATCGAGATCGTTTCCCCGAAAAAAGAAATACAACTTTCGCTTCCCGTATGGTCTCCCGGTTCTTATATGGTGCGGGATTATTCCAGACACATTCATAAGATGGAAGCCTTTCTTTCCGGAAAAAACGGGAAACGGCTCGAGATAGAATCGATCGGTCTGGATGTTTGGAGTATTCGTTCGGAAGGTGAATCCTTTAAGGTTCGTTACGTCGTTTATGGATTCGACTATTCAGTCCGATCCAATTACTTTACGACCGAATTCTGTCTTCTGCATCCCCCTTCTCTTTTTTTATATCCGAAAGATCTCGAAAAGGCGGAAATAACATTAGAAATATCGAATATTCTTCCTTTCAAATATTGTCATTCCGGCTTGGAGGGCAAGGGGAAAAAAAGAACCGCTTCCTCTTGGGACGAATTTTTGGATTGTCCGATTCTACTCTCCAACCGTCCTACTCAGTCGTTTCGGGCCGGAGAATGCGATCACGATATAGTTTTGGAAGGAGAATTACATAAATCCGTCATAAAAAGTCTGATTCCCGATTTACAAAAGATAACGGGTGAACAGATTGCCGCGTTCGGCGGAGCGCCGAACGCGCGTTATTTGTTTATTCTGATTTTATCGGAGGGGGCCTACGGAGGATTGGAACACCTCAATTCTTCCGTAAATATGTATGATCCGCTGAAAGCCCTTTCCAAAGATGGATACGCAAAACTTTTGGAACTACTTTCGCACGAATACTTTCATCTTTGGAATGTGAAAAGGATTCGTCCGATAGAACTCGGTCCTTTCGACTATCAAAAGCCGAACCTAACTCGGGAACTGTGGATTGCGGAAGGGATCACTTCGTTTTATGACGCATACTTTCTACTAAAGACCAAACACCTCAGTCCCGAGGCTTATCTAATTAAAGTGATGGAAGACCTACAAAGCCTTGAAAAATCGGAGGGAGAGGCGTGGATGAGTTTGGAGGATTCTTCCTATACCGCTTGGACGAAATTCTACAATCGTCCGAACGATCCCAATGCGCACAATACCGGAATTTCGTATTACGTAAAAGGCGGGGTTCTCGCGCTCGCGATGGATCTATATCTTCTATCGGAGACTTCCGGGAAACGCCGTCTAATCGATGTTATGAACGAACTCTATCGTACATATCATTTGGGCAAGAAGCGGGGGTTTACGAAAACGGAGTTTTTTCAATCCGCAAAAAAAAGCACGGGTGTTGATCTCAAACTGGAATTCGGGGAATATCTCAATAAGCCGATTCCGATTCCTATCGAAACCTATCTTGCAAAGATAGGAATTCATCGTCTGAATTCGAATCCGGGGATCGAGTTGGGGTTCGCGACTCGAGAGGATCGAGGTAATTTATATATTTCTAAAGTGGATTGGAAGATATTGGATGCGTCTACTGACTTAAGTCAGGGAGATGAATGGATTGCTCTGGGAGGGACAAGGATTCATTCGGGCAATCGTAAGGACCTTTTAAAGTTGTATAAACCCGGAGATAAAGTCGAACTTTTGATTTCAAGAAGAGGACACATTCAGAAGCGAAAATTAAAACTTTCAAAACGATTGCAGACCAGTCAGTTTAAGTTTGTGGAAGAACCTTCCGAAGTTCAAAAGCGGTTGAAGGAGATTTTTTTTCGGCCTGGTATTGGTTCTTAAACGTCGAGAGATTTCTTTTTTTTGAACTCGGACACTCGGACGTTTAGGGAAAATGTGCTTCTGAACGATTCAGATTTTGCCGTTGCGCTTCATTTATTTCTCGAATTGAGAACGGCATGTTGCCTTTGTTGTGCGTGGTCGGCACGAAGTTGTGCGCGGTCAGCGCGGACTTGCAGAGATGTTGTGTGAGAAGCGCGTGAGATGTGTATACGTGTATAGGCGCTGCATTGCGCGGCAGCGTATACGAGGGGCCGGCGGGTGATCTGGGTTGCGGTGCGTTTTTCGTGCGAGGCGCTCTTGAGTCCACCTGGGCAAGCTGGGCCGGGTCCCTTAGCGGAAGCCGGTTTTAGTTTGTAGGTTCGTTCGAATTCGATTCATCCGGCTCTTTGTGCCATTCTCGGTATTCAAAGGCGTAAAAGGAGGACTCGGGGAAACATTGTAGTCG